>NZ_JBFADC010000003.1:443230-701836 GCF_040641195.1 Glycomyces sp. NPDC021274 | reverse complement strand
CATGGCGAGCATCGACCTGGCGTTCGCGACGATCGCGTTCAAGCGCAAGATCGCCTACAAGGGCACCTGGCTGTTCTCCGTCCTCTTCGGCGGCTGCTCCTGCGGCGCATACGGGTCGCGGCGCAGCGACTGGCTCGGGTACGGGTCGCCGCTCGGCGGCGCGCTTCTGGGCGCACTGGGCGGGGCGCTCGGCGAGCCGTGCGCGCCGTAGCCCTGCTGGCCGCCGTAGCTCTGCGAGCCGGGCCCGTACTGCGGCGGCGCGCTCGGCGATCCCTGCGGCCCGTAGCTCTGGTCCCGGGGTGCGCTGGTCGTGCCGAACCCTTGGTCCCGCGGAGCGCTCGGCGCACCATAGCCCTGGTCACGGGGTGCACTGGGCGCACCGTAGCCCTGGCCACGGGGTGCGCTCGGCGCTCCGTACCCCTGGTCCTGCGGTGCGCCTCCGGGCTGCTGCGGGTCGAACATCGAACCGGCGGCGGGCGGCGGCGTCGGCGCCGGGTGCGGGCGCGTCGAACCGAGGTCGCCGTAAGGACTCGGCGAGCCGACCGGGGACGGCCCCGGGTGCGACCGGGTCACGGCCGGATCGTAAGGCGCTGCGGGGTTCGGCGGCGCCGACGGGGCCGCGTACGGCCGCGTGGCACCCGCGTCGCCGTAAGGACTCGGCGGTGCGGCCGGGGGCGAACCGAGGTTCGCCTGCGGCATGATCTGCGTGGCGTCCGAGGCGCCGGGCCCGCCCGGCTGCTTGACGACCGGGAGGATCGTGGTGCCGTCGGGGCCGATCTGGCCGCCGGGCATCCCCGGTGCGGCGCCGAAGCCGCCCTGCGGCATGACCTGCGTCGAATCCGAACCGCCGTACGCGGGTCCGAACTGGGTCGGCGCGGCAGGAGCCCCGCCGACGAGGCCGCCGGGGTGGATCATCGTCGGCGCGTCGGCCTCGGGACCGGGGGCGGCCTGGTAGACGCCGGGCGTCCCGACCTGGGCCGCGGTCGGCGTGTGGTCCGGCGGGGTCTCCGGGGCGAAGCTCTCGCCGTCGTCGTCGTCCTTGTCCTTGCCGCCGCGCAGCAGGAAGAAGATGCCGACGATGCCGCCGATGACCAGCAGCGCGCCGATGACGATGAGGAAGATCAGGGTGGACGACATGCCGTCGTCCTCCGGCTCGGGAGCGGCCGCCGACTCGGAGGTCGGGGCCTCGGCGGCGCTCGTCGGCTCGGCCGTCGGCTCCTGCTCGACTTGCGCGAGCGTGATGTTCTTCGTGAAGGTCTCGCTGCCTTCACGAACGGTGAGCGTCTCTTCCTTGTCCTCGTAGCCCTCGGCGGTGATCTTCAGCGTCATGTCGCCGGGCGCGATCGGATCGGAGGAGTCGCCGGTGAACTCGTACATGCCGTCGCTGTCGGTCGTCGCCTCGTGCGTCTCGCCCTCGCCGTCGGTGAGTTCGAGTTCGGCGTCCGCGACCGGCTCCGCGTTGGAGGTGACCTCGCCGCTGATCTTGGAGACCGTCGACACGGTCGACGTGCCGACGACGTTGATGCCGGTCGACTTGCTCTGGCCCTCGATCTCGACGGTGAAGTTCCCCGAGAGCTGCTCGCCGCTCGGCAGGTCCGACTCGACGACCGTGGTCACCGTGAACGAGATGGTCCGCTGCCCGTTGGGCTCGACCTGGGCGCACTTGACCTTGTCCGCGTCCTCGCGGGTGCACAGGCCCGCACCGCCGTCGTTGTCGACGGCGGCGATGACGTCGTTGAGCCCGTCGACCTTCGCCTTGATCGAGATGTCCTTGGGCTGCACGGGGTTGAAGTTCTGCACCGTCACCGTGATGACCGTGGCCTGACCGCCGATGCTCACCGGGTTCGGGTTGAATCCCCCGTTGAACCAGCCGTCGACCTCCTGCTGCGCCATCGCGGCCTGCGGGAACGCAAGGATGCCGAGGAGCACACCGCCCGCCGCGGCGAGGCCGGCCAGGCGCGAGCGCAGGCCACCCCGTCCTCCGCGCCGGGACCGCGGGACGCTAGTCTGGGTCCCGCTCGGTACGACCGCTACGGTCATCTACATCCCCTCCTGGGCATGTGCCATCCAGCACCGCTCGCGGCGATCTGCCACGGGCAGGCACGACGAACCCACGGAAGCGGGCCGTCGTCGCCACTATGCCTGGTCTCATTTCGGTCACGGGACCGGGGTGCAGGCACCGCGGCATCCGTGAGCCCGCTCTTCCGGGCACGCAGCCTGGCACACAATTGCAAGAGCACGCCCGTTCGGCGACGTGCCGTAACGGGCAGTCTAACGTGGTTCGGAGGTCTCCCCGTGGACGCTGTGGTCGATGCCATGGCCGCGATCGACAACGGTGAAGCGCCCGACCGGGAGTCCCTTAAGGGCGCGGTCCGGGCGCTGCTGCAGGCGCTCGCGGAGAAAGCCCCTGGTCACACTGTGGAAGTGCGCGTCCCGCCGTACGGTGCGGTGCAGTGCGTCGAAGGCCCCCGGCACCGCCGCGGCACCCCGCCGAACGTCGTGGAATGTCAACCGCTCGTGTTCCTCCTCCTCGCCACCGGCCGCACCCAATGGCACGAAGCCCTCAAATCCGGCAAGGTCTCGGCCTCCGGCCAGCGCGCCGACCTGAGCGAACTGCTCCCCCTTGCGGCGTCCACGGGCGAACCGCTCGGCGAATAGCCCGGCGGCTCCTCATTACCTGCGGCTCCTTATTACTTGCAGCAGACTGCCCTGGAACCAAAGCTCCAGGGCAGTCGCAAAATCCTATAGGATATATCCTATGCGGTCTTATTCGCCGAGGTAGAGGCCGATGCGGCCCTTCCAGGACGCCTCGAGCTCCTCGCGGCCGATGTCGAAGTGGTCGCGCAGGTGCAGGCCGTCGGTGTTCGCGTCGGTCACGCCCAGCGGCGTGATCGGCAGCCCGCGCTGCTCGCACGCGGTGCGCACGGCCAGCTCCTGGCCGCGCGGGATCACCACGAGCACCCGCCCGGACGACTCCGAGAACAGGTACGTGAACGGGTCCGCGCCCTCGGGCAGGAGGATCTGCGCGCCGAGCCCGGAGTGGCAGATCGCCTCCACGAGCGCCTGCGAGAGCCCGCCCTCGGAGAGGTCGTGCGCGGCGGCGAGCTGCTCGGTCTCGGCCAGGCGCGAGAGGAGCTCGGCGAGCTTCATCTCGTGGTCGAGGTCCACCTTCGGCGGCACGCCGCCGAGGTGGCCGTGCTTCACCGACGCCCATTCGGAGCCCGAGAGCTCTTCTTCGGTGGTGCCGATGAGCGCGATCGTGTCGCCGGTCTTGCCCAGGCCGAGCGGGATCCGGCGGGCCACGTCGTCGATCACGCCGAGCACGCCGATGACGGGCGTCGGGTGGATCGCGTCGCGGCCGGTCTGGTTGTAGAACGAGACGTTGCCGCCGGTGACGGGGATGCCGAGCTTCTGCGCGCCGTCGGCGATGCCGGTGACGGCCCGCTCGAACTGCCACATGACGTGCGGGTCCTCCGGCGAACCGAAGTTGAGGCAGTCCGAGATCGCGATCGGGGTCGCGCCGGTGACGGCGACGTTCCGGTAGGCCTCGGCGAGCGAGAGCTGCGCGCCGACGTACGGGTCGAGCCGCGCGAAGCGGCCGTTGCCGTCCAGGGAGATCGCGATGCCGACGCCGGTGCGCTCGTCGAGGCGCACGACGCCCGCGTCGTGCGGGGTGCCGAGCACCGTGTTCCCGAAGACCGAGGAGTCGTACTGCTCGGTGATCCAGGACTTGTCGCACAGGTTCGGGCTGGCGGCCATGTCGAGGACGGTCTGGCGGATCTCCTCGTCCGTGGTCGGACGCGGCAGCGTCTCGGCCCGGTCGACCGCGATGAGGCCGAGGTCGTTCGGCTCGGCGATGGGCCGGTGGTAGACCGGGCCCTCGTCGGCGAGCGACTTCGGCGGCACGTCGACCACGGTCTGGCCGTGGAAGTCGACGACGAGCCGGCCGGAGTCGGTGACCGTGCCGATCTCGGTGGCGAGCAGGCCCCAGCGGCGCGAGCGCGCGAGGACTTCCTCCGCCTTGGCGGGGTCGACGATGAGGAGCATCCGCTCCTGCGACTCCGAGGCGAGGATGTCCTGCGGCTCCATGCCCGTGGCGCGCAGCGGGACCCGTTCGAGGTCGACGTGCATGCCGCCGTCGCCGGCGGCCGCGGTCTCGCTGAGCGCGCAGGTGAGCCCGGCGCCGCCGAGGTCCTGGACGCCGACGACGAGGCCGGCGTCGAAGAGCTCGAGGCACACCTCGATGAGCAGCTTCTCGGTGAACGGGTCGCCGACCTGCACGCTCGGGCGGGCGTCGCCTTCACCGGTCTCGGAGAAGGTGGCGCTGGCGAGGACGGAGACGCCGCCGATGCCGTCGCGGCCGGTCTTGGCGCCCATGAGGATCACGGTGTTGCCGACGCCGCTGGCCTGCATGGACTGGAGGCGCGAGCGGGGCAGGACGCCGACGCTGAGGGCGTTGACGAGCGGGTTGCCCTGGTAGCAGGCGTCGAAGTAGGTCTCGCCGCCGATGTTGGGCAGGCCCACGCAGTTGCCGTAGTGGCCGATGCCGTCGACCACGCCCGGGAGGACCCGGGCGGTGTCGGGGTGGTCGATGGCGCCGAAGCGGAGGGAGTCCATGACGGCGATCGGGCGGGCGCCCATGGCGATGATGTCGCGGATGATGCCGCCGACGCCGGTGGCCGCCCCCTGCTTCGGTTCCACGTAGGACGGGTGGTTGTGGGATTCGACCTTGAAGGTGACCGCGATGTTCTCGTCGATGGCGACGACGCCCGCGTTCTCCCCGATCCCGGCCAGCAGGCGCGGGGTCTTCGGGTTCTTCTCCCCGAACTGGCGCAGGTGCACGCGGCTGGACTTGTACGAGCAGTGCTCGGACCACATGATCGAGTACATGGCGAGCTCGGACTGGGTGGGGCGGCGCCCGAGGATCTCGCGGATCCGCTGGTACTCGTCCTCCTTCAGGCCCAGTTCGGCCCACGGCTGCTTCTCGTCGGGGGTCGCGTCGGCGACCCCGACGGTGTCGATGGCGACGTTGAGCTGGCTCATCGGCTGACTCCACTGGTGTCGACGGCCCCGGTGAGGTGGGCCAGGACGGAGGCGACAATGCCGAGCCCGTCGTTCGACGGGCCGGTCAGCTCGTCGACGGCGTGCTCGGGGTGGGGCATGAGGCCCACGACGTTCCCGGCCTCGTTGGACACCCCGGCGATGTCGCGCATCGAGCCGTTCGGGTTGTCGAGGTACCGGAAGACGACGCGGCCGTTCGCCTCGAGCTCGTCGAGGACGGCCTCGTCGGCGACGTACCGGCCCTCGCCGTGCTTCGCGGGGAAGACCACTTCGCTGCCCGGCTGGTAGAGGCGCGTCCACGCGGTGCGGGAGGTCTCGACGCGCAGGCGCGCGGGGCGGTTGCGGTAGCGCAGGTGGGCGTTGCGCACCAGCGCCCCCGGCAGCAGGTGCGATTCGCACAGCACCTGGAAGCCGTTGCACACCCCGAGGACGGGCATCCCCTGGGCCGCGGCGGCCTTGACGGTGTCCATCACCTGCGAGAAGCGGGCGATGGCGCCGCAGCGCAGCGCGTCCCCGTAGGAGAACCCGCCGGGCAGGAACACGGCGTCGACGCGGCCGAGCGCGGCGTCGTCGTGCCACAGCCCCACCGGCTCGCCGCCGGCCAGGCGCACCGCGCGGGCGGCGTCCCGGTCGTCGAGCGAGCCGGGGAAGGTCACGACCCCGACGCGCGCGCTCATGCGCCCTCGATCGACAGCGAGAAGCTCTCGATGACCGGGTTGGCCAGGAGCTGGTCGGCGATCACTCGCGACTGCTCCTCGACGTTCTGGGCGTTCTCGTCGAATTCGATCTCGACGCGCTTGCCGATCCGCACCGACGACACGTCGTTGACGCCCAGCCGGGGCAGCGCCCCGAGGACGGCCTCGCCCTGGGGGTCGAGGATTTCGGACTTCAGCATCACGTCGACCACTACACGGGCCACGGGCGCACTCCTGTCGGTCACATGGACGGGACAACAGGGCAAGCATATTCACCGGCCGTGACCTGGGCCAGTTCGAGCTACGAGGACGGTGCCAGGTCACAGCGAGTCATAGGATGTTTCCCGGCCGGTAGGACGCGGCCTCAGGGTGCGCTTTCGCCGCTGCGGCCACTCTTTCGGCGACACGGTCCACCTGATCGCCTGCGGCGCCGATGAATTCACCCGGATTCGCTACCAGGGCCGCGAGGCCGTCCCGGTCCAGCGGCAGGCGCGGGTCGGCGGCGAGCCGGTCGAACAGGTCGTTCTCCCGCTGGCCGTTCTCGCGCATGGCGCGGGCGACGGCGACGGCGTGCTCCTTGATGGCCTCGTGCGCGTCCTCGCGACCGCCGCCCTGCTTGACGGCCGCCATGAGGACCTTGGTGGAGGTCAGGAACGGCAGGTAGCGGTCGAGCTCGGCGCCGATGACGGCCGGGTAGGCCCCGAAGTTGTCGAGGATCGTGAGGAACGTCTCGTACAGGCCGTCGACCGCGTAGAAGAGGTCGGGGAGGGCGACGCGGCGGACCACCGAGCAGGAGACGTCCCCTTCGTTCCACTGGTCGCCGGCGAGCTCGCCGAGCATCGCGGCGTACCCGCGCACGACGACGGCGAGGCCGTTGACGCGCTCGGAGGAGCGGGTGTTCATCTTGTGCGGCATGGCGGACGAGCCGACCTGGCCGGGCATGAACCCCTCGGTGGCGAGCTCGGCGCCGGCCATGAGGCGGATCGTGAGCGCCGCGGAAGAGGGCCCGGCGACGGCCTGGACGAGCGCGGACCCGACCTCGTAGTCGAGCGAGCGCGGGTAGACCTGGCCGACCGAGTCCATGACGCGCTCGAAGCCGAGGTGGCGGGCGACGCGGGTCTCGAGCTCGGCGAGTTTCGCGGTGTCGCCGTCGAAGAGGTCGAGCATGTCCTGGGCGGTGCCGACGGGGCCCTTGATGCCGCGCAGCGGGTAGCGCTTGAGGAGGTCCTCGATGCGGTCGAGGGCCGCGAGCAGCTCCTCAGCCCAGGTCGCGAAGCGCTTCCCGAGGGTGGTGGCCTGGGCGGGCACGTTGTGGCTGCGCCCGGCCATGACGAGCTCGCGGTGCTGCACGGCGCGGGCCGCGAGGCGCACGAGGGCGGCGACAAGGCGGTCGCGCACCAGCTCCAGGGACTGCCGGACCTGCATCTGCTCGACGTTCTCGGTGAGGTCGCGGCTGGTCATGCCCTTGTGGATGTGCTGGTGGCCGGCCAGATCGGAGAACTCCTCGATGCGGGCCTTCACGTCGTGCTTGGTGACGCGCTCGCGCTCGCTGATCGAGGCGAGGTCCACCTGGTCGAGCACGCGCTCGTAGTCGGCGATCACGCCGTCGGGGACGCGGACGCCCAGGTCGTGCTGGGCCTGGAGGACGGCCAGCCACAGGCGCCGCTCGGCCTTGATCTTGCCGACGGGGTCCCAGATGTCGCGCATCGAGGCGGAGGCATAACGCTCGGCGAGCACATTCGCAGTCACGCGCCCATCATGGCACCCTGCCGCGTGTACCCGCCCTAGTAAGGGTGGGTCACTGTTAGGGCCATCCCTAACCCCCACCCGCCCTGGGGACCGTACCGCCCACGATGCCGCCCGGGTCCGACAGAAACCGGCCCCCGCCGCCGCCGTGTCACCCGAAAGTGCGGCGCCGCGCGGTCCCGAGTGCCGGGAACCACTCGGCGTGGCGGTTAACCTGCACGTCGCCGCCACGTAAACTGACGGTGTGCGAGTACTCCTGATCGGCTCCGGCGGCCGCGAGCACGCCCTGGCGGCGTCGCTGGCCGAGGACGAATCCGTCACCAAGCTCATCTGCGCCCCGGGCAACCCCGGCATGGCCGCCTTGGGCGACTGCGTGCCGGTGAACCAGACCGACCCGGCCGCCGTGGCCTCCCTGGCGGTGACCTCCGCGGCCGACCTCGTCATCGTCGGCCCCGAGGCCCCGCTGGTCGCGGGCGTCGCCGACGCCGTGCGCGCCAAGGGCATCCCGGTGTACGGCCCGAGCGGCCAGGCGGCCCTCATCGAGGGCTCCAAGGCCTTCGCGAAGGAGGTCATGGCCGCCGCCGGCGTCCCGACCGCCGCCGCGCGCGCCTGCAAGACCCGCGAAGAGGCCGAGGCCGCGCTCGACGAGTTCGGCGCGCCCTACGTCGTCAAGGACGACGGCCTCGCCGCCGGCAAGGGCGTCGTCGTCACCGACGACCGCGCCCAGGCCCTCGCCCACGCCCTCGCCTGCGAGCGCGTGGTCATCGAGGAGTACCTGGACGGCCCCGAGGTCTCCCTCTTCGTCGTGAGCGACGGCCAGCACGCCAAGGCGCTGCTCCCCGCCCAGGACTTCAAGCGCATCGGCGACGGCGGCACCGGCCCCAACACCGGCGGCATGGGCGCGTACACGCCGCTGCCGTGGGCCCCGGACGACCTCGTCACCGAGATCATGGAGCGCGTCGCCGAACCGACCCTGGCCGAACTGGCCGGGCGCGGCATCCCGTTCGTCGGCACCCTCTACTGCGGCCTGGCCCTGACCGCGAAGGGCCTCAAGGTCGTCGAGTTCAACGCCCGCTTCGGCGACCCGGAGATCCAGGCGATCCTCGCCCTCCTGGAGACCCCGCTCGGCGGGCTCCTGTACGCCGCCGCGACCGGCAAGCTCGACAAGTTCGGCAGCCTGTGGTGGCGCGAAGGCGCCGCCGTGTGCGTGGTCGTCTCCAACGAGGGCTACCCGGGCGACACCGTCACCGGCCGCCCCCTCTACGGCGCCGACGAGTCCGGCATCTTCCACGCCGGCACCGCGCTCGACGCCTCCGGCCAGCTCATCGCCACCGGCGGCCGCGTCCTCAACTGCGTCGGCACCGGCGCCTCGATCGCCCAAGCCCGCCAAGAGGCCTACGCCCTCGCCGAGGGCGTCAAGCTCGAAGGCGGCTACTACCGCAACGACATCGCCGCCAACATCTAAGCGACACAAGCACAACGAGAGGCCGGACGCGATGCGTCCGGCCTCTCGCCGCGTACCCGATGAAGTGGCCCTCGCTGGCCTTGGCCCCACTCCGTGAGTCCACGCAGCGAACCGCTGCCTCGTCTCAAGCGGCGGCGAATCCGTCGCGCGCCGACGGGCAGGACATGCACCTCGGGCCGCCTCGGCCCGAGCCGAGTTCGGAGCCGGGGATCGTGAGGACCTTGATGCCGGCGCGTTCGAGGCGGGCGTTGGTGACCGTGTTGCGCTCGTAGGCGACCGCGATGCCGGGGGCGAGGGCGAGGGTGTTGTTGCCGTCGTCCCACTGCTCGCGTTCGGCCGTCACCACATCGCGCTCACCGGTGTGGATGATCTCGATCCGTTCCACGCCGATCGCCTCGGCCGCCGCGTCCAGGAACCGCTTGGGGCCCTTGATGCTCAGGCTCGCGCCGCCGTCGGCGCTGGTGAGCGTGTACGCCTCCAGGCGCTGCTCGGCCGGGGCGTACATGACGAAGCGCCCGCGGTCGACCATCGTGCACACCGTGTCGAGGTGCATCGTCGCCCGCCGCTGCGCGATCGGGACGACCAGGACCGTGTGAATGCGCCCGTGCTCGAAGGCCTTGCGCGCCAAGCGCTCCGCGCCCGCAGGCGTGGTGCGCTCGCCGACGCCGACGGCCAGGACGCCCGGCGCCAGCGCCAGCACGTCACCGCCTTCCAGGTGCTCGAGCGAAGGGTCGTACAGCTTCGGCACCGCGGCGAAGCGCGGGTGGTGGTGGTAGATCAGGCCCGTCAGCGTGGTCTCGCGCCGGCGCGCGGGCATCGCGAGGCTGGTCACGGCCACCGCGTCGCCGATCCACACCGACGAGTCCCGCGTGAACATCATGTTCGGCAGCGGGTCGATCACGAACTCGGTCGGGCGCATCATCTTGTGCCGCAACGAGGCCGATGTGCCGAACTCTTCTTTCGTCAAGCCCTCGACCAGGACCGCCGCGAGCCGCTCCGGTTCGAGGTCGGCGAGGTACGCCGCGAGTTCGCGTCCGAGCGTCTGCCCCAGGCGCGGATCGGCCGTCACAGAGACGCTCACGGCCTCGCGCGCCTCGGGCAGCTCGAGGCACTCCGCGAGCAGCGCGCCGACGTAGAGGACCTCGACGCCGTGTTCGAGGAGCGTGTCCGCGAACCGGTCGTGCTCGGCCTGCGCCCGCTCCACCCAGGGGATGCCGTCGAACAGGAGCGCGCCGTTGTTGCGCGGGGTCAGGCGGCGCAGTTCGCCCCCGGGGCGGTGGAGCATGACGCTGCGCAGGCGCCCCACTTCGGAATCGACACCGAGAGCGGGCGCGTCGTTGGCACTCATGATCTGAGGGTAGACGCGCGGGGGACGAAGATCAACTTATCTCTGTTAACGTGGACAGACTGAGCGTTACGACTACCCCCGGGACGCCCAATTGACGCAACTCGAACTCGTCATCCCGCTTCGGGCCGCTTCGCCCGGACCTGATGGCATACGGCTGGATCCGGCGCTGGCCACGTGGCGCACCGCCGTGTCCGCTTCGGCCGACGCCTGCATGCTCCTCGCGGCCGACACCCGGATCGTCGCCATTTCCCGCGCCGCCCGGCACGTGCTCGGCTTCAGCCTCGAGGTGGAGGTGACGATGCCGCGCTTCCTGGACGCGGGCATTCGATTCCTGGACTTCACCGCCGGCGGGCACCCGCTCGTGGACTCCGAGCTGGCCCGGCTCGCGCCGGTGCAGACGCTGCAGACCGATGCGCTCGAGCGCAGCCTCATGCGGATCGAGCACCGCGGGGTGCACCGCACGTTCGATGTGACGGCCTCGCCGCTGCACTCGCCGCCGCGCCTGGACGCGATCGGGTCGCTGACGTTCCTGACGCCGATGGGCCCCGCCTGAACGGTCCTCGCGTCTTGTGCGAAACCCCGAATGTCGGTCCGCACGCGTACTTTTGCGCCAGGGGTCCCTTAGGGGACATATCCGTTATTACGGGTATGTCGCCATTTAGTCGGCGTTGAGGTCGTAGATCAGTGCGGTCTCGGTGCGTTCCACTTCGACGCCGAACGGCTCGGCCTCGGTGTCCAGGCCCGCCCAGTCGCTGCCGGGCAGCGAGCCGGGGAGGACCACCACGGTCTCGATGCCGGCTTCACGCAGGGACGCGATCGCGTCCTCGCTCGGGAAGCCCATCGACATCGAGCGGATCCCCGCCTGCTCGTCGGGCGTGAACGCCGCGACCCCGTTGACGACCTCGGGGAACCCGTCGATGCTCCAGTACTGCACCCGCGTGTCGCCCCCGCCCGCCGGGAGGAACAGCACCGGACCCTCCAGTTCGGACATGTCGACGGGCGCCTCCGGCACCGCCACGTACGGTGCGACCGTGAGCCCCTCCCACAGGACCAGCCCGATCGGCAGGAACAAGAGCGCGTGCACCCGCTTGGGCGCCTTCGCCTTCCATCGCTTGTCGATCCTGGAGCGGTGCGCCAGGTCGTCCGCCTCGTCGGCGATGCGCGTCAGCGTCCCCGCCGCCAGCACCGCCAGGATCAGTGTCAGGTAGATCGCCAGCCGCCCGGGAGTGCGGATCGCATCCCAGCCCGGCGCGTACTCGTACAGCAGCGCCCACGCCCACGAACCGTCGTCGAGGAAGTTGGGGCCCATGGCGACCGCGAACACGACGGCGCCGCCGAGCGCCAGCCAGACCCGCTGCCAACCCGTCCAGCACGACCAGATCAGCCCCGCGACCGCCAGCGCGAACAGCGTGAAGCCGACCAGCAGCGCCTGCTCGGGCGCCCACGTCAGCTCCGCGCGCGCGGCCTCGTGCGCCGCGCCCCACACACGCGACTCCTCCGGGGCGATGATGAAGCTCTGCCAGGTCGGGCTGAACCAGCTGATGTACTCCACGTCGCGCAGCGCCTCGGGGTAGGCGCGGGCGACGACGGCGTGCTTGTCCGCGATCCACAGCACCCCGAGGGTGAAGACCGAGCCGCCGATGCCGTTGGCGGCCAGCGTCTGCCAGCGCAGCCGGGGCCGCTTGACGAGCCAGTGGAGGCCGACGACCACGCCGACGCCGAGCAGCAGGTAGACGAACGGGATGCCGAGTCCCGCGCCGATCGAGAACTGCCACAGGGCGGTGAGCCATCCGGCGAGGATCCAGCCGGGTCGCTGCCGCTCCGGCCTGAAGCCGCCCCGGAGGGAGTAACCGTGCCCGCGCGCGAGCATCGCGAGGGCGAGGACGATGCCGCCGCTGGAGAGCACCTGGAGGTGCCCGGCCTGGCCGAGTTTCCAAGGGGCGTAGGCGAAGGCGGCTGCGGCGACGGCCGAGCCGGCGACGCGGGCGCCGAGTTGGCGCAGGAGGGCGTAGGCGCCGAGGAACGCGAGGGCGAACGTGCCGATGTAGAGGACGTTGTAGACGACGAGCGCGCTGGTGGGGCTGGTGATGAGGAGGGCCGCGGGGGCGTAGCCCATGAGGGTGTCGGTGAAGAGGTAGGCGTCGTCGAGGGGCCAGAAGCTGTTGGTGTCCCAGATGCCGGCGGGGTTCTCGCGGAGGGCGTGGCCGACCCAGCCGAGGATGTAGGTGAGGAGGAGCGGGTCGCCGGTGTCGTGGGGGATGCGGTCGGTGAGGTGCCGCGCGAGGGGCCAGGTCATGGCGAGGGCGAGGAGGACGCTGCAGAGTCCGGCGAGGGTCCATTCGCTGCGGGCGGCGCGGCGCAGGGCGCGGCCGAGGGCTCTCCAGCGGCCGGGGCGGGGCGTCTCGGGCGGGTCTTCGCCGCCGGCGAAGCGCTGCCAGCGCTCGTGTTCTTTGATGCTGCTGTCGCCGGTGCCGGTGCGGGGCGCTTCGGCTTCGGCGCCGCGCGCGGGGGTCTCGGGCTCGCGCGTTGCCGCGGGCTCGGTGTCGGGCGCAGGTGTGGCCATGGTGTTCTCGCGGTCCTCGCTCGGGGCTGTCTCGCACATCCTACGGACGGGTGCGCCGCTCCTTACGGGCGCATGAGGACGGATCCGGGCGTGGCGGCGGATTGGTGGCGGCCGGGGCCGTCACCTTTCGCGCGCCCGCTCGTTGAACGCTGGTGAGACCTGATTCCCGCTAACGATCAGGTCGGTACCCGGACAAAGACGCAGTTGGAGAGACGCACGCATGGGAAGTCACACCACGAAGCCCGGCAAGCAGTCCCGGGCCCAGACGCGTCCTCCGCTGCCGTACCCGGTGAACGACGGCCGGATCGCGCCCGCGATCCAGGAGGCGATGGACCGGCGCGCGCATCGGCGGAAGTCGCGCCTGGCGGCCATCTCGGCGGCCTCGATGCTGGCGGTCGGCGGTGCGGCCGGGGTGAGCATCGCGACGGCGGACGAGCCGGAGTCGGGCAGCGGCAGTGAGGTCGTGTTCAGCGGCGACTGCGGCACGCTGGGCCTGGTGTCGGCGACCTCGTCGCCGGACTCGACCGAGTTGACGGTGGAGCGGGGTTCGCAGGTGCGGTACAGCAACGACCTGGGCACTGACGCGAAGCTGCATGTGGGCGACGAGGTGTACGAGATAGGTTCGGGCTCGAGCCAGGTGTTCGCGATGAACCGCTCGGCCGAGGTGGCGATGGTCCCGAACTGCCACGGGCTGTTCGCCGAGTACGAGTCGGCGCAGGTGCGCGTGGTGGAGGCCCAGGCCGACGACGCGCCGTCCGGCGAGGACGAGGCCGGCGAGGACGTCGAGCTTCCCGCCGGCGGCGATGAGGGCGAAGCGCCCGAGGGCGACCCGCAGGACCACGGTTCCGGCGTCGCAGATGAAGGCGGCGAGGCCCAGCAGGGTCCGGGCGCCGAGGACCCGGTCGCCGCGGCTGAGGAGCCGGCGGAGGACGAGGACGTGAACGCGTTCGGTCCGCCGCCTTCGACAGAGGACTCCGGCGCGGGCGGCGACGCCCCGGCCGTCGATGACGAGGTCGTGGCAGTCGACCCGAAGGCCGTGGCCGACGGCGCGAACGGCCTCCTCGCTCTCCTGGCGATCATCTGCCTGGTGGGTGTGGCCGCCGCGGTGGCGCGCACCCTCCTGAAGCAGCGGGCGACGGCATGACGCCGGTCCCCGCCCCGAGCCCGGCGCCGCAAGCCGCCGCGAGCGCTCCCGTTCACCACTCGAACCGACAGGTCCACAGCGTGCAAGCAGCCTCGGCGAAGCTTGCGAGCCGCAAATCGGCAGAGCCGTGGGTGCCGTCCGGTCGGGTGCGGAACCGGCGCGACCGGCAGCGAGCGGCCCGGTGCCTCACCGGCCCCGACCAGGCCCGCGCTTTGCGGGCCTCCAGGTCGCGGCGCGGTGCGGTGGAGTCTCCGTGAGGCACTGAGGTGCAGGCGGTCGTTGATGGTCATTTCCTCCCCAGGTCCCACTGCGAACGCCGGTCCCAGTGCCTCACGGCCCCCCGACCGACAGCTCTTGCGAAGCGCCCGCCTTTCCGGCGGGCGCTTCGCCGTTTGCCCGCCCGGCCTGCGCGAGGGACCATGGAGAGAGCAGTATCACCGCGGTGATCCAGGCGGCGTTGTGCAACCGTTACGGAACTCTCAATCAACCCTGCTTGTGGTCGGTTCGGCGACTGCTTTAGCGTGGGCCGCAGCAGTTCGATAGCGCCCCCGCACCGAAGTCAGGTTCCTGTTGTGACCTCCCAGACCAAGCACGCCCCTTCGCGACGGCTCTGGCCCTTCCTGGCCGTCCCCGCCGTCGCCGTGCTCGTCGCCGCCGTGATCTACGTGGCCGACCTCTCCGGGGACGACGGCGGCGCCGGCGGTTCCGCCGACGGGACCCTGCCCGGTTCCCAAGAGTCGGCGGGCGACTCGTCGCTGCAGCCCACGCAGGAGCAGATGCACGCGGCGGCGCAGGGGCGGCTTCAAGCCGAACTGGACGCGGCCGTCGGCGAGTACGTGGCGGGGCTCGAGGACGAGAACTTCTACGCCTCGGTCGCGGTGGACGACGCCGAGTTCCAGCTCTCATATGAGGGCCAGGTGCAGCACGACACGGCGTCGATCGTGAAGGTCGAGATCCTGACGATGGTGCTGGAGCACTACGGGACGCTCGACGAGGTGCCGGACTGGCTGCTGGACCGGGCCGAGGCGATGATCAAGGACTCGAGCAACGACGCGACGAACGACATGCTGTACGGCGGCACGTTCGACGACGGGCACGACGCGATCCGGCAGGCGCACATCGACTTCGGGCTCGAGCACACGAACCCGAACGAGACCGAGCAGTGGGGGAAGACCCAGACGACCGCGGTGGACCAGCTGCGGATGCTGGAGCTCGCGCTGTACGAGGAGGTCCTCGACGCCGAGCAGGTCGCGTTCACGCGTTCGCTCATGGGCGACCTGTCGGAGTCGCAGCAGTGGGGCGTCTCGGCCGCGGCGGCCGAGGGCGAGACGGTGTGGATGAAGAACGGCTGGGACACGCGCGATGCGATGGGCGGCGAGTGGGTGGTGAACTCGATCGGCGTGATCGCCGGCGAGTCCGAGCAGCCGATCACGATCGCGATCCTCACCGGCGGCTCGGCCTCGCACGACGAGGGCATCGAGCGGGTCGAGGCGCTCGCGGAGATCATCCGCGGGGTCGTCGACATCGACCCGTACGCGTAGGCGCCGCGCCGCCTTGCGGTACCGACGCTTCGCTGCCCGGGCGGCAGGGCGCGCCAAGGTCGATTCCCCGGTCAGGCGTCGCTGCTCGACTCTTTCGGGTGACACGGTCGCTGCGGGGCCCGTTTTTTGTCGGTCCCGGGCGGGATGGTTGCGGCGGACCCTTCTTTCCCCTCTCGTGGTGGGTGGGGGTTTGTGGACGGGGGTTCGCTGGGGCTCTACCCTCGCGGAATGAGCGATCTGATCTCCGCGCTGACCGGGGCCGGGCTGGAGCCCGTGACCGATGCCGATGTCCTGGCCGCGCATTCGGTGGACCACGCGGCGCTCGTGCCGGCGGGCCGGGCCGCCGCGCTCATCAGGGCCCGTTCGACCGAGGAGGTCAGCGCCGCCCTGCGGGTCGCGGCCGAGTTCGGCGCTCCCGTTGTGCCGCAAGGAGCCCGCACCGGCCTGGCCGGGGCGGCCACGGCCGTCGACGGCGCGGTCCTCCTCGACGTCTCGCCGATGGACCGCATCATCTCGATCGACCCGGTGAACCGCCTCGCGGTCTGCCAGCCGGGCGTCCTCAACGCCGCGATCACCGCCGCCGCGAGCGAGTTCGGCCTCCGCTACAGCCCCGACCCGGGCTCGTGGCAGATCTCCACGATCGGCGGGAACATCGCGACCGCCGCCGGCGGCATGTGCTGCGTCAAGTACGGGACCACCCCGGAGTACGTGCTCGGCCTCGAGGTCGTGCTCGCCTCCGGCGAGGTCATGCGCTGCGGGCGCGCGACCGCGAAGGGCGTCGCCGGGTACGACCTGGTGCGGCTCTTCTGCGGATCCGAAGGGACCCTCGGGGTCATCACCGAGGCCACGGTGAAGCTCTCGCCCGTCCCGGCCGGGCGGCTCACGCTCGCCGCGGTCTTCGACACCACCGCCGACGCCGGCCGCGCCGTCACCGCGATCATGGCCTCCGGCCACCAGCCGAGCCTGCTCGAACTCATCGACAACGTGCACCTGCGGGCACTGGAAGCCCTGCGCCCCATGGGTTTGCCGACCGAAGCGGCCGCCTTGCTGCTGGTGGCCGCCGACGCGGACCCGGCCGAAGAACTCGCCGCGATCGAAGCGCTCTGCAACGGGGCCGGGGCCGCGGAGGTCTACCGTGCCACCGACGCCGCCGAAGCCGACGCGCTCCTGGAGTCCCGGCGCAACGCCTTCCACGCCATGGAGCGGTTGGGCACCGTCCTCGTCGACGACATCGCGGTGCCGCGCTCGCGCCTGGCCGAAGCGCTCGACGGCGTGCAGGCCGCGGCGGCGCGGCACGGCGTGGTCATCGGCGTCATCGCCCATGCGGGGGACGGGAACCTGCACCCGAACATCATCGTGCACCCCGAGGACCCGGCGTCGCTCGAAGCCGGGCGCGCCGCGTTCGACGAGATCCTGGAGATGGCACTCGCCATGGGCGGCACCATCACCGGCGAGCACGGGGTGGGAATGCTCAAACGCGATTGGCTCGCAAAGGAACTCGATCCGGTGAATCTCGCGGTGCAGCGGCGCATCAAGAGTGCGCTCGATCCGCTCGGCATCCTCAACCCCGGCAAGGTACTCGCTGCCGGTTGACAGGCGCTGCGACCGGCGCAGACTCGGTTCTCGACGGTTCGCAAGCGTCAACGCGACTGCAGCCGATACGGTTTCGTGTCGTTCCTGTTACACGTTAATGGGGCCGCAGCGCTTGCCCATTCGCTGCGGCCCCGATAAAGTGGAGGAGCTCCACTTTTCATTGGCACCAGTAGGGCTGTGCCCGATTGCCCTTACTGGCTTTGTGCCCCCGGATTGTTCCGTGCCTCCCGGAAGACTGCCCATGTCCGTCCGTTTGGCTTGTCGGCGTGACCGGAACACTCATTACTATGAGGACCGTCTCTGGGCGTGGCCTGTGCTGAGCCTGAGAAGAACCTGGGAAACGATGTCAAACCGTTACTCGGGGACCTCGAAACCGGCGAGTTTGTCCAGCTCAGCGGTGATGTCAGGCCGCTGAGCGACCGGCTCCCCGTCGATCTGGGTGATGAAGGCCACACCTCGCACGGAGGAGCTCAGCCACGCCCCTTCCGCGTTCTTCAAGTCCCCCACCGAGATCAGCTTCTCGACGGTCTTGAGGCCCGCCTTCGGCGCCTGCTCCAGCAGGTACGCGCTGGTCGTGCCCGGCAGGATGCCCGCCGAGGCCGGCGTGGTGCAGAGCGTGTCGCCCTCCAGCCACAGCAGCGACGAGGTCGGGCCCTCCAGCGCGAAGCCGTCGGCCGAGACCCACAGGGCGTCATCGGCTCCCTGGGTCTTCGCCCAGCGGGTCACCGCCATCATCGACGCGTACGACAGGGCTTTGACGCCGCCTAGAAGCCACGGGGCTTCGCCCCGCGCATCGGCATTCACCCCCAGGGTCGCCGTGGCGATCTTCAGGCCGTCCCGGCGCGGCAGGATGCGCTCGCGCGGAACGGGATCCACCGTGGCGTAGACGGTGGGCGGCCCGCCGTGCTCGCGGCCGCGGGTGGCGACCAGGCGCAGCGCGCCCTCGCCTTCGGCCCGCTCCCGCCAGGCCTCCAGTGCCTGCTCGGCGAGCTCGGCCATGGCCGCCTTCGCGGGCAGTTCGAACTCCATGCGGCGCGCGGAGTTCGCCATGCGGTCGAGGTGCTCCGAGAGCAGGAACGCCTGCCCGGCGCGGACGTTGATGGTCTCGAAGACGCCGTCGCCCCGGAGGACTCCGAGGTCGTCGGCGCACAGGAGCGGCGCGTCGGAATCGACGACGCCGCGGTGCAGTACTGCGGTCACTAGTGCCATGCGCTCATTCTGCTCCTCGGTGCGGACGCGGCAGCGGGCGCGAGGCCGTGTCGGCCCGGAGTCGCGGCCACGGGACGCCGAAGCCGCCACTGCTGCGTCGAACACCCGCCCCGGCACTGGGTCCTGCCGCCGCCATGGCGACTTCCGAGACTCCTTTGCGGGCCGTGCCGGCTCCTGCGCCGCCGTCGCGAGCCGAATCGATCACGGAGCCGCCGTCACGGGCCGTGTCCGCTGCGGCCGGTCCCCCGTCCACAAGCCCCCACCCACCACGAGAGGGGAAGATACTGCCCAGCGTTGCGCGCGGGTACGACAGAAACCGGCCCTCCCGCCGCCCATGTCACCCGAACGTGTTCCTCCGCGCGCGCAGTACGATGCACCTATGCCCACCGAAGCCGAGGCCGAGACCGAACTGGCAGCGGTGCTGCGCGCCAAGGGGCTGCGCATGACCGCGCAGCGCCAGCTCGTCCTGGAAGCGGTCCGCGCGCTCGGGCACGCGACCCCCGAGCAGATCCACGAGCGCATCCGCGGCCAGGTCGAAGGTGTGAACATCACCACCGTCTACCGCACCCTCGACCTGCTCGAAGAGCTCCAGCTCGTCTCGCACACCCACCTCTCCCACGGCGCCCCGACGTACCATCTGTCCGGCGACCGCGGCCACGCGCACCTCGTGTGCCACCGCTGCGGCCGGATCACCGAGGTCGACCCCTCCCTGTTCGCGAACGCGCGCGAGGAAGTCGCCGACACCTGCGGGTTCGTCATGGACATCGGCCACGTCGCCGTGTTCGGGACCTGCGCCGAATGCCTGGAGAAGGAACGATGACCGAGACGAGCCCGTCCCCCCTGCTCAGCCTTCCCGGCGCCGTCGCCACCGAAAGCGGCCGCACCGCCTGGCACTACGGCGGGCCGCTCCCGGAGCAGCGCAAGGCGATGGCCACCGGCGCGCTCTTCGACCGCTCCGACCGCGACCTCGTCACCGTCACCGGCGCGGCCCGCCTGGAGTGGCTGCACTCGCTCACCACCCAGCACCTCCAGAGCCTCAAGCCGCACGAGGGCACCGAGGCGCTCGTCCTCTCCCCCACCGGCCGCGTCGAGCACCACATGAACGTCTTCGACGACGGCACCACCACCTGGCTCGACACCGAGCCCGGCCGCGGCGAGGCGCTCCTGAAGTACCTGGAGCTCATGAAGTTCCGCACCGAGGTCGACATCCGCGACGAGAACGCCGCGTGGGCCCTGTTCACGTACACGTTCAAGGACGTCGACGAAGCGGCCCCGGCCGTGCAGCCGGTCCCGGCCGCGAAGTTCGTGCAGCGCGAAGTCCCCCTCACCCCCACCGCGGTCTACCCGGGCGACGCGCTCGACTCGACCGAGGGCTGGATCCGCCGCACCGACGCCCTCGGCGTCCCCACCTTCGACCTGTGCGTCCGCCGCGAGGACATCGACTCGTTCCTCCTCAGCGGCGACGCCGTCCCCGCCGGCACCTGGGCCTGGGACGCCCTCCGCGTCGCGGCCGGCCTGCCCGCCTTCGGGATCGACACGGACGAGAAGACCGTCCCGCACGAGGTCCACCACTGGCTCGAGCGCGCCGTCCACTTCAACAAGGGCTGCTACCGCGGCCAGGAGACCGTCGCCAAGGTCCACCACCTCGGCCAGCCGCCCCGCCGCCTCGTCATGCTCCACCTCGACGGCTCCGACGAGCACCCGCCTGCCTCCGGCACCCCGATCACCTTGGGCGACAAGCAGGTCGGCACCATCGGCACGGCCGTGCAGCACTACGAGCTCGGCCAGATCGCGCTCGCCATGCTCAAGCGGAACGTCGCCGACGACACTGACGCGCGTCTCATCGTGGGCGATCAGGCAGCGCGCCAGTGACACTGCGGTTAGCCTCGCGGTATGAGTGCTTCCTACCGCGGCGGCGAACCCGTCGCCGAGATCGTCCGGTCCGGATTCGCCGAGAGCCTCCACCGGGGCAGCGTCGCCGTGACCGACCCGTCCGGGAACCTCCTCGCCTCGATCGGCGACACCGGTTCCGCGGTCTTCCCCCGCTCCTCCAACAAGCCCATGCAGGCCCTCGCCATGCTCCGCGCCGGCTGGGCGCCCGGCACCGAGGCCGACCTCGCCATCGCCTCGGCGAGCCACCGCGGCGAACCGTTCCACCTCGCCCAGGTCGGCTCCGTGCTCGGCGGCGCCGGACTCGGCGAGGACGACCTCCAGTGCCCGGCCGACCTGCCGAGCGACCCGGCCGCCCGCAACGCGGTCATCGCCGCCGGCGGTGAACTCCGCCGCGTCTACATGAACTGCTCCGGCAAGCACGCCGGGATGCTCGCGGCCTGCGCCGCGAACGGCTGGGACCTCGCCACCTACCGCGACCCCGAGCACCCCTACCAGCAGCTCGTCACCGCCACCGTCGAAGAGCTCACCGGCGACACCGTGGCGGCCGTCGGCGTCGACGGCTGCGGCGCCCCCGTCCTGGCCGTCACCCTCGCCGGCCTCGCCCGCGCCTTCTCGCGGCTCGTCGAGGCCCCCGCCGGATCGAACGAGCGCCGCGTCGCGGATGCCATGCGCGCCAACCCGAAGCTCATCGACGGCACCCGCGGCCCCGACCACCGCATGATGACCGCCCTCCCCGGCCTGCTCGCCAAGGGCGGCGCCGAAGGCGTCCACGTGCTCGCCGCCCCGGGGGTCGGCGCGGTCGCCGTCAAGATCGACGACGGCGCCGGCCGGGCCTCCACGCCCGTCGCCCTGCGCGCCCTCACCCACATCGCCGGGCTCGCCCTCCCCGAGGACGCCAAGCCCGAGGTGGACGCGCTCATGTGGCCCGAAGTGACCGGCGGCGACCGGCCCGTCGGGCGCCTGCGCACCCTCTTGTGAGTGGCCCGTACCTCAACGGGGCCAATACCCCGTTGAACCACGAGGTCCCAGCAAGGTAGTATCGTCGCGTCGCAAGTACTGACACTCGCGCGAGTGGCGGAATGGCAGACGCGCTGGCTTCAGGTGCCAGTGTCCGTAAGGACGTGGGGGTTCAAGTCCCCCCTCGCGCACAGATGCACCAGGTGTACCGATACGGCCCGGAGGTTCCGACCTCCGGGCCTTTCGCTATTTCAGCGGCCCGGTTTCAGCGGCGCGGCCCGCAGCGCTGCCGCGAGCGGGAACACCCCGCGAACCACGCGCGTTAGGCTCGGGGAGAGGAACCGGACCAGCATCGAGACGAGTGGGGCCACACCGAACCATGAGTGAAGCGAACAGCAAGCCGGAGCAGGGCGAACGCGAGTCCGAGGACCAGCCGTTCATCGTCGACGCCGACGGCAACCCGGTGACCGCCGAGACCGAGACCGCGGAGATCGACCCCGAGGACCGCTACGAGTCCGACCCGACCAAGCTCGTTCCCGAACCGGCCAAGGTCATGCGCATCGGTTCGATGATCAAGCAGCTCCTCGAAGAGGTCCGCGCCGCCGACCTCGACGACAAGGGCCGCCAGCGCCTGGCCGACATCCACTCGCGCTCCATCTCCGAGCTCGAGTCGGGCCTGGCGCCGGAGCTGCGCGACGAGCTCGAGCGGCTGTCGCTGCCGTTCAGCGCGGATGAGATCCCGACCGAGGCGGAGCTGCGGATCGCGCAGGCCCAGCTCGTGGGCTGGCTGGAGGGCCTGTTCCACGGCATCCAGGCGGCGCTGGTGGCGCAGCAGATGGCCGCGCGCCTGCAGCTGGACCAGATGCGTTCGGGCGAGCTGAAGGCCCTGCCCGCGGGCGAGGACCTTCCGCCGCAGCTCCGGGCCGTGATGGCCGAGCGGGCGGCGCGCGGTGACGATCGCGACCACCATCCCGGGCAGTACCTGTAGTCGCACCACATGGCTTAGACTCGGGCCTGCCTTCCCGGCGGGCCCGGCCGCGCCCGCGGCGGGGGTCAGAGTGGCTCGAGGGTTTCGCCTGGTGCGGTCCGCGAGCCATAATTGGACCCGACCCGACCTTCCCGCAGCCGGGGTGAGACCACTGGAGAGCTGAACACGGTGCTGTACAAGACGTTGCAATGGACGGCCGCGCCGACCATCAAGCTCATCTACAGGCCTTGGATCGACGGGAAGGAGAACATCCCGGAGGACGGTCCGGTGATCCTGGCGTCCAACCACCTCTCCGTGGCCGACCACTACTTCCTGGGCCTGACCACCAAGCGGCACATCGCGACGATGGCGAAGATCGAGTACTTCACGGGCGCGGGCCTGAAGGGCAAGCTGATCTCCTCGACCGTGAAGGCGCTCGGCCAGGTGGCCGTGGACCGCTCGGGCGGGCGCAAGAGCGCCGCGTCCCTGGAGCCGTCGCTGGAGGTGCTCGAGGAGGGCCGCGTGTTCGCGATCTTCCCCGAGGGCACCCGTTCTCCTGACGGCCGGCTGTACCGGGGCAAGCCCGGTGTGGCGCGGTTGGCGCTCACGTCGGGGGCGCCGGTGATCCCGGTGGGGCTCATCGGGACCGAGAAGGTGCTTCCGATCGGCGAGTCGCGGCCGCGGGTGGCGCCGGTGGGTGTGCGCGTGGGCAAGCCGCTCGATTTCACGCGGTACAAGGGCATGGAGAACGACCGGGTGGTGATCCGGGCCGTCACCGACGAGGTGATGGACGCGATCCGGCGGTTGACCGGCCAGGAGTACGTGGACAAGTACGCCAAGCGCAACGGCTCCGCCAAGAGTGAGGGCGAGGACTAGCGTCCGGTCGGGCCGGCGGTGCCTGTCGGCGTCGCCGTTCCGGTGGGCGTGGCCGTTCCCGTGGGTGTCGCAGTGCCGGGCGCGGTGCCCGTGGGGGTGCCGCTCGGCGTTGCGGGCGTCGTCGGTGTGGCGGTGCCCAGTGGCGGCGTGGCCGTTCCCGTTGGGAGCGTTGGGGTCTCGATGGGCAGGCCTTCGACGCCGCTGATGGTGACGCCCCAGATCTCGACCGGCACCGGCGGGGTGCCGTCGAATTCGATGGTCTCGGTGAGGGCCGCGATCTGGTCGAGGACCTCGTAGCCGTCGACGATGCCGCCGATGACGCTGACGCCGGCGGTCGGGACGGCCGCGCCGCGGATGAGCGCGAACGAGCTGCCCGCCCGGCCCTTGTCGTCGGTGATGAGGGCGAGCACGTCGGCCACGTCGTTCCCGGCCATGCCGGTCTCGGCCTCGAAGCGCCAGCCCGGACCGTACGACTCCTCCGCCTCGCCGTTTTCAGCGGCACTCGCTGCAGCGAGGCCGGGGCTGCCGCAGCGCAGGATCGCGGTCGGGTCGACCGCCTGCGTGGTGAGCCGGTCGCATTCGTGCGAGGCGTAGAACTGGGTCTCGGCGAGGTGCGTGAAGGCCTGGACGCCGCACGGGGCGAGGTCGCCCCACAGGAGCACGACGATCTCGCCGTAGTTGGTCTGGACCGTGGCGAGGGAGCGTTCGACGGGAGGACCCGGCTCCATCGGGTCGGCGCCCTGGCCGGCGTCGCCGGCTTCGGTGACGGTGCACTGCTCGGCGATGAGGTCGCCGGTCGCCGTCTCCTCGCTCCCGTCGTCGCGGAAGGCGAGCCAGGTGACCGCCGCGATCGCGCCGGCGGTGAGGACGACCGCGCCGAGTCCGGCGAGTCCGCGCTTCCAGCTGCCGGTGCCTTCGCGCTGCCACGGGGCCGTTCCGCGGTACGGGTTCGACGCTACTGGCTCGTGGTCGGTCTCGCTTCGGTCGCGGCGGGGCTCCATGTCTGTGCATCGTACGGGGCCTCGTCTCGCGCGAGATAGGCGTATCCGACGCAGATCAGACCGTAGGAAAGCGCTACGCCGACCAGCGTGCCGGGCGCGTAGCCGTTCTCCGGGACCACGAACGCGGCCGCGAAGAGCCCCCCGAGGTACCCGACGTTGTAGATCGTGTCGTTGACGCTGAAGACCCGGCCCCGGTAGGCGTCCTCGACGCCCCGCTGAATGCTCGTGTCCACAGTGATCTTCAAGCCCTGGGACGCGATGTTCACCAGGAGGACCGCGACGGCGAACATGACCGGCTTCATCGTGCCCGAGAGCGCGGCCACGACGACCGCGCACAGTGCCATGAGCACGACGATCCAGTTCTTGGGCCCCCACACGCGGGTCGCCCGCGGGGTCGCCAGCGCCGCCGCGAGCACGCCGATGTTCCCGAGGATCGCCAGGACCAGCAGCCACGAGATCGTCGTGGTGCGGGTCGGATCGGACTCGACGTCCCAGAAGAAGCCCATGAACAGGGCGATCGCGATGATGAACACGATCCCGTACAGGAACCGGTGCAGTCCTTGCACGGCCATGACGAGGGCGGGGCCCCGGCGGCGGCCCAGGTGCTTGAACCCCTCCCACATGCCCGAGCTGGTCTGGACGATCCCCCGCCACAGGCCCGTGGGGGCGTCGTCGTCCACCGGCGGGCCGAGGTCCGCGCGACGGAACGATGCGCCGACGATGAACGCCGAGGCCAGGTAGCCGCAGCCCGCGGCCAGCGCCAGCATCGAGTACGAGACGCCCGAGTCCATGAGCTTCGCGATCCCGGTCGTGGCCAGGCCGAGCCCGTAGGCCAGCGCGCCGAGCGTCGACGCGAGGGAGTTGGCGGTGACCAGGTCCTTCTCGGGCACGACCTGCGGGTGGGCGGCGGCGAGGCCGGCGAGCACGAAGCGGTTGGCGGCGAGCACGATCATCGCGCACAGCACCCACGACCAGTTGAAGCCGCCGGGGAGGGTCAGGCAGATGACGATCATGAGCGCGGCCCGCGCGAGGTTCGCGCCGCCGATGAGGTTGCGCCGGCTGAACCGGTCGAGGACCGTGCCGACGTAGGGCCCGAGCAGCGAGTACGGGCCGAGGAGGATGGCGACGGCGGCGGCGTAGCGGAACGGGTCGCTCGCTTCGCCGAGGGCCGGGTTGAAGAAGACGGAGAGGGCGAGCGAGGCCTGGAACATGCCGTCGGCCGCCTGGGACGTCAGGCGCACCGCCAGCAGGTGCCGAAATCGGCGGTTGCTCGCGAGGTTCCGAACGTGCCCGTCGGTGCGCATTGTCCGAGGATAACTCCGGTGAATGCCAAGGGGGACCCGTCATGGCGAAGCTTGCGAGCCATGAATGTGCTCGAGCGTCGAAGCTGCGAACCGCAAATGCGGCTCGGCCTTCGCCTCCGGGTCCCCCTTGAGGGATTGATGTGCCTTACAGGCCGGCGATGAAGTTCTCGACGGAGATGCGGGCTTCCTCGTCGGAGAACTGCTTGGCCGGCGACTTCATGAAGTAGCTGGAGGCCGACTCGACCGGGCCGCCGTGGCCGCGGTCCAGGGCGATCTTCGCCGCGCGGACCGCGTCGATGATGACGCCCGCCGAGTTCGGCGAGTCCCACACTTCGAGCTTGAGCTCGGCGTTGAGCGGCACGTCGCCGAAGGTGGTGCCCTCCAGGCGGATGTACGCCCACTTGCGGTCGGTCAGCCACGGGACGTGGTCCGACGGGCCGATGTGCACGTCCGCGCCGAGCATCTCGTGCGGGATCTGCGAGGTCACGGCCTGCGTCTTGGAGATCTTCTTGCTCTTGAGGCGGGTGCGCTCGAGCATGTTCATGAAGTCCATGTTGCCGCCGAAGTTCAGCTGGTACGTGCGGTCCAGGCGCACGCCGCGGTCCTCGAACAGCTTTGCCAGCACGCGGTGCACGATGGTCGCGCCGACCTGCGACTTGATGTCGTCGCCGACGATCGGGATGCCCGCGTCGGTGAACTTCTTGGCCCAGACGGGGTCGGAGGCGATGAACACGGGGAGGGCGTTCACGAACGCGGCGCCCGCGTCGATCGCGGCCTGCGCGTAGAACTTCGCCGCCTGCTCGCTGCCCACCGGCAGGTAGCACACCACGACGTCGGTCTTCGCCGCCTTGAGCGCGGCGACGACGTCGACCGGCTCCTCGGAGGACTCGGTGACCATCTCGGTGTAGTACTCGCCCAAACCGTCGTGCGTCGGACCGCGCAGCACCTGCACGCCCGTGGGAGGCACGTCCGCGAACTTGATGGTGTTGTTCTCCGAGGAGAAGATCGCGCTGGCCAGGTCTTGGCCGACCTTCTTCGCGTCGACGTCGAACGCGGCGACGAACTCGATGTCGCTGATGTGATAGTCGCCGAACTGCACGTGCATGAGGCCGGGCACCCGGTCCTCGGGCTTGGCGTCGCGGTAGTACTCGACGCCTTGGACCAGTGAGTTGGCGCAGTTGCCCACGCCGACAATGGCTACGCGGAGCTTACCCATCGCGCATGCCTCCTTTGCCTTGTTTATTTGGGTCACCGGCGCTCGTAGCCGGATCGGGTGTTCCCTGTTCCGTGACGGCCTGGTGCCGTCCCGGTCCGGCGAATGGCTCGCCGAAGTCGTTGCGCTGCTCGGGGCGGCGGCTCTCCTCGGAGGCGATGAGCTCGTTGAGCCAGCGCACCTCCCGTTCGGCGGTCTCCAGTCCGTGCCGCTGGAGCTCGAGCCCGTAGGCGTCGAGCCGCTCGGCGGTGCGGCTGAGGGCCTCGCGCATGCGCTCGCGCCGCTCCTCGACGCGGCGGCGGCGGGCCTCGAGGATCCGCAGTCGCGTGGCCGGGTCGGTGCGGGAGAAGAACGCGAAGTGCACGCCGAAGAGGGCCTCGTCGGCCGATTCGGGGCCGGCGTCGGCCATGAGCTGAGCGAAGTGCTCTTTGCCTTCGGGTGTGAGCCGGTAGACCTTGCGGGCCCGGCGTCCGGTGAGCAGCGGGGTCTCTGCCGCACCCTCTCGTGGGGTCTCCTCGGCGATGAGTCCGCGCATGCGCATGCGCTTGAGGGTGGGGTAGAGGGAGCCGTAGCTGAACGCGGCTCTGATGGCCCCGAGCAGGGCCAGCAGGCGTTTGCGCAGCTCGTAACCGTGCATGGGGGTCTCGTGCAGGAGTCCCAGAATGGCCAGCTCGAGCATCGCGTCCCTCCTCTCACACGGCGATCTAACGCTTTGATGTATCGGGTCGATACATCAGGGTCAACCATAGCGGCAGGCGCAAATCACGTCAAGGCGCGCATCCGCGCCCTGGTCAGAGGGGCCCTCTTCCGATAGGCTGGCCCACCAAGCGATCTAGCAGAGTTCTCGCAATTTCAATGTGCGAAACTGCGAGACGACCGGCCGCCCCCATGCCGGGAGTAGACCTTTGCGACCGCCGGTCCGCCGGGCGCGTCCCCCTCGGGATGCCGCGCGCCGGGTGCACCGGGCCGACCGGCAAAACCCGGAATACGCCCGGGTTACACAGCACGTGGATGGTTGAGCATGAGCGACTACGGTTATCGTCCCGCCCCGCCCCCAGAGGACGGCAGGCCCCAGGGCCGCGGCGGACGACCGGACGGCCGCGCCTACGGCAACGGCGGCTCCGGGGACCGCCAGGGCGATTACGGCTGGGGCGGGCAGCAGCAGGGCGGCGGCCAGGGCCAGGCGCCCCGGCCGCGCCAGCAGCCGTACGGCACTCCCGCCTCCGGCAGCGCGTCTGTCGGCGGCGGCGCCGCCGGCCGCGGCGCCGTCCCGCCGCGCGGCTCCGCCTCGGTCGGCCGCCCCACCGGTTCGGCCTCCGTCGGCGGCGCCTCCGGCAGCGCCTCGGTCGGCGGTCAGCCCGGCACCGGCCGCACCGGCCGCGCGAGCGTCGGTTCGGCTTCCGTCGGCTCCGCTTCGGTGGGATCGGCCTCAGTGGGATCCGCCTCTGTCGGTTCGGCCTCGGTCCGGCCCGTGAGCCCCGCCGGCCCCGGCGAGCGGACCGGCCGCGCCAGCGTCGCCGGCGCCCGCCGCGCGGGCAAGGGCCCGAAGGACAGGAGCGACCTCGAAGGCGAAGGCGGCAAGAAGAAGCGCAAGCGCATCGGCCGCAAGATGCTCGCCGCGATGATCGCGCTCGGCGTCCTCTTCGTGACCGGCGTCACCATCGTCGGCTCCTACTTCTTCGTCACCGCCCCGGACCCGGGCAGCATCTCCCGCGCGGGCGAGTCGACCAGCTTCAACTTCGCGGACGGGACCCAGGCGGGCGGCTTCGGCGAGACACTGCGCCTGCAGGCCGAGGACAAGGACATCCCCGAGATCGTGAAGAAAGCCCTCGTCGCGACCGAGGACCGCAAGTTCTACGACCACAGCGGTGTCGACTTCGCCGGCACCATGCGCGCAGTCGTCAACAACGTGTCCGGCGGCGAGACGCAGGGCGCCTCGACCATCACCCAGCAGTACGCGGGCATGGTCATGGCCATCCGCAACGAGATCTCCTACGACCGCAAGGCCAAAGAAGCGGCCATGGCGTTCAAGATGGAGCAGGAGTACTCCAAGGACCAGATCATCTCGGCCTACCTCAACCTGGCCTGGTACGGACGCGGCGCCACCGGGATCGAGGCCGCGGCCAAGGTCTACTTCAACAAGGCCCTCCAGGACCTCACTCCTGGCGAGGCGGCATACATCGTCATGCAGGTCAAGTCCCCCGACGGCACCTACGACCCGTATTACGGCGAGGGCAACGGCGACGTGTTCGACCCGGAGGCCACCCAGGCCCGCTGGGACTACTCGATGAACGCCATGGTCGAGGAGGGCTACCTCTCTCAGGAGGAGCGCGACGCCGAAGAGCTGCCCGTACCGACCAACGACTTCAACTCCGCCGGCTCGTGGGGCGGCAACAGCAACGTCGGCTTCATCATCAACGAACTCGACGGCTACGTCTTCGACGAGCTCCTGAGCCGGTACAACCTCACCAAGGAGGAGCTGTACGGCGGCAAGGAGGGGACGGGCGGGTACACGGTCACCCTCACGATCGACCCGACGATCCAGGACCAGCTCGCCCTCACCGGCTCGCGCGGCGAGATCAAGGTGAAGAAGAACGACAAGGGCGAGTACCTCAACGAGGCCGGCGAGGTCGTCCAGAGCATCGAAGAGGCGGAGAAGGAGCTCACCGAAGAGGGCTACGCCCAGTTCGTGGACGACAACGACGAGGCAGCGCTGAAGGAGTACGAGGAGTACATGATGACGGCCATGGTCGCCATCGATCCCGAGACCGGCGCGATCGTCGGCTACTACGGCGGTGACAACGGCTTCGGCGTCGACAAGGCCGGACCCGAGTCGCCGCACCCGTCGTCCTCGACGTTCAAGATGATCACCGCCGCCACCGCCCTCTCCGAGGGCGACTCGATCGACTCCTGGTTCAACGCGGACTCGCCGCGCAAGTTCGACAGCCTCACCGACGACGAGGCCGAGACCTGCATCGGCGGCGGGGAGTATCCGGACTGCACCCTGCGCAACGGCACCCAGCGGAAAGACCTCGAATTGACGCTCACCGACGCGGTGCGCGACTCGAAGAACACCCCGATGTACACGATCGCCGAGCAGTACGGCGCCAGCACCATCCTGGACTACGCCGACAAGATGGGCCTGAGCATGATGAACCAGGCCCGCACGCTCGAAGACTCCTCCGGCAAGACGTGGGACGGCCGCAGCGTCAACTACCAGTTCCACGACGACGAGACCTACTCCCAGCACGGCCAGGCGGTCGACGCCGAGGGCAACCCGGTGACCGACGCCTCCGGCAACTGGGACGCGATGGCGCCAGTGCAGGTCGACGAGGACTGCAACCCGATCGTGAACACCGACGGGGAGTTCCTCGTCACCGAGGACAATGAGCCGGTGTACTGCAAGATCGGCGAGAAGGGCGAGACCGATCCCTTCTACAACCACATCTCGTTCGGCCAGTACCCGACGAGCGTGCGCGACATGGCCTCCGTCTACGCCACCATCGCCAACGACGGCGTCTACAACGAGTCGCACTTCGTCGCCTCCGTCACCGACAACGAGGGCAACCCGGTCCCCGAGGTCCGCGACCTCGAAACCGAGCAGGCCATCAGCGAGGACGTGGCGCGGGACCTGCAGTGGGTCGGCTCGGAGATCGGCGGCGAGTCCGAAACCGACAAGCTCCCCCGCGACTACTTCGGCAAGACCGGTACCTGGGAGGCCAGCTGCGACGAGTGCGAGTCCGGCTGGAACGCCCACGCCTGGTACGTCGGTGCGATCCCGCAGCTCTCGATCGCCACGTGGGTCGGCAACGTGACCTCCGAATCCATGCCGATCGCCGACCCCGACGGCAACAAGAGCACCGTGTTCGGCTCCAACACCGCCTACCCGGTCTGGTTCAAGGCCATGAGCCGAATCCTCGACGAGACCGGGTGGGACGAGAAGTCCTGGGAGGGCAAGGCCAACGCCGGCAACGAGACCTACTGGGACATCGAAGCCGCCGGGGCCAACGAGGGCGGTGAGTTCTGCGCCGCCAAGCCCGACAACGAGTTGTGCGCCGGCCAGCAGGAGGAGGAGGAAGAGCCCGAATGCGAGGACGGCGAAGGCGGCAACAACGGCGGCGGGAACGGCGAGGAGTGCGAGACCACTCCTGAAGAGGGCACCTCGCCGACCGAGGGCCCGTCGGAGACCCCCACCGGTGAAGACGAGTGCGACGGGTTCTTCCCGCCCCCAAGCTGCACTGAGGAGCCCAGCACACCGGAGGAAGGCTCACCCACTCCGGAAGACGGCTCGGAAGACGGCGGCCGCGGCGACTGATCGCGTGAACGCGACGAACCACCGATAGCGCCAGGACGGCGGCATGGGCCACAATAGGGCCCATGCCGCCGTCTTTCACTGAGCAACCGCGTCCGAACGAGCGCCCCTCGGTCGCCCCCACCCTCACCGACCGCCTCGCCCGCTTCGCCTCCGGCCTGATCGGCGGCCCCTTCGGCGACCACGCCGTCGACCCGCCCCGCCGCCGCTACTGGACCCCCGTGCGGGTCGTCCTCCTCACCGGACTCATCGCGTTCGTGATCAGCTGGCTGCAGAAGTACCCGTGCGCAGCGGGCGGCTGGACCGACTGGTCCCAGTACACGAACGCCTGCTACACCGACATCCGCGCGCTGTGGGGCGTCAGAGAACTCAGCGAAGGCGCGATCCCCTACCGTGACCACCCGGTCGAATACCCGGTACTGACCGGCTGGTTCATGGGCGTCCTGGGGCAGATCGCCTTCCGCGCCGGCAACGTCTTCGGCACCGACGGCGGCCCGATCTTCTACCACCTCAACGCGATCGTCCTTTTCATCTGCGGCGCCGCCGCCATCGCCATCCTGCACAAGATCCGCGAGGACAACCGCCGCACCGACCTCCCCGGTCCGAACCCGGACCCGGCGCTCGTCAACTCCCGGCCCTCGAGGCCCTGGGACGCGATGATGCTCGCCGCCGCGCCCATCGTCCTCGTCACCGCCACGGTCAACTGGGACCTGTTCGCCATCGCCCTGTCGATGCCGTTCTTCCTGTACTGGCAGCGCAGCCGCCCGATCATGGCCGGGCTGTTCCTCGGCCTCGCCGTCGCCGCGAAGTTCTACGCGCTCCTGTTCATCGGCCCGCTGCTCATCCTCGCGCTGCGCCAGCGCAAGCTCCTGCCCGCGCTGCAGGCCACCGCGACCGCCGCCGTCGTGTGGGCCGTGATCAACGCGCCCGTCGCCTACTTCTGGCGCGACTCGTGGCTGCGGTTCTTCGAGCTCAACTCCGAGCGCCCCGTCGACTGGGGCACCGGCTGGTACGTCCTGCGCGGCATCACCGGCTGGGAGAAACTCTGGGACCACGAGTACGTCAACGACCTCTACCTGGTGCTGTTCGCCGCGTCCTGCGTCGGGATCGCCCTGCTCGGGCTGTTCGCCGGCCGCCGGCCCGGCGCGCCCGGACTGCGCGGCATCGCCACGGCCGACGACCTCATGCCGCGCCTCGCGCAGCTGTGCTTCCTCGTCGTGGCCGCGTTCCTGCTCTTCGGCAAGGTCTGGTCGCAGCAGTACGTGCTGTGGCTCCTGCCGCTCGCGGTCCTCGCCCGCCCCAAGTGGGGCGCGTTCCTGCTCTGGCAGGCCGCCGAGCTGTTCTACTTCATCGCGTTCTACGGCAAGATGCTGCAGGTCTCCGCCGAGGAGGAGGGCCGGGGCATCCCCGAGTTCCTGTTCCTCACCGCCGCCGCGTCACGCTGGATCATGGTCGCGGTGATGTGCGCCCTCATCGTGCAGGAGGTGCTCATTCCGCGTCTGGACTCGGTGCGAGGCCTTCGGCCTCGGCCCAGGCCCGCAGCTGCGACTCCGCTTCCTCGCGAGGCATCGGACCCCGCTCCAGCCGCAGCTCCTTGAGGAACGCCCACGCCCGGCCCACCTGCGGGCCGGGCTCGAGGCCCAGCAGCTCCATGATCGCGTTGCCGTCGAGGTCCGGGCGCACCGCGCGCAGGTCCTCGTCGGCGCGGATGCGCGCGATCCGGTCCTCGAACGCGTCGTAGTCGCGGCGCAGCCGCTCGGCCTTGCGGCGGTTGCGGGTCGTGCAGTCCGACCGCACCAAGAGGTGCAGCCGGTCGAGCTGCGGCCCTGCGTCGGTGACGTACCGGCGCACGGCCGAGTCGGTCCAGCCGGCGTCGCCGTAGCCGTAGAAGCGCAGGTGCAGGGAGATGAGCAGCGAGACGGCCTGCACGTCGGCCTTCGGGAACTTGAGTTCGCGCATGCGGCGGCGCGCCAGGCGGGCCCCGGCCACATCGTGGTGGTGGAAGGTGACGCCGCCGCCCGGGACGACGTCCTTCGTCTCGGGTTTGCCGATGTCGTGGAGCAGGGCGGCGAGCCGCAGCAGCAGGTCCGGGCCGTCCTGTTCGAGCGCGATCGCGTTGCGCAGCACCTGCAGCGAGTGCTCGTAGACGTCCTTGTGCTGGGCGTGCTCGTCGATCTCCATGCGCAGCGCCGGAAGTTCGGGCAGGAAGTGCTCGGCCAGGCCCGTGTCGACCAGGATGCGCAGGCCCACCACCGGGTCGGGGGCGCTCAAGAGTTTCACGAACTCGTCGCGGACGCGCTCGGCGGTGATCCGCCCGAGCTCGGGCGCCATGCGCCGCATCGCGTCCAGCGTCTCAGGGTCGATCCCGAACCCGAGCTGCGCGGCGAACCGCGCCGCCCGCAGCATCCGCAGCGGGTCGTCCGCGAACGACGACTCCGGCGACGCCGGCGTCCGGATCGTCTGCCGGGCGATGTCGTGAAGGCCCCCGAACGGGTCCGTGAACTCGTGGCCCGGCACCGCGACCGCCATCGCGTTCACGGTGAAGTCGCGCCGCTCCAGATCGTCGACGAGGTTGTCCCCGTACCGGACGACCGGATTGCGGCTGACCCGGTCGTACGCGTCAGCGCGGAAGGTCGTGACCTCGACCTGCTCGCCCCGGAACAACCCCCCGATCGTCCCGAAGTCCGCCCCCGTCGTCCACACCGTCGAGCAGTGCGCCCGCAGGATCGCCTCCGTCGACTCCGGACGGGCGTCCGTCGTGAAATCGAGGTCGCTCACCCTCCGGCGCAGCACCGCATCCCGGACCGGGCCGCCGACCAGATGCAGCTCGAAGCCGCCGTCCGCGAACACCCGACCCAGTTCATCGGCTATGGGCGGGACCGTGATTTCCTTACCGCTACTGTTGTCAGACATCGCCGGGCAAGCTTAGCGGAGAGTGCGAGAATGGCCGAACCTAGCGCGAGACCGGGCCCCGGGCACTCGCCGACTGGGCCCGTCCGAGGACCCCATGGCAGCCCTCACGGCAACCCTCCGAACGCGTACCCCCCGCCGGGCCCCCAGACCGGCAACGGCTACACCCCCATCGGCGCACCCGTCCCCCCACCGGTGACATCGAAGCCCCAGGGCAAGAACGTGGTCCGCTCCAGCCTCCTCATGGGCGCGGGCTCCCTCGTCTCACGCGTCACCGGGTTCGGCCGCACCGTCGTCATCTCCGCCGCGATCGGCGCCGGGCTCCTCGGCAACTCCTACACGACCGCGCAGTACTTCCCGCAGATGATCTACGAGCTCGTCCTCGGCGGCGTGTTCGCGAGCATCATCATGCCGCTGTTCGTCAAAGCCCACAAGAACGACCCCGACGGCGGCGACGCCTTCGCCCAGCGCCTCCTCACCCTCGCCGCCCTCGTCCTCGGCGGCGCCGCGATCCTCGTCACCGCCTGCGCCCCGATCATCTCCCTGTTCATGGCGAGCCCGGACCAGCGGGACCTCGTCACCGAGTTCTCCTATTACATGCTGCCGGCCCTGCTCCTCTACGGGCTGTTCGCGATCCTCTCCGGTGTCCTCAACTCCCGCGAGCACTTCGGCGCGCCCATGTGGGTGCCGATCATCAACAACCTCGTCGTCATCACCGTCGGCGCGGTCTTCTACGTGGTCTACACGCGCGATGCGGCACCCGCCACCCCCGGCGGCCCCCTGTTCGACAGCGCCGACCAGGTCACCAGCGGCATGATCCTGCTGCTCGGTGCGGGCACGACCGCCGGCGTCGTCATCCAGGTGCTGTGCCTCGCCCCGGCCCTGCGCAAGGCCGGGTTCCGCTGGCGGCTGCGCTTCGACTTCAAGCGGCTCCCGCTCGGCGACATCCGCCGCCTGGCCGCCTGGACGCTCCTGTTCGTGGCCGCCAACCAGATCGCGGTCATGGCCGTCATCAAGGTCGCCAACCTCGCCGCCGACCAGCAGGAACGCAACGGTCCGTTCGTGCCCGGCGTCACCGTCTACAACAACGCGTACCTGATGATGATGATGGCGCACGGCATCGTCGCGGTCTCCGTCATCACCGCGCTCATGCCCCGCATGACCCGCGCCGCCGACGACCGCCGCTGGCCCGAGCTGGCCGGCCACCTCTCTTCCGGCATCCGGCTCGCCTCGTTCCTGCTGGTGCCGATCGCGGCGGCGTTCATCGCGCTGCACGAGCCGATCGGCCTGATGATCTTCCAGTGGGGCGCGTACACGCCCGCCGAGGCCCTCGCCACCGGCGAGGTGCTGCTCATGGCCGGGATCGTGCTGCTGCCGTTCTCCATCAGCCAGTTGCAGATCTACGCGTTCTACGCGCAGACCGACACGCGCACGGTGGCCATGTTCAACCTGCCGGTGATCGCGATCCGCATCGGCGGGTACCTCCTCGCGTTCGCGTTCCTGCCCGCCCAGTGGGTCGTGGTCGGACTGTTCGCCTCCAACGGCGTCTCGTACCTGGTGAGCCTGCTGCTCTCGATGAGCTTGCTGCGCAAGCGGATCGGGCTGCTCGACATGCGCAAGACCGCGAACGGCCTGGTCCGCACGGGTGCGGCGGCCGCGATCGCGGGCGCGGTCGCGTACGGCGGGTGGCTGCTGTGGCCCGATCTGCCGGCCGACGGCGGCCTCGCGAAACTGGGGCAATTCGCCTCGTCGATCGTCCTCGGACTGCTCCTGCTGGGCGTGTACTTCGCGGCCTGCCTGGTATTCCGCGTCACTGAGACGGCGTCGCTCCAGGCAACGGTGCGCGCAAAGCTGCGACGATGAGGCAAGTACGATCCATACGTGCACGCTGGCCGGATCCCGCAGAGCCACTTGGACCGCACCATGACCGAACCGGCCCACAAAGGCCCCGGCCGGGACCCCCTCGCGGGGTCGCGTTGAGAGGGGAGGACCCCGCATCATGACCACCGCCGAAGTGCCGTCCGTGGGCGACCTGCTCGCCGAGCGGTACCGCCTCGAAGAGCACGTCGGAGGCGCGAACGGCTACCGCCAGCTGTGGCGGGGCGTCGACGTCCTGCTCCACCGCTCCGTAGCGGTCGTGCTCCGCTCCCCCGGCGGCGAAGACGCCGCCCCCACCATGACCGCCGCCGTCGCCGCCTCGCGCGCGCACGTCGACTCGATGGTCGACGTGTACGACGCGGTCGACGAAGGGCGCTTCGCCTACGTCGTCCGCGAATGGGTCAACGGCTCCTCGCTGCGCGGTGTGCTGGAGAAGCAGACCCTGGAGAGCGCCCACGCGCTCGAACTGGTCGCCTCCGTCGCCGACGCCGTCGCGGCCCTCCACGAAGGCGGCGTCACCCACGCCGACCTGCACCCGGGCACGATCCTCCTCTCCGAGGACGACCGCGTCATGGTCACCGAGCCGCGCAATGAACCCGGCAACACCCAGGTCGAGGACGTGCGGGCCCTCGGCGCGACGCTCTACGCCTGCCTGACCGGGACGTGGCCGCGGGTCGTCCCCGCCGAGAACACCGGCCTCGCCGACGCCGCCCACGACGAATGGGGCCGCGTCCTCGACGTCGACAAGGTCGTCCCCGGCCTGCCCGCCGCGCTCACCAAGCTCACCGCCGACCTGCTCGACCACGCGCAGACGCCGCCGTCCGCGGCGGAACTCGCGGTCGACCTGCGCCGCCTCGCCGAGACCGGCGGCGCCGAACCGGCCGCCGCCGCGGCCGCGACGCCCACGAGCGTCCTCGGCGCGATCAGCCTGGGCCGGCTGGGCGGCGGCGGCTCGGCCGACTCGCCTCCCGCCGGGATGAAGCGCCTCGCAGTGGTCGCGGCCGTCATCGCCGCGGTCATCTTCGCGGGCGTGGTCACCAGCGCCGTCGTCTTCGGCGACGACGACGACCCGGCCGGAGCCGAGCCCCAGGTCACCGGTGAGGACACCGGGGCCGACACGTCGGACGCCGCCGGCGAGACCCCGGCGACCGCCGCGCCCACCGAGGTCGCGCTCACGGCCGACTCGATCCGCGTGGTCGACCCGCCGGACGGGGACCGCGACCAGACCGAGGGCGTCGAGAACGTCGTCGACGACAACGCCTCCACCGGCTGGACCACGAACACGTACCGCGGCGACGCCAACTTCGGGAACCTCAAGCCGGGCATGGGCATCCTCATCGACCTCGGCGAGGAGCGGGAGGTCGCGTCCGTGCGGGTCCAGATGACCAGTGCCGGTGCGACGGTGGGGCTGCTCGGCGGCGCCGAGGACCCCGGTGACTCCAGCGAGGGCGACCAGGCGATCGTGGACGGCTTCTCCGTCCTGGCCGAGCAGGTCCCGGACGCGGACACCAACATCGAGTTGAAGGCCAGCGGCGAAACGGTCCGCTACATCGTCGTGTGGGTGACCGAACTGCCGACGGTCTCCGACGGCTACAAGCTCACCATCAGCGACATCAACGTCTTCGCCCGGTAGCGGACCGGTCATGCCCGCCCCTCTCCCGCACGGCCGGGACCCGGTCGGACCGGGCCCCGCCCCCGATCTGGCCGGCGCGACCGACGCCGACCTGCTGCGCCGCCACGTGGCCGGCGAGCGGGAGGCGTTCGGCGAGCTGTTCCGCCGCCACCGCGGCCGGCTGTGGGCGGTCGCGGTGCGCACGTTGGGCGATCCGGAGGACGCCGCGGAGGCGGTGCAGGACGCGATGATCAAGGCCTACCAGGGCGCCGGGGGCTTCCGCGGCGGCGCCGCGGTGACCACCTGGCTGCACCGGATCGTGGTGAACGCCTGCCTCGACCGCATCCGCGCTTCGGGGCGGCGCCCCACGGTGCCCCTCGCCGACGACGACGCGCTCGCGCTGCCCACCACGGACACCGCCCACGACCCGTCGCAGGTCGCGCTCCGCCTGGCCGTGCACCGGGCGCTCGCGGAACTGCCATTCGACCAGCGGGCGGTCCTCGTGTACGTCGACATGCTCGGCTACCCGGTCGAGGAGGTCGCCGCGATCCTCAAGGTGCGCCCCGGCACGGTGAAGTCGCGGGCGTCGCGGGCGCGGAAGCGCCTGGCCGCGCGGCTCCCGGAGTTCGATCCGGCCGTCGATCACAGCGCCCTGGGCGGCGTGCGCGACGACACGTCCTTGGACGGCGATGCCGCGGCCGCGGCCGGGAACCCCCCGCGGCAGCAGGGCGTCGAACCAGGAGCGACATATCAGCACGGTCGCAACCAGCACGGTCGAGAGGAGGGGAGCCCATGAGCCCGCAGCGCCCGAACGACGCCGAGAGCGTCGAGGCCGACGTGAGCCGCAAGCTGCGGCAGGCGTCCAGCGGCTACGGCGACCTTCCCGACGAGGTCGGGGACCGCCTCGACCGCGTCCTCGACGCCCTCCCCCCGGCCGACACGCTGCGCGCGGGCGGACGAGAGCGCCCGCTCGAGACCTGGGCGGACCGGTGGGCGGAACGCTTGCGGCCCAAGCGGGTCCGGTACGCGATCGCCAGTGCGGCCGCGGCGGTGCTCGTCACCGTCGGCGGTGTCGCCACCGCGATCCAGTTGACCTACGGCGATGCGGACCAGGAGAGCGGCGCTTCGCAGGTCCTCGCCGAGGACCAGAACGAGCGCGACAACGAAGAGGGCGCACCCGACGCGGCCGAGTCGCCGCTGCCCGGGGCCGAGTCCGATGAGACGCAGAGCGAGTCCGGCGCCGACAGCTTCTCCGGGATCGCGATCTTCACGTCCGGGACCGACTACGCCGAGGACACCGACCTGGTCGCGGTCATGCACGAGCTCAGCGCCGGCGGCTTCAGCGGCGAGGCCCCGCCCGAGCTGGTCGACCTGGCCGTGGGCGGCGACTTCTGGCAGCGCTGCGAAGACGCCATCGCGGCGCACTACCCCGGCCTGCTCGTGGCGGTCGACTTCGCACACTACGAGTCGCAGCCGGCGATCATGGCGCTCCTGACCGGCGACGACGGCGACACCGCGGTGGCCTTGACCCCGGCCTGCGCCGAGGGCGTCATCGAACCGCTCGCCGAGCAGCCCTGACCTTCGGGCAGCACAGACGTCCAAGGCCTGATCGCACCTCAGCCGGTGGCCATTTCGCGGCCGGCGTACGGGTGAGGTTGCCCACCTTCGGGATATTCGCCTGTCACAAGCCCGCCACAGCTCCCGGGGGCGGAATTTCGGGTCAATAAGATGGCGTTGAAGCAGTCAGTTCAGGGAGCCGTCCCTGGAGCGCCGAACCATCACAGGAGCGAACCCGGTGAGCGATATCCGCGACGTCATCATCATCGGCTCGGGCCCCGCCGGCTACACCGCCGCGCTGTACACCGCCCGCGCCGATCTGCACCCGCTCGTGTTCGAGGGCTTCCAGTTCGGCGGCGCGCTCATGCAGACCACCGAGGTCGAGAACTACCCGGGCTTCCCCGAGGGCATCATGGGCCCCGAGCTCATGGACTCCTGGCGCAAGCAGGCCGAGCGCTTCGGCGCCGAGCTCGTCTCGGACGACGTCACCCGCGTCGACCTCACCGGCGAGATCAAGAAGGTCTGGGTCGAGGACCGCGAGTACCAGGCCCGGGCCGTGATCCTCGCGACCGGTTCGGCGTTCCGCCCGCTCAACGTGCCCGGCGAGAACGAGCTCATGGGCCGCGGCGTCTCCGCGTGCGCCACCTGCGACGGCTTCTTCTTCCGCGACCAGCACATCGCGGTCGTCGGCGGCGGCGACACGGCGATGGAGGAGGCCACGTTCCTCACCAAGTTCGCCTCCAAGGTCACCATCATTCACCGCCGCGACGAGTTCCGCGCCTCCAAGGTGATGGCCGAGCGCGCCCTGGCGAACCCGAAGATCGAGGTCGCCTGGAACTCCGCGGTCACCCAGGTCAACGGCACTGACGGCAAGGTCTCGAGCGTCGACCTGGTCGACACCGTGACCGGTACGGCCCGGAACCTGCCCGCGACGGGCCTGTTCATCGCGATCGGCCACGACCCGCGCTCGGAGCTGTTCAAGGGGCAGGTCGAGCTCGACGAGTCCGGCTACGTGAAGGTGGCCGCCCCTTCGACCCGCACGAACATCGAAGGCGTGTTCGCCGCCGGCGACCTCGTCGACCACACCTACCAGCAGGCGGTCACCGCCGCCGGCACCGGTTGCGCGGCCGCGCTCGACGCCGAGCGCTACCTCACTTCCCTCAACGACTGATCCCGCTCTCTCACCGACACACAGGAGGATGCCCATGGGCGCCATCAAAGCAGTTAACGGCCAGGCCGAGTTCCAGGCCGAGGTGCTGGACGCCGACAAGCCGGTGCTCGTCGACTTCTGGGCCGAATGGTGCGGGCCTTGCAAGAAGGTCGCCCCCGTCCTCGAGGAGCTCGCGGCCGAGACCGACGCCTTCGAGATCCGCAAGCTCGACACGGACGCGAACCCGGAGATCACCCGCGAGTACCAGGTCATGAGCGTCCCGACGATGATCCTGTTCGAGGGCGGCAAGCCCGCGAAGCAGCTCATCGGCGCCCAGCCCAAGGCGGCCATCCGCAAGTTCCTGGGCCAGTAGTCCCATAGCGCGAAGGGCGCGACGCCATCGGCGTCGCGCCCTCCGCCATGTCCGAACCGGACTGGACGAAGCGTCTCAGTCGAAGAGTTCGCCGCCGCGCTGCGTCCCCGGGCGGTCGATCCGCGAGCGCCCGCCGGTCGTGGGCTCGCCGAAGAACTGCTCCAGCTCGATGTCGTCGAGTTTGAACCACTCCACCGAGTCGGTGAACACCGACGACTCCTCCGCCTCCACGCTCCGGTCGAGCGCCGAGCGCAGCTCCAGGCGCAGCCGCGGGTAGCGCGGGTCGCTGCGCACGGTCTTGAAGCCCACCGAGCGGTAGAAGTCCGCCGGGACCAGGCACGCGCGCGCCTCGCCGCGGGCGTCGCCGAACGTCTCGATCGCGTAGATCCCCCGCCGCGCCACATCGGCCGCCACGGTCTGCACCAGCTGGCGCCCCAGGCCGGTGCCCGCGTAGGTCGGGTGCACGAACGCGGTCATGAGGAGCGCCGCGTCCGGCGAGACCGGCCCTGACGGGAACTCCATCGAGCGCGGCACGAACTTCGGCGACGCGTAGGTGACGTACCCGGCCACGTCATCGCCTTCGTAGGCGATCCGGCCGCAGCCGCCCCATTCGAGCAGCGTGTGCGAGAGCCACGCCTCCTTCTCGAGGGCGGGTTCGCCCACGTCGCGGGCCGCCTCCGCGCACAGGGGTGAGAGCTCCCAGAACACGCAGGCGCGGCAACGCCCCGGAATCGCTTCCAGGGAGTCGAGTGTGAGGTTGACCATGCGCCGATGCACCCGTCCAGCCTACGTCGACCGGGCGTCCACATGACGGAAAACACGCGGGGCCTTCGCTCCACGTGCTAGTAGAGTGGGTCGATCACGTACCAGGTCCCGTACGCTGGTCGGAACAGCGTTTCGGCCCCCGCGGGTCAACCGCGGACGGTGGCCGGACGTGTCCATACGAGATCCCGCGCGAGCGGCGCCGTCAGAGGCTTCCACTCCTGAGCGACACCGCCGCACCGACCCGCGACCACGGATCGCGGGCGACGAGGACCATCAGAGGAGGTCTCCGCGTGTCCGGTACAACACTCGACGATTACACCGGTCGCTACGCATCCCGGGTTCACGGGATGGCACAGTCGGAGATCCGCGCACTGTTCTCGGTCGCATCGCGCCCCGAGGTCGTCTCCCTCGCCGGAGGGAACCCGTACACCGCCGCGCTCCCCATGGACGAGCTCGGCGAGATGTTCACCCGCCTCCTCTCCCAGGTCGGCGCCGAAGCGCTCGGCTACTGCCCCGGCCAGGGCAGCGTCGCGCTCCGCGAGGCGCTCTGCGGGGTCCTGGAGCTCTCGGGCATCCGCGCCTCGGCCGACGACCTCGTCCTCACCACCGGCGCCCAGCAGGGCCTCGACCTGCTCGCCCGCACCTTCCTCGACCCGGGCGACATCGTCCTCGCCGAAGGCCCGACCTACGTCGGCGCGCTCGGCGCGTTCCAGGCCGCGCAGGCCGACGTCCGGCACCTGCCGATGGACGACGACGGGCTCATCCCCGCCGGCCTCGAAGAGGGTCTCGCCGCGCTCGCCCGCGAAGGGCGCCAGGCGAAGTTCCTGTACACGATCCCGACCTACCAGAACCCGGCCGGCGTCACCCTCACCGAGGAGCGCCGCGAAGAGATCCTTCAGATCGCTGAGCGCCACGGCCTCCTCGTCATCGAGGACGACCCGTACTCGATGATCAACTTCGACGGCGCCCCGCCGGCGCCGCTGCGCGCCCGCGCCGAACGCGGCGTCATCTACCTCGGCACGATCTCCAAGATCTTCGCCGCGGGCCTGCGCCTCGGCTGGGTCCTCGCGCCGCCCGCGGTGCGCGACAAGCTGCTGCTGGCGATCGAGGCCTCGATCCTGTGCCCGTCCGGGCTCACGCAGGAGGCCACGCTCCGCTTCCTCACCGAGATGGAATGGCGCCAGCAGGTGAAGGTCTTCAACACGCTCTACCGGGACCGGCGCGACGCGCTGCTCGGCGCGCTCGGCGACTACATGCCCGAGGGCATGACCTGGACCGTGCCGGGCGGCGGCCTGTTCATCTGGGCCACGCTCCCCGAAGGGCTCGACTCGAAGGCGATGCTGCCGCGGGCGCTGCAAGAGCGCGTGGCGTACGTCCCGGGCACCGGTTTCTACGCTGACGGCAACGGCCGCAGGGAGATGCGCTTGAACTTCTCGACCCAGACCTCCGAGACCATCCGCGAAGGCGTGCGCCGCCTCGCCGGGGTGGTCGCCGGCGACATCGACCTGCGCGACACCTTCGCCGGAGGCGCCGCATGAAGGAGAGCGCCGCAGCCTCGGACATCCGGGTCCTCATCCTCGCCGGAGGCATGTCCTACGAGCACGAGGTCTCACTGAAGTCGGGCCGCCGGGCCGCCGACGCCCTGCAGCGCCAGGGCTTCGTCTGCGATGTGCGGGACCTCGACATCGAGCTGCTGCCCGCGCTCCAGGAGTTCCCGCCCGACGTGGTGCTGCCGCTCGTGCACGGCTCCCCCGGCGAGGACGGCTCGCTGCAGGCGGTGCTGGAGCTCTCCGGCATCCCGATCGTGGGCACGGGCTCCGTGGGAGCCCGCCGCGCGTGGAACAAGATCACCGCCAAGGACCTCCTCCGCACCGCCGGGATTCCGACCCCGGACTGGACGGTCATGCCGCGCCAGGCGTTCTCCGACTTCGGGGCGCGCAAGCTCCTCGACCGGATCGCCGCGAAGATGGGCCTGCCGCTGGTCGTCAAGCCCAACTCCGGCGGCTCGGGTCTCGGCGTGCACGCCGTGCACAAGGAGGACGACTTCCCGTCCGCGATGATGGGCTGCTTCTCCTACAGCGACGAGGCGCTCATCGAGACGTTCATCGAGGGCCGTGACATCGCGGTCGGCGTGATCGACCTCGGCGACGGCCCCACGGCCCTGCCGCCGGTGGAGATCGCGCCGCTCCACGGCGACTACGACTACGCCGCGCGGTACAACCCGGGCGCGACCCGGTGGACGGTGCCGGCCGCCATGAGCGAGCCCGTGGCCGACCGCGTCGCGGAGCTGGCGGTCCAGGTCCACCGGACCCTCGGACTCGGCGACATGTCCCGCATCGACATGATCGTGGACGACGCGGGCGGCATCCAGGTGCTCGAGGCGAACGTCGCCCCCGGCACCACCGAGACGTCCCTGCTGCCGATGGCGATCAAAGCCGCCGACCGCGACTTCGGCGAGACGCTGGCGACCATGGTCCGCCAAGCCCTCGCCCGCTCCTAGTCTCACGAACGACCCGAGGGTGTCGATGTTTCACGTGAAACATCGACACCCTCGAAGACTTTGTTCCAAAGCCACAAATCCTGATATTCCCGATTTATCCCCCTTAAGGGACCCCTGGCATCAAAAATACTCGCGGGGTCCGACGAAAACGGGGGCCGAATCCTCACCCGATCGGGCGGTCCACACTCACGTTCGGGCCTCACGTCAGTCGTCGGTGAGCCAGGCCGCGATGTACTCCAGGTTCATCTGCCACTCGTGCTCCTCCACCGGCGGCAGGATCTCGTCCCACATCGTCATGAACGGCCCCCGCAACTGGAGGTAGCCGTGCGGGCGGGCCAGGAACCACTGCTGGAGATGCGCGGTGCCGTCGCCCCAGCGGTTGACGTGGACCTGCGCGACCGATTCGAGCGACCGGATCGCCCGCTCGAGCCGCACCGTCAGCACACCGAGCTCGGCCGCGTGCATCGTTGAGAGGTCCCCGAGGTCGAGGTGGGCGCGCGGCTCCAGGATCACCACCACGGGCAGCCCGCTGGGCGCTGGCGGGCTCTTGAGGCGCCACCGCTCGTTGGACCAGAGGTAGGCGGAGTCGGGCGTGTGGCAGGCGGCGCACTGCTCTTGGCGGTCGCCGCGTCGCGGCGGCTCGGCGTCGACCGGTTCCTGCAGGGGTTTGATGCGCAGCTCGCCTTCGAACGGAAAGGCGGGCCAGTCGACGAACGGGGGCAGGGTCGGGCGCACGCCGCTCGCATGCGGATTCAAGTTGGGCTTGGAATTCGGGCCGGGGGTACTCGCAGATGCCACCATCGAAAAATACCGCATGAATGCGAGACTGGAAACCACCGGAATCGACCTTTTGGCAGATTTCCACGAGGTTACGCGGCGTGGCGCAGGGTCGACACCCGATAGTGGACCGACATGTAGGCGGCGAACCAGGGCAATCATCGACAGAATACGGTTTTCGGGGCCGATAGTGACGTGCGCCCATATGGCGGGAAGGGACTGTCGGTCGGGTGGGTCGGTAGGGCAAGCTGGAAGGCGTGCAAGCAACAGTTACTGACAGCTCCACGCCGGAGGCGTCGCCCGTTTCGGGCGGCGACATCGCCGTGTTCGTGGACCCCCCGGTGACTGCCGCGCTCGTTGACGAACTCAGCCATCTCTGGGTGAGAGTGACGAACGCCGGCGGTTCCGTCGGGTTCGTTCCGCCGGTCAACATCGACGAGGTTCGCCCTCACACCGTTTCCATTCTCGCGCGAGTGATCGACCAGACTGACACGCTGGTCGCTCTAAAGGAAGGAGCCGCCATTGTCGCTTGGTGTGTTCTCACATCAAACGACAGCCCGCCGCGCCAGGGCTGGCGGACCATCCGCCATGTTCAGGTCGACCCCTCCCGACAGGGTGGCGGTCTCGGTGGCAAACTCCTGGCGGCAGTCGATCAGGTCGCACGCGAAGAGCTGAAGCTGGAGGCGCTGAGCCTCAAGGTCCGCTCGGGCACGGGCGCCGACGCCTTCTATCGGCGGCACGGCTTCACCGAAGTCGGACGCCTGCCGCGCGCGGTGCGCATGGCGGACAACGACTACCGGGACGACATCATCATGTGGCGGGAGCTCTCCTAGCGGAGCGCGCGGCCTTCCCGCGGAGGGCCGCCCACCACGCCGCTCCAGAACAAGCGGCAGCACCAGACGAATAGGCAAAGTAAAAGCCGGGGCGATGTTTCACGTGAAACATCGCCCCGGCTACTTGTCTGCTGTCACTCCAACGAGTGAGGCGACACGCCCGAATCCTGTCGGACCCCCCGCGTATTTTTGATGCCAGGGGTCCCTTAGAGGGGATAAATCGGGAATATCCGCTTTCATGTTCTCGCCCTTGCGATTCGGGCCGCTATTTGATACCGACCGTTTCGCTGAGCTACTTGATGCCGATTTGCTCGACGATGCGGTCGAGGTCGGCGAGTGAACCGAACTCGATGGTGATCTTGCCTTTCTTGCGGCCCCAGGAGATCGCCACCTGCGTCTCGAAGTGGTCCGAGAGGCGCTCCTTCAGATCCTCGAGCCCCGGTGCCTTGATGCGGTCCTTGGCGCCTCGCGACGAGGGGCTGCGGGGCTCGTCGAGTTCCGGCTTCTCCTCCAGGCGGTTCGCCGTCACGAGCTCCTCGGTGCTGCGCACCGACAGTCCCTCGCTGATGATCCGCTCGGCGATGTGCTCCTGCGAGTCCGCGCTGTCGAGACCGAGCAGCGCCCGCGCGTGGCCGGCGGTGAGGACACCCGCGGCGACCTTCGTCTGCACCGTCGGCGGGAGGCCGAGGAGGCGGATCATGTTCGAGATCTGGGGGCGGCTGCGGCCGATCTTCTTCGACAGCTCTTCTTGCGTCACGTTGAACTCTTCGAGGAGCTGGGCGTAGGCCGCGCCCTCTTCGAGCGGGTTCAGCTGCACCCGGTGGATGTTCTCCAGGAGCGCCTCGCGGAGGAGTTCCTCATCGGCCGTGCGGCGGACGATGGCCGGGATCGTCTCCCAGCCGAGAGCGGTCGCCGCACGGAGGCGGCGTTCGCCCATGACGAGTTCGAAGCGGGCGCCGTCCTCGCGGGGCTCTTCGGCGGTGCGCTCGCGCACTGCGATCGGCTGGAGCATCCCGACCTCGGTAAGGGAGGTCTGGAGCTCGAGCAGGTGCTCGTCGTCGAAGAACTGCCGCGGCTGCTTCGGGTTGGTGCCGATGTCCCCGATCGGGATCAGCTGGAAGCTCGCCCCGGGAACGGGGACGAGTTCCGGACCGTCCGATGTTTCACGTGAAACATCCGCCTGATCCCGAGCCGATGTTTCACGTGAAACATCGCCCTTGGTTTTACTACTCAGCCTGGGGGCCGCCTGCCGGGGCGCCGCGACCGAAGCGGGAGCCTCGTCGGCTTCCTCCTCCTCGGTCGTCGTGGTCTCGGCCAGACCGGTCGGGATGAGCGCCCCGAGTCCACGACCGAGCCCTCCGCGTTTCGCCGCAGCCATCGACTAGTTCCCGCCCTTCTGGTTCTTGCCTCGCCGGGAGAGCTTCGCGCCGCGGCGCGCGATCTCCTCGGCCGCTTCGAAATAGCTCGTCGCGCCCCGCGAGCCGGGGTCGTACGTCATGATCGACTGCCCGTACCCGGGAGCCTCCGAGACCCGCACGCTGCGCGGCACGACCGCGTCGAGCACGATCTCGCTGAAGTGCCCGCGCACTTCCTGCTCCACCTGGTCGGCGAGCTTGGTCCGCTTGTCGTACATCGTCAGCAGTATCGTCGAGACGCGCAGGCGCGCGTTCAGGTGCGCCTTGATCAGCTCGATGTTCCGCAGGAGCTGGCCCAGACCCTCGAGCGCGTAGTACTCGCACTGGATCGGGATCAAGACCTCCTCGGCGGCCACGAGCGCGTTGACGGTGAGCAACCCGAGCGACGGCGGGCAGTCGATGAAGATGTAGTCGAGCTCCCCGCTGAATGTCTCGATGCTCTTCTCAAGGCGCCCTTCACGAGCGACCACGTTGACGAGTTCGACCTCGGCGCCGGCGAGGTCGATGGTCGCCGGGATGCAGTAGAGCGACGGGATGCCGTCGACGGGCACGGCGATCTCATCGAGCGACATGCCTTCGACGACGGCCTCGTAGACGCTCGGCGTGCCCGCGCCGTGCTCGACGCCGAGACCGGTGGAGGCGTTCCCCTGCGGGTCGAGGTCCACGACCATCACGCGGTTCCCGTGCAGCGCCAAGGCGACCGCGAGGTTCACGGTGCTGGTGGTCTTGCCGACGCCGCCTTTCTGGTTGGCGACGGCGAAGACGCGGCGGCGCGGCGGCCGCGGCATCGTCACACTGCCCGAAGGGTTGAGCACCCGCACGGCCCGCTGCGCCTCGCGCGCGAGCGGCAGGTCGTCGTCGAGCGACGGGTCTTTCGCTTCCGGCACCGGCTGCTGCGGCACGGTCTCGGCTTTGGTGCGGCCGTTCTTCGCCGCCTCGTCCGGCGCCAGATGCCGTCCCGAACGTCCTCGCTGCGATGTGGATCTGCGCATCCCGTCCCGCTCCCCCCCGTTGTCAGAACGCATGGTGCCCGTCGGCGAGGGCGGCGAACCGCCGTCCGCACCGGACTCCATCGTCACCGATTCTGGCCCACCTTGGCCGAAGGCCGGGGCTGCGCCACCCGGCGCCGGGGAAGTTTCTCGATAGCGGTGCCGCCGAGTCGGGGGTGCCTCCTCGCTCACGGCCGCATCGAGGAGGTTCTTGATGCGCCGTTCGGCCGGGGTATCGCCGCCAAGGGAGCTCTGGTGTTCACGATCTTCAGAAGGAAGGGGGTCCCGCACGTTCACCGCCACAGACTACGGGCCGGATGTTTCACGTGAAACATGACCCTGCTCGGAGAAGCTTACGAGCCATACACTATCCGAACGCTGCGCAGTCCGCCGAGCGCAAAGCGTGGAAACCACAACGACGGATGCCGCGATGATCGTCTCATCACGGCATCCGTTGCACTACTTGGGTATTCGATTATCTCTGCGAGGAATTGTGTTGCGGGCCTTGGTCAGCGGATCCGTTCGATCTTCACCACGGTTGCTGGAATGGTGAACTCGTCCTGCTCTGACAGTTTGGACTCGCCGCACGTGAGGATCGCGGCCTTGCCGCCGCCGGCCCGCTTGATGAGGCCCCCGCTCTCGGTCACTTCGAGGGACGCGCCCTGGCCTTTGATGGCCAGCATCGCGCCGCCCACCTTCGCCAGTGGCAGGCACCAGCCGACCAGTTTCGCCAGGGGCGCCACCGCACGGGACACGACGATGTCCGCCCGCCCCTTCGGATCGACTTCGGCGGCACGGGCCCGCAGGACTTCCACGTTCTCGATGCCGAGCGCGTCGATCACCTCGTGGAGGAAGTCCACGCGGCGCTGCATCGGCTCAACCAGGGTGACCCACAGGTCCGGCCGCGCGATGGCGAGCGGAATCCCCGGCAGTCCCCCGCCTGACCCGACGTCGAGGACGTCGGCCTTCTCCGGGATCAGCTCCTCGACCACGGCGCTGCTCAGCACGTGCCGTGCCCACAACCGCGGCACCTCCCGCGGCCCGATGAGGCCGCGTTCGATCCCGATGGTCGACAGCAGGCCCACATAGGCCTCGGCCAAGGCGATGCGATCGTCGGCAGTTGCAGGGTCTCCGGCTCCGAACACAGAGGCCAATGTTTCACGTGAAACATTGGCCTCGGCGGATTCGGAGCCCGTCGGCTCCTCAGTCATGTCGTCCTACTCAGTCCTATTCCGGCTTCACGACGACCCGGCGGCGCGGCTCGGCGCCCTCCGACTCGCTCTGGACGCCGTCGGTCGCGTTGATGACGTCGTGGACGCACTTGCGCTCGAAGGCGCTCATCGGGTCCAGCTTGACCACTTCGCCGGACTCGATGACCTTCTTGGCGGTCTTCTCGGCCAGTTCCGCGAGCTTCTTGCGACGCCCGGCGCGGTAGCCCCCGATGTCGAGCATCAGGCGCGAGTGGTCGCCGGTCTTGCGGTACACCGCAAGGCGGGCCAGTTCCTGCAGCGCCTCGAGCGTCTGACCCTTCGGGCCGACGAGGCCGCTGAGGTCTTCACCGACGATCTCGACCTGAGGACGGTCGCCGACCACCAGTTCGTCGATGTCCCCGTCGAGGTCGAGGATGTCGAGCAGGCCTTCCAAATAGTCGGCCGCCACTTCGCTCTGCTCAAACAGGTCGTCCTCGGAGGCCACCTCGTCCTCCCGCACCGTTGCTCCCATAATCGTCAACTCGTCCTATCGCTAGTTATAAGCCTAGTTTGCACCATTGTGGCTGATCCGGCGGCGCCTGCGCAGCCGTGGACCGTCCCCCTCTAGCCTTTTTTCTTCTTAGAGGCCTGCTGCGCGCCGCTGACCTTCTTGGCCCGTGCGATGCGCTCCGCCCGTGAGAGGTTCTTGCCCGCGCCGGGGCCGCCCTTGGCCTCGGGCTTCGGCGGCTCGGAACCGTTGGCGTCAGTGACGCTCTCCGGCTTCTTCGGGCTGCTCGGCTTGGCCTTCGCTCCGGGCTTCGGCTTCGAGCCGGGCTTCGGGGCGAGCTCCTTGCGGCGCTGCTCGGCCTCGCGCTGCTCCTCGAGCATCTTCTCGTGGGCCTTCGAGCCGGGCTTGGGCGGCTTCGTCGCGGAGTTCTGCGCCGGCGGCGGGTACTTGTGCAGCACGTACTGCTGCTGCGCGAGCGAGAACAGGTTGTTCACGGTCCAGTAGATGACCACGCCGATCGGGAAGGCGCCGGCGGAGAAGATCATGATGACGGGGATGCCGTAGAGCATCACCTTCTGGATCATCCGCTGGTTCGGGTCCTCGTTCCAGCCGGTCTTCAGGATCATCTGACGCGTGGTCAGGTAGGTCGTGAGGATCATCGTCGCGCCGAGGATGCCCGCCACGAGCTTGACGTCGAGCGCCGAGGAGCCCACCTTCTCGAGCTCGCTGCCCGGGGTGAGGAAGGTGCTCCAGAACGGGGCGCCGAAGAGCTTCGCGTGGACGTAGGAGTTCCAGTCCGACAGCGGGCCCGCGTCGATGCCGCTCCAGCCGTAGGAGTCGGTGAACTTCTGCTGGGTCGGGTCGGGGCGGCGCAGGACGTGGAACAGCGCCAGGAAGACCGGCATCTGGATGAGGATGGGAAGGCAGCCCATGAGCGGGTTGGCCTTCTCCTTGCGGTACAGCTCCATCATCTCTTTTTGGAGCGTCTCGCGGTCACCCTTGTAGCGCTCCTGGAGCGCCTTGATCTCGGGGGCGAGCTTCTGCATCGCGCGCTGCGACTGGATCTGCTTCACGAAGAGCGGGAAGAGGATGATCCGGAGGGTGAGCACGACGCCGATGATGGCGAGGACCCAGGCCCAGTCGGTGTCGAGGAATCCGTTGTCGCTGCCGAAGACCTTCGTCCAGAGGTCATGCCATCGCAGCAGTACCCAGGACACGCCGTCGTAGGCCCACTCCATCACTTGCGGACTCCAGTCTGCTCAGTCTTCGAATGCACATCAAGGTCATGCCGTGGGGGTACGGGGTCATGACCCCCAGGATGAAAGGGGTGGCACCGTCCCAGCCGTCGCAGGCTCAACCATATGCCACGTACGACTCCGTGCTGGGACAGCGCCTCAAGGGTATATGCGCTGCAACTGGGGTAGAAGCGGCAGCGGGCGGGTAGCGCGGGGCTTATCCACCGACGGTACGCGATGACCGGGGCCGCTACCACTCGCACCGCGCGGCCGCCGCCACTGCGGGAAGGGGTGTCGGCCAGGCCCGGGGTGGGGGTCGGCGCGGCCGCGGCGTGCGTCATGGCGTGCTCCGGCGCTCGCGCGCACGGCCGGCACGGGCGGCTTGCACGGCCTCGGCGAGGTCCCGCTGCAGCTGGGCGAAGTCGCGTTCGGCGGCGCGCGGGGTGGCGCGCACGACGACGTCGGTCCCGGGGGGCCAGTGCGGCAGTTCGGCGGCGACGGCGTGCCGGAGGCGGCGCTTCACCTTGTTGCGCGCCACGGCGTTGCCCACGGCCTTGGAGACGACGAAACCCGCCCGCGCCGTGCGGTTCGCATCGGCGGCGGGCGGTGTCGGCGGCTGGGCCGCGGTGTCTTCGGTCGGAGCGGTCAGAGGTGCCCAGTGCACGACGACGCCGCCGCGGGCGGCGCGGCGGCCTCGCTTGAGCGCCGAACCGAAGTCCTGGCTGCGGCGAATGCGCGCGTCGGCTGGAAGCACTTGGATCACGTCCTCATCGAGGCCCCTTGAGCCTGCAAGGGACCGGGAGGCAAGCGCTCAGACGGTCAGCTGCTTGCGACCCTTGTTGCGGCGCGCGTTGATGATGGCGCGGCCGGCACGGGTCCGCATGCGCAGCCGGAAGCCGTGGGTGCGGTGGCGACGGCGGTTGTTCGGCTGGTAGGTGCGCTTGCTCACGACGGATGTCTCCCATAACGAATAAGTTGCTGCTGCGCCAGGCCTCGGGCCCAGCCCCTCATCGGGGCTACGGGGACGCGGAGAACAGCCTAGCAGGGCATTCATGCGCCGCCCGCGCCGCGGACGGCGGGTGTGGCACGCCCCTCTGATTCCAGAGGGCAACTCGCTCATGTTACTCGCCGCGGCCGGTCGGTCGCCACCGCGGGTGGTCGGCTGGGGGACGCGGCGCGTGTTCACCCACGGTCCTCTGCGCAGGCGCCGCCCGCGCCGGACCCGCGCCTGTGCAGGAGCGCTGCGACCACTCCGAGCTGCCTGTGGATAACTTTGCGCGGATCGTGGACGACTTCCGTGTCACCCGAACGACTTCGTCAGCGAGCTCACAAGAAAACGCTGGTCATGACCGTGATTCAGGAAACATTGTCACAAGGCGCGCATGTGCACAGGCCAGCTGAAGGCCTGTGGATAACCTGTGGAAAACTTGCTGGAGCGCACTGGGGACGACCGGGTGCGGCGGTGCGGATCGCCTGTATCGGAGCCTACCTGGTGCGGCCTCTGAACTTCGCGAAACAGCCCGTACCTGGACAGAAGAAGCGAGGGATGGCGAAGGTGACCGACCAAGATCTGTCGGCAGTCTGGGCGGCGGTGTCCGCCGAGCTGGCCGACGCGTCGGCGCTCACTCGCCAGCAGTCGGCATGGATGCGGCTGTCCCAGCCCGTGCTGTCGATGCCCGGCACGTTCATCGTCGCGGCTCCCGACAAGTTCGCCCGCTCGGCCTTCGAGTCGAAGCTGCGCGTGCCGATCAGCGAGGCCCTCTCCCGGCATCTGGGCCAGCCGACGCAGATCGCGGTCACCTTGCAGGAGAAGCAGGCCGAGCCCGCCCCGGCGGGCGAGGAGCCGTCCGAGAACCCCGAGCCGCCCGTGAACGGCGCCGCCATGGCGGACGCGACGATCGTCTTCGAGCGCCCCGCGTTCGACCGGCCCCCGGTGGCGGCCGAGCCCGTCGAGCCGCCCGCGCCCCGCGGGCCCGTCCCGGCGCAGAACCCCCCGAGCCTCTTCGACACCGCGGCCTTCCGTCCCGGTGACGCCGAAGCGCCGCGCGCACCTGAGCCTGCGCCCGTCGAGCCCGAGCGGCCGGCCGCGATTCCGCACCAGCCCGCCGGTCCCGCCGCCGCGCCTCCGGCGGCGGAGTCGCACTGGGAGGAGCACACGCCCGAACCTCCCGGTGAGGAGCTCGAGCGGGTCCTCTCGGAGTCGGCCGCGCGGCAGGGGAACAAGGAACACGGGGCGATGCCGCCGGTCGCTCCCCCGCCCTCGGACGACCCGGATCCGGCCCGCCGGGGCGGGATCACGAAGTCCCACAAGGACTCGGCGCCAGTGAAGGCCATCGACGGGGTGGGCCGCCTCAACCCGCGGTACAACTTCGACACGTTCGTCATCGGCTCGTCCAACCGCTTCGCGCACGCGGCGGCGTTCGCCGTGGCCGAAGCACCTGCGAAGGCGTACAACCCGCTGTTCCTCTACGGCGGCTCCGGGCTGGGCAAGACGCACCTGCTCCACGCGGTGGGCCACTACGCCCACGACCTCGGCACGGCCCACTCGGTGCGGTACGTGACCACCGAGGAGTTCACGAACGACTTCATCAACTCGCTCTCCGACCGGCGCCAGCAGGCCTTCCAGCGCCGCTACCGGGACGTCGACATCCTCCTCATCGACGACATCCAGTTCCTCATGGACCGCGAGCGCACGCAGGAGGAGTTCTTCCACACCTTCAATGCGCTGCACAACGCGAACAAGCAGCTGGTGATCTCCTCGGACCGCTCGCCGAAGCAGCTGCAGACCCTCGAGGACCGGCTGCGCACGCGCTTCGAGTGGGGCCTGCTCGCGGACATCCAGCCGCCGGACCTGGAGACGAGGATCGCGATCCTGCGCAAGAAGGCGGTGCAGGACGACCTCAACATCCCCACGGACGCCGTGGAGTTCATCGCCACCCAGATCCACCACTCGATCCGGGAGCTCGAGGGCGCGCTCATCCGCGTCACCGCGTACGCGAGCCTCAACCGCAAGCCGGTGGACCTCGGCCTGGCCGAGGAGGTCCTGCACGACATCATCCCCGAGAGCGGGAAGAACACCGAGGTCACGGTGGACCAGATCATGCAGGCGACGGCGGACTACTTCGGGGTGGCCTCGGCCGACCTCAAGGGGAACTCGCGTTCGCGGGTGCTCGTGAACGCCCGCCAGGTCGCCATGTACCTGTGCCGGGAGCTGACGGACATGTCGCTGCCGCGGATCGGCCAGGCGTTCGGGGGCCGCGACCACACGACCGTGATGCATGCGAACAAGAAGATCCGGAAGCAGATGGCCGAGCGGCGGGCGCTGTACACGCAGATAGCCGAATTGACGAACCGTTTGAAACACACCGGCGAATGAGCGGGCCTGTGGACAACGCTGTGGAAAAGCTGTGGATAACCGCGAATTTCTGTGGAAAGCCTGTGGACGGCGTGTGGATAACACGCGGTATTGCGATTTCGACTCGCGATTTTCCTGTGGGTAACCCTGTGCATAACCTGTGGAAAAGCTGTGGACAGACCTGTGGATGAGATGTGGAAAACTCGGCGATTGTCGGACCCTGTGGATAAGCTCCTGATTCATCCACAGGTTATGCACAGTCCGTCCACAGCCCTGAACGTGGAACGACCTGCGAAAAGGCGGGTTTTCCACAGTTTCCACAGCACCGACTACGACGACGACAGTTATATCTATAGAGAGTTCATTAGTAATAGCGCTGTGAACAACCGAGCTTCAGCTAGAAGGAGCCAACCATGAAGTTCCAAGTCGACCGAGACACCTTCGCCGATGCCGTCTCGTGGACCGCCAAGAGCCTCCCGGCCCGCCCGTCGGTGCCCGTCCTCGCGGGCGCCCGCCTCTCGGTGGACGAGGGCAAGCTGACCATCTCCGGTTTCGACTACGAGATCTCCACCCGCGTCACCGTCGACGTCACCGGCGAGTCCGCCGGGACCGCCCTGGTCTCGGGCAAGCTGCTGTCGGAGATCGTGAAGGCCCTCCCGCACAAGCCCGTCGACTTCGTCGTCGACGGCCCCCACGCGGAACTCACCTGCGGCTCGGCGCGGTTCACCCTGCCGACGATGCCGCTGGAGGACTACCCGAGCCTGCCGCAGATGCCCGAGGCCATCGGCACCATCGACGCCGACGAGTTCGCGCGGGCCGTCGCGCAGACCGCCGTCGCCGCGGGCAAGGACGAGACCCTGCCGACGATGACCGGCGTGCAGGTCGAGATGACCGGCGGCGGCATCGGGATGCTCGCCACCGACCGCTACCGCATGGCCATCCGCGACTCCTCCTGGGAGCCCGGGGACCCCAGCGTGGCCGTCACGGTCCTGGTGCCCGCCAAGGCGCTCGCCGACACCGCCCGCACCTTCGGGTCCTTCTCCGGGCCCGTGACCATCGCCGTGCCGAACGGCACCGAGGGCGCGCCCGGCATGATCGGCTTCATCGCCGGCGGCCGCCAGACCACCTCGCGCGTGCTCGACGGCCAGCTGCCGCCGCTGCGCAGCCTCCTGGCCACCTCGTACGCGACCACCCTGCGCGTCAAGACCGCCGACCTCATCGAGGTCGCCCGCCGCGTCGCGCTCGTGGGCGACCGCAACTCGCCGATCCGCCTCTCGTTCGACGAGGACGGCCTCGTGGTCGAGGCCGGCGGCGCCGAGGACGCGAAGGCCTCCGAGGCGATGGACTGCACGCTGGAGGGCGAGCCGGGCAAGATCGCGTTCAACCCCACGTACCTGCTCGACGGCCTGTCCGCTGTGGACGCGCCCTACACGGCGTTCAAGATGAACGAGTTGGGGAAGCCTGTCGTGATGACCGGGCAGCCCGCGCCCGAAGATGAGGAATCTGACACAAACCACGACGTGTACCTGTACATGCTGCAACCATTGCGTTGGGACGCCTGACCGCACAACGACGTGAGTGACCCTGGCGCGTACTCGGCTCAACCGCGGAAGACATTCCGCGCTCACTCTTGAAGGGGGGCGCGACATGCAACTGGGCATGATCGGGCTCGGCAAGATGGGCGGCAACATGAAGTTGCGGCTCGAGAAGGCTGGACACCAGGTCGTCGGCTACGACCGCAACCCCGATGTCGCCGACGTCGGCTCCCTCGGCGAGCTCGTCGCGGCCCTCGAGGCCCCCCGGGCCGTCTGGGTCATGGTCCCCGCCGGGGAGCCCACCAGCTCCACCGTGGCCGAACTGGGCGAGCTCCTGTCCGAGGGCGACATCGTCGTCGACGGCGGCAACTCGCGCTTCACCGACGACGCCGTGAACGCCGCGCTCCTGGCCGAGCACGGCGTCGGCTACGTCGACGCGGGCGTCTCCGGCGGCGTCTGGGGCATCACCGAGGGCTACGCGCTCATGGTCGGCGGCGCCGAGGCCGACGTGGAGCGGCTCATGCCGGTCTTCAACGCGCTCAAGCCCGAAGGCGAGTTCGGCTTCGTCCACGCCGGCGGCGTCGGCGCGGGCCACTACGCCAAGATGGTGCACAACGGCATCGAGTACGCCATGATGCAGGCCTACGCCGAGGGCTACGAGCTGCTCGAGGCCTCCGAGTACGTCGACAATGTGCCCGAGATCTTCAAGTCCTGGCGCTCGGGCACCGTGATCCGCTCCTGGCTGCTCGACCTCATGGACCGGGCGCTCACCGACGACCCCGAGCTGGCCCGCGTCAAGGGCTACGTCGAGGACTCCGGCGAGGGCCGCTGGACCGTGGACGAGGGCATCCGCCTGCGCGTCCCGCTCCCGGCGATCACCGAGTCGCTGTTCGCGCGGTTCACCTCCCGCCAGGACGACTCCCCGGCGATGAAGGCCGTGGCCGCGCTGCGCAACCAATTTGGCGGCCATGCCGTCAAATCCGAATAGCGGAGTGGCGGCCATGCGCCGCGAAGCGGCCAGGGTCGGGACGCAGTCTCGGCACTGCGTGAAGTTCGAATAAGCAAGCGGGCATCATAGAGGCGTGCGTGTACGACAGCTGCAATTGACGGACTTCAGGTCCTACGCGCACGCCCAAGTCCTGTTCGACGAGGGGCCCTCGATCCTGGTGGGCCCCAACGGACACGGCAAGACCAACCTGGTCGAGGCCCTGGTCTACCTGGCGAACCTCCGCTCCCACCGCGTCTCCTCCGACGCCCCCCTGGTCCGCCAGGGCTGCGAGCAGGCCGTCGTCCGGGCCGAGATCGTCCATGACTCCCGCCGCCTTCTCGCCGAGCTGGCGATCGTCCCCGGCAAGTCGAACAAGGCCCGCCTCAACCGCACCGACCTCAAGCGCCCGCGCGAGATCATCGGGGCGCTCAAGGCCATCGCGTTCGCCCCCGAGGACCTGGCGCTGGTGCGCGGCGAGCCGTCAGCGCGCCGCCGCTACCTCGACGAGCTGCTGTGCGCGCGCTTCCCCCGCTTCGCCGGGGTCCGCGCCGACTACGAGCGGGTCCTCAAGCAGCGCAACACCCTCCTGCGGACGGCGTACCTCGCGAAGAAGACCGGCGGCCGCGGCCCCGGCGGGGCCGAGATGGCCACCCTCGACACGTGGGACGCGCACCTCGCGCGCCACGGCGCCGAGCTCATGGCCGGGCGGCTCGCGCTCCTGGAGGACCTGACCGAGCCGATCAGCAAGGCCCACTCCAAGATCGCGGACGGCCGCGCCGAGGTGCACCTGGCGTACGAGTCGGAACTCGGCGACGACCTCACCGCCGACCAGGAGCTCCTCACCGCGCGCCTGGGCGCCGCGCTCGCCGGCGCCCGCGCCAAGGAGGTCGAGCGGGGCACCACCCTGATCGGCCCGCACCGCGACGACCTGGACCTGCGGCTCGGCTCGATGCCCGTGCGCGGTTACGCCTCGCACGGCGAGACCTGGTCGGTGGCACTCGCACTCCGCTTGGGCGCCTTCGAACTCCTGCGCGCCGACGGCACCGCCCCGATCCTCATCCTCGACGACGTGTTCGCCGAGCTGGATGCCACGCGGCGCGAGCGTCTGGCGGAATACGCTGAAGCCGCACCGCAGACGCTCATCACCTGCGCCGTCGCCGGGGACGTCCCCGAGCGGCTCACGGGCGCCCGCTACGACGTGTGGGAAGGCGAGGTCAAACGTGTCCTTTAACGGCGGCTACGACTACCGCCCGCGCCCCCGCAGGCGCGGCAAGTCCGACGACCCGCGCTTCCGCAAGGAGTGGTCGGGCCCCGGGCCCGACAAGCGCGACCCCGAGACGCTGGGGAGCCTGCTCCCCCAGGTCGTGCGCAAGAACGGCTGGACGCGCAAAGTGGCCGACGCCTCGGTGTTCGGCCGCTGGGAGGCCATCGTCGGCCCGGACATCGCGAGCCACTGCCGCCCTGAGCAGCTCGAGAACGGCGAGCTCCTCGTCGTGGCCGAGTCGACGGCGTGGGCGACCCAGCTGCGGTTGTTCTCCCGCCAGATCCACGGCAAGCTCGCCGCGGCCCTCGGCCCGAGCGTCGTCAAGCGCCTGAAGATCGTCGGACCGAAGCAGCCGACACGTTCCTTCGGCCCCAGGCGAGTACGGTTTAATGGCTCTCGTGACACGTTCTGAAGCCGCACACCCCTAGGTCCGTAGGGGGGTTCATGTCCATGGCTCCCGACGCGACTGTGACGACAACGGAGCGCACAGAAGCGGAATCCGCAGCGCGGACGCAGTAGACTTGACGTATGAAGCGGCGGTCCGGCGCCTTCGGTGCCGACCGCCGCGATTTGGTGGAAGCGCTGCAGCGGCGCGCCGCGCGACCCGTGCCACCGGGTCGGACATCCGGCGCAGCCGCGGCCAGACGGCTGAAAGTGTCACAGCCATGGACTAGCTTTTTCACTACTGACCGTGTACGACGACAGAAGGAGTTGCCGGTGGCGGCGAAGCAGCAGGACGAGTACAGCGCCAGTTCGCTGACAGTCCTCGAAGGCCTCGAGGCCGTCAGGAAGCGGCCGGGCATGTACATCGGTTCGACCGGTGAGCGCGGCCTGCACCACCTCATCTGGGAGATCGTCGACAACTCCGTCGACGAGGCGCTGGCCGGCCACTGCACCGACATCGAGGTGGCCCTCCTGGCCGACGGCGGGGTCAGTGTCGAGGACAACGGCCGCGGATTCCCGGTCGACCTCCACCCCAAGCTGAAGAAGCCCGGTGTCGAAGTGGCCCTCACGGTCCTCCACGCGGGCGGCAAGTTCGACTCCAAGTCCTACGCCGTCTCCGGCGGTCTCCACGGCGTCGGCGTCTCGGTGGTCAACGCCCTGTCGACGCGCGTCTCGGTGCAGATCCACAAGAACGGCAACGTGTGGCGCCAGGAGTACAAGCACGCGCAGCCCGGTCCGCTCGAGAAGGGCGAGACCACTGACACGACCGGCACGAAGCTCTCGTTCTGGCCCGACGACGCCATCTTCGAGACCCTCGACTTCGACTACAAGACGATCTACCGCCACCTCCAGGAGTACGCCTTCCTGAACAAGGGCCTGGCGATCACCTTCCGCGACGAGCGCCCCGACCACCGCGACGAAGAGGGCAACGTCAGGGAGGTGACCTTCAAGTACGACGAGGGCATCGCCGACTTCGTGCGCCACCTCAACGCCTCCAAGAGCGCCGTGCACCCCACGGTGATCGCGTTCAGCGCCGAGGAGGAGGGCCAGTCGCTCGCGCTCGAGGTCGCGATGCAGTGGAACGAGTCCTACGGCGAGTCGGTCTACACCTTCGCGAACACGATCAACACCCACGAGGGCGGCACCCACGAAGAGGGCTTCCGCTCGGCGCTCACGAACACCGTCAACAAGTACGGGCTCGAGAAGAAGATCATCAAGTCCGAGAAGGACCGCCTCTCCGGCGAGGACATCCGCGAGGGCCTGGCCGCGATCGTCTCCGTGAAGCTGGGCGAGCCGCAGTTCGAGGGCCAGACGAAGACCAAGCTCGGCAACACCGAGGTGAAGAGCTTCGTCCAGAAGGTGTGCAACGAGCACCTCCCCGACTGGCTCGACCGCCACCCCAAAGAGGCGCGGATCATCATCCAGAAGGCCTCCAGCGCCGCGAACGCGCGCAAGGCCGCGCAGCAGGCCCGCAAGCTGGCCCGCCGCAAGAGCCTCCTCGAGTCCTCCTCGATGCCGGGCAAGCTCGCCGACTGCCAGTCCACGAACCCCGAGGAGTGCGAGATCTTCGTGGTCGAGGGCGACTCGGCCGGCGGCTCCGCGAAGCAGGGCCGCAACCCGCGCACGCAGGCGATCATGCCCATCCGCGGCAAGATCCTCAACGTGGAGAAGGCCCGCCTCGACAAGATCCTCAAGAACAACGAGGTCCAGGGCATGATCACCGCCCTCGGCACCGGCATCCACGAGGAGTTCGAGGCCGAGAAGCTCCGCTACCACAAGGTCATCCTGATGTCGGACGCCGACGTCGACGGCCACCACATCAACACGCTGCTGCTGACGCTGCTGTTCCGGTTCATGCGCCCGCTCGTGGAGCTGGGGCACGTGTACATGAGCCAGCCGCCGCTGTACAAGATCAAGTGGAACAAGAAGGGCGACCTGGTCGACTACGCCTACTCGGACGCCGAGCGGGACCGGATCATCGAGGCGGGCCTCGCCTCGGGCAAGTCCGACCCGCGCCGCTCCGACGGCGTCCAGCGCTACAAGGGTCTCGGTGAGATGAACTACACCGAGCTGTGGGAGACGACCATGGACCCCGCGCAGCGCAACCTCCTCCAGGTTCAGCTCGACGATGCGGCAACCGCCGACGAGCTCTTCAGCGTCCTGATGGGTGAGGACGTGGAGAGCCGCCGCCGCTTCATCCAGGAGAACGCCAAGGACGTCAGGTTCCTCGACATCTGAGGCGGCCCGCCCTGGACACCTAGCGAGCGCAGCTCGACCACGTTCCGACGACAAGCAAGGAAGCACTGGTGCCTGAGAACAACCAAGACCAGCTTGAGATCCCGGAGGGCCACGGCCGCATCGAGCCGGTCGGCATCGAAGTGGAGATGTCGCGCTCCTACCTCGACTACGCCATGAGCGTCATCGTCGGGCGCGCGCTGCCCGACGTGCGCGACGGGCTGAAGCCGGTCCACCGCAAGATCCTGTACGCGATGTACGACGGCGGCTACCGCCCCGACCGCGGTTACGTCAAGTGCTCGCGCGTCATCGGCGACGTGATGGGCCAGTTCCACCCGCACGGCGACTCCGCGATCTACGACTCGCTCGTGCGCATGGCGCAGCCGTGGAGCCTGCGGTACCCGCTCATCGACGGCCAGGGCAACTTCGGCTCCCCCGGCAACGACCCCGCCGCCGCGCACCGCTACACCGAGTCGCGCCTCGAGCCGCTCGCGATGGAGATGCTGCGCGACATCGACGAGGAGTCGGTCGACTTCGAGCCGAACTACGACGGCAAGACCACCGAGCCGACGATCCTGCCCTCGCGGATCCCGAACCTCCTCATCAACGGCTCCGAGGGCATCGCGGTCGGCATGGCCACCAAGATCCCGCCGCACAACCTGCGCGAGGTCGCGGCGGCCGTCGACTGGTGCCTGGACCACCCGGAGGCCACCGAGGAGGAGGCCCTGGAGGCGATCCTCGGGATCATCACCGGCCCCGACTTCCCCACGGGCGCCACGATCCTCGGGCGCGCCGCGATCGAGGACGCGTACCGCACGGGCCGCGGCTCGATCCGCATGCGCGCCGTCATCGAGGTCGAAGAGGACTCCAAGGGCCGCCCCTGCCTCGTCGTCACCGAGCTGCCGTACCAGGTCAACCCCGACAACCTGGCCGAGCGCATCGCCGACCTCGTCAAGGAGGGCAAGCTCGGCGGCATCGCGGACATCCGCGACGAGTCCTCGGGCCGCACCGGCATGCGGATCGTGGTCGTGCTCAAGCGCGACGCGGTGCCGAAGGTCGTGCTCAACAACCTGTACAAGCACACGCAGCTGCAGGACACGTTCGGCGCGAACATGCTCGCGCTGGTCGACGGCGTCCCGCGCACGCTGAACATCGCGCAGATGGTCCGCTACTACGTGGCGCACCAGATCGAAGTGATCGTGCGCCGCACCCAGTACCGGATGCGCAAGGCCGAGGAGCGCGCCCACATCCTGCGCGGCCTCGCCAAGGCCCTCGACCTGCTCGACGAGACGATCGCGCTCATCCGCCGCTCGCCGTCGGCCGAGGAGTCGAAGCAGGGCCTGATGAGCCTGCTCGACGTCGACGAGATCCAGGCCGTGGCCATCCTCGACATGCAGCTGCGCCGCCTCGCCGCGCTGGAGCGGCAGCGGATCGTCGACGAGCTCATCGAGATCGAGACGAAGATCGCCGACCTGGCCGACATCCTGGCCAAGCCCGAGCGGCAGCGCCTGATCCTGCGCGAGGAGCTCGGCACGGTCGTGGCCCGCTGGGGCGACGAGCGGCGCACGGTGATCATGCCCGACGCCGGCGAGGTGTCCATGGAGGACCTCATCGCCCGCGAGGACATCGTGGTCACGATCACCCGCGGCGGCTACGTCAAGCGCACCAAGACCGACGCGTTCCGCTCGCAGAAGCGCGGCGGGAAGGGCGTCCAGGGCGCGCAGCTCAAGCAGGACGACATCGTCAGCCACTTCTTCGTGTGCACCACGCACGACTGGATCCTGTTCTTCACCAACAAGGGCCGCGTCTACCGGGCGAAGGCCTACGAGCTGCCGGAGGCGAGCCGCACGGCCCGCGGGCAGCATGTGGCGAACATCCTGGCGTTCGGCCCGGACGAGCACATCGCGCAGGTCATCCAGCTGGCCCACTACGAGGTCACGCCGTACCTGGTGCTCGCGACCCGCAACGGCCTGGTCAAGAAGTCCAAGCTCACGGACTTCGACTCCCCCCGCACGGGCGGCCTCATCGGCATCAACCTGCGCGACGGCGACGAGCTGGTGGGCGCGGCGCTCATCCAGCAGGAGGACGACCTGCTGCTGGTCTCGCGCAAGGCGCAGTCGATCCGCTTCCAGGCGACCGACGAGGCGCTCCGGCCCATGGGCCGCGCGACCAGCGGTGTGATCGGGATGCGGTTCGTCGGGGACGACGAACTGCTCACCATGATCGTTCTGCGCGATAATATGGACATCCTCGTGGCCACCAGCCGCGGCTACGCGAAGCGGACTCCGGTCGACGCGTATCCGCAGCAGGGCCGCGGCGGCAAGGGCGTCCTGACCGCGAAGATCACGGAACGGCGCGGCGACTTGGTTGGGGCGCTGTCGGTGACGCCGGACGACGAGCTGTTCGCGATCACCTCGGAGGGAGGCGTCATCAGGACTCCGGTGCAGCCGGTCCGTCAGACTTCGGACCGCAACACTATGGGCGTCAAGCTGATCGACCTGCCCGACGAGGTCTCGCTGCTCGCGATCACCCAGAGCGCCGAGGAACCGGAACCCGATGAGGGGCAGGACGAGTAGATGACCGAAGCGAAGGCCACCGCTGCGGAGACCGATCGCGACACCGACGTCCCGGAGTTCGCCTCCGACACGTCCGCGCCGGCCGAGCAGGCGACATCCGGGGACTCGGCGTCCCCGGTCTCGTCCCCGCCGTCCGCTCCCGCCCAGGATCAGACGCTGACGCTGCGCCGCCCGCCGGGCATGACGCCGCCGCCGGTGACGCCGGATTCGATCCCGTCCTCACCCACGGGCAACACCGCGGCCAACCAGGCCGCGGGCGTGGCGTCCTCGGCCCGCGTCGCGGACGCCGTCCGCGCCGCGCGCGCCGCGGTGAGCCAGGCGGCCGCGCGCGGTCCGCGCCGGGCCCGCCTGCGGCTCAAGCGGATCGACCCGTGGTCGGTGATGAAGTTCTCGTTCGCCGTCTCGATCGTGCTGTTCATCGTGATGGTCGTGGCCACCACGGTCCTGTACATCGCGCTCGACGCGATGGGCGTATTCGACACCGTGAACGACATGCTGCAGATGCTCATGGGCACCAACGCCGATGACGCCGCGGGCGGCACGGAGGCCTTCCGGATCACCGCGAAGGGCGTCATCGGGGCCGCCGCCCTGCTCGGCGTGGTGAACATGGTCCTGTTCACGGCGCTGGCGACGCTCGGCTCGTTCATCTACAACGTGTGCGCCGACCTCGTCGGCGGCGTTGAGGTGACGCTCGCCGAACGCGATTAGCGACAAAGCGAAGCGAATGCCCGCGGCCATGCGGCCGCGGGCATTCGTTCGCCCGGTCACGGCAGTGACGGCCGTCCCTTCAGGCAGGGGCCCTGTTCGGCGAATCGCGCGGGCATGAGGTAGTCTTTCTCAGCGCCGCCGGTGAATCCGGCCGCAACATAAGGGCGTATAGCTCAGGTGGTTAGAGCGTCGAGCTGATAACTCGAAGGTCCCAAGTTCGAGTCTTGGTACGCCCACCAACAACCCGCCGTTCACCGGCGGGTTTTTTCATGCCTGTGGCCGGCCCCGCCCGCCGCCCCGCCCGGCGTCCTCTACTGACAGGCCCCGGCCCGGCGGCCGGGCGGGCCGCGGTTCGCTATGCTGAGGCGCATCGTGCAATGCCGATCACGGTGTTGCTGTACGCGGCAATCTCTGATATGGGGGCCTGGGTCCATGTGGAAGAAGATCCTGATCGTCGCCGGCGTGGCCACGGTCGCGTTCGTCGTGGCCAAGAAGGTCAAGTCGATCAACGACGACCGCACCCTGTGGCACGAGGCCACCACCTCCGCCGAGGACGTGCGCTAGCGAATTGCGTTAGCCAGCTCACTGCCGTCCGGGTATCCTCGCTGTTGCACTGAGCAGAGCGGCGATACTGGAAGAGGTCACGTCTCGTAGGGTGCATTCCGCGCGACTGACCGAGGGGCCTTAGCTCAATTGGCAGAGCACCTGCTTTGCAAGCAGGGGGTTAGGAGTTCGATTCTCCTAGGCTCCACAGCCGGGCGCCGGGAACATGTGTTCCCGGCGCTTTTTCGTGTTCATGGGCGGTGCAGGCCGCATGACCTGGCGGGCTTTGATCGCGGCCTCAGGCGAAGCCTTCGGCGTGGCATACCTTCCAGGCGCCGTCTTCCTGGACGACGGTCATGATCGCGATGAGGTCGCCGGGCCTTGAGACCTTGTCCCAGATGTAGTCGTAGGTCGGGTCGTCGGCGACCAGGAAGATCGCCACCTCGGTGACGCCGTTGAGCTCGCGTGAGGTCACGAAGATGTTCGAGGCGATGAAGTCGAGGTCTTCCTCCTCGTCGGTCTGGGCCTCCTGCACTCGCTCGGCGACGGCGGACGACGGGTTCGCGCACGTGCGGGGTTCGAGCGCCTCGAGGTTGTCGTTGATGCTCGCCTCGTGCCAGAGCGCCGCCACGCCTTCCGGGCTCTCCGGATCGACCGCATCGGTGGTCGTGTACTCCAGCAAGACTTCCGGTTCGGCCGTTGCCGACGGCTCAGGGTCGGCGGTGGATGCCGCCGGTGGCGGTTCGGCGGCTGACTCGGCCGATTCGCCGGGGAGCAGGGTGACGGCGATGACGCCCATGGCGCCGAGGATCGCACCGACGCTGATGGTGACGGCGAGCATCGCGGCCTGGTCCATGGTCAGCCGCCGGGACCGGGCGGGCCTATGGGCGGGGCCGGGGTGATCGGTCATGAGGGTTCGTCCTCCTTTATTCCGGACGTCGAGGGGTGGATCGGGGGTACGGGTGCCGGCGAAGGGCACCGGATCCCCTTCCGTTCAGGGCGAGGTTAGGACACCCGATCCCTCCGCAGAGACCATCCACTCTGGATGAATGTGAGCGTCGACTCCGCTATCCGGGCTGGTAGTGGACGGGCGCAGTCGACCCGCCGCCGCGGCCCCATGCGAAGGGCTGCTGCCGAGCCCGCCGGTATCCCGCCGGTGCCCCGCCGCCGTGCCGTTTCACGACGCGCGGCGCTTGACGGCCAGGGACATGGCCGCGGCGAGGGCGCAGAGGGCGCCGGAGGTGAACCAGGCGAGGTCGTACGCGCCGGTGAGGTCGCGGGTGATGCCCGCGGCGGACGCGATGAGGGCCGCGCCGACCTGGTGGGAGGCGAGGACCCAGCCGAAGACGACCGCGCCGTCCTCGCCGAAGTGCTCGCGGCACAGGGCGATCGTCGGCGGCACGGTGGCGACCCAGTCGAGGCCGTAGAAGATGATGAAGAACAGCATCGGCGGGTGCACGCTGTCCGCGAACAGCGACGGCAGCGCCAGCAGCGAGACCCCGCGCAGCGCGTAGTAGACGAACAAGAGGTGCCGCGGGTCGAAGCGGTCGGTGAGCCAGCCGGAGAAGATCGTGCCGATCAGGTCGACGATCCCGATGACGGCCAGGAGCGATGCGGCGGCCGTCAGCGGCATCCCGTGGTCGTGGGCGGCGGGCACGAAGTGGGCGCCCACGAGGCCGTTCGTAGAGGCCCCGCAGATCGCGAAGGTCCCGGCGAGGAGCCAGAACGCGCGGGTGCGGGACGCGGCGGCCAGCGCGCCGAGGGTGCGTCGGACCGCGCCGGCGGTGAGCGGTTCCGGGGTCGTGTAGTCGGGCCCGGCCCCGAAGGGCCGCAGGCCGACGTCTTCGGGCCGGTCGCGGAGCACGAAGAGCACCAGGGGGACCATGGCGAGTGCGGTGGCGGCGACGAGGAGTGAGGCCGCCCGCCAGCCGGGGCCTTCGACGAGGAGGCCCACGAGTGGCAGGAACACGAGCTGCCCGGCGGCTGAGCCGGCGGTGAGGATGCCGCTGACGAGGCCGCGTCGGGCGATGAACCAGCGGTTGGTGATGGTGGCGACGAACGCCATGGCCATCGATCCGGTGCCGATGCCGACGATGAAGCCCCAGGCCATGACGAGCTGCCAGGAGGCGGTCATGAAGACGGTGAGGCCGGAGCCGGCGGCGATGAGGGTGAGGGCGATGGCGACGACGCGGCGGATGCCGTACCGCTCCTGGAGCGCTGAGGCGAAGGGCGAGAACAGGCCGTAGAGCAGGATGTTCACGGAGATCGCGGCGGAGATGGTGCCGTGGGACCACCCGAATTCGCGGTGGAGCGGTTCGATGAAGACGCTGGGTGTGGCGCGGAAGGCGGCGGCGCCGACGAGGGCGGTGAACGCGACGGCGGCGACCCACCAGGCGCGGTGGATCCGGGCGGTGGCCGGTGCGGGTGCGGGTGGGGCGGTGACGGGCATGTGGTCAAGCATCGGGCGCGCGGGCGTCGGCGGCCAGTGGCCCGCAGGCCAATATGTGCGAGGATCGAGCCATGAGCGTGTTCAAGGAGCCGGGGCGTCACCGGGTGGCGGTGTTCGTGCGGCACGGGTTGCTGCCGGTCGAGCTGGGCATTGCGCATCGCGTGTTCGGTACGGCCCGCAGCGATGATGGTGAGCGGTTGTACGAGGTGGTGACGTGTGCGGTCGAGCCGGGTGAGGTGCGCACTGATGCCGATGTGACGGTGAACGTGCCGCACGGGCCGGAGGCGCTGGCCGAGGCCGACACGGTGGTGATCCCTTCGGAGCACGAGTGGGACGCCACATACCGGGAGGGCCGCCTGCCCGATGCGGTGGCGGCGGCTCTGGCGCTGGTGCGGCCGCAGGCGCGGCTGGCGTCGATCTGCACCGGGTCGTTCGCGCTCGCGGCGGCGGGGGTGCTCGACGGGCGGCGCGCGACGACCCATTGGGATGCGGTGGTGCGGTTCCAGCGGCTCTTTCCGCAGGTGAACTTGGAACCGGGGGTGCTGTACACGGGTGACGGGAACGTGTTCACCTCGGCGGGGGTGGCGTCCGGGTTCGACCTGTGCCTGCATTTGGTGCGGCTGGATTTCGGTGCGGCCGTGGCGAATGCGGTGGCACGGCGGGCGGTCGTGCCGCCGTTCCGCGATGGCGGGCAGGCGCAGTACATCGAGCGTCCGATTCCCGAGCCGGGCGTGAATTCGACGAGTGCGGCGCGGGCGTGGGCGCTTGAGCGGCTGCACGAGCCGTTGACGTTGCGGCAGTTGGCGGAGTGCGAGGCGGTGAGCGTGCGGACGTTCACGCGGCGGTTCCGCGAGGAGATGGGCACTTCGCCGCAGCGGTGGCTGCTGCATCAGCGGGTGGAGCGGGCCCGGCAGCTGCTGGAGCGCAGCGACCGCACGGTGGATCAGGTGGCGGCCGACGCGGGGTTCGGCTCGGCGTCGGCGATGCGGCTGCATTTCCAAGCGGTGCTGGGGGTTTCGCCGAGCATGTACCGGCGGACGTTCGCGGGCCGGTGACCGGCGGCGGCCGACGGGACCGCCGCCGGTCTGTGGCCTGTGCGGTGGATCGGACAGGTCGTCTTTCCGAGTCCAGTGGCCGCCGCGCCGGGAGGCCTTCCGCGGGCCTCGGCGACGCTCGCGAGCCGTCGACCGGTGTAGCGAGCCGAGACCCGCGGCTTGCGCGAACTCCCCTAGTGGCGTTGCAGCTGGCAGCTGCCGTCCACGCATTCGCGCTGGAGGCGGCCCCTGGAGACCGTCTCGATGAGGCCGAGCACCCAGCACATCGGGCAGCCCCGCAGTGCGAGCAGGCCGACAGGCGCGAGCACGAGGCTCACCGGGCCGAACGCGGGCAGGAGCGCGAACGCGGCGATGAGCAGGCCGAAGCTGAGGACGCCGCGCGCGACATGCCGCGGCACGGACCTGCTCGCGAAGCTCCCGCTACCGGCCATGGCGGCCTCCCGAGTGGGCGAGTTCCGCCTGGACGGCGGCGCGGGCGCGGTGGAGCCTCGATTTCATTGCGGCCGTGCTGATCCCGAGCGCGTCGGCGGTCATGCGGCCGCTGTAGCCCTGCACGTCGCGCATGATGAGCACGCGGCGCTGGTCGGCCGGGAGCGCCGCGATCGCGTCCGCGACGATCCCGGCTTCCAAGAGCTGCAAGGCTTCTTCCTCCGCTGAGGGCACGGCCCGGTCCGGGAGCTGCCCGCGGTGGCGCATGGCGAGCTTCGCGCGCCGCACGCATTCGTTGCGCACGATGCGGAACATCCAGGCCGCGAGTGCCCCGGTGGCGCGCAGCATCCCGATCTTGCGGTACAGGATGATGAGCGCTTCCTGCGCCGCGTCCTCCGCGTCCTGCGGTGTGGTGCAGAGCGAGTGGGCGAACCGGCGCACGTGCGGGTGCGAGCCGGAGACGAGCGCGGTGATCGCCCGGCTGTCCCCGTCCTGCGCGGCGGCGATGAGCGCCTCGCCCGGCCAGGTGGTCCTATCCACGCGACTGTCCTCCCGACGACCGTGCCCTCCGGCGCAGCACCACGACGCTGCACATGCCCATGAGCAGCACGAGCACTCCGATGGCGATGGCGACGACCATGACGACCTCCATATCCGACCGGCCGATCTGACCGATCCGACAAGAGAGGCGCGCGGGGGTGCGAAGGATTCGCGCCCGGCCCGATTTTCTCCCGCCGGCCCGGACGGTCCGGCAGCGGCATTGACGAAGACGCGGCGTTGATGAGGGGCGTGCTGATGCGGCAAGATGGGCCGGTGAGAATCGGATTGCTCGGCGCGTTTCAAGTCCACGTAGGCGATGCGGCCTTGGAGGTCCCGGGGGCGCGGTCGCGGGCGCTGCTCGCGGCGCTGGCGCTGGAGCCGGGCCGGATCGTGCCGCGGGCGCGCCTGGTCGACTGGATCTGGGGCGACGAGCCGCCTGCCGATGAGGCGAACGCCTTGCAGGTCTTGGTGTCCCGCTTGCGCAAGGCCCTGCCGAAGGGCGTGGTCGAGTCGAAGTCGGGCGGGTACCTGCTGGCGGTCGAGCCCGAGGCGGTGGACGTGAGCCGCTTCGAGGATCTCGTCGCGCGGGCCCGCAACGCCGAGGACGCCGAGAAGGTCGCGCTGTTGCGTGCGGCCCTGGACCTGTGGCGGGGCACCGCTCTCGAGGGCATCTCCCTCCTGGGCAGCAAGGCGTTCGACTCGGTGGTGGTGGGCTTGAACGACCGGTACGTCGCGGTCCTGGGCGACCGCGTCGACGCGGAGGTGCGGCTGGGGCGGGGCGCGGACCTCGTCACCGAGCTCACGGACCTGGTGGCCCGGTACCCGATGCGCGAAGGCTTCGTGGCGGCCCTGATGCGGGCGCTCGCCGAGGCCGGCCGCGGCGCGGAGGCGCTCACGGCCTATCAGCAGCTCGCCGAACGCCTCGGCGAGGAACTGGGCGTCGACCCCTCCGCCGAGCTCTCGGCCCTGAACATCGCGGTGCTGCGCGGGGAGCTCGGCGGGCGCACCGAGAACCGCCGCACGAACCTCCGCTCCGAGCTGACCGCGTTCGTGGGCAAGGAGTCGGAGGTGGCGCTCGTCGCCGACCTGGCGTCCCGGCACCGCCTCGTCACCCTCCACGGCCCCGGCGGCGCCGGCAAGACCCGCCTCGCCGTCGAGACGGCGCGGACGATGCTCGGCGACCTGCCCGACGGCGCCTGGCTCGTCGAACTCGCCACTGTCAGTGCAGGCGGCGCAGTCGGCGCCGGAGGCGAACTGGCGCAAGCGGTCCTGACCGCGATCGGCCTGCGCGACCAGCAGGGCGGCGGCGACGCGACCGACCGGCTCGTGGCCGCGATCCGCGACCGCGTGATGCTCCTCGTCCTCGACAACTGCGAGCACGTGATCGAGGAGGTCTCGGCGTTCACCGACCGGCTCCTCGGCGAATGCCGGTCCTTGCGCATCATCAGCACCAGCCGCGAACCGCTCGGCATCACCGGCGAGGCCCTCTGGCAGGTCGAACCGCTCGCGCTGCCCGCCGAGGACGCGAGCCCGCAGGAGGCCGCCGCCTCTCCGGCCGTGCGGCTCCTGCGCGACCGGGCCGAGGCCGTGCGCCGCAACGTCGGCGGCGACGAAGCCACACTGTCCACTATGGCCCGCATTTGCCGGGCGCTCGACGGCATGCCACTCGCCATCGAACTCGCCGCCGCCCGCCTGCGCACCATGTCCGTCGACCAGCTCGCCGACCGCATCGACGACCGCTTCCAGCTCCTCACCGGCGGCAGCCGCACCGCGATGGCCCACCACCGCACCCTCCGCGCCGTCGTCGACTGGAGCTGGGACCTCCTCAACGAGGCCGAACGCGAACTCCTCCAGAACCTCGCCGTGTTCACCGGCGGCGTGAGCCTCGAAGCGGCCGAACGGGTCTGCCCAGAAGGCGAGTACGCGCTCGACCTGCTCACCGCACTCACCGAGAAATCCCTGCTCGTCGCGTACGGCGACGACGAACCCCGCTACCGGATGCTCAGCACCATCCGCGAATACGCGGCCCAGAGGCTCGAGGAGGCCGGCGGCACCGAAGCGGCCCGCCGAGCCCGCCTCGCCCACCTCATCGCGCTCGCCGCGACCGCCGACCCGCTCCTGCGCGGCGCCGACCAGCTCAAGTGGCTGGCCGTGCTCGAAACCGAGCACGACAACCTCATCGGCGCCCTCCGCGAGGCCATCGCGGACGGCTGGTCCACCGACGCGATGGCCCTCGCCGGATCCACCGCCTGGTACTGGTACCTCTCCGGCCGCAAAGCCGAAGGCGTCGAGCTGAGCCTCGCAGCCGCCTCGCTCCCCGGCGACGACGTGCCCGACGAAGTGCAGGCCCTCGCCTGCACCGCCGTCACGATCTTCCTCACCGCAGGCGCTGGCGGCGACCAGTTCCAGGCGCAGGAGTGGATCGAGCGCGGACACGACCTCGCGCAGCGCAGCGGCTCCCGCCACCCGCTGCTCGGCTTCACCGAACCGCTGTACCGCATGCTGAAAGCCCCCGACGACTTCCTCTCCGCGTTCGACCCCCTCGTCGAAGGCGACGACCCGTGGGTGCGCGCCCAGGCCCGCCTCTCACGCTGCTGGCTGCGGCTCTCCATCGGCAGCGACGAGACCGACGCCGACGACGAACTCGCCACCGCGCTCGCCGAGTTCCGCGCCCTCGGCGACCGCTGGGGCATCTCGCAGGCGCAGGCCTTCCGCGCCGAACGCTTCGCCACGCGCGGCGACCTCGCCGAAGCCTGCCGCACCTACGACGAGGCCGCCGCGGCCGAAGCCGAACTCGGCGCCCGGGAAGAAGTGGTCACCGTGCGCGCCCGCCAGGCGCAGCTGTACTGGCTGCTCGGCGACGAGCGCGCGAGCGCGGCCGCCATGACCGCCGCCGAACTCGCGGCCGACGGCATCGCCTGGCCCGACACCGCCGCCGAACTGGCGCTGGCGAAAGCGCACCTGGCGCGCTGGCGCGGCGACGCCGACGAAGCCCGCGAGCAGGTCGCGGCCGTCCGGGCCCGGCCCGGCGGGGGCAGTGCGGGCATCGAGTTCATGGTGCTCGACCTGCGCGCCCACCTCGCCGAGGACCTGGCCGAGTCCCGCGCGCACCGCCGCGCGGCCTTCGCGGCGGCCGTGAAGCTCGGCCACCCGCCGATGATCGCCCAAGCACTCACCGGCATCGCCGATCTCGCTGCGCGCCAAGGCGACGACGCCGCCGCAGTGCGGCTGCTCGCGGCCGGCGACGCCGTGCGCGGCACCCGGGACCACTCGCAGCCCGACTACACCCGGATCGCCGAGGAGACGCGGCATCGCCTCGGCGAAACGGCGTTCGACGAGGCGATGCGCGCAGGGCGGGAAGCGGATTGGAAGGAACTGGCGGAGGCCGTCCTCGGTTCGTGAAGGGCCGCAACGGCACTCACGCCGCCCGCTGGGAATGGCCGGTCTCGGAGGCGACACTGCGGACGGTGATGTCGCCGCCGCTCGTGCGGGCCTTGACCGCGATCTGACGGACGGTCCCGGCGTGCGGCGACTCGTCGCGCACCAGGCCTGTGGGCGTCTTCGCGTCGAGCCGCACGCCGGTGCCCTCGGGCACGCCGACCTCGAGCCTGCCGACCGCCGAGTGCAGGTCGACCGGCCCGGCGACGGCCTCGCCGATGCGGATCTCGCCGATCGCGGTCTTGGCCCACACCTCGGCGTGCGCGAGGTCAACGGTGATGGGTCCTTGGGAGGAGCTGACCCGCAGATTCCCTGCGGCTTCGCCGATCCAGGTGTTCCCGCCGATGTTCTTCACCGTCGCCTCGCCGCCGATGCGGGCCGCGCGGATGTCGCCGCTGCCGCTGATGTCGGCCCTGCCGTGGACCTGGTCGACCGCGATCCGGCCGGCGCTGGTGGCCAGCCGCACCTCGGCGGCCTGGGCGACTTTGATGTCGCCGATGGCGTTCTTGAGGCGGCAGGCGCCGACCGACCCTTGGACGACGTACTCGCCGTCGGCGGTGTCGCCCTGCACGTTCGAGCCGGTCGGGAGCTGCACGGTGACGCGCACGGAACCGAACTTGCGGCTGAACGCCGTGCGCAGCTTGGGCTGCCAGACGCGCAGGCGCCCGGCTTCGAACTCGACGTTGACCTTGGCGGCGGCCTCGACGTCGAGGGCGCGGCCGGGGTCGATCGGGGCGACCTCGACGACCGTGGTGTCGCGGTCGGCGGCAGTGAAGCGGATGTCCCCGAGGACGATGTCGACGGCGGCGGTGATGGGGGCGGGGGTGGTGAAGGTCTGCATCTCGGTGCCTCTTTCGGTGCGGGTCGCTGGTGTGATGCCCTAACGATGGCCCCGCGTCCTGTCACCGGCCTTGCTCCGGCCTGACACCGCCCCTGACACCCCTCAGCGCGCAGCGTTTCCGCTGGTCACTGCGGTTGTTCGAGGTCGGCGAGGAGCCCGTTGAGAGCGGCCTGCAGGGCCGCGGCGTTGGCGGTGTCGAACCAGGTGGTGCGGATGCGCTCGTTGCTGCCGCCGGGCGTCTCGTGCTCGGCGGCGAGGCGGCCGAGCGGGCGGGACTCGTCGCCGAGCGAGCGGCCGACGCCTTGGAAGAGGCTGCGCACGTACCGGTCGGCGGCTTCGCTCGGGACGCCGTGCCGCACGGCCCATTCAGTGAGGGCGGCGAGGTAGGCGTAGTGGGTGCTCAGCGTGCTCGCGAGGGAGGAGCAGACGTTGTACGCGGTCTGGTCGGCGACGGGCTGGGCGCCGCCGAGCCGGTCGAAGAGCGCGTCGGCCACCGGATGGGCCGGGTAGGTGACGGTGACGGACTGCCGCTCGCGCACGGTGGGGAGCGGGATGGCGGCCACGATGTCCGCTTCGGTGCGCAGGATCTCGCGCAGTTCCGCTTGGGGGACACCGGGGATGACGTTGACGATCGTGGCCTCGGGGCCGATCCGGAGGCCGGCGAGGGCCTCGTGCCGGTCGGCGCGGCGCACGGCGAGGACCAGGAGGTCGGCGTGGTCGGCGACCTCCTGGTTGCTCGCGCGGACCTGGACGTTCGGGTACCGCTCGGCCAGTGCGGCGGCGGTGGCCGCGCCCCGGGGGGAGAGGCTGATCGGCGGCGGCGCTTCGACGCCGCGGCTGAGGCCTTCGACCATGGCGCTGCTGATCTCGCCCACGCCGATGAATCCGATGCGTTCCACTGGGTGCTCCTTCGTGTCGGTCTTGAGGCTAGTGCACCGCGGGCCGGGCGAGGCCGAAGCGAAACCCTCGGCCTTCAACATTGAAGCCATTCAATATTAATTAGTGGCTGAGCAGGATTGACACTGCAATCGGACGAATTTATCCTGATTGTGGCAAACGTTGTCCCCGGTATTTCCAGGGCGTTCTCGCCACCAGGAGGAGCAATGGAGCACCACCCGAACCAGCCCCCGACCGCCAAGGCGAAGCTGAAGCGGCGGTCCCTCATCACCGCAGGCGCGGCACTCCCGGTACTCGCCGCCGCCTCGCCCGCCGCCGCCCAGACGACCATCGTCGTCGAACCCGGGACGGTGCAGCAGACCATCGAGGGGTTCGGCGGCATGAACCACGCCGTCTGGATCGCCGACCTCACCGCCGCCCAGCGCGACACCGCGTTCGGCAACGGCAGCGGCCAGCTCGGCTTCAGCATCCTGCGCATCCCCGTCCACGAGGACCGCGCCAACTGGAGCCGCGAAGTCGCCACCGCCCAGCGCGCGATCGCCCTCGGCGCCAAGGTCTTCGCCTCGCCCTGGAACCCCCCGGCGTCGATGACCGAGACGTTCTCGGGCGGCAAGCGCCTGCGCTACGACAAGTACGCCGCCTACGTCCAGCACCTCAATGACTTCGACCAGTTCATGGCGAGCAACGGCGTCGACCTGTACGGCATCTCCATCCAGAACGAGCCCGACTACGCGCACGACTGGACCGCCTGGACGCCCCAGGAGATCCTCCGCTTCTGCCGCGAGAACGCCGGCGCCATCGGCACACGCGTGATCGCGCCCGAGTCGTTCCAGTACCGCAAGAACATCTCCGACCCGATCCTCAACGACCCGCAGGCCCTCGGCAACGTCGACATCATCGGCGCCCACCTCTACGGCACCCAGAACGCCGACCTCCCGTACCCGCTCTTCCAGCAGAAGGGCGGCGGGAAGGGGCTCTGGATGACCGAGGTCTACCACCCCAACAGCAGCGACTCGGCCGACCTGTGGCCCGGCGCCCTCGACACCGGCGAGCACATGCACCGCGCGCTCGTGTACGGCCGCTTCCAGACCTACGTGTGGTGGTACATCCGCCGCAGCTACGGGCCGATGCGCGAGGACGGCCGGATCAGCAAGCGCGGCGCCAACATGGCCCACTTCTCCAAGTGGGTGCGCCCGGGCTACCAGCGGATCACGGCCACCGCGAACCCCCAGTCGAACGTCTACATCACCGCGTTCAAGAGCGGCGCCAGGATCGTCATCGTCGCCATCAACAAGAACGCCTCGGCGGCGTACTTCCCGTTCACCGTCAAAGGCGGCGGCAACGCCACCGTCGCGACCTGGGTGACGGACGCGAACAACACCCTCGCGGCCTCCGCCTCCCCCACCATGACCAACGGGTCCTTCGGCGCGCAGCTCCCGGCGCGCAGCATCCGCACGTTCGTCATCAACTAGCCGGGTGAGAACCGGCCCGGAGGGGTACTCCACCGTCTCGAAGCGGGCGTCCGCGCGGGCGCCCGCCCAGCCGAAGGAGGACCCATGGCCGTGCAGGAGGGCCTCACCGTCCACGTCACCGACGCGCCCGACCTGAGCCGCTACGAGGCGCGGGTCGACGGCGAACTGGTCGGGTACACCGAATACCGCCACCACGACGACACGACCATGCTCGCCCGCACCGAAGTTCCCGAGGAGCTCCAGAACAAGGGCATCGGCGCCGCGCTCGCGCGGTTCGCGATCGACGCGGCGCGCAAGGCCGGCAAGCGCATCGAACCGGCCGACCCGTTCATCGCGGGCTGGCTCGAACGCCACCCCGAACACGCCGACATGGTGCACGAGAAGGCGATCCGCCTCGGCGAAGAGACCTAAGGGGTGTCGGGGTCCCGCTTCTCGGCGCGCAGCTCGGCCCACCGCTCGAGCCGCTCGCCGACGCGCGCCTCGTTGCCGTTGCGGGTCGGCCGGTAGAAGCGCTGCCGGTCCATGCCCTCGGGGAAGTAGTCCGCGCCCGAGAAGCCGTCCTCGCTGTCGGGGTCGTACTGGTAGCCCTTGCCGTAGCCGATCTCCTTCATCAGGCGGGTCGGCGCGTTGAGTATGTGCGGGGGCGGGGCGAGCGAACCGGTCTGCTTCGCGGCGCGCACGGCCTCCCCGAAACCGCGGTAGACCGCGATCGACTTCGGTGCGGTCGCGAGGTAGACGACGGCCTGTGCGATCGCCAGCTCCCCTTCCGGCGAACCCAGCCGCTCGTACACGTCCCACGCCGCCAGCGCCTGCTGCACGGCCTGCGGGTCGGCGATCCCGATGTCCTCGTTGGCGAACCGCACGATGCGGCGCGCGATGAACAGCGGGTCCTCGCCGCCGTCGAGCATCCGCGCGAGCCAGTACAGGGCGGCGTCGGGGTCGGAGCCGCGCATGGACTTGTGCAGGGCCGAGATGAGGTTGTAGTGGCTCTCCTGGGTCTTGTCGTAGAGCGGCGCGCGCTTCTGGATGGCCTCGGCGAGGGCGGTCGTGTCGAGCGGCGGTGTGCCTTCCGGGAGTTCCTGCAGTTGCTCGACCATGTTGAGCAGGTACCGGCCGTCGCCGTCGGCCATCGCCACGAGCGACCCGCGCGCCTGCTCGTCCAGCGGCACGGGCCGCACTTCCTCCTCGGCGCGGGCCAGCAGCGTCTCGAGCGCGGCGGTGTCGAGGCGGTGGAGCACGAACACCTGGCAGCGGGAGAGGAGCGCGCCGTTGAGCTCGAAGCTGGGGTTCTCGGTGGTGGCGCCGACGAGGATGATCGTGCCGTCCTCGACGTACGGCAGGAAGCCGTCCTGCTGGGCGCGGTTGAACCGGTGGATCTCGTCGACGAACAGGAGGGTGCCCTGGCCCATCTCGCGGCGCTGCCGCGCGGCGGCGAAGATCTTCCGCAGGTCGGCGACGCCGGAGAACACGGCCGAGAGCGGTTCGAACGCGAGGTCGGTCTCCTCGGCGAGGAGCCGCGCGATCGTGGTCTTGCCGCATCCGGGCGGGCCCCAGAGGATCGTGGACACGGGTTTGCCGCGCGCGACCATGCGTCCGAGCGGCGCGTCAGGGGCCAGCAGGTGGTCCTGGCCGACGACCTCGGCGAGCGTGCGCGGGCGCAGCCGGTCGGCGAGGGGCCTGGGCGGTTCGTCCCCGAAGAGCGGCAATGCGGGCGCCGGTTCACTCATGTCACCACCGTATCGCCGGGGTATGACATACGGTGCGAACGTGAGAGGATGCCGCCTGTGGACGCTCTCTGCGAAGTGGTGATCACCGGACCCGACGCCGCCTGGCTCCGCGAGTGCACGCGGCGACTGGTGGAGGCGCGCCTGGCCGCGTGCGCCCAGCACATCGCGGAGATCCGCTCGATCTACCGGTGGGAAGGGCGGGTGCACGACGAGCCCGAGGCCCGCGCCATGCTGCACACCCGCGAGTCGCTGGTCCCGGAGATCATCCGGGCCGTGCGCGAGGCGCACCCCTATGAGGTGCCGTGCGTGCTCGCCCATCTCATCGCGCACGCCGACCCCGACTACCGGGCGTGGGTCCTCGAATCGACCAGGGCACCGGACGAAGCGGCATAGGCTCGGCTTACGGCCGCCGCGCTTGACCGATACGGCGGCATTTGGCAGGATCGGCACCTCCGAAACGGATGGGGGCATTCATGACCGAGATCCGCGACATCGACGTGGTCGTCTTCGACGTGCTCGGCACGCTGGTCGACGAACCGGACGGCATCGGGGCGGCGGTCCGCGAAGCGCTGTCGGACGCCGAGCAGGCCACCGTCGACGAGTCGGTCACCTTGTGGCAGCGGCATGTCGAGACCGAGCAGACGCGCATCGCCCGGGGCGAGCGCGCGTACGCCGACACTGCGGTCATCGACGCCGAGGCCGCGCAGCTCGTGGCCGATCGGGCCGGGATCGCCGACGCGGCGGTCATCGCGAGGCTCGCGAAGGCCGGGCAGCGTCTCGTGCCCTGGGAGGACACGGTCTCCGGGCTGGAGCGCCTCTCGTGGCACTTCCCGGTCATCGGGCTCTCGAACGCCGGCCTCTCGGCGCTGCTGCGGCTCAACGCCTTCGCGGGGCTGCGGTTCCATCTGGCGCTCTCGAGCGAGCTCGCGGGCGCGTACAAGCCCGCCCCCGAGGTGTACCGGCTCGCCCTCGACGCCGCCGGGTGCGCGCCCGAGCGCGTCCTGATGGTCGCGGCCCACGCCTGGGACCTGCGCGGGGCACAGGCGGTCGGGATGCGGACGGCCTATATCGGCAGGTCGGTCGGCGACCCGCCGAAGGACACGGACACCTTCGACGGCCACTTCGACGGCCTCGAGGCCCTTACCGCGGCCCTCGTGGCCGGAGCGTGACCGGCCTCGTCTACTTGACGCCGTCGTCAGCGGTGCGGGCGTCGTAGTCCTCGCGGCGGGCGAGCACTTCGTCCATATGCGACTCGGCCCAGCCCTTGACGCCGCGCATCAGCTCGTGCAGCGAGAGACCGAGCTCGGTCAGCCCGTAGGTCACCGTCGTGGGCACGGTCGGCGTGACCGTCCGCGTGACCAGGCCGTCGCGCTCGAGGGAGCGCAGCGTCTGGGTGAGCATCTTCTGGCTGACCCCGGCCAGCCGCCGTGCCAGCTCCGAGTACCGCATCGGCCGCAGCTCGCCGGCGTGATCGGCGTGCGGGCCGTCGCCGCCCAGTGCGGCCAGCACCAGCGCGACCCATTTGTCGGAGATCCGGCTCAGCAGTTGGCGGCTGGGGCAGGCGGCCAGGTACGCGTTGTACTTCGACTGCGCCGCTTCCCTTTTCTGGCCCGCCGTCATCGTGCTCATGAGCTCTCCTCTCACCCTGGGGTGGGTTACGCACTCTGAAGTGCCTACTTCCCAATAGAGAGTTACTCCTCCATAGTGAAGTTGTCAAGCACGACACCTGCACACCAGGAGCGAAGCCATGAACACGACCACCTACCGTGCCGCCGTCGTCCGCACCCCGAACGGACCCGACTCGATCGAGATCATCGACGTCCCCCTCACCGACCCCGGCCCCGGGCAGATCCGGGTCGCCGTCGCCGCCGCGCCCGTCAACCCCACCGACCTCGGCGTCGTGGGCGGCTTCTTCCACACCATGGGCCTCATCGACCAACCCCACCACACGGGCCTGGGCTGGGACTTCGCCGGCACCGTCGACGCCGCCGGACCCGGCACCGACCTCGCCCCCGGGACCCGCGTCGCCGGCGTCGTGGTCGGCTTCGACCGCGACTTCGGCACCTTCGCCGAACGCCTCATCGTCGATGCCGCCGACGTCGCCCCGGTCCCTGAGGGACTCGACCTGGCCTCGGCGTCGACCGTGCCGCTCAGCGGACTGAGCGCCGCGCAGATCGTCGACCTGCTCGGCGACGCGCCCGACGAGAACCGACTCCTGGTCACCGGTGCCGCCGGCGCCATCGGCGCGAACGTGGTCGCGCTGGCGATCGAGCGCGGCTGGCGGGTGACGGGCCTGGCCCGCGCCGCCGACGAGGACTTCGTGCGCAGCCTCGGCGCCGACTTCGCCACCGAGGCTGCGCCGGGCTGGGACGCGGTCGTCGACACCTCTTCGCAGCAGCAGTGGGGCCTGGCCCCGGTCCGCGACGGCGGCACCTTCGTCGGCGTCCGCCCCAACATCGTGCCTGAGGTCGAACGCGGGATCACGGTGCGGACGCTGATGGTCGAGCCCGCCCCCGCACGCCTGGGCCGGCTCCTGGACCTCGCCGCGTCCGGCGGCCTGCCCACCCGGGTGCACGCGGTCCTGCCGCTGAGCCGGGCGGCCGAGGCCTACAAGGCCACTGAGCAGGCCGGACTGCGCGGCCGCTACGTCCTCCAGCCCTGAGCGGCGCAGCAGCCGAGAGGCTGGAGACCCATGACGGCCCGGCTCGCCGGGCATCGCCTCGGCGGACCGGGCCGGACTGTGCGTCCAGTGACTTCCCGGGCCAGGTCAGTCGCGCGCGCCGCTCTTGAACGACCGCAGCCGCAGGCTGTTCCCGACCACGAACACGCTCGAGAACGCCATCGCGGCACCTGCGAGCATCGGGTTCAGCAGCCCCAGCGCCGCAAGCGGAATCGCCGCCACGTTGTAGGCGAAGGCCCAGAACAGGTTCCCCTTGATCGTGCCGAGCGTCCTGCGCGACAAGCGGATCGCGTCCGCCGCCGACCGCAGGTCCCCGCGCACCAGCGTCAGGTCGGCGGCCTCGATCGCCACGTCCGTCCCGGTGCCCATCGCGAGACCGAGGTCGGCCTTGGCGAGCGCCGCCGCGTCGTTCACACCGTCGCCGACCATCGCCACGACCCGCCCCTCGGCCTGCAGCCGCGCCACCTGGTCCACCTTGTCCTGCGGCATGACCTCGGCGATGACCTCGTCGATGCCCACCTCCGCCGCGATCCGCTCGGCGACGGCCTGGTTGTCGCCGGTCAGCAGCACCGGCGTCAGCCCGAGCGCCTTGAACTGCTCGATCGCCTCGGCGCTGGTCGGCTTCACCGTGTCGGCCACGATGAGCACGCCGCGCGCCTCGCCGTCCCAGCCGACCGCGACGGCGGTCTTGCCCTCGGCCTCGGCCGACGCCTTCGCTTCGGCCAGTTCGGCACTCAGCTCCAGGGTCCAGTCCGCGAGCAGCGATGCGCGCCCGACCACCGCGAGGTGGCCGTCCACGACGCCCTGCACGCCTTTGCCTTCGATGTTCTTGAAGTCCTCGACGGGAGGAAGCCGGCCTTCAGCGGCGGCGGCCTTCGCGATCGCCTGCGCCACAGGGTGCTCTGAAGCGTGCTCCAAAGCGCCCGCCAGCCGCAGCAGTTCGTCGCGCTCCACGCCCTCCTCGGGCAGGACCTCGACCAGGGTCATCTTGCCGGTGGTCACGGTCCCGGTCTTGTCGAGCACGATCGTGTCGACGCGACGCGTGGACTCCAGGATCTCCGGCCCTTTGATGAGCACGCCCATCTGCGCGCCGCGCCCGGTCCCGACCAGCAGCGCCGTCGGCGTCGCGAGCCCGAGAGCGCAAGGGCACGCGATGATGAGCACCGCCACCGCAGCGGTGAACGCCGCCGCGGTCGGGAATCCGGCACCGAGCCAGAACCCAAGGGTCGCAACGGCGATCGCGATGACGATCGGGACGAAGATCCCGGCGACCCGGTCGGCGAGCCGCTGCACTTCGGCCTTGCCGGACTGCGCGTCCTCGACCAGCTTCGCCATGTGCGCGAGCTGCGTGTCGCCGCCGATCGCCGTGGCCCGCACGACGAGTCGCCCGCCGGCGTTGACCGTGGCGCCGGTGACGGCGTCCCCGACACCGACCTCGACGGGCACCGATTCGCCGGTGAGCATCGAGGCGTCGACTGCGGAGGTGCCGGAGACGATCACGCCGTCGGTGGCGATCTTCTCGCCCGGACGCACCACGAACTCGTCGCCCACGGCCAGCTGCGCGACCGGGATCCGCGTCTCTGCGCCGCCTCGCAGCACCGCGACTTCCTTGGCGCCCATGTGGAGCAGCGCCCGCAGGGCCGCGCCGGCCTGCCGCTTCGAGCGCTTCTCGAAGTAGCGTCCGGCCAGGATGAACATGGTGACGCCCGCGGCCACCTCGAGGTAGATGTTGCCGGCCCCGTCGCTGGGGGCGACGCTGAGCGTGAACGGGTGGGTCATGCCCGGCGTCCCGGCGGTGCCGAGGAACAGGGCGTACAGCGACCAGGCGAACGCGGCGAGGGTGCCGACCGACACCAGTGTGTCCATAGTGGCCGAACCGTGGCGGAGGTTGGTCCAGGCCGCCTTGTGGAACGGCCAGGCCGCCCACAGGACCACCGGGGACGCCAGCGCGAGCGACGCCCACTGCCAGTACTCGAACTGCAGGGCCGGGGCCATCGCCATGGCGATCACGGGTACGGAGAGCACGACCGATCCGATGAGCCGCTGCCGCAGGCTCGTCAGTTCCGGGTCGGGCTTCTCGTCCTCCGCGGCGTCCGAAGCCTCGGGCTCGGCCGGGGCCGGGAGCGCGGCGGTGTAGCCGGTCTTCTCGACGACCGCGATGAGCTCGGCCGGGTCGATGCCCGCGGGGGCCTCGATGCGGGCCTTCTCGGTGGCGTAGTTGACGGTGGCGGTGACGCCCTCGACCTTGTTGAGCTTCTTCTCGATCCGCATCGCGCAAGACGCGCAGGTCATCCCGCCGATCTCGAGTTCAATGCGGTCGACCGGGCCGGGAGGCAGTGCAGTGGTCATGGTCGTCCTTCCTCTCTCGTGCGGGATCAGTGACCGTGGTCGTCGGTGCCGTGCTCGCCGGATTCGGACGGCTCCTCGGCGGGCGCTTCGGTGGTTCCTTCGCTCGGGTCGGCCTCGGCGCCGCCGTTCGCGCTCTCGGTCGTGTCGACCACGAACGCCGCGCTGTGCACCTGGCCCGCGACCTGGAAGTCGAAGTACAGGAAGTACCGGCCGTCGGTCGGCACCTCGGTCGCGAACGTGACGTCCGGGCCGCTCAGGTCGCCCGCCTGGGGCGCTTCGCCCTCGGGGTGGACGTGGAGGTAAGCGAGGTCGCCTTCGCGAAGGGCCACAAGGTGACCGAACGCGCCGAGGTAGGGCTCGAGCTCGGTGACGGGCCGGCCCTCGCGGGCAACCGAGACCGTGACCTCGGAGGAGGCGCCCGCGCTGAGGTCGCCTTCGAGGGTGACGGTGAACCCGTCGACCTCCGAGACCAGCGCGGGCTCGGTGGCGATTTCGGGGCCGTAGTCCCCCGCGACCTCGACGGTGCGGGTCAGGGTGAGGTCCTCGCCGCCTTCGGGCACGAAGTCGGCGTAGACGCGGTAGGAGCCGGCCGCGTCCCAGGTCCAGGGCAGCGACCAGGTGCCGTCGGCGCCGAGTTCGGGATGCACGTGGCGGAAGTGGGTGCCGTCGGTGCGGACCACGATGAGGTGGAGTTCCTTCTCGTGGGAGACGGTGTAGTCGGTGACCGGCTCGCCGTCCGCGCCGGTGATCTGGAAGGCGAGTTCGCCGGCCTCGCCGATCCCGGTCGGGGCGCTGACCTGGCTGAGGAGGTAGCCGTCCTGCTCGATGGAGACGCCTCGGACGGGGGCGGCCTCGCCGTCGCCGCTGCCGTGCCCGCCGTGGCCGCCGTCTTCGGCCTGGTCGTTCCAGTCGTCGGCGGCATCGTCGGGCATGACCGCCGCGGCGGTGCCGAACGCGGCCGCGAACAGGACTGCGAGCCCGCCGCCGTAGAGGCCGAGGCGTGTTCCGGTGTTCATAAGACCCTCCCGATCCGATGATACCCCCTTAGGGTATCCGCATAACCGAATTTATACCCCCTACGGGTATCAGAGTCAAGTTTGGGTTCGCGACGTGAGGCGGGAGACACCGCAGCACGACCGAATCCGGCAGCGGGTGAGGCCTCCCACCGCCGGGGGACCGCCGCCCCCCGGCGGAGGGAGGCCGGAGCGGTCCACGGGCGGCACGATGACGACATGATGGTCGATGCCCCTCCCCCGCAACGCTTCCTGCGCAGACTCGCCGGGCTCGGTGCCGTCGTCGCCACCGTGCCCTATATGGCACTCAAGGTGCTCTGGCTCTCGGGCGACCTGGTCGGAGTGCCGGCCGATTCCCCCGCCGCCGGGCACGAGTTCGTGTACGCCAACGCGATCACGCTCGGCATGGACGCCTTCGTGGTGGTGCTCGCGTCGGCGCTGACACGGCGCTGGGGAGCGCGGATGCCGGCCTGGCTGCTGCTGGCGCCCGTTTGGATCGGGACCGGTCTGCTCGTGCCCGCCGTGCTGCAAGCGGCCGCTGGCGGGATCGCGTGGCTGGTCAGCGGCGGGCAGGCGATGCGGTTCGAGGGCGGGCTGGTCGAGCCGTGGGTGTACGCGGTCGTCGGGGCGTCGTTCGCGCTCCAGGGGATCTTCCTCGCGGCCGCGTTCTGGTGGTACGCGAAAGCGCGCTGGAGTCATGTGTTCCAACCGGCGGAACCGGCGAAGGGCGCCACCTACGACGTGCAGGCGGTACTCGTCCGCGGGGGCGGCGGGGCTGCGGTGGTCATCGCGATCGGCTACGCGGTCTGGCTGTTCGGCGACGCGAGCCCGTTCGGCGCATACGAGCCCGGGTGGGAGGTCTCGCAGCGAATGCACCTGGCGATCGCGGCCGCGACGGCCCTCTCGGCCGCGCTCGGCGCCGCCCGGATGCTCAGACCCTCAGTGCGGGTGCCGTTCGGGCGGGCCGCGGTACTCGCGTGGGTCGGCTCCGGCAGCCTGTTCGGCTGGGGGCTCTACCAGGTGGTGGTCGTGCTTTCCGGGGCGTCGCTGACCGAGGACGTCTCGCCGGTCGGAAACCTGATGCAGCTCGCGTCGGTGCTCGCGGGGCTCGCACTCGCCTTGGCGTGCGTGCTCAGCATCGTCGAACGACGCGCGCTCACCGGTGTCGATCCGGCCTTATCCCAGGTGGAACCCCGGATTCGGTCGGCGAGTTTTTGCCGCCATCCGGGCCGGAACCCGGCCGCGCCCGGGTTCCGGCCCGCCGCTACAGGACCGTGATCGAGGCGTAGATCGACTCCAGCTCCTCGATCAGGTGCGGCTCATTGTCGCCGGCCATTCCCGACACCTCGACCCACCGGTCGTCGAACTCGATGGCCATTGCCATCCAGGTGCGGCCCTCGTCGTCCGAGTCGGAGAACCTCGTGGCGGCGTGCCCGTCGATGACGCTCTCCTCCTCCACCATCGAAGGGGAATCCCAGTCGGCTCCGTTGAAAGCGGCGACGAAGCCCTTGGCCGTCGTCAATGCGTCCGCACCCGGTCCGGAGACCCTGACTCGCACCCATGCGTTTCCGGGGGCTTCTGCCACCGACGAGTACATGGCGTAGACCTCGCCCGCCATTTCCGCTTCTCCGGCCTGCACCCAGCTCTGCGGGATGTCATAGCGCAGCCCGGCCTCATCGTCGATGACTTGCGTTGGCTCGGTCTCCCGGACCTGCGACCAGACCACCACCGCGGCAACGGAGACGACGACCAATGCGGCCGCGACGGTCAAGGTCCACTTTGCCCTGGCGGACAGTCGCCGTCGGGGGTCGGGAACTGGGGGCTGCCCATGAAGGGGATGCGCCGCGCTCACCGATTCAGCCGGCCCGCTCGACGCCGGCTGCCGGGGCGAACGCGTCGATCGCCGCTCGTCTTTCCCTGTCGCTCACGATGGTTCAGCGCACCCTTCAGATTTGGCCGACTTTGATTCTTTCGGCGGAACCGGCTTGGATCAAGGCAGGACTGCGGCGGGAGACCGGCAGGAATCTCGCCGCAGCCATCACGTGCTTCAAGGAACTCGCCAACTGAGACGAGCGCTTAAGCCGTCGCAGTTGCGGGTGCAGTCGCTCCATGCGCGCAGGGCCGCCTCCTCGATTCGGTCGGCGATGTCGCCGCTCAGGACCCACGGCCAGGCGCTGTGGTCGCAGATCCACAGGTCGGGTGCGGCGTCGGCCAGGCCGGAGAAGTGGCCGAGGAGGTTCGGACCCTCGAGTGCGTCCGTGGTGATCCACAGGCGCGGGTGGTCGCCGTCGACGCCGAACGCGAGGGTTCGGTCGTCGATGATCGCCGCGCCCACCGTGGTGAGCGTGCTGAGGTCAGGCGGATACACCACTGTGGACTTGCCGGGGAGTGCGGCCAGTGCGCGCTGGTAGGCGCGGCGGAGTTCCCAGGGCGCGTTGCGGAGTCGGCTCATGGGCGGTCTCCGTTCGGGAAGCTGCGGAGTCGGCTCATCGGAGGTCGCCGCCCGGGAACGGGGTCGCGGTGGCCGGGACCAGGCGTGTGGTCGGGCCGATCGGGGCCGGGCGGCTGGTCGCGCCGACCGGTACGACCGGGGTCGTGCTCGGGAACGAGCGGGCGAGGGCGAGGTTGCGAGGTCGGTGGTTGCGGCGTCGTTGGATCGAGCCTCGGCGCGGGTTGGCGTAGGGGTCGGAGGCCGTGAAGCCTTCCCAGCTGCCCTTGGGCCAGGTGAGGTCGCGGAGGTTCTGGTCGCGGGTGATGGCGTAGGTGTGGAGGAAGATGCGACGCGTGTCGGCGCGACGGCGACTGTGCGTGCCATTGCGCGGGGTCATGACCGCGAGTCGATGGGACTGCGGTCGGACCGGAGGGCGCGAGCGCGGCAGGTCGACGCGTCGGGCCGGGGTGGGCATGGCGGCCCTGGCGGACGTGGTGGACACGGTGGCCTCTATATCCCCGGCCTCGGCGGCCCTGGCGGCCGTGGCGGTGGGCCGGACCTGCGGGCGCGCGACGGTGCGCCACTCGATCGCGATCGGGGGAGCGGCTGCCGGGGTGACCGCTTGCGCGGCGACCGGCGGCGGTTCAACCGGTTGTGCGCCGATCTGCGGGGGCCTGGCCGATTGCGTGGGGATCGGCATCCGCTCGGTCGGGTGTGCGGCGATCGGAAGCGGTTCGGTCGGCGCGGTCGCGAGCTGGGCCGCCTCGATCGGGTCGGCCGCGAATGGGGCCGCTCCTATCGAGTCGACCACCGGGCGGGTAGGTACGGCGGCGCGGCCGACGTATCGGGCCGCTTGGCGGGGTTGGTGCGCTTGGCGCGGTCCGCATACCGCGCGGGAGCGGCGGCAGCGCGACGGCGGTTCCGGGAACGGCACGACGCGCCAGTACAGGATCGCCACCACGATCCGGAGGTACCAGCGCAGGTAGACGAGGACCCGGTTCGGTTCCGGCGCTTCGAGGTGCGCGCGGTGAAGCTCCTCGGAGTCGCGGAGGAAGGCGCGGTACGCGGCCTCGCGCATCGGCGAGAAGTCTTGCGGCTCTGCGGGGCGCGGGTCCGGTGACCCGAACCAGCTGCGCCCCGGGGGCTCGATGCGCCGCCGCTCCTCGGGGTGCGGCTCACCGCGACGCTCGAGCGGACGCGGCTCACCGCGACGCTCGGTCGGGTTCGACTCGTTTCGACGCTCGACGGGCATCGATTCGCGGCGCTCGATCGGCGGCGGGTCCGGCAATTCGCCTCGACGGCGCCGACCCCGGCGCGGGTCGGGCTGCCAGCCGGGGGTGCCGTACGGGCCCGGGTCGAGCGGGTCGTGCGGCTTCTCGCCGATCCGCCAGGCGGCCGAATGGGTGTTTTCAGGTACGCCGGAATGGCGTATCGTCGTCCACGACACGATGGTTCGTCCTTCGTTGTTAGGTCGCCCGGTGGTCTGAAAGTTGGTAGCTCGAGAGCCACCGGGCGACTGATGGAGATTTTTGCACTATGGGTTTCTTGCGTTTCATGCGGCCTGCGACGTAACCCATTCGGGTGACGACGTAAATCCTTGTCGCACTAGGCATATCGCCAATTGCGGTTACTGCATGATGAGCGATGAGTGTGCAAAATGTCAACCACACCGTCTAGACGCGAGCCCTTATTTTCTCGCCTCCCTTGCCTTGCAACACGATCTGGACTGTGACCGTCGTCGCCCTTACTACGCGGCAGCCTGTGGCAGACTCGTCCCACATGATCGATGCTTTCGCGAAAGCCACCATGCACGGGAGACTGCGGCGGGATCGCCAAGCGTTGGTATGGAAACTCGACGGCTTGTCCGAATACGACGCCCACCGGCCGCTGACCGCGACCGGGACGAGCCTCCTCGGACTGGTCAAACACGTGGCCAACGTCGAGGCCCGATACTTCGGCGAGGTCTTCGGCCGCCCTTCCCCCGAATCGCTGCCCCGCTGGCAGGACTCAGACGGCAGTGAACTGTGGGCGAACGAGCACGAGACCCGCGATCAGATCATCGAGTTCTACCAGCGCACGTGGGACCACTCGGACGCGACGATCAACGAGCTGGCCCTCGACGCCCCCGGCCGCGTGCCGTGGTGGTCGGAGCCTCATGCCGACACGAACCTGTTCGCCGTACTGCTCCACGTTCTCGGCGAGACCATCCGGCACGCGGGCCACGCCGACATCCTGCGCGAGGGCCTCGACGGCCGAACCGGGATGCGCGCCGAGCACGAGCAGCCGATCGACGAGGAGGCCCGTGCGGCCTACCGCGCGAAGATCGAACAGGCCGCCAGGTCGGCGGCGCAAATCGAGAGGGGTGGGATGTGAACGAGATGACCGAGGGGGAGCTCGCCGCGGCGTTCCGACCGGTGCAGGCGCTCGTGGAGGAGTGGGAGCGGGAGGGAGCGGTGCTGGACCGGCTCGAGGACGCGACCGATCCCGCGGAGGTGCGAGAGCGGGACGCGGCCGAGGAGCGGTTCGCGTTCCTCTCCGAGGAGATCTGCCGCAGCACCGCGAAGGCGCTCAAGGGGATCGGGCTGTGGCACGGCGCGGCGATGATCGATGCCGGGCTCGCGATCCCCCACGAGGTCTGGGCGGACCTCGTCGAGCAGTACCCGCCGTACCCGCCGGGCGTGCCCGACCTCGAGCTCAGGCCGCGCCGGTCCTGGAGGGCCCAGCGGGCCGGCGACTGAGCGGCATGCCGTGAAAAGCGGAGGCGGATTGCGGACGCCGGGGTTATGGTCGAGGGCGGTGACTTCGCGTGTTCGGCGCATCGCTCGGCACCGCGGCGGGAGACCCATCCACTCCCGTTGTCGCCCAACCTGAACCCACTAATCGAACACGGGGCCATTGCTGCAATGGAATCCATCACCCTCGACGGGAAACGTCCTCTCGCCTCGGTCGCCCGGGCGCTCCGACCCCGGAGGGCGCAGCTCGCCCTCGCCGTCGGCATCTTCGTCGTCAAAGACAGCCCCACCTGGCTGATGCCGGTCATCACCGGCGCCGCCGTCGACGCGGTCGTACGCGGCGGTCCACTCTCGACACTCGGCTGGCTCGCCGTCGGCGCGGCCGTCCTCGTCGTCCAGAACGCCTTCACCCACGTCTGGTTCACCCGCCTCTACATGGGCGCCGTGCGGTCCCTCGGCGCCGGCTTCCGCAACGCGCTCGCGGCGCGGCTGCAACTGCTGTCCATCGGGTTCCACTCCCGGTCGAACGCCTCCATCATCCAGAGCAAGGTCGTGCGCGACGTCGAGAACGTGGAGATGATGTTCGCCCAGTCGGGCGGGCCGTTCCTCTCGGCCGTCTTCGTCTTCGCGGGCGCGATCACCATGACCGCGCTGACCGTGCCGCAGTTCCTGCCGGTCTTCGCCCTCTCGATTCCCTGCGGTTTCGGCGTCTGGTGGTTCACGCGCCGCCGCTCCCGCGAACGCAACGAGGAGTTCCGCCGCGAGATGGAGGTCTTCTCCGCGCGGGTCGGCGAGATGGCCGCCCTCATGCCGATCACGCGCGCGCACGGGCTCGAGCACGTCGCGACCGGGCGGGTCGCCGAGGTCGCCGAGGAGGTGCGGCACCGGGGGCTGCGGCTCGACGTCGTCAACGGCCGCTTCGGCGCCGCCAGCTGGGTCACCATGCAGCTCTTGTCGGTCGGCTGCCTGCTCTTGGCCGCCACGGTGGCCGTGATGCAGTGGGCACCGATCTCGGCCGGGCAGGTCGTGGTGCTCGGCACCTACTTCTCGATGCTCACCGGCTCCGTCGGAGCCGTGCTCAACCTGATCCCGGTGACCGCGCGCGGCACCGAGTCGGCGCGCTCGATCGCCGAAGTGCTCGAAGACCCCGACGTCGAGTACAACGAAGGCAAGCCCACTGTGGACAAGGTCGAGGGGCGCATCGAGCTCCGCGAGGTCACCGTGCGGTACCCGGACGGCGGCGCGCCCGCGCTGGACGGAGTGAACCTCGACATCGCGGCGGGGAAGACCGTTGCGCTCGTCGGCCCTTCGGGCTCCGGCAAGTCGACACTGATGAACACCGTGCTCGGCCTGATCCGGCCCGCGGGCGGCACGGTGCTGCTCGACGGCGCCGACATGGAGGCCCTCGACATGCGGTCGGTGCGCCGACACGTCTCGGTGGTGCCGCAGGACTCGGTCCTGTTCGAGGGATCGGTGCGGGACAACATCACGTACGGGCTCGGGCCGATCGACGACGAGCGGGTGCGGCAGGCGCTGCGCGACGCGAACGCGCTCGAATTCGTCGAGGCCCTCCAGGACGGCTGGAACACCGTGGTCGGCGAGCGCGGCGCGCGGCTTTCGGGCGGGCAGCGCCAGCGGCTCTCGATCGCGCGGGCGCTGATCCGCGACCCGCGGATCCTGTTCCTCGACGAGGCCACGAGCGCGCTGGACTCGGAGTCGGAGCGGCACATCCAGGGCGCGCTCGAGACGCTGATGCGCGGGCGGACCACGCTGGTCGTCGCGCACCGGCTGAGCACCATCCGGAGTGCGGACGTGATCGTCGTGATGGAGCACGGGCGGATCATCGAGCAGGGCACGCACGATGAACTGCTCGAACGCTCGGGCCGGTACGCCCGGACCTGGGGCGTGCAGCACGCGGCGGCGTGACCGGGAGCGTCCGCGGTAAGTCCGGGGCGGTCGCTTGCGGCTGCGGCTCAAGGCCACAGCTTGAAGCGGCCGACCCGGTTCGCGGTTGACAAAGTTTGGCGACACAACTTAATCTGGTGGCTCCGCGCTGATCGAGGGAGCACTGTGAGCCGAACTGCCGTGTCCGGGGCCGAGCACCCGATCGTCCCCGGATTCCACCCCGACCCGACGATCTGCCGAGTGGGCGAGGACTACTACCTCGCCCACTCCAGCTTCGAATACTTCCCCGGCGCACCCATCTACCACAGCCGCGACCTCGTGCACTGGAAGCAGATCGGCAACATCCTCGACCGCCGCGGCCAGTTCCTCCGCGCCGACGGCCGCCCCTCCGGCGGCATCTACGGCTCCACCCTCCGCCACCACGAGGGCCGCTTCTACTTCGTGACCACCAACGTCGGCGACGCCGACTCCGGGCAGACCATCGTCACCGCCGAAGACCCCGCCGGCCCCTGGAGCGACCCGATCTTCGTGCCCCAAGCCGTCGGCATCGACCCCGACATCTGCTGGGACGACGACGGCGAACTCCTCCTCACCTGGACCGGCCGCGTCGCCGACACCGACCTCCACGGGATGCTCCAAGGCTGCGTCGACCTCAAGACCGGCGAGTTCACCGGCGAGCCTTACAAGGTCTGGCAGGGCACCGGCGAACTCGACTTCCCCGAGGCCCCGCACCTCTACAAGCACGGCGACCACTGGTACCTGCTCCTGGCCGAAGGCGGCACCGAACGCGGCCATGCCGTGACTGTGGCCCGCGCCGACCGCCCCGAAGGCCCGTACGAGTCCTGCCCCGCCAACCCGGTCTTCAGCCACCGCTCCCGGCCGTCCCTCCCGGTGCAGAACACCGGGCACGCCGACCTCGTCCAGACCGCCTCCGGCGAATGGGCCGCCGTCTACCTCGCCGTGCGGCCCGCCGGATTCACCCCCTGCTACCACGTGATCGGCCGCGAGACGTTCCTGGCCGGGGTCGACTGGGTCGACGGCTGGCCGGTGTTCGACGAGCACCGCTACGAGTTCGCGCCCGACGACACCGCCTTCCGCGACGACTTCACCGCGAAGGCCCTGCACCACCGCTGGGTCTCGCCCGCGAGCGAACCCGCCGCGATCGCCGCACCCGATCCCGAAGGGGGCCTGCGGCTCCGCGCCCCCGGCGACGGCTCCCCAGGCCTGCTGTGCACGCGCGTCGAGGACCTGCGATGGGAGGCCGAGGCCGCGTTCACGGGCTCGGGCCGCTTCGAGGTGCGCATCGACGACCGGCACCGCTACGGCCTGGTGTTCGAGGACGGCGCGGTGCGCGCGGAAGCGAGGATCGGCGGCGTCAGCGCCGAACTCGGCTCGGCCCCGGTCACCGGGGACGCGGTCGTGCTGCGGATCGCCGCGGTGGACTGCGAGGCCGAGACCATGACGGCCTTCGGCCCCGACGACATCGTGCTCGCGCTGGTCGACGGCGGTGACGTGACCGAGCTGGCGCGACTCGACGGCCGCTACCTCTCGACCGAGGTCGCCGCCGGGTTCACCGGCCGCGTGCTCGGCGTCGGCGCCGCCGGTGAGGCGACGCGGCTGCGCAGCTTCGCTTACACGCCAACGGCATCCGCGCCCGCCGCTGAGTAGCGCGCCGGCCCCGGTCGGGGCGCCCGTGCGGGCGCTGTCGGGCCTCGGCGGCGGAGCTGCAACTGCTCGGACGCCAGCGGCATCCGTGCCCGCGGTAGCGCGCGCCGGTCCCGGCGCCCGCGCGGGCGCCGCGACCGTGCCCGCGAGGTAGGGCGCCGGACCCGGCCCGGCCGACGCGGCCTCAGTCCGTCTGGCGGATCACCACGACCGGGCAGGGCGCGTGGTTGACGCAGTAGTGGCTGACCGAGCCGATCAGGGAGCCGACGAACCCGCCGTGCCCGCGGCTGCCCACCACGAGCAGGTCGGCGCCTTCGGCCATGTCGATGAGCGTCTTGGCCGGGTGGCCGCCCACGGTGTGGTGCTCGACCTCGACGTCGGTCTTCCCCTCCAAGGCGTGGTTGACCGCCGCTTCGAGCGACTGCCGGGCCGACTTGTCGAACTCCTCGCCGCCGGGCAGGACCATCATGCCGCTGCCGTACATCGTCGGCACTTCCCAGGCCTGCACGGCCTCGACCTTCGCGCCGGTGCGCCGTGCCTGCCGAACGGCCCACTCAAGGGCCCTGACCGACGGCCCGGAGCCGTCGACGCCGACGACGATGCGCTCCTGCCGCTCCTCTGTGCCGTCCATGGTTCCTCCAAAGCCGCTCCGAGCTTCCGGAGTACCCGCCTGAACTGGAGTCGAACCCTCGAAGGCACGCGAAAACGCCCGGGCCGGCCCGGGCGTTCCCCCTGCTTACTGTCAGGCCTCCGGAGCGGCCGGCTGGGTGATCCTGATGTGGTTGCCGAAGGGGTCGCGCAGTGCGCAGTCGATGCCGTACGGCTGCTCGACCGGCTCCTCGGTGAACTCGACGCCGAGGTCGGTGAGCCGCTTGTAGGTGCCGCGGCAGTCGTCGGTGGTGAGCACCGTGGCACCGAGCGCGCCCTTGGTGAGCAGGTCGCGGACCACCGCGGCGGTCTCGTCGCTCTGCGAGGGCGGGCCGGGCACCTCGAGGTGGATGCGGTGCTCGGGGTCACCAGGCACCGAGACGGTGAGCCAGCGCATGAACCCGAGGTCGACGTCCTCGACGATCGCGAGGCCGAGCTTGCCTACGTAGAAGTCGATCGCCTCTTCCTGGTCGAGGACGAACACGGTGTGGATGCTGATGTCTTTGAACATGCCCCCAGCTTATGGGTGCTGCCGCCGCGCAGGCTTATCCAAAAATGCTCGGTTGCCGCTCAACTGAAACTGCTCGGGCGGGTCCAGCTCTTGACGAAGCAGACCGGGGCTTTGAGCGGGGTCGCCTCGGCCCGAAACCGGGTGGGGGAGCGGCCGATGAGGGTGCTGAAGGTGCGGCTGAACGTGCCGAGGCTGTCGAAGCCGACTGCGAGGGCGATCTCGGTGACGGTGTCATCGGAGTCGCGGAGCATCGCGCAGGCGCGTTCGATGCGGCGGCGCTGGAGGTAGCGGTGCGGGGTCTCGCCGAAGGTGGCGCGGAATCGGCGGCTGAAGTGCGCGGGCGACATGAGGGCGACGCGGGCGAGGGCCGGTACGTCGAGGGGTTGGGCGAAGCTGCGGTCCATGGCGTCGCGGGCGCGCAGGAGGCGGCGGTTCTGGTCTTCGCCTGGGGTCTTCACGGCATCCTCCGAGGTCGCGTGCGCGTACGCCGATGATCGCACGGGCCGGCGGGTCGGCTCGTGGAACGGTCCGCGGGGGTCGAGCGCGCGGCATCGAGCGTATTGATTCGTGCACAGTGGGCGTTTATGCTCAACGGGTTCTCTCACCCCCGATTGTCTTGCCGCCGTGCAGGAACAAGCAGAAGGAGATCTGCGTGGGACACGCGACCCTCACCGTCAAGGCCGTCAATGCCCTGCTCACTCCGGCGGTCCGCGGTCGCCGCGGCAAGGTCGACGCGGAGATCGCGCGGATGGTCGCCGAAGCCGAGGCGGCGACCGGCGCTTCCGCTGCGGCGCATCGCGAGTACATAGAGGACTGCCGGTTCGTCCTCGGCTGCTATGCGGACGAGGAGCAGGCCTCGTTCCTGGGCTGGACCGCGATCCGCGGCGACGTGCAGCGCCGCATCACCAACCGCCTCAAGGTCGCCAAGATCATCGCCGACCGCCCCGAGATCGAGAGCGAGCCGATCACCGCGCCGATCGTCGTGACCGGCCTGCCTCGCACGGCGACCACGTTGGCGCACAACCTGCTCGCCGGTCCGGCCGGGAACCGGGCGCCGCTGTTCTGGGAGCTGTTCGACACGATGCCCGGCGACGCCGACCAGGCCGCGCGGGAGGCGTCGATCGCCGCGACCCAGCAGTGGGTCGCCTCGATGAACAAGGCCGTGCCGGTCTTCCCCGACATCCACCTCATGGACGCGCTCCGGCCCGAGGAGTGCGTGTTCCTGCTGCCGTTTCACAGTTTCCTGTGGAACATGACCGGGCCGTTGAAGCGCTACCGGGAGTGGTGCGCGGAGCGCGACTACACCGAGGACTACCGGTACTTCAAGCAGGCGCTGCAGATCCTGCAGTTCGGGCAGGAGCGGAAGCGGTGGGTGCTGAAGAGCCCGTGCCATCTGTGGTCGCTCGACGCGCTGGTGAAGGTCTTCCCTGACGCGAAAGTGGTGTGGACGCATCGCGACCCGGTGACCGTGATGGGCTCGTACTGCTCTCTTGTGGAGGTCGGGTGGTCGGTGTACCAGCGCCGCCTCGATCCCGAGGTGCTCGGCGAGACCTGCCTTTCGATGCTGACGGAGGCGATCGCCTCGGCGCGTGCGTCGCGGATCCGCCTGGCGAGCGAGAACGTCGTCGACGTCGGCTACCCGCACCTCGCCGGCGACGCCCGCAACCAGGTGCCGCCCCTGTTCCACCGCCTCGGCCTGCCCTGGGGCCAGGCGGAGGCCGAGAACCTGGAGTACCTGCTGGACCTGCCGACGCGGCGGCGCAAGCACGAGTACACGCTCTCGCGGTACGGGCTCTCGCAGTCGGGAGTCGAGGCGGCGTTCGGCGACTACACGACCCTGGTGGCGAACCTGCCCGCACTGCCGAAGCGGTACTGAGCCGGGCCGCCGGGCGGGGAGGGTTCGCCGAATCCCGGCTCGCGCCCGGCGCCCGGCGTTATATTCAGGGCTCCAGTGCCCTAACGGGCCTCAATGGCGTGACCTGCGAGGACACCATGGCCCAGCCCGTGAACGAGGTGGCGGCGCCGCGCGCGGCCAAGCTCGCCTTCTGGACGCTGACCTCGATGGTCGTCGGATCCATGGTCGGCGCCGGCGTGTTCTCGCTGCCGTCCAGGTTCGCGCAGGAGACCGGTGTCGCGGGCGCCCTCATCTCCTGGGCCGTCGCCGGCACGGGCATGCTCATGCTCGCGTTCGTCTTCCAGAACCTCGCGAACCGCCGCCCCGACCTGGACGCGGGCGTCTACGCCTATGCGAAGGCCGGATTCGGCGAGTACCCCGGCTTCTTCTCCGCGTTCGGCTACTGGGCCAGCGCCTGCGTGGGCAACGTGACCTACTGGGTGCTCATCATGTCGACGGCGGGCGCGCTCGTGCCCGCGCTCGGCGAAGGCGACACGGTGCTCGCGATCGTGCTCTCCTCCGCGGGCCTGTGGGGGTTCTTCCTGCTCATCAAGCAGGGCGTGAAGGAGGCCGCGGCGATCAACCGGGTCGTCACGGTCGCCAAGGTGATTCCCATCTGCGTGTTCGTGCTCCTCCTGCTGTTCCTGTTCGACCCGGGCGTGTTCGCCGAGAACTTCGGCGGGGCCGACTATGCGGGGTCGCTGTTCGACCAGGTGCGGAGCACCATGCTGGTGACGGTGTTCGTGTTCCTCGGGGTGGAGGGCGCGAGCGTCTACTCCCGGCACGCGAAGCGCCGCGCCGACGTCGGGCGGGCCACGATCACCGGGTTCCTCTCGGTGTTCGCGATCTTCGCGTCGGTCACGATCGTGTCGTACGGCGTCATGCCGATGGCGGAGATCGCGGAGCTGCGGCAACCGTCGATGGCCGGGGTCCTGGAGGCCCAGGTCGGCACCTGGGGGATGGTGTTCGTCTCGATCGGCCTGATCGTCTCGGTGCTGGGCGCGTACCTGGCGTGGACGCTCATGGCGGCCGAGGTGCTGTTCGTGGCCGCGAAGGACAAGGACATGCCGCGGTTCCTCGGCCGGGCGACGAAGGCGGACGTGCCCGTTCCGGCGCTCGTGCTCACGACCGCGCTCAGCCAGCTCGTCCTGGTCGTCACCTACTTCTCGGACGACGCGTTCAACTTCGCGCTCGACCTCACGAGTGCGCTGACGCTCATCCCGTTCCTGCTCGCGGCCGTGTTCGCGGTCAAGGTCGCCGCGGGGCGCGACGGGTCGACGGCGCGCGGCGGCCGCACAGAGACGACCGTGGCGGTCCTCGCCGTCCTGTACACGGCGTTCCTGCTGTTCGCGGCGGGCCTGAAGTTCGTCCTCGTCTCCTTCATCATCTACGCCCCCGCGACGATCCTGTTCGTCATGGCCCGCCGCGAGCAGGGCCGGCGCCTGTTCAGCCCGGGGGAGGCCGTGCTCTTGGCGGTCTCGATCGCCGGGGCGGTGATCGGCGTCGTGGCGCTCGCCGCGGGCCGGCTCAGCATTTGAACGACCGCGCATCTGAATCTGGGGGAACGCGATGAACGACCGAGTCCAGTCCTACGGCGTCCATTCCGAGGTCGGGAGGCTCCGCAAGGTCCTGGTGTGCGCGCCGGGGCTCGCGCACCGCCGCCTGACGCCGACGAACGCGGCGGGCCTGCTGTTCGACGACGTCATGTGGGTCGAGAACGCCCGGCGCGACCACGCCGAGTTCGTCGACAACATGCGCGCCAGGGGCGTCGAGGTGGTGGAGCTGCACGACCTCCTGTCGCAGACCATGGCGGGCAAGGAGGCCCGCGGGTGGCTGCTCGACCGCAAGATCACCGCGAACGAGGTCGGCCTGGGCCTCATCGAGCCGACCCGCGAGTACCTGGAGTCGCTGGGGCCGGCGGACCTCGCCGAGTACCTCATCGGCGGGATGTCCACGCACGACCTGCCGCAGGACCTGCGGCCGGGTTATGTGGGCCTGGCGCGGGAGTCGACCGGCGCGCGCGAGTACCTCATGCCGCCCCTGCCGAACACGCTGTACACCAGGGACACCACGTGCTGGCTCTACGGCGGGCTGACCCTGAACCCGCTGTACTGGCCTGCGCGCCACGACGAGACGCTGCTGATGAAGGCGGTGTACACGTTCCACCCGGAGTTCAAGGGCTCCCGGGTGTGGTGGGGCGACCCCGACGAGTCGTGGGGGCAGGCGACGTTCGAGGGCGGCGACATCATGCCGGTGGGGAACGGCGTGGTGCTCATGGGCATGAGCGAGCGCACCTCCCGGCAGGCGATCACGCAGGTCGCGAAGGCCCTCTTCGACCAGGGCGCGGCCGAGCGGGTGGTGGTGGCGGGCATGCCGAAGCTGCGCGCGGCCATGCACCTGGACACGGTGTTCACGTTCGCGGACCGGGACGTGGTCACGCTGTACCCGAAGATCATGGACGCGGTGCACACGTTCTCCCTGCGGCCCAGCGACCGATCGCCTGGGCTCGAGTTGGAGGACCACGGTTCGGCGGCGTTCACCGATGTGGTGGCCGAGGCGCTGGGCCTGCCGCGGCTGCGGGTCATCGCCACGGGCGGCGACGTGTACGCCTCCGAGCGGCAGCAGTGGGACTCGGGGAACAACGCGGTGGCGCTCGAACCGGGCGTGGTGATGACGTACGACCGGAACACGCAGACGAACACGCTGCTGCGGGACGCCGGGATCGAGGTCATCCCGATCGTCGGTGCCGAACTCGGGCGCGGCAGGGGCGGCGGGCACTGCATGACCTGCCCGATCATCCGCGACCCTGTCGATTTCTGAGGCGGTGTCGTTCGGCAGCGCTGTCTTATGGAACCGCAGTCGATCGCCGAACCCGGCTCGGGGCGCGGCCGCGACGCGGCCGCGCCCTTCGGGTGTTCCGGGGTGGCTCGGGTGCTAACCCCATTGGCCGGGCTCGTAGGAGCCGGCGGGGGTGCGGGTGATGGCGTTCATCCGGTTGTAGGCGTTGATGAGCGCGATGGTCGAGACGAGGGCGACGAGCTGGTCGTCGTCGAAGTGCTTGCGGGCGTCGTCCCAGATGTCGTCGCGCACCCCTTCGCCGTCGGCGAGGCGGGTGCCGGCCTCGGTGAGCGCGAGCGCCGCCTTCTCGGCCTCGGTGAAGACCGTGGCCTCCCGCCACGCGGCGACCATGGCGAGGCGGACCGGCGTCTCGCCTTCGTGGGCGGCGTCCTTGGTGTGCATGTCGAGGCAGACGCCGCAGCCGTTGATCTGGCTGGCGCGGATCAGCACCAGGTTCGGGATGCCCTCGGGCAGCGAGACGCCGCTGAGGGCCCTGCCGGCGGCGTTGATCTGCTTGGCGAACTTCGCGGCGACGGGGTTGGCGTAGTAGTCGATGCGGGCTTCCATGGCGGGGCTCCTTCACGGTTCGTTCGATGTACCGGCATGACGGAGCGTTGCGCCGCCGCGTGACCACATGTGGCTTGGATCACGCGAGGAGTGCGGCGGGAGGCGGGACGGTCACGTTTGCGGGCCCGCGCACGTCATAAGGTCGACAACCCCGTCGAAGGAGGAGCGAGATGAACGACGACCAGTGGCTCGCGGAACGGTTCGAGGCCGACCGGCCCCGACTGGAGGCCGTGGCGTTCCGGATGCTCGGCTCCTCCGGCGAGGCCGAGGACGCGGTGCAGGAGGCCTGGTTCCGCTTGGCCGCCAGCGACTCCGCGCGCATCGAGAACCTCAGCGGCTGGCTCACCACGGTGGTCGGCCGCGTCTGCCTCGACCAGCTGCGGCGGCGCAAGTCCCGCGCCGAGCAGCCGATGCCGGACCACGCGCCCGAGCCGGTCGCCCTCCCCGGGCCCGCTGACGTGGAGGCGGACCCGGAGTCGGCCGCGGTCATGGCCGACTCGGTGAGCCTCGCGCTGCTGGTGGTCCTGGAGACCCTCGAACCCGCCGAGCGGCTCGCGTTCGTCCTCCACGACATGTTCGGCGTCCCCTTCGACGACATCGCCCAGATCGTCGACCGCAATCCGGCCGCCGCCCGCAAACTCGCGAGCCGCGCCCGGGCCCGCGTGCGGGGGACCGGTATGCCGCAGCGCCAAGAGGTCTCGAAACAGCGCACGGTCGTGGAGGCGTTCCTCGCGGCGGCGCGCGGCGGCGACTTCACGGCGCTCGTGTCGGTCCTCGACCCCGAGGTCACACTGCGGACCGACGCGGCCGCCGTCGGCCAGATCATCCGCGGCGCGGCCCAGATCGCCGGCGGCGCGATGACCTTCGCGGCCATGGCGACCGGCGCGCAGCTCGTACTCGCCGACGGCAAGATCGGCGTCATCTCCTCGATGCCCGGCTTCCCGACGCGGGTGCTCGTGTTCACCGTCGAAGGCGACCGGATCATCGCGATGGAGGGCGTCACCGACCCGGACCGTGTGCGCGGCATGGCACTCACACTGCTCGACACGTAGGCGGCGGGGACAGAGCGAAGGCGCGGGCCGCCGATCCGGTTCAGGATCGGCGGCCCGCGCAGCGAACAGTGTCGTACCCCCGAGCAACCACTGTCGTACCCCCGAGCCACCCTTGTTATCGGGGGCCTAAGGCCGCGACACACCCGACTCCGGGGGCCGGACCTCGCTCGGCTAGTGACCGAACGCGTCCGAGTCCGCCGCTGCCGCCTCGCCCTGGTCCAGGGCCGCCAGCGCCATCACGTCCTCCGGCTCCAGCTTGAAGTCGAACACGTCGAGGTTCTGCGCCAGGCGCTCCGGGTCGCTCGACTTCGGCACCACCGCGAGCCCCGAGTCCAGGTGCCATCGCAGGATCACCTGCACGGGCGTCTTGCCGTACTGCTCGGCCAGCTGCAGCACCTTCGGCTCATTGCGCACCTCGCCGCCCTCGCCGCCGATCGGCGACCACGACTGCGTCACGATCCCGCGCTCCTTGTGGTACGCCCGCGTTTCGAGGCGGGTCGTCAAGGGGCTCAACTGGATCTGGTTCACGTCCGGGATGACGCCCGTGGCCTCTATGATGCGGTCCAGATGGGATGGTTTGAAGTTCGACGTGCCGATCGCCTTGACCCGGCCGGACTCCAGCAGCCGCACCAGGCCCTGCCAGGCCTCGATGTACTTGCCGTGCTGCGGGTTCGGCCAGTGGATGAGCAGCAGGTCGAGGTAGTCGAGCCCGAGGCGGTCGAGGCCGCGCTCGCAGGCTTCGGCGGCCAGCTCGACGCCGTGCCACTCCTTGTTGAACTTCGTGGTCACGAACAGCTCTTCGCGGGGAACGCCGGAAGCCTTGAGCCCCAGGCCGACGCCGCGTTCGTTCCGGTAGTTCTCGGCCGTGTCGACCAGCCGGTAGCCGAGGCCGATCGCCTCGGCGACCACGCGTTCGGCCTCGGCGTCGTCCATCGGCCACGTGCCCAGGCCGAGGAGCGGCATGTTCGCGCCGTGCGCGAGTTCGACGGTCGGTGCGGTGGTTGGCATGGAAGAAGCCTCTCTGGTCGGAGGCGCCGCCGGGGCGGCGCCGGTACGGCGCGCTGCCGTGAGGCCACGCTGCTGCAAGATGCGCTGTCGTAAGGTGCGCGGTCGCGAGGGGGCACCGGGATCTACGCTACCGCCGCTCGAGTACCCGCTGAACCGGGCGAAACACCCGCACGGCCGCGGCGTTCCCAGATCATGATCAACATTGTGCCAAATACTCGAATCTTTGTACCGGCACATAGATTCCGGGGTATGGAAACGACACCGAACGCCGTCCTGCGCGTCCCCCCGGCCTCCCCCGCCGACGCCCTCGCGTACTTCACCGGCCTCCTCGCCTACAGCACCGACGTCTCGGACGTCTACGCCGCCAACGAGAGCGACGACCCCGGGTTCACCCTCGTCGACACCCGCGGCGACGCCGCCTGGTTCCAGGGCCGCGTCCCCGGCGCCGTGCACCTGCCGACCGACGACATCCCCGCCCGCGCCGCCGGACTCGTCGACCCCGCCCGGCCCGTCGTCGTCTACTGCTGGGGCCCCGGCTGCAACGGCGCCTACCGCGCCGCCGCCGCGTTCGCGACCCTCGGCTACCAGGTCAAATACATGATGGGCGGCTTCGAGTACTGGGTGCGCGAAGGCCTCCCGGTCGCCACCGACGCCGGCGTCGAACGCGGCAAGCCGGACCCGCTCACGGTCCCCTCGAGCGGCGTCTCCTGCGACTGCTGAACCCGCCATAATCGACGCATGAGCGAACTCCAAGCCATGCCAGAGGACTGGACCAAGGCACTGGCCATCGTGGCCCACCCCGACGACATGGAGTACGGCGCCGCCGCGGCCGTCGCCCGCTGGACCGGCGGCGGCCGCGAGGTCGCCTACCTCATGGTCAGCCGCGGCGAAGCCGGCATCGACACCATGCCGCCCGAGGAATGCGCCCCCGTGCGCGACGCCGAGCAGCGCGCCTCCGCCGCCGTCGTCGGCGTCTCCTCCGTCGAATTCCTCGACCACCCCGACGGCGTCATCGAATCCGGCATCGCCCTCCGCCGCGACCTCGCCGCCGCGATCCGGCGCCACCGTCCCGAACTCGTCATCACCCTCAACCGGCGCGACCACTTCATGCCCGGGAACTGGAACAGCGCCGACCACCGGGCCGTCGCCGAATCGGTGCTCGACGCCGCCAACGACGCGGGCAACCGCTGGATCTTCCCCGAACTCGCCGACGAGGGCCTCGAACCGTGGGGCGGGGTGCGGTGGGTGGCGCTGGCCGCGTCGCCGGAGTCGACGCACGCGGTCGACGTGACCGACACGATGGAGGCCGGCATCGCCTCGCTCCTGGAGCACCGCGCCTACATCTCGGCGCTCACGGACGAGGACCCGGAGACGTACGTGCGCGGCTTCCTCACCGACTTCGCCGCAGGCGCCGGCGAGCGCTTCGGCACCCGGTACGCGACGACGTTCGAGCTGATCAATTTCTGACAACCGCTCGGCGTGTCCGAGTTCTTTCAGCCGGATTGATGGTCGGCATCGGACGTCCCGGCGTTTCCTGTCGTAGCAGGGGAGTACTTTTGCGCCAGGGGTCCCTTAAGGGGGATTTATGCGGATATTTCGGTACCGCACCCGTTTCACATTCCCGGAGCGGGGACCGGGCCATCGGCCCGGTCCCCGCTCTCGCTCTGGGGTCGCCGCGTCAGTCTCGCGCGGCGGAGTCGATCAATGCGGCGGCGCGGGGGTCATTTGAAGTCGCCTTCGGCCGCGCCGGTCTCGCCGCCCTCGGTCTCGGCCTCGAACGAGTACGAGTCGCCGTCCGCGCTGCGCCCGCCCTCGCCGTGGTTGAACTGGCCCGCGAGCTGGTATTCGCCGGCCGGGAGCACCTTGCCCTCCTGCAGGGTCCAGCGGTACACCAGGAAGCCGTCCTCCTTGGACACCTCCGCCTCGGCGAACCAGCTGTCGCCGGTCGTCCACGAGTCCGAGGACTCGACACCCGCGCCCTCGGCCACCCGCAACTCCACACTCAGCTCGGCCAGCGGCTCGTCGTTCCTGAGCGTGAGGGTCGCCTGCGACCAGTAGTCGTTGCTGTTCGGGTCGACCGACCCGTCCGTCCACAGCCATGAGGGGGCCTCGCCCCCCTCCGGGCTCGACTCGCCTTCCGGCGGATCGTCCTCGGACGCCTCGCCGTCGGGCTCGCCGCCGCCCTCGTCCGCGCTCGTCTCCCCGCCCGTCGTGGCGTCGCCGCTGCTCACGGGGTCCGTCGCCTCAGCGGACCGGGTACCGGGGCCGGCCGCAGGAGGTTCAGGACTCGGGCCGACCACCGGGCCGAAGCCCAGGAACTGCCCGAAGAACACGATCGCGCCGATGAGCGCCAGCGCCGCCCCCGTCGCCAAGCCCAGCTGCGGCACCCGCCAGCCGGTGCGCACCGGTTCGGCGCGCGCCCGGGGCTCGCGCATGCCCTCCGAGACGCGCGTCCACATCCGGTCGCGGTCCGGTTCGTACTCCTCGGCGGTCACCCGGAGCCGGTCGTTCACATCGTCGTTCACCGCTGCTCCCCTTTCCTCATCGAAGCCCAGGCCGATCCCTCCTGGGGTCCGAGGATGCGCCGCAGTTCGGCCAGGCCCTTCGAAGTCTGGCTCTTGACCGTGCCGATCGAGATGCCGAGCGCGTCGGCGGTCTCGCGTTCGGTGAGTTCCAGCGAGTGCCGCAGCACCACGCAGGCGCGCCGCCGCAGCGGCAGCCGCTTCAGCGCTTCGCGCACGTCAACGACCGCGGCCGAGTCGGGCCCGTCGTGCGTCTCGCCGGGCCGCTGCCAGAACAGCGTGTTGCGGCGCCGCTCGCGCACGGCGGCGCGGATGCGGGTCTTGGCGAGGTTGGCGACGATGCCGCGCGCGTAGGCGATCTGCGATCGGGCCCGCCGGGCCTGGTCCCATTGCCGCCACACCGCGAGCATCGCGTCCGCCGCGATGTCCTCGGCCGCCCCGCTCTCGCCGATGAGCAGCCACGCGAAGCGCGCCAGCTCGGCGTGGTGCCGCTCGAAGAAGGCGCGGAACGCGTCTTCCTCCAGCTGAGCGGGGACGTCCAACGGGGGGCCTCCGGTGGCGGGTCGAATTCGGGGAGGCGGAGAGTCTAGCAATTTCACCATGGGGCCCTTGCCTTCAGCAGCGGCGACCGGCAGGCCGGGGGGCGCGAGCACCCCCGGTGCTCGCGCCCTGTCCGGTTGTGGAAAGCACCGTCCATGGCAGGAAGGGCCTTTCCCCCAGCCGCGGGCGGCCGGGAAAGGTGGATCATGCCGCGCCGATCGCGGCTGGTCCGGTCGTCGGGAAGCCGAACGGCGGGAGTCCGCCTGAGCGGGCGGGACGTGCCGTGGCGGCGACCGCTGCCGCGATCGCCGCTCGGGCACTGCGTTCCTTGCTGTTCGGCGAGGGCGGTGGGCCCTCCCCTGGTTGTGTTGGTGGGTGCGACGGAGCCGGGTTGCCGCACCGTCATGTAGTTGCCGCGGCCGCTCCGAAGGTTGCCCTTGATCCGAAGATTTTTTGCGCAGCTTCGAGCGCGGCGGTGTTAGCGGAGGTCAGAGGCTGGGGCTCAGCTGATGGTGACGTGGGCGTCGACCGGGAGGGCCGCCGGGTCGTCGAGGAGTCCGGCGAAGAGGTTGTCGAAGACCGCGGTGCGGTCGAAGCGCATCGCGTACTCGCGCGCCCGTTCGGCCGCGGCCTCCCGCTCGGCCGGGCTCATGGCGAGCGCCCGGTCGATCGCGGCCGCGAGCGCCGCCGGGTCCGAGTGCGGGACCTCGATCGCGGTGTCCCCCACCGCTTCCGGGATACCGCCGGTACGGGTGGTGATCACGGGCCCGCCGCCCGCGAGCATCTTCTCGACGAGCGCGATGCCGAAGGTCTCGACGAACTCCGGGCGCGGCTTCGACGGCAGAGCGTAAGCGGCGCAGCCGTTCATGAGCAGCGGCTTCTCCTCGTCCGGTACGTCGGTGAGGAAGAGGATGCGCGGGTCGTCGCCCGCGAGGGCCCGCGTCTCGGCGTGCGCGGGGCCGTTCCCGGCGATGACGAGGCGGTGCGTGCGGGACGCCGCGGACGCCCGGTAGGCGGCGATGAGGTCGTCCGCGCCCTTCGCGGCGGCCACCCGGGAGAGGAAGAGCAGGTAGCCGTCCCGCACCAGGCCCCGCGCCGCCAGCGCAGTGTCCACTGCGGACGGATCGAGGTCGAGGTACGCGCCCGCGTCCACCGCCGGGTAGGAGACCTCCACGCGCGCGGTCACCTCCTCCGCGAACCGGGTCCCGCACGCCAGGTCGACCTGCGCGGCCGACTCGAGGATGAGGTCGCGGGTATACGAGGAGACGGCCACGACCCGGTCGTGCGCGAGGTACGCCGTGAACAGCGAGGCCGCCGCCCCCACGGCGCCTTCACTGATGCATGAGCGCACCACGTTCGTGATGTCCGAGCCCACGGCCTCGGCGATCGTCGTGACGTCCGCGTCCAGCCCCGAGGCGCGCACCGACCGCAGCGCCTCGGCGACCGCGTTCGCGTGGGGCGTCAGGTACATCGACATGCACACTGTCGGCACCCCGTCGGTGAACAGCTCGAACAGCCGCCCGGCCAGGCCGAGCAGGTGCCGGCCGGTGGGGACCCGGTAGTCGCCCACGGGCCCTGGCCGCTCCACGGTGATCCCCGGCGAGTACGGCAGGAGTTCGTCGAGCGGTTTGAGCGGCAGCCCCGCCGCCTGCAGCGCCTCGATCGGCCACGTCACGATGCGCACGTCGTCGAAACCGCGGGTGAGCGCGACCTCGGCGAGGCCGCGCGCCTCGGTGGCGTGGCCGCAGATGACCGGGTCGGCGCGGACCACGATGACCAGGCGCCGCTGCGGGCGCCCGTCCGGTACGAAGCGGTCGCCGTCGCGCAGGTGCTGATCGGTCCGGCCGTGCTGCGGGCCGCGGGGCTGCTGGGTCACGGTAAGAACTCCTGGAGTCGGGCCCCGCCGCCCCGATCGGGATCGGGCCGGTCGGAGGCGGACGGCGGGCGCGTCTTCGTCGCCCAGTCGGAAGGTTCGGGTCCGAGCTCGATCTCCAGCCGCCCGCCGCCGTGCAGCTGGTTGCCGGTGAGGAACCCGTGGTCCAGCGGCTTGCCGTTGAAGCGCGCCGACTGCACGTACTGCGCCGAGGACCCGGCGGCGTCCTCGCCGATGCCGGTCTCGACGTGGCCGGTGGTCACGAGCTCGAAGTCGTTGCCGCCGAACTGGAGGCTCGCGCCCCCGAACGCGGGGGCGTTGACCAGGAACAGGTTCTGGCCCGCGACCGGGAAGAGCCCCAGTGAGGCCCACACGTACCAGGACGAGAGCGCCCCGGAGTCGTCGTTGCCCGGGAGGCCGCCGCGGCCGGTCCCGAACTGGTAGGAGAGCGCGGCGTGCACGATCTCGGCGGTCCGGTCGGGGCGCCCGGCGTAGTGGTAGGCCCAGGGGGCCTCCATGTCCGGTTCGTTGTTGAGGCCCTCGAAGCGGTTGAGGTCCTGGCCGATCGCGAACTCGGGGCCGAACGGCGGCACGCCGAGCTGCGTCACGGGCGCGGCGCCGAACCCGAAGAACCGGTCGAGGATCTGCGTGAACTCCTTGTCGCCGCCCGCGAGCTTGATGCGGGCGGCCATGTCGTGCAGGAGCCGGAACGAGTAGTTCCAGCGCCCGCCCTCGTAGAAGCTCGAGTCGCGCAGGAGCCCGTCGCCGCCGAACGCGTTCGTCCAGGCCTGGGACTTCGCCTCGAGCTCGTCAGCGAGCCGGTGGTCGCCGAGGCCGCGGGCGACGATCGCCGTGCACCAGTACCCGGCGGCGAGGTCGAGCGTGTGGCTCACCGGGTGCACGATGCCGCGGTCGGCGAAGTCCTCGCCGTAGCCGCGCCGCAGGTCGTCCTGCATGTGGACGAGCGCCCAATCCCATTCCAGGCCTTCGAGGCCCAGCTGGTAGCCGTCGGCGAGCACGGTGTGGGCGAGGGCCGAGGCCTGGCGGAAGAACCGGTCGGAGCCGCGGGCCATCCGGTAGCCGATCGGGAGGTTCCCCTCCTCCTCGGCGATGCGCACGAGCGATTCGAGCATCGCCGCGCCCTTGACCGGGTCGAGGGCGGTGAGCAGCGGGAACTGGGTCTTGTACATGTCCCACATCGTCGCGATGTCGAACACGAAGGGGCCCTTGGAAGGCCAGAACGGGCTCTCGTCCTCGGCGAAGCACGGCTTGATGAGCGAGTGGTAGAAGCTCGTGGCGAACACGGTGCGCCGCTCGGGGGTGCCGCCGTCCACTTCGACCTGCGACGCGTACCCGTTCCAGGCGTCACTGGTCTGCTCGCGGACGCGGTCGAAGCCGTGCTCGAAGCCGCCGGGCAGGCACTGCTCGAGGTTGGTGCGGGCCTGGCCGGTGCCGCGCATGGAGAAGCCCATGCGGATCTCGACCGTGGTGCCCGCGCGGGCCGGGCCCATGAACATGAGGCCGAAGGGGCGCAGCGTGGTGCGGCGGATGTAGTCGAAGTCGAGGCGGGTGCCGCCGTCGACGCGGCGGCGGTCGTACCAGACGAGCTGGCGCCACGACTTGGGCGTGTCCGAGTCGATGTAGACCGAGAGCGGGATGCCCTCCATGACCACGGTCCCCTGCGCGCAGCCCTGGCCGAGGCTCTCGAGGCCGGCCCGCAGCGGCACGGTGGTGCCGTGCTCGATCGCCAAGCCGCCGTAGGAGAAGTCGAGGACGACGCGGGCCGAGGACGCCTCGGGGAAGGTGTACCGGTGCACGGCGGTCTTCTCGCCGACGGTGAGCTCGCAGTGGATGCCGTTCTCGAGGGTCGCGGCGTAGTAGCCGGGCTCGGCGGACTCGTCCTGGAGCTTCCAGCGGGTGCCGAGGGCGTCGAGCGGCTCGATCATCGGCGTGACGCGGAAGTAGTTGTAGTACTTGCGGATCGCGCCCGTGCCGGACTGCTGGAAGTGGGTGAAGCCGCTCGCGAGGTAGTCGTCGTAGAGCGGGGCGGGGGCGCCCTCGGTGGACATGCCGTAGCGGCCGTAGCCGGTGGGGTAGGCGCCGGAACAGGCGCAGGCCGAGACCATCCCGAGCGGATGGCAGGCACCCGGGTGCGTATTCCCGACCTGGGCCTTCGGCCACCACCAACTGGCGGCCAGGCCCTGCGCCGCGGGCAGATCGGCCGGTTCGGTGCCGATGAACGGATCCACTGAGTCCAATATGCGACTGAGGTTAGAGCTCATGCGTCACATCTTCGTTACGGCCGGATGAACGCGCAAGCGTTCACGCGCACTTCGTCTAGCGTTCCCTGCTGCGGGAGGCGAAACATGATCGGAGTGGACACTCCGTGAGCCCCGTGGATCGCCATTCGCCGGGACGGGTCGGTGGAACGGTCCTCACCCGGGCCGGTGGCCCGTCTCCAGTCCCGCGAGATGCGCCGTCCCGGCGATCAGCACCGGCCGCAGGTCCTCGATGATCGTGATCGCCCCAGAGGGCACACCATCCGCTAGCAGCGCTTCAGGCACGGCCGCGTCCCCGACCAGGGTCCGCAGCAGATCCACCGTCACCCCGCCGTGGCAGGCCACCGCGACCGGCCCGTCCGATTCGCGTGCAACCAGGAACTCCTGGAACCGCGCCCCGGCCGCCCGCGAGGAGTCCCCCACGACCGGAACGAAGTCCCGGTCCGCGCTCGCGCGCGCCCAGTCCTCCGCGAACCGCTCGAGCGGCACGCTCCCGTCCCAGTTCATCCGCTCCGCCACCCGCGGGTCGATGCGCACCGGCAGGCCCGCCGCCGCCCCCACCGCCTCGGCGGTCTGCCGCGCCCGCAGCAGCGGACTCGCGTACACCGCCCGCAAGCCGCCGTCCTGCAACGTCCTGTCCCGCAACCACTCGGCCGCCAGCGCCGCCTGCTCCCGGCCGCGCACCGTCAGGCCCGGATCGCCCGGCGCCCGCTCCTTCTCGCCGTGCTGCACCACGTACACGATTCCCATCGCCGCAGCGTAGCGCCGAGGGTAAGGCAGGCCCCACCCTTTATTGGGCGGTCAACGGCAATGTGCCGCAACGCGAATCGCAATAGCGTCCTATGCATGAACCAGACCCCGCAGGCCGCCCCGACCCGCGCCGCCCGCCACCGCCGTTCCGCCGCCGACAGCGTCGTCACCGGCGTCACCGAGAAGGCCGCCGCGTCCGGTCTCGCCCTCACCGACGGCGGCCGCCGCTGGCACCGGCCGCTCCTCGTCCTCGGCATCGCGTGCGGGGTCATCGCCCTCGCGTCTCTCCTCGCGATCCCGTTCGACGACCGCACCATCCAAGGCGAGAGCGTGTGGCTCAAGGCCTTCAAGTTCGGTTTCTCCTTCTTCGCCTACTGCCTGAGCCTGGCCTGGCTGCTCTCCCACATGACGAAGCTGCGCCGCACCGGCTGGGCCTTCGGCACCCTCTTCGCCGTGATCAGCGCGGCCGAGGTCGGCGTGATCTGCGCGGCCGCCGCCGCGGGCACCTACAGCCACTTCAACACCTCCGAGGACCCGTTCAACCAGGTCGTGCAGCTCGCGTTCCAGTTCGTGCCGGTCATGTTCCTGGCCAACCTGGTGATCGCCGTGATCGTGCTGTTCCAGCGCATCGGCGACAGGGCCGTCACGGCGGTCGTCCGCTGGGGCCTGCTGCTGTCGAGCCTCGGCATGTTCGCCGCGTTCTTCATCGTCACCGTCGGCGGCCAGGGCGAGCGCACCGCCGTGGACGCCAACGGGGACGAGGTCGTGCTCAACGCCGGCCACGGCGTCGGCGACCTCGACGGCAACGGCATGTTCCTCACCGGTTGGTCCACCACCGGCGGCGACATGCGCGTCCCGCACTTCATCGGCCTTCACGGCATTCAGGTCCTCATCGGTGTCGCGATGCTCCTCGGGTTCGTGGCCGCCCGCCGTGCCTGGATGCGCGACGAGCGCGTCCGCGCCGCGATCGTCCGCTGGCTTTCGCTCGGCTACCTGGGGATCTTCGCCACGACGGTGGTGCAGGCCGTGCGCGGCCAGTCGTTCATCGCACCTGACGCGGCGACGCTCGCGGGCTTCGCGGCGTCGATCCTCGTCGCGGCCGCCGGGATCGCCCTCACGGTGCGCAAGGCGCGCCGCGCGGTCCCGGTCCTTAAGGGCGCAGTGGAGGCGCCGGAGCCCGCACTCGTCGTCAGATAACGCTTGCACTCAGGCGTTGCAGCGGGGTCGCCCCAGCCGTAGGCTGTGAGCGGCCCCGCTCCCGTCCCCGGAAGGCGATCACATGGAACCCTTGCGTCCCAAGCGGCTACAGCCCGGCGACACCGTCGCGATCGCGGCCCTGTCAGGGCCGTGCAGCCCCGACCGGCGCGACCGGCTCGACGCCGCCAAAGGCGTGTTCGCGGCGATGGGCTTCAAGGTGCGCGTCACGCCGCTCGTCGAGTCCGGCGGGCACCGGTTCTGGCGGGCCGCCCCGCCCGAGGCCCAGGCCGCCGAGCTCAACGCGCTCCTGAACGACCCCGAAGTGCGGGCGATCGCCGCGTTCACCGGCGGGAACGCCACTTCCGCGTACCTCGACCGCATCGACTACGACGCGATCCGCCGCGACCCCAAGCCGCTCCTCGGCTTCAGCGACATCACCGCGCTCCACTTGGCGATCCACTCGCAGACCGGCCTGGTCGGCATGCACGCCGACTTCGCGCCCGGCATCACCGGCAACCCGCCGCGCACCGAGGAGCGCCACGTCGAGATCCGCGAACTCGTCCGCGGTCTCCTCACCGGCGAGCTCGCCGAAACCGACCTCCCGGCCGACAACACTTGGGAGACATGGAAGCCCGGCCGCGCGACAGGCCGGCTCGTCGGCGGCCTGCTCGACCGGCTCATCAACGTCCAGGCCTCCCCGTACGCGCTCGACCCCGCCACCTGGGACGGCGCGCTCTTCTTCTGGGAGGACGTGGGCCGCAACCTCGGCCACGTCTGGAACCAGCTCCACGTGCTGCGCATGGAGGGCGTCTTCGACCGGGTCGGCGCGATGGTCGTCGGCATCCCCCTCGACGTCGACCTCCCGCCACAGAGCCCGTTCGGGCCGATCTCGGTGAAGGACGTCGTACTCGACGTCTTGGGCGACTACGACTTCCCGGTCCTCGCGGGTGTCGACTTCGGACACACCGGTCCGAACCTGCCCCTGCCGATCGGCACCCTGGCAGCGGTCGACGCCACGGCGCGCACCCTGCGGCTCCTGGAGCCACCCGTCGACTAGACACTTCTTGCACAGACGGGTTGCTCCGGCAATTCACCGCGCGTCAATGGTTGCTTTCTTGTGGACCTTCGGGCACGGTTGGTAGACATGAGGATCCGAACGGCAACCCCCGCAGACGCCGATGAGATGGTTCAAATCCGCACCGCCGCATGGCGCGCGGCCTACGCCGGCCTGGTCGACGCCGCAGTGCTCGCAGGGCTCCCCGAAGAGGCCTCCGAACGCTACGTGCGCCACCTCGCCGAGCATCCCGACCTCGAACTCACCCTCGTGGCCGAGAAGGGCCCCTACGTCATCGGCTTCGCCGTCTTCACCTGGGACCGAACCGAAGCGACCGTGGAGGACGCCGGACCCGGCGTCCCCGGCGACGTGCGCCAGATCTACGTCCACCCCGACCACTGGGGCCGCGGCGCCGGCCGGGCCCTCCTGCGCGAGGGCGAACGCTGGCTCACCGAGCAGGGGCTCCTGCCGATCCGGGTGTGGGAGCTCGAGGGCAACGCGGCGAGCCGCCGCTTCTACACGCGGTACGGCTTCGTCCCCGACGGCGAGCGCCGCACCGAGGAGATCAGCGGCGCCGCCCTGCCCTGCGCGCGCCTGACGCTCCCGAAGGACCATCAGATCGACTGACGGCGCGCAGCATTGCGGGCCGGAATCGCTTCCGGCCCGATGCGCGACGCCTTGCAGCGGCTGCTCGACGGCTACTTGACGACGTCGAAGACCTGCTTCTGGATGCCGTTCTTGTACACCTCGTGCTCGACGAGGTTCAGGAGCTGGGCGTCCTTGTCGGTCTCGCTGAACAGGCGCTTGCCCGCGCCGAGGAGCTTGGGGAAGACCAGCAGGTGGTAGCGGTCGACGAGCCCGGCGTCGGCGAGGCTCTTCCCGAGGGTGGCGCTGCCGTGCACCGAGAGGGGCCCGCCTTCGGTCTCCTTCAGGGCGGCGACGTCGTCGAGCGAGCGGAGGATCGTGGCGGGCCAGCGCTCGTCCTGCTCCTTCAGGGTCGTGGACACCACGTACCGGGGCTTCGCGTTGTAGCCGGCGAACTCGTCGACCATCTTCGGCCACACGGGCGCGAACGCCTCGTACGACCTGCGGCCCAGCAGCAGCGCCCCGGCCTCCTCCTGCTCGCGTTCCTTGAGCTCGTAGGCCTCGGGCAGGAACTCGATGTCCTTGAAGGTCCAGCCGGTGTTGCGGTAGCCGGCCTCGCCGCCGGGGGCTTCCATGACCCCGTCGAGGGACACGAACGCGGTGATGATGAGCTGGCGCATGCTGCCGGCCTTTCGCTAGTGAACGCTTGTTGCTTCCACCCACTATGACGAGGCGGCCCGCCGGGATTCATCGCAAGCGCGAAAAATCCTTCAGGGCGTCAGGGGAGCCGCGCTTTACGGGAGGCGCAGGCGGGCCACCACGGGGGCGTGGTCGCTGCCCGCCTTGTCGAGGACCTCCCAGTCGAGCACTTCGATGCCCTCCTCGGCGATGACGTGGTCGAGGGTGACGGCCGGGATCGTGATGAGGCCGTTGAGGTAGCCCTCGGTCGGCTGCCAGGTGGCGTCGAGCCCTTCACCGGCGGCCTCGGCGGCGTCGGTGTACCCGGAGTCGAGCAGTTCGCGCATGTTCTCGTGGTCGAGGGTGGCGTTGAAGTCCCCGGCGAGCACCCACGGCAGGCCGCCGTCAGGGCGCGGCAGCTGCTCGAAGTCCTCTTCCCACAAGGGGATCCGTTCGGCGGAGGCGGGCGCGGCGGGGTGGGCGGCCATGAAGCGGATGTCGGTGCCTTCGGGCACGTCGACCTCGGCGGCGATCTGGTAGAAGATGGCGTCGCGCCCGACGGTCTCGATGCGCTCGAGCGGGTACCGCGAGTACAGGCCGGTCCCGATCGCGAGGTCGTCCGGTTCGAGGATCGCGTAGGGCATGAGCTCGTCGAGGCCGCGCTCGGTGAACGCGTCGGGGGAGCCGGGGGTCAGCTCCTGGACGCTGAGCAGGTCGGGCTGGTGCTCCTCGACCAGCTCCATGATGTAGTCGAAGTTCGCGTTGCCCACGTACAGGTTCACGGACATCACGGTGAGCTCGGCGCCGCCCGCGGCGGGCTGGTCGTCGGCGACGGCCCTGGGCACCAGCACGATCGCGAGCGCGACCGCCATGGCCGCGGTGGCGCCCGCGGCGAGCCAGTGCCGGACGACCATTTGCAGCCCGGCGCCGACGAGCGCGGCGACCACGAAGTAGGGCACGAACGCGACGGTCGTGACCAGCAGGAACCCGCTTTCGAGGCCGAGGAGGCGGACCGCGCCGTACGTGACGACGCCGGCGGTCCCGAGCCACGACAGGACCCGCAGCCACCGCCACCGGTACCAGGGCCGCCGCTTCGCGGGGGCCTCCTCGCCGTCGGCGGCCTGCAGGATCACGGTGGCGTCGCTCATGGGCCGGAAGCTTAGTGCCGCCGTGCAATAACCTTTTCAGCGAAGACGCCGACCCGATCGTCATGAAGAAGACCATCGAGAAGCCCGTCGCAGCCGTCGTGGATGGGCTGGGGCGACTGCGGCAGCGCCGAATGGGTGATCAGCCGCGACGACCTGGCGGCCCGCCGCTTCGACCGGGTCGAGTTCTCATGGAGCTGCCACTAATCCGCCTGCGGCAGCAGGTCATCGATGGTCTCGGGCGCGTCGGGGATCGCCCGGAGCTGGGCGATCATCAGGTCGAGTTCGGGGCCGCGTGCACCGGTGAGGTAGAACGACGCCGACCGCAGCCCGGTGACGAGCATGTAGCAGCGCAGGCGTTGCAGGGCTTCAGGAGTGCAGTCCGCTGCCGCGGCCGCGCGCGCCTGCGGGCGCATGATCGGCCAGGCGCGGCTCCAGAACAGCTGGTAGGCCGTGTCCCAGAGCGGGTCGCCGATCATCGCGCCTTCCCAGTCGATCACACCGATCGTGCCGTCCTCGGCGACGATCAGGTTGTCCGCGCTGTAGTCGCCGTGCACGAGTTGCGCGAAGTCGGGCAGCGCCGCGGCCTCCGTGAGCGTCGCCGCCGACAGGTCCTCCATGAACTGCCGTTCCGTCCCGTCGAGTACGGGCCAGGCGTCAGGTACGCCCCAGGCGACCGCGCCGGCCCAGGAAGGGCTGCGGCCGTTGCCCGTTGCGGGGTCGACGCCGCCGTAGCCGGTGGCACCGGCGAGCGGAGTGTCGCTGATGCGCTGCAGCGCTTCGGCGACGGCCGGGGCCGCGGCGACGGCCGCTGGCATGTCGAGGTCGCAGAGCCTGGTCCCGGGCAGCCGCGTGCTCGCACAGCACCATGCGTTGCCGATCGCGGCGACGGCGACCACCTCGGGCACTGCGACGCCCTCACCGAGTTGGAGTCCGCCCGCCCACGCGTCCAGATCGAAGCCTTGCCGGCGGAGGTTCACGCGGACGACGAGCGCACGGCCGCCGGCGACGGCGTTGTAGGCCTGCGAGTTCTCGCCCTCGGTGATGGACTCCCACGCGCTGACCGGGCCGATCAGGGCGGCGACCTGCTCCCGCACGAGTGCGGCGTCGATCATCGGTTTCCACATCACCGCAGGCTAGGGCCGGATCCGGTGCCGCCGCAACTTCATTGGCCGATGCCCATCTGGGCGAGCCACGACTGGAACCGGTCGTCGTCCTCCTTCGCCGCCGTGCGGAGCGCGTCGATGTCCTCCGGCGGCCGGAGGCCGAAGGTCTCCTCGAGCCAGGCGAGGTACTCCTCGTGGGCCTCGCTGTGCTCCTCGACGAACTCCGGTTGCAGGGCTTCGTCATCGATGGCGAGGAGCTGGAACAGCTCCAGGAGGTTGCGCGCCACGATGTAGAGGTCGCCCTCGTCGCCGATGAACGCGATGGGCAGGCCGGCCAGGTCGGCCCGGTCATCGCACCGCCAGAACGCGTAACTGGAGCCGGAGCCGTTGGCGCAGGCGAACGGGATGAATCGGCTCAGGAACTCAGGCTCCTCCGACCAGGTGCCGAGGCCGACGTCCGCGCCGTACTCGTGCAGTTCGAACCCGTCCGAGTAGTAGACCCGGCCGACCCGATCGGCGAACGCCTTGAGCAGGTTCAGTTCCGGTACGGGCGAGTAGGCGTCGCTCACGGGTCCTCCTGGCGTCGGCCGGCTTCGCACGGCGTCTTGCGCGAACCCGGCGATGCTAGCAGCGCAGTGCGACACCCGGCCCGTGCCGAGCACCATCGGGTTCCCCGTTCACCAGGTGATGCGCTCGATCTCCTCGATGTTCGCCGCGCGCAGATCCGGACGCCAGACGACGAGGGAGACCTCGGTAGCGGTGATGGTCCCGAAATCGACGGCGGTGCGGGCGTCGATGTAGTCGGCGACTTCCGGTTCAGGAGTCGGTTCGCGCGGAACCAGCAGTGAGACGTGGGCGTTGTCGCGGAAGCGGTCGCCGTCGCCCCCGGCGGGGCCGAGGTTGCCGAAGGGAACGCGGGCATCGCGGAGGCGACGCCGCAGTTCCAGGAGGGCCGCGTTCGGGTAGCCGCGAACGTAGAGGCCGCCCAGCGAGCCGCCGAGCCCTTCGAAGCGGGCCGCGATCGGGCCCAGACCCGAAGCCGCCTGCTTGAACTGCCCCAGGTAGTGGTCGACCTGGTGCTGCGGCACGGCGTCCTGGAAGCCCTCGACGCTGCGCACGGTCATGTGCAGATCCCGAGGCACGTAATTCAGATGCGCGCCCCGGCACAGCGACGCGATCACCGCCGACTCGGCCGCGACCCGATCGGCGAACGCGCCTTCAGCGCGCACGACGAGACTGAGCCCGAAGCGCGGATCGCCATCGCGGGGAACGGGATCGACGCGGAACGTGCCGTCGGCGAAGGCGGCCCGGCCTTCGTCCCATTGGCGGTCGTAGTCCGCCCGCAGGCCCGGACGGTCGGGTTGGATGATGGACAAGGAACCTCCCGGCTGGTCGCAGCGGTCGAAGCCGCGGGACTGCGGCTTCCGCCCCGGCTCTACTGTCGCACGCACCGCCGGACCCCTGCCGGACCGTCGCGTCCGGTGCGTTCCAAGCGTTCCCCGTACAGTCCGACCCCGGCGGCCGCAGCCGAGCCGGCGCAGCGGGCTCGGCGGTCTTCGCCGGCGCGGCGCGTGCCTCTGCGGCACCACGTCCGAACCCGTGCACGCCTTACACTCGCATCGATGAGCGACCCACTCGACTCCCTCGACCCGCGCCAGCGTGAACTGCTCGGCACCTGGCTTCCGGGCCTCGTCGTCGAGGCCGACATGAGCTGGGACCTGGTTGCGACCACGGTCCTGCGGGCGAAGGCAGGAACACGGCTCGTCGTGGCCAAGGCGGGCGGCCCCGGCGACCACCACATCGAGCGGGAGATCCGCGCGCACCGCGAATGGACCGGGCCGTGGACGCGGATCGGCAGGGCCGCACGGATGCTCTACGACGATGCCGCCGCGAAACTCCTCGTCACCGAGTACCTCCCCGGCACCCTGGTCCGGGACACCGCCGCTGCCGCGGATCTGGACCTCTACGTGCAGGCGGGCGAGCTGCTGCGCGCGTTCCACGACCAGTCGGCCGTCGAGGACCCCGGCTATGAGGCGCGCATGAACGTGAAGGCGCTGGCGCGGCTCGACGGCCCGCACCGGGTCGAACCGGAGACCGCCGACCGGTTGCGGGCCCTGGTCCGCTCCTGGCCGGCGCCCTCGGCCGTCCTGGTGCCCACGCACGGCGACTGGCAGACGCGGAACTGGCTGCAGGACAACGGACTGCTGCGCGTGATCGACTTCGGCCGCGCCGAGCTGCGCCCGGCGGCCGAGGACTTCGAGCGTCTCGCCACCCAGGAGTTCGTGTGGCATCCCGGCTCGGAGGCGGCGTTCCTGTCCGGGTACGGCACGGACCCGCGCGAGCCCGACCGTTGGTTCCGCCAGCGCGCGCGGGCCGCGATCGGCACGGCGTGCTGGGCGCACCTGGTCGGCGCCGAGGACTACGAAGCGCAGGGCCACCGGATGATCGCGAACATCTTGGCGGAGGCCGGTTAACCGGTCGCCTTGCGGCACCCGGCGCGCGGAGCCGCCGACCGCGCCTGGTGGCTAGGGCTTGTCCTGTGCATCAGACCGGTCGTTATCCGGCCCATTCGCCCGCTCCCTGATCCACAGGACAGGCCCTAGTCGTTGACCAGGCCTGCTTCGTAGGCGGTGATCGCCGCTTGAACGCGGTTCTTGGCCTCGAGGCGGGTGAGGATCGTGCTCACATGGTTCTTCACCGTCCCTTCGGAGAGGTGCAGCTGCTTGGCGATGTCGTGGTTGGATTCTCCTTTCCCGATGAGCGCCAGGACGTCTCGTTCTCTCGGGGTGAGTGCGTCGATGCGTGCCCGCGCCGGGGCCACCCGGTCGAGGCCGCCGTTGTTCAGCTTCGCGATCACCCGCTGTGCGATCCTCGGTGAGAGGTAGGCCGCGCCGTCGGCGACCGCTTTGACGCCGATGATGAGTTCGCGCGGGTCGGCGGCCTTGAGCATGAAGCCGCTCGCCCCCTGCGAGAGCGCTTGGGCGACATAGGCGTCCTCGTCGAAGGTGGTGAGCATGACGACCGCGACCTCGGGCGTGACCCTGCGGAGTTCGGCGGCGGCGGCCAGGCCGTCCAGCTTCGGCATGCGGATGTCGAGCAGCGCCACGTCGGGCCGGTGCGCGCGGGCGAGTTCCACGGCTTCGGCGCCGTCGCCCGCCTCGGCCACGACCTCGATGCCGGGGTCGGTGGCGAGGATGGCCGCGACGCCGGCCCGGATCATCGCCTCGTCGTCGGCGAGCAGTACGCGGATCATCGGTTCCCCTGCCATGCCACATCGATCCTGTTGTTGTCCAGCGGCACTCGGGCCTCCACTGCGAAGCCGCCCTCGACCGGTCCGGCGCTGAAGGTTCCGCCCAGGAGCCGGACCCGCTGCTCCAGGCCGACCAGTCCGCTGCCCTTGCCCGAGGGGACCGCGACGTGCCTGCCGCTGTTGCGGACCGACACGTGGGCGATCCCGCCGGTCACTGCGACGGCGACCCGCACCTCCGCGCCCGGCGCGTACCGGGCGGCGTTCGTCAGCGCTTCCTGGACCACCCGGTGCACGGTCTTCGCCGCCAGCGGCGGCAGCGGGACCGCGTCGGACTCCAGGGTGAGGCGCATGCCGGCTTCGGCCGCGCGATCGACCAGGGCTTCGATCGATTCGTCGAGCGGGGACTCCGGGGCCGGACCGTCACGGAGGATGCCGATGGTCTGCCGGAGCCGGTCCGTGGCGTCGACCGCGTTGCGCCGCAAGGCAGCCGCCGCTTCGCGGCTCTCGTCCGAGAGGTCGGGGGAGAGTTCCAGGCCGCCCGCGCGGAGCGCTATCAAGGCGAGTTCGTGGCCGAGCGAGTCGTGCATGTCGGTCGCGATCCGGGCCCGCTCCTGGGCCCGGGCGCGGCCCGCGACGAGTTCGCGTTCGCGTTCGAGCCGGGTGAGGCGGTCCGCGGCGGCGGCGATCAGATCGGCCTGCTGGCGGCGGAAGCGCCCGATCAGCCAGGGCAGCACCACGAAGGAGCCGAACGTGAGCAGGATCGTGAACGGGTCCCGTTCGGTGGCGATCCCGAGCAGGCCGCCCAGCCCCGCGACCGCCCCCAGGATCCACCAGCCGTAGCGCACGGTCAGCCGCCAGCCGTGGAGGTACGCCGCGACGGCCACCAGGACGAGGAGCGCCTGCCGCGACACCGGCAGCGCGAACGTCGCCACGCCGTCGACCAGTCCGGCCAGCGCGATGACCGCCAGCAGCGCCCCGTTCCTCATGCGGCCGAGCCTACCGATCGGAGCCGGATCAGACGGGCGACCGCCGTGGCCGTCCCGGCAAGTGCCGCGACGAGCAGTGCGAGCGTGAGCGGCAGCGCGAAGTACCAGACTGACGGCCAGGTGACCGTGCGGCCGTTCGAGATGAGCGAGACCAGGGCCGGGTAGGACAGGAACAGCACCGCGGGCAGCAGGACCGGGATGCAGCGGAGCGCGACGCGCCAGGCCGGTCGTCCCCGGCGCTTCCCGGCCCAGCGGCGGGAGCGGACCACGCCGACGACGCCGAGGGCGATCGCGGCGGCAGTGAGCGCCGCGAGCGCGATCTGTGCAAGCGCGTCGCCCTTCGGCTCGTCGGGTTCCTCGCCGTTCGCCATGGCGGCCAGGGCTTCCATCGCCGTGTAGGTCACGTCGGCCATGCCGGCGCCGTTGGTGAGGACCGCGATGCCGTAGCCGCTTTCAGGGTCGATCCATTCGACCGCGTTGTAGGTCATGAGGTTCCCGGAGTGCACGAGCGTGCCGTCGGGTTCGACGCCCCAGCCCATCCCGTAGTCGTGGACCGCCGAAGGCGCGTGCATCGCGGCCAGGCCCGCTTCGGAGACGAGTTGCGCGCCTTCGCCGTTCTGGGTGATGAGCCACCGGCCCATGTCGGCGGCGCTGGTGATGATCCCGCCCGAACCGGAGTCGTCGAGCATGCCGTCCACGGCGCCGCCGCGGGGCATCCACAGGCCGAAGAGGTTGTTGTAGCCGAGCCCGGGGTCGACCGCCTCGTCCCGGGTGGCGCTGTGCTCCATGCCGAGCGGCGTGAACACGCGCTCGTCCATGAACGCGGCGAAGGTCTGCCCGCTCGCGACCTCGACGAGGCGCGCGGCGACGTTGAAGTTGGGGTTGGCGTACTCCCAGTCGGTGCCGGGGTCACTCGCGAGGGCGTCGTCGGCGAGGCGGGCGACGTAGTCCTCAAGGGAGGTCGCGTCCTGGAGTTCTACGACGTCGATCGTGGTGTCGGAGAACCCGGAGGTCTGGTTCAGGAGCTGGCGGACCGTGACCTGGTCGACCCGCTCGTCGGCCATATCGAAGCCCGGGAGCTGGTCTACGACCGGCTCGTCGAGGGCGATCGCGCCCTCCTCGGCGAGGATCATGACGGCCATGGCGGTGAAGGACTTCGAGACCGAGGCGACGCGGAACGGGCTGTCCGCGGTGATCTCGTCGCCGTCCGAGTCGTGCCCGTACCCGGCGGCGTGGACGATCGCGTCGCCTCGGGTCACGACGACCGAGAGGCCGGGCACGCCGGAGGCCTCGTGGAGGTCGGTCATGTACGCGTCGACGGCCTCGGGGGTGAGCTCGGCCGCGGGCGCGGCGGACGCGGCTGGGGTGCTGAAGGTGAAGGCGGCCAGGGCGATCGCGGTGGCGGCGGCGGCCTTGGCGAGGAGTGGTCTGGCGGGGTGTCTCGGTTCGATCGGGTGCATATATCGAGGCTATGGATTTTCCAGACCTCTGACCGCTGCCGAATTTCCGGAACCACCCCTGCCGAAAGTCAGGGGTGGTGGCGCAGCGCGTCCCGGTTCGCGAGGAATCCGAGCCGGCTGTGGCACTCCTCGACGTGCTCGACCCCGAGGTGCGGGGCCGCCCACATGATGAATCCGGCCGCGTCGACGATTCCGGCCAGGTCGAAGGCGACCGGGAGGAGCGCCAGTTCGGTCGCGGACAGGGGCCGGACCCGCTGGTAGCCGGCGAGGGCGGCCTCGGCGATGGCGGCGGGAAGCCGCCGGTCCGGCTGCTCCAGCGACGCGTATTGCAGCACCCTGGCGAGGTCGAGGATCAGCGGCCCGCGGTTGAGCTCGTCGAAGTCGAGCACGGCGGTGACCCGGCCGTCCTCGACCAGGAGGTTCTGGCGGTGGAGGTCGTGGTGGAGCGGTCCGGCGGGCTGCTCGCCGAGGAGCGCCAGGGCCTCGGCGTTCCCGTCGAGGAAGTCGCGGACCTCCTTGCGCCACTTGTCGGCGCCGTGGAGCGCGACATCGCTGGAGGCCGCGGTCTCGAGGACGCCGATGCGGTCGGTGACCAGGATGCGCGCATCGGCCCAACCTGCCGTGGCCGTGTGCATCCGGGCCAGCAGGGCCCCGGACTGCTCGGCGAGGTCGGGCGTCATCGCGGGTGGCACCTCACCGGAGGCGAAGGGGAACACCGCGATCGGCTTCCCCGCGACCAGCGCGAACGGCTCCCCGTTGTCGGCGGTGAACGGCGCGGGCGTCGGGAAGCCGCCGCCCGCGAGGTGCGCGACGAGCGCGAGCTCGGCCCCGGCCTTCGCCGGATCGGAGCGCACGTACTCGCGCACGACCACGTCGCCGCGGTCCGTGGCGACCCGCGCGTTGATGTTGTCCTCACCGCCCGGCAACGGCTGGGCTGCACCGCGGGCTTCGAGGCCGAAGCGGGCCAGGAAGACGGGCAGGTCGAGCCGGAGCTCGCCGTTCGGCCAGGCCGGGTTGTCGCTCATGCCGCCAGCCTTCCGCAGGAGCGGCCCGCGATCAACTCGTTAAGTGCTGCTCGCGGAACGGTCGCGGACGCCATCGCCGTGGGGTCGGTCGTTCAGCCGAGCGGCGGCGGCGGAATCCCGCCTCGCGACCGAGGCGCGGGCGGTGCCGCGCCCGCGACGATGGCGGTACAGGGCGGCCTCGGAGGAGGCCGCCACGGACACCACCTCGAATGGAAACACCATGCACCGCAAACGCATCGCACTGGCCGCCGTCACGGCGGGGGCAGTCGCGGCGGCCTCGTTCGCCTACGCCTGGCACGCCTCGGCAGAGGAGCGCCCCGGCCGGGACCGGCTCCAAGCCGACGCCGACCGCATCGTCGCCCTCGGCGTCACCGGCGTCCAAGCCCGCGTCACCGGCGACGACGGCGACACGCGCGCCGTCACCAGCGGCGTCGCCGACATCGAGACGGCAGCGCCGGTCGACGACGAGGGCCTGATGCGGATCGGCAGCGTCACCAAGACGTTCGTCGCCACCGTCGTCCTCCAACTCGCGGGCGAGGGCGTGCTCTCCCTCGACGACACCGCCGAGGACTGGCTGCCCGGCGTCGTCCAGGCCGAAGGCATCGACGGCGGCGAGATCACGATCCGCCAGCTGCTCCAGCACACCAGCGGCCTGCCCGACTACGCCGACGCCCCCGACTTGGGTACCGAGGCCCACTTCCAGCGGACCCGCTTCGTCATCGCCGACCCGGTGGAGACCGTCCAGGCCGCACTCGCGGCCGGGCCGGTCGGTGAGCCCGGAGAGCAGTGGCACTACTCCAACCCCAACTACATCCTGCTCGGCATGGTCATCGAGGAGGCGACCGGCCACCACTGGGCCAAGGCCGTCCACGACCGGATCGTCCTCCCCCTGGACCTGCACGACACCTTCTGGGCCGGCTTCACCGCGAAGACGGCCGAACCCCGCGCCAACCTCTACCAGCGCTTCGAGCCCGGCGGCGACCTCGTGGACGTCACCGAGTACATCGACCACGACGCCTCGGGCGGGCTGATCTCCACCACCGCCGACATCGACCGCTTCATGCGCGCCCTCATCGGCGGCGACCTCATCGGCGACGCCCAACTGCGCGAGATGCAGCGGACGGTGCCGGTGACCGGCGAAGGCTACGACCTGATCGCGCCCGGCGGCGCCGCCTACGGCCTCGGGATCTTCCAGCTCGGCTTCGACGACTGCGGCGAGGGCCTGTGGCTCGCCGGCGGCGACGTCCTCGGCGCCATGACCCGCGCCGCGACCACCGCCGACGGCGAGCACAGTGCGACGGTCTTCAGCTCGACCCAGCTGCGCGACTCCCTCGAGTCCGGCGTCGCCCAGAACCTCCGCACGAACGACCTCCTCGAACACGCACTCTGCGAATCGAACTGACCGCAGGGACGGCCGCTCCGGAGGCGAACCCTCCGGAGCGGCCGAACTCCCGTTGCTCTCTAGCCGCCGCCGCTCACCGGGCGCCAGCCCGACGGCGGGTCCTCGCCCACCCGGCCGTCGACGGCCTCCCGCAGCAGATCGGCGTGGCCGGTGTGGCGGCCGTACTCCTCCACCAGGTCGAACACGACCCGGCGCACGCTCAGATGGCCGCGCCCCGGCCACTCGAGATGCGCGGGCTGATCGAGACCGCCCTCCTCCAGGATCGACGCGAGCCGCTCGCGCGAACGCGCCACCGCCCCGTCCCACAACCCGTACAGGAACTCCGGCGAGTCCTCGGCCGCCGACGTGAACTCCCAGTGGTCGGTGTCGTCGAGCAGGCTCTCGTCCCAGTCCGGGCCCGGCGCCCGCCCCCGCAGCTTCCAGTTGAACGTCACATCCTCAACGCGCGCAAGGTGCTTCAGCAACCCGCCCAGCGTGAGCGCCGACGCCCCGATCCGCGCGCTCAACCCGTCCGCGTCCAGGTCGTCGGCCTTCCAGCGGAACGTCGTCCGCAGCCGGTCCAACGCCCCGACCAGGTGCGCCTCCTCGGTCCCCGCCAGCGGCGGCTCCCACCAGTAGTCGTGCTCGCTCATGCCGCCACCGTAGACCGGCCCCCCGACATCCGGGCCAAATGCGTTGCGCCCGCCCCGCCCGCCCGCATAGGGTCGCGCACATGGTGCATCCGGAATCGGACACGGCAGGGGCTGCCGGTCACCCGCCAGCCCCCTGAAATTCGCATGACCCGGGGCCGCTGGCCACGGTGACGAGACGTCCCCACCGAACGCTCGACACCACGGAGCCATCCGATGCCACTGCCCGTCTATCTGCTCGCCCTGGCCGTCTTCGCCATGGGCACGTCCGAATTCATGCTCGCCGGCCTCCTGCCGGACCTCGCCGCCGACCTCGGCGTCAGCGTCGCCACCGCGGGCCTGCTCACCACCGCGTTCGCCGCCGGCATGGTCGTCGGCGCGCCGCTCACCGCCGCCCTCGCCCGCCGCCGGCCTCCGCGCGCGACGCTTCTCGCGTTCCTCGGCCTGTTCCTGGCCGCGCACGTCATCGGCGCGGTCACCGATCACTTCGCGGTCCTCCTCGCCACCCGCGTCGTCGCGGCGCTCGCCAACGCCGGGTTCCTGGCCGTCGCCCTCACGGCGGCCGCCGCGCTCGTCGCGCCCGACCGGAAAGGCCGCGCGCTCGCCGTGCTCTTGGGCGGCACCACGATCGCCACGATCGCGGGCGTCCCCGGCGGTGCACTCCTCGGCGCGCTGCTCGACTGGCGCGCGACCTTCTGGGCCGTGGCGCTCCTGTGCGTGCCCGCCGCGCTCGGTCTCCTCCGCGGGCTTCCCGACACCCGCGAGACCCACGGCCTGCGCACCGAGCTGGCCGCACTGCGCCGGCCCCGCCTGCTGCTCGTCATGGGCCTGGGCGCGCTCGTGAACGCCGCGACGTTCGGCGCGTTCACCTACATCGCGCCCGTGGTCACCGAGACCGCCGGGCTCGGCGCACTGTGGGTCCCCGTGGTGCTCGTGCTCTTCGGTGCCGGATCGTTCACCGGCGTCACCGTCGCCGGTCGCCTCTCGGACCACCGCCCCGGCCGGGTCGTCGCCGTCGCAGGCCCGCTCCTGCTCCTCGGCTGGTGCGCCCTCGGCCTCCTGGCCGCACACCCCGCGGCGCTGCTCGCACTCGCATTCACGCAGGGCGCGTTGGCGTTCGCGGTCGGCAGCACCCTCATCGCCCGCGTCCTCCACGAAGCGGCGGACGCGCCGACGATGGCCGGCTCCTACGCCACCGCCGCCCTCAACGTGGGCGCCGCGGCCGGTCCCGTCCTCGCCGCGTTCGCGCTGGGCGTCGGCCCGGCGGGCCCGCTGTGGGCCGCCGCGGTCCTCGTCGCCGCCGCGCTGTTGATCGCGGTGCCGGGGCGGCGCGTGTTCACGGTGCTCAGGTAGCGGTCAGCGTGTCGGCGACCGCGGCGACCGCGGTCCGCACCAGGTCGGGCAGTTGGCCGCGGTCGCCGATGAGGATGAGCAGCCAGTAGAAGATCGGGCCGAGCAGCAGGGCGTGGACGATCGCGGCGTCCGGCGTCGCCTTCAGTTCGCCGCGTTCGAGGGCGCGCGCGAGGACGGTGTCGATCACGAACCGCTCCCGTTCGATGAACGTCCCGGCGAAGCGGGCCCCGAGCGCGGTGTCGCCGTGGATGTCGGCCAGGAGTCCGTGCAGCACATCGGGAGGCGCGGTCGAGAGCTGCCCGGCGATGACCTCGCCGATGGCCTGCAGGTCGCCGCGCAGGGAGCCCGAGTCGGGCGGCGGCTGCTCCTCCATGTCGTGCACGGTGGCCGCGAAGATCATCTCCTGCTTGGTCGCGAACCGCCGGTAGATCGCGGCCTTGCCGATCCCGGCCCGGGACGCGACGGCGTCCACCGTGAGCTTCGCGTACCCGCGCTCGGTCAGGAGGGCCCGGGTCGCGGCGGCGATGGCGTGATCTATCTGGCTGTCGCGGGGGCGGCCCACGGGTTGCTTCGCTTCCGGCATGGACCTAGGATACGGAACCAAGAGTATTGAAACTGCTAGTTCCGTAATTAGGAGTCGTCATGATCAAAACGGCCGGATGGTTCTTCGTCGTCCTCGGCGGCGTGCACACCGCCCTCAGCCTCGGGTTGTTCGCCGCGAAGCACTTCGCCTCGTGGTTCAGCGGCGGACTGTGGCGGTCCGAAGGCGGGTTCGCCGACATGACCGCCGCAATGGCCGCGTACTGGTTCAGCCTCGCCAGCTTCGGCGTCCCGCTGCTCGTCCTCGGCCTCACGGTCCTGTGGACGCTCCGGCGCGGCCTCGTCCCGCCCGCGTTCCTCGGCTGGATCCTGCTCGTCTGGACCGTGGTCAACATGGCGGTCCTGCTGCTCTCGCCGTGGGTGCTGGGCGTGGCCGGGTCGGTTCTCTACCTCGTCGGCGTCCGCCGCGCGAACCGCGAGCAGCGCCCGGCCGTCCCGCTCGAGGCGAGCCGGTGAGCCCGGCCCCCTTCTCGCCGATCGGAGCCGGCGAACCTCCTTGCGCATGATGGGGACCGATCGAAGGGACCGGTCCCGCGCCGCCGCGCTTAGCATGGGTCCATGGACGCCTCAACCGCCTCGCGGCTCCTCGCCCCCGCTGTGCTCCTCCTGCTCGCGGCCGGCTGCGCCGGCGAGACCGGGACCCTCGAGCCCCTCCGGAGTCCTCCGGCGCAGTGACCACCGCCGAGGCGACCGAGCCCGAGCCGAGTCCGACCCCCGAGCAGCCGACCGCCGCGGACGGCACCGATTACGCCGCCTGCGGCGACGGCAGTTGCGAAGTGGCCGTGAGCGAACCGGTCGACCTCGAGCTCGACGGCTTCACGTTGCAGGTCACGGCCGTCATCGAGGATGGCGTCGACATCTCCACCGAACGCGGCGGCGGCTCCACCTCCGCGGGGATCTCCGGCGGCTACTGCGTGGCGTTCCTGACCGAGAACGGCGTCCAGACCGGCTGCTACGGCGGGTTCGTCGGCGACGAGCGCCCGCCGGTCCCCGAGGCCGAGCCGGGCGTGCTCATCGTGGAGCTGCTCGACTTCACGGCGGGAACCGCGATCCTCCGCATCACCTCGCTCTGAGCCTGCGAAGGTGCGGGGGCGGGCCGCTGCGGCCCGGCCGCTAGAGCCGGTTGGCGAGGCTGACGACCTCGACGTCCATCGAGGAGTTCGCGGGGAAGTCGATCACGGACGGCGCGACACCGGCCGACACGAGGTGCGAGCCGAGGGCGGCGACCATCGCGCCGTTGTCGGTGCACAGCTTCGGGCGCGGGTAGCGCAGCGTGATGCCGGCGTCTTCGGCGCGTTCGACCGCGAGGGTGCGCAGGCGCGAGTTCGCGGCGACGCCGCCGCCGAGGAGGATCGTGTCGACGCCGTGCTCCTTCGCCGCGAGGATCGCCTTCTGGGTGAGCACGTCGCAGACCGCCTCCTGGAACGCGGCGGCCACATCGTTCACCGGCACGTTGTTGCCCTCCGCCCGCTGGGCCTCGATCCAGCGCGCCACGGCGGTCTTCAAGCCGGAGAAGGAGAAGTCGTAGCGGTGGCGCTCCATGTCCTTCGCGGCGGTGAGGCCGCGCGGGAAGCGCACGAACGCCCGGTCGCCCTCCTTGGCGGCCTTGTCGATGTAGGGCCCGCCGGGGAAGGGCAGGCCGAGCAGGCGCGCGACCTTGTCGAACGCTTCACCGGCGGCGTCGTCGATGCTCGCGCCCAGCTGGGTGACCTTCCCGGCGAGGTCCTCGACCATCATGATCGAGGAGTGGCCGCCCGAGACGAGCAGGCCGATCGCCGGCTCCGGGATCGGGCCGTTCTCCAGGGTGTCGACCGCGATGTGCGCGCTCAAGTGGTTGACGCCGTAGAGGGGGACGCCCGTGGCGAGCGAGTAGGCCTTCGCCGCGCCCACACCGACCATGAGCGCCCCGGCGAGGCCCGGACCGGCGGTGACGGCGATGCCGTCGAGGTCGCTCAGGGTGAGCCCGGCGTCGTCCAGGGCCCGCTGCACGGTGGGGACCATCGCCTCCAGGTGCGCCCGGCTGGCGACCTCGGGCACGACCCCGCCGAAGCGGGCGTGCTCGTCGACCGACGAGGCCACGGCGTCCGCCAGCAGCTCGTGGCCGCGCACGATCCCGACACCGGTCTCGTCGCACGAGGTCTCGATGCCCATCACCACGGGTTCGTTCTTCAACTGATCTTCTCCAAGGGAGCCCCGCCCCATGGGACGGGGGAAATTGGACAACTGGGGAGCAGGCAGGATGCGTTGCTTCGCCATCAGACGGATGGTAGTTCGCCTGAATCCCCCGCGGTCGCCCCGAGTCGACCTGTCCCACTCGAGCCTACTAGGCTCGTTTGCGTGAAGATCGTAACGCAGGTGAAGTTGTGTCCGAGCTCCGCGTACGACGCGGACGCTTTGGCGGCGACCCTGCGTGCCTGCAATCGGGCCGCGAACGCCGCTTCGGCGGTGGCTTTCACCAAGGGTTTGAAGCGGCGCAACGTGTTGCAGGATGCGGTCTACCACCGGGTCAAGGCCGACTTCGATCTCGGAGCGCAGGCGGCGGTGCGCACGGTCAAGAAAGTCTGCGATGCCTACGCCACGCTCAGGGGCAACCTCAAGGCCGGGAACCTCGGCCCCGAAGGGTCCAAGCGCCGGACGAGAGCCGAGTCCAAGCCGATCCTCTTCCGCGAGAACGCGGCTCAGCCCTTCGATGACCGCATCCTGACCTGGAACCTCGACGCACAAACCATCAGCATCTGGACCGTGGCGGGCAGGCTGAAGGGCATCCCCTTCGTGTGCTCGCCCGAAGCGCTGCAACTGTTGGCGTCCCGCAAAGGCGAATCCGACCTGGTGATGCGCGACGGCATGTTCTTCCTGATCGCCACCGTTGAGGTGGACGAGCCCGAGACGTTCGAGCCGGAAGAGTTCCTCGGCGTAGACCTGGGAATCGTCAACATCGCCACCACCAGCGACGGCCGGATCCTCGCCGGACGCCGCCTGAACCGGTACCGCAAACGGCAGCGCGACCTGCGGGCCAAGCTGCAGCAGAAGCAGACGAAGGCCGCCAAGCGCCGCTTGAAGGCGATCCGCCGCCGTGAATCCCGGCACGCGGCCGACACCAACCACATCATCGCCAAGCAGATCGTCGCGACCGCTGAACGCACCTCGCGCGGGATCGCCCTGGAAGACCTCAAGGGCATCCGGCAGAGGGTTACGGCCAAGAAAGACCAGCGGGCGCGACTCTCCTCCTGGGCCTTCGCCCAACTCGGCGCCTTCGTCGAGTACAAGGCACGACGGGCAGGTGTCCCGCTGGTCTACGTCGACCCGCGCAACACCTCGCGCCAGTGCTCGGAGTGCTGGCACACCCACCGCTCGAACAGGGTGGATCAAGCAAGGTTCGCGTGCCGGTCCTGCGGGATCGTGCTCCATGCGGACCTCAACGGCTCCCGCAACATCGCCCACCGAGGCGAAGCCGCGTGGCAGCGGGGCGCGGTCAAACGCCCCAGTACGGTCTAACGCCGTACCGGACGCAGGGGATCAACACGACAGCCAGTCGTGCTCCACTTGCAATCAACGCCTCAGCAGATCGGGCGACGAGCTCGATATGTCAAGGCCGAGAATTTGACAGGTCCATCCTCATCACCGCGGCATCCGTGCCGGTGTGCTGGTAGTAGTTCTTGCGCACGCCGAGCCCGACGAAACCGTACCCGTCGTACAGGCGCTGGGCCGGGACGTTGTCGACGGCGACCTCCAGGTACACCGCCTTCACCCCGTGCGCCCGGCCCCTGGCGATGAGATCGTCCATGAGCATCCGCGCCACACCCCGGCGGCGGGCCTCGGCGGCGACGGCGATGTTGTTGAGCCACAGCTCATCGCCGTTGAGCGCGGTGCCCGCGTAGCCGAGGATCCGCTCGCCGTCGAAGACCGCGCGGTAGTCGTTCCCGGCCGAGAGCTCGGTCCACAGCAGGCCCTCGCTCCAGGCCTCGGCCTCGAAGATCACCGTCTCCATCTCGGCGACGGCGGGCAGGTGCCACCAGCGCAGCCGGTCGATCCGCAAGTCGTTCATCGCATCAAGCTGTACCACGCGGCGCGGTCAGGCCGACGGCGCGGGCCTCGCGGGCTGCGCGTCCGGGCGGCGCAGGTACAGCGGGGTGAGCTGCTCGCTCGGCGCGCCCGCGAGCAGGCGCGGGGCGGCGAGTTCGACGAGTTTCACCAGGTCAGGGTAGATCGCGGTGGCCTCGGCGTCCATCGGGAGCTCGTCGGCGTACTTGCTCGCGCCCTCGCCGATCGCGTAGTCGGCGCGGGTGTCGGGCAGCTCGCTCGGTTTGCACACCTGCGGTTCGCCCTCGCGCACGCCGTCCTCGTAGACGGCCCAGTAGATCTCCTTGCGGCGCGCGTCCGTGGCCGCGAGCGCGCGGCCCCTCGTGTTGGCGCCGATGCCGTCGAGCGAGCAGACGCCGTAGACGGGGATGCCCGCGCCGTCGGCGAACGCGGCGGCGGTGACCATGCCGACGCGCAGGCCGGTGAACGGCCCGGGGCCGACTCCGGAGACGACCGCGTCGACGTCCTTGACGGTGCGCCCGGCGTCGGCCAGGCAGCCTTCGATGAACGGGGCGAGCTTCTCCACATGCCCGCGTGCGTCCACCTCGCGGCGGAACGCGGTCAGGAACAGCTCGTCGTCGTCGAGGTCGACGAGCGCGGCCTGCACTGCGGCAGTGGACGTGTCGAGTGCGAGGACCCTCATGCGGCCGCGCCCACGGGGGACTCCAGCGAAGCCAGGCGCTCGGCCCAGTCGCCGCCGCGGCCGTGCAGCACGACCTCGCGGACCTCGTCGGCCCGCCGTTCGATCGCGATCTCCAGGTGCGACTCGGCGAGGCGCTCGGCCAGGCCGGCGCCCCATTCGACGACGGTGACCGCCGCGTCCACATCAGTGTCGAGGTCGAGGTCGTCGAGCTCGTCGAGGGTCTCCAGGCGGTACGCGTCGACGTGCACCAGCGGGACGCCCGCAGTGCCCGCGCGGTGCGAGCGGGCGATCACGAAGGTGGGGCTGGTGACCCGCCCTTCAACGCCGAGACCGGCGCCGACGCCCTGCGTGAGGGCGGTCTTGCCGGCCCCCAGGGGGCCGGTGAGGATCACGAGGTCGCCCGCGCGAAGGACCGCGGCCAAGCGCAGCCCGAACTCGTGGGTGTCGTCGGCCGTCTGGAGCTGGAGCCTCACGTTTCACTCCTCCAAGTGCGTGTCGGTGGGGCCGCGTCGTGTCGGCGCGGCGCCGGGTCTTACTGCTCGGGCCGCGTCACGGTTCGAGACGGGGCCCGTGGTGGCGGGAGAACGGCGACCACCTGCGGTGCCGCCCCGGATCGCGCTCGAGCGGCGTCGTCTCCGGTGCGGCTGACACTGCGGAACCCCGGCCGATCTCAGCCACGACTTTGTCGATCATCTCCAACAAGAGTTGTGAGATCTCACCAGGGTACTCCAGCTGCGGTGAATGAGCCGCCTCGGCTATGAGCGCGAATCGCGACCCCCCGAGCGCCGCCGCCAGCCGCCGCGAATGCTCCGGCGGCGTCAGCAGGTCCTCGTCACCGACCACGACCAGCGCCGGAAGCCCCGCGAACAGCGGCAGCGTCGCCGTCTCGTCGTGATCGAGAATAGCGCGCGCGTAACCGACGATGCTCTGCATCGAGGTCCGCCGGTTCATCCGCTCGACCAGGGTGACCAGGGACGCGGGCGGGTCGATGTGCCCGAACGCGGCCTTGCGGGTGAGCAGCCACCCCAGGTCGCCGGCGAGCAGCCGCGACCGGTCGATCAGGTCCGGCGTCCAGCCCGCGACCTGCTGCAGCATCGGCAGCACCGTGCGCCGCAGCCGCCGCAGCGCGCGCATCGGCTTCGTCTCCACGGTGTCGAGTCCCGCGGCGCTGCTGGAGAAGAACGCCACGCCCTTCACGCGCTCGCGGAAGTCGGCCTCATAAAGGCGCGCGTACACCTGGATCGTCATGCCGCCCATGGAATGCCCGACCAGCACGAGGGGCCCGCGCGGGGCCACCGCGGCGAGCACGTCCTGCAGCACCTCCGCCAGGTCCTCGATGCTGTACTCCGTACGGGGCAGCGGGCCGGACCGGCCGTGCCCCGGCTGGTCGTACAGGACCGCCCGCAGCGACACGCCGCCCCGGTTGGCCTCTGCGACGGCCTTGCGCTGGAAGTAGAACGTCCCCATGTCCTGCATGTAGCCGTGCACGAACACCACCGTCAGGTCGGCGTTCTCGGGGCCGGCCGTCTCCACGTGGATCGGGACGCCGCCGCGCGACTCCACGGTGAACACCGAGCGCTGCGTCGGGAGCTCAAACGGCTCGTGCGCGTACGGGTCCACCGACGACGCCCGCGTGCGCCGTGCCAAGTACCGGGGGATGCCCCACGCCAGGGCGGCGCCGAACGCGACGCCGCCGGTCACGCCGCCGGCGACCGCCAGGCCGCGCCTCCGACGGGACTGCTTCTCACTCATGCGGCCTCGCAATGCCCTCGAACACCAAGCCCTCCGAACATCAGCCCTCCGAACACCGAGTCACGTCGCCGGTCGCACCGCCGCACTGCAGCAGACACGGCGTTCCGTGCTCAGGTGCCGTCGCGGGGCGCAATGCCCCGGTTCCACAACCGAGGCACCCGCGACCCGATTCCCGTCAGCACGTCATTGGGGATCGTCCCCGCCCACGCCGACCAGTCGTCCGCGTCGGGATGCTGCGCGCCCGCGCCGATGAGCACCACCGGTTCGCCGGGCTTCACCGGGTCGTCGCCGCAGTCGACCATGAACTGGTCCATGCAGATCCGGCCCAGCACCCGGCGGCGCTTGCCCGCCAGGTACACCTCGGCCTTGCCGGAAGCGGCCCGCGGGACGCCGTCGGCGTACCCGAGCGGCACGAGCGCCACGTTCGTGTCCCGCTCCAGGTGCACCGTGTGCCCGTAGGAGATCCCCGAACCGGCCGGGACCCGCTTGACCGACATCACGACGGAGCGGACCTCGATCACCGGCCGCAGGTCGACCGCGAACTGCGGCACCGGGTTGTAGCCGTACAGGGCGATACCGGGGCGCACCATGTCATACCGCGTCTCAGGGTCGGCGATGAGCGCCGCCGAGTTCGCGAGGTGCCGCACCTCGGGTTCCAGGCCCGACGCGGCCACCGTTTCGAGGAACCGCTCGAACGCCGCCTTCTGCTCGGCGTTCGCCGGGTGCCCGATCTCGTCGGCGCAGGCCATATGGCTCCATGCGCCCACGACGACCAGCGAACCCGCCGCCTGGTGCTTCGCCGCGGCCTCGGCGACGAACGCCCACTCGTGCTCGGCCACGCCGCCGCGGGACATCCCGGTGTCGCCCTTGAGGTGGACGCGCGCCGGAACCCCGGCCCGGTCGGCCGCCGCGGCGACCGCGTCGAGCTGCGCCAGCGAGGACACCCCGAGCTCGATCCCGGCACCGACCACTTCGGCCAGGCCGGGTTGATCGGGGGCGAAGAAGAACGCCATCACGGTCGTGTCCGCGAGGTCCGGCAGGCGCTTGAGCTGCCATGCCTCCCTGAGGGTCACGACGCCGAGCGCCGCCGCCCCGGCTTCGATCGCGATCCGCCCGGTGGGGACCATGCCGTGCCCATACCCGTCGGCCTTCACCATCGCCATCATCGGCACCCCGGCCACGGCCGCCAGCGCCTCGACGTTGTGCGCCAGGCGCCGCCAGTCGGCACTCGCTTTCGCGAGGCCGGACATGGTGCCGAACTCGGGCTCGGTCAGGACGCGGAAGTTGTCGATCGCCACATATGCAAGGGTACGTGCCCGCCGCCGGGGTCCCGGACAGCAGCGCTCTGCCCCGAATCGTGCACTATATATCCTATAGGATCTACGCCTCGCCCCGAATCCTGCAGGATATATCCTATAGGATCCGGGGCGAGGCAGGGCCTTACGCGAGCTGCTCGCGCACCGTCCGGGCCGCGGCGACGAGGCCTTCCAGCGACGGCCGGACCTCCTCGTAGCGGCGGGTCTTCAAGCCGCAGTCCGGGTTCGCCCACACCCGCTCCGGGCCGAGCGCCGCGACCGCGAGGCGCAGCGCTTCGGCCATGTCGTCGGCGGCCGGCACGCGCGGCGAGTGGATGTCCCACACGCCCGGCCCGACCGCGCTGCGGTAGTTCGCGCGGTCGAGGTCGGCGAGGACCTCCATCTTCGACCGCGACGCCTCGATCGAGGTCACATCGGCGTCCAGCGCGGCGATCGCGTCGATGACCTCGCCGAACTCCGAGTAGCAGAGATGCGTGTGGATCGCGGTCTCCGGACGCACGCCCGCAGTGGCGAGCCGGAACGAGCGCGTCGCCCAGTCCCGGTACGCCGCACGGGAAGCCGCGCGCACGGGCAGGAGCTCGCGCAGCGCGGGCTCGTCGACCTGAATGATCATCGTCCCGGCCGCTTCGAGGTCGGCCACCTCGTCGCGCAGCGCGAGCGCGACCTGATCGGCCGTCTCGGACAACGGCTGGTCGTCGCGCACGAACGACCAGGCCAGGATGGTCACGGGCCCGGTGAGCATGCCCTTGACGGGCTTCTCGGTGAGCGATTGGGCGTACGAGGTCCACTCGACGGTCATCGGGGCCGTCCGCGTGACGTCCCCGTAGAGCACCGGCGGTCGGACGCAGCGCGAACCGTAGGACTGGACCCAGCCCGCGGCGGTGGTCGCGAAGCCTGTGAGCTGCTCCGCGAAGTACTGCACCATGTCGTTGCGTTCCGGCTCGCCGTGGACGAGCACGTCCAGTCCGAGCTTCTCCTGCTCGGCGATGACGGCGGCGACCTCGGCCTTCATGCGGGCCTTGTAATCGGCGTCGATCATCAGGCCGCGGCGGTGCGCGGCGCGGGCGTTGCGCAGCTCGGCGGTCTGCGGGAACGAGCCTATGGTCGTGGTCGGCAGCAGCGGGAGCGGCAGGCGTTCAGCTTGGGCCGCTTGGCGTTCGCTGTAGGGAACGCGCCGGTCGGCATCGGGTTCGAGCGCGGCGAGCCGCGCGCGCACCGAGTCATCGCGCCAGGCATTCGGAGCCTGGGGCCGCGCCGCACGCGAACCCGCCGGATCCGCAAGCGTGGTGATCTCGCGGAGCTTCTGACGTGCGAACGCGAGACGTTCGGTCAGCGCCTCCGGAAGGTCGGTCTCGGCGTCCAGGTCGACCGGGACGTGCAGCAGCGACGACGAGGAGGAGACCCCGACGCGGTCGCTGATGCGTTGCAGCCGTGCAATGTCGGCACCGGCCTGGGCGAGGTCGGTGCGCCAGATGTTGCGGCCGTCGACGACTCCCGCGAGCAAATATGTTTCACGTGAAACATCCAGTGCCTCAAGAGTTTCCAGGTCACTGCGGCCACACACGAGGTCCAGCGCGACACCTGCCGTGCCCGCGTCCAGCAGCACCGGCAGCGCCTCCCCGAACGGCCCGTAGCCTCCCGCGACGACGATCGCTGTGTCGGAGGTGAGCCGCTGGTACGTGGCGCTGACGGCCGCGAGTTCGCTCTCGGACCGGTCGGCGCAGAGCGCCGGCTCATCGAGCTGGACGACCTCGGCCCCCGCGTCGCGCAGGGCCGCAAGGAGTTCGACGTACACCTCGACGAGGTCGTCGAGCCGGTCGAACGCCGCGAAACCGGCGGGCGCGTCCTCGCTCGGCTTGGCGAGCAGCAGGAACGAGACCGGGCCGAGCAGCACCGGGCGGGCGTCCAGGCCGCGCCCCTTTGCTTCAAGGAATTCGGCCACTGCCTTCTCGGGCTTGGCCGTGAACGCGGTCTGGGGCCCGATCTCCGGCACCAGGTAGTGGTAGTTCGTGTCGAACCATTTGGTCATCTCGAGCGGCACGGCCGCGGCATCACCCCGCGCGGCCGCGAAGTACGAGGCGAGCTCGCCCTCACGACGGTGGCGCGGCGCGAGCGCGTCCACCGCCACGATCGCGTCGAGCACGTGGTCGTAGAGCGAGAACGTCCCGGTGGGGACCGTGTCGAGCACGGCGAGGTCGTCGAGCATCCCGGAGCGGACGGAGGCGGCGGCGGCCTCGAGCCCGGCGGCGTCGAGCCGCCCGGACCAGTAGGCCTCGAGCGCGCGCTTGAGCTCGCGCTTCGGTCCGATGCGCGGGTAGCCGAGTGCGGTGGCCTGCGGTTTCGCGGGCACGCTGGCAGTTGTGTTCATGTGTCAGTTCCCTCGAACTTGCGACAACGGGACCGCGCGCGGTCGCGCGCGGTACGCGGGCAGGTATTCGGACTCGAGGGCGCTTGTACTCCTAGTCCCCGCCGCTTCCCAGACCTGATGGGGCCCAGTGCTCATGGCGGGTTTCGTTCCCTCTCACCGCTGCGGGGCAGCCCTGGATTCGCACCAGATTCCCTCTTAGCCGGGGCGGTGTGCACCGCTCCGGAACCAGCGTCGGAACCGATGGTACGGCCGCGCACCGACTTGTGCTCCGAACGAGGCCGCACTGTGGGACGAGCGTGGCGCGGTTCCTGCCCCGAATGGGTAGGCTCGGGCCCCATGAGCACCAGACCTGTAGCAGTAGTCACGGGAGCCAGCAGCGGCATCGGGGCCGCCGCCGCGAAAGCCCTCGCCAAGGCCGGGTTCGACGTCGTCCTGGGCGCCCGACGGGCCGACCGGCTCGCCGAGGTCGCAGCGGAGTGCGGGGGCCGGGCGATCGTGCTCGACGTCACTGACGAAGCCTCGGTCTCGTCCTTCGCCGAGCAGGTCGAACGCTGCGACCTGCTGGTGAACAACGCAGGCGGGGCCCTCGGCCTCGAATCGATCGCCACGGCAGACCTCGAACTGTGGCAGCGGATGTACGACGTGAACGTCCTCGGCACCATCCGGATCACCAAGGCGCTTCTGCCGAAGCTGATCGATTCCGGCAACGGCCAAGTCGTCGTGATCGGCTCGATCGCCGCCCACCAGCCGTACCCGGGCGGAGGTGGCTACAACGCGGCCAAGCACGCCGAAGCGGCCGTCACCCGCGTCCTCCGCCTCGAGCTCCTCGGCCAACCGGTCCGCGTCTGCGAGATCGACCCGGGCATGGTCGAGACCGAGTTCAGCCTGGTGCGCTTCGAAGGCGACAAGGAACGCGCCGACGCCGTCTACGCCGGCATGACCCCCCTCACCGCCGACGACATCGCCGAAACCATCACCTGGGTCGCCACCCGCCCCGCCCACGTCAACGTCGACCAGATCACGATCATGCCCCGCGACCAAACCGGAGCCCAACAGGTCCACCGCCGCAACCAATAGCAGCACAACATGAATCGGCCCGGGCGTTGCACCGCCGGGCCGTGTTCTCGCCGCGAGAAGGGCACGCACGATGCAGAGCGCGGAGATCCCCGACTGGGCGTGGGCGGTACTGGACCACCGTTTCGACCGCAGCCCGGCCGACCTCGACGCCAGTTTCACCATCGGGATCGCTGCGGTCCCCGATCCGCTCGACGGTGAATTCCTCCACGAGCCCGTTGACGCGCCTCGGCTAGGCACCGTCGTCCGCATGGGCGAGCCGGTGAGCGACTGGGGCTGGGAGCTCATCGGCTCTTGGGAAACGCTGCGCACCGAGACCCACCGTTCAGTCTCAGCCGCTCGTATCCGCAGAAGCGGTCGCGGGTCACGACGCGCGGACGCCCGGCCGGTGGCCTACGCGCTCGAGCTCGCGATCTTGTTCCAAGAGCGTCCGTTCCAACTTCCAGGTGAGACCGACCCTGCCCGGTACGGGTCGGTCGCCCGCGCCCTGAGCGGTCTGACCGCCGCTGCCGTGAGCGGTCGCCCGTGTTGTGCCCAACCTGTCCAAACCGGTGCCTGCGGGCACCTCCTCCAAGCCAGGGAGACGGTCAGGAAGTTCAACGTCTGGTTCGCCGACCAGGTGCGCACGCACGGCTGGCCGATCGCGGTCGTCGATGCCTCATTGACCTGTCGGCTTGCCGCCGAACGCGCCGCCGCTCATCCCGACGCCCGGTTCCGGGCGCAATGCCGCCAGCTCGCCGCCAACCTGCTGGCTTCAGGCGACATCGATCCCGACCACTATGTGATCCTTTGCGAAGCGAGTCTCTCCTAGCCCTCCGCGGGACTGGGCCCCAAGCACCGCAGCGGCACTCACTCGGACCGGGGCCATTCGAGGTCCTGGTGGTCGTCCGCCGGCGAGATCCTCACGTGCGGCGGCGTGTAGACGGCTTCGCTGCCCTGGACGACGCAGTCTGTGGCGATGCGCAGGCCACCGTCCGAGGTGTACAGGATCGAAAGGCCGTCGTCGCGGTCAGCGCGGACCGAGACGACCCCTTGCCCGTGCTGCTCCTGGGTCGGTTCCAAGCCCAGGCTCTCAAGCTCGTCCGCGATGATCTGGGCGTCTTCGACCCGCCGGGCCAGGTCGTCATCGTTGATGTCGTGGTCGTAGCTGACCGAAACCGACACGAAGCCGTTCCAGACAAGGTGCCCGTCCCAACCCGAAGTGCAGGTTTCGGTGGCCCATGACCGGCTGTCGAACGCCGAAAAGCCGTTGTCGTCCACTGGAAGATCGGAAATGAGTCGGCCTGCCAGATCCTCGGCGACGAGGAGCGCTTTGTCCGATTCATATTCGGCGGTGAGCATGGGCGGTCGTTCTTCGATGTCGTAGATGAACCAGCGGTACGCGCCGCAGCATCCGCTCACCAATACCAATACGCTCACGACCACGTAGACGGGCCAACGAGCCGGCCTCTGGGCGAGCGGCGCATCCTGATCGGTCATGAATCCCCTGCGTCGGCGCGCGGATCGACGAAGATCGACACGGACGTTTGACGGTCGGTGCTGTCGAACCACACCAGGGAGTTCGCGGCGTCGACCATGTTCGAGGATTGGAAGCGGCCGCCCTCAGCGGTGACGTACGCGGCTTCGGCGGCGTTCATCTGCTCATCTATCCAAGTCGACAGTGCACCTGAACCGATCGAGCTGCCTCCCGACCCGGACATGCAACCCTGCAGCAGGTCTCGGATCTCGTTGAACGGGAACAAGACCGGTCCTCCAGGCGCGTCCGCCGCGTAGACATCGGAAGCGACCTCGCAGTACATGCTCAACACGCCGCCGTCGGGATCGGTGACCGCCTTGGCCGTAAAGATGAGGTCTGCGGTTTCGGAGGAGGCCGTTCCTTGCAGTGTCCATGAGAACCGGTCTTCATCGACGCGGGGATCTTCGGCCGGTTCAGCCCGAGCCGGCTCATAGGCGTCCATGATGAGGTCTCCCGAACTCGACCATTCCCCGATGCCGAGCCCCTCGATCGCCTCGGTCCATGCGGTGATGTCGGCCCCCGGAATCGGGGTCAGGGGGATGGGGTCCGACGACACTTCGTAGGTCGCGTAGTCGTCGTCGAGCTCCGGCTCTGTTGCGCAGGCAACGCCGGACACGAACGCCAAGGGCACCAACGCAATGCATCGGAGCAATGCCTTCATAGCAGGGTCACGCTCGCGGTGGCGGCGTCAATCTCGGTTCGCAGAGCGGGGTCATCGGGGTGGACGATGTCCATGAGGAAGACCGAGCGGTTGTCGTCGGTGAAGATGTGGAGAATGTGGTCGTACATCGACCGCTCAAAGCTGGCCATCAAAACCCTCGGGCTCGCGTCCCGGCTGCTCGAAGGGGCGCAGCATTGCCTGGCCGTCCTTGAACGGCGCGATCGCGTCAGCGCTTTCCGTCTCCTCTGGAGTGACCAGCTGGCAGTGCTTGTGGTTGTCGTTCTCCGGCAGGACTCCTCCGAGCGGCGGCCCGCACACAGGGCTGCCTTCAGCTCGGACGCATGCAACCTGGGCGTGAATCACGATCTGACCGAGCATGTTGGAGTACCAGACGTTGACACCGTCAGACCGAGTGGCTTCCAGAGCCTTCGGATTTCCGTCGGGGTACTTCCTTTCTGCATGGATTTCGTAGCCAATCGCTGGCCAGTGCTCCTTGAGGACCTCGAAATAGTCCATGGTCACCAGTTCAGAGCCGATCGTCGCTTCAGGGAGCGTGTAACTGATCTCGTAGGACTCGCGTCCTTCCTCCGCACACTTGAGCTGCAGGGTGCGGCGTTCATAGAAGCCAGGGAAATCCGGCAACCTCGCGATGGTCTCGCCGATGGCTTCGTCCATCCGAAGGAAAGCCTCATCGAGATTGAACTCAAGTTCGGGAAGGTCTGACGACATAGACGAGCATCCTCCGATAGTGAGTGCAGTCAAGGCGGCGACACCTGCGACGACGATTTTGTGCCAAGGATTTCGAATTTTCATGAGGCCTGGTCCCCGTTCCCGGTGAAGATGAGCGCCAAGTTTTCTCTGGCAGGATTGCCTTCGTCCCAGTAGTTGCTGTGGATTTCTTTGGCATTGCCCTCCATGTTGTCGCTGGTGAAGGTGTTCCCTCCAAAACCATGCCAATCCACGAAAGTTCCCGCTCCGATGTCGAAGTTGACGCCGCCATCAGTCGGGTCAGGCCCCAGCGCGCCGGTCTCGGCAACGGGGTTGATCATGTCGCCCGGTGCGACGGTCGCGTAGAAATTGTCCGGGTCGATGCCGAGTTCACTGGCATTCTCCACGACCATACCGGGGCTGGCCACGGCGACGATGTTGTCGGTTGCGAGGCCGTGTTCACTGGCTGATTGGCCGATAACCGTCGTCCCATACGAATGTCCCACCACCGTCGTATTCGTGCCATCGGGATCGGCGTTGGTGGATTCCAGGCCGCTCATGAACGAAGACAGCGGTGCCGAGGCATCCTCGGCGTAGGACATGCGAGGGGAGTCCAGGGCGGGGTTGTCGGGTGCGTCGTAGCCCAGCCACATCACGACGGCCGTCTCTCCGCTCCCAGGAATATCGCCGGCGTCCAGGGCCATGGTCTCGGCGCGGTCCAGCAGACCGCCGCTCGCACCGCTCAAATCGGCTCCTGTTCCGGGAACGTAGACGGCGGTGTTGTCTGCAGTGTCGGGGTTGCCGACGGAGACGATCGCTTTGCCGTCGCCAGCGGAGTCATAGCCCAGCAGATAGAAGTCCTGCCCGGTAGCGGCCTGCTCTCTGATCGCGTCCTGAAGGCTGTTCAGTCCGTCGCGGCGGTCGCGTTCGGCTTCGAGCCGTTCGAGCTCATCGGTCATTGCGTCGTACGAGCTGTTGAGGAATTTCGCTCCGTCGTTGAACTGATCGATCTCAGCCTGCAGCGCGACGATATCCGCGTCGAGCGTTGGGCTGAAGCGGTCAAGCTCGGCTTCGAGCAGTTCCCTGTTCGCGTAGTCACGGGTGTCGGTGGGGACACCGTCGAGGCCGCCCAACAGTTCGGGGTGGTTTTCGAGCATTGCGATCTGCTCTTCGCCGCTCAACGAGTTCCACCACTCGTTGACTTCTTCGGGGGAGGCGCCGTCGTCGATAAGGTCCTGCAGCGCCCCGACCTCTTCGGCTGCGAGCTGGTCAAGCACGGCTTCCTCGGCGGTGCTTAGCGTCTCCGCATACAGTGCGACGGCAGCCTTCAACGCCTCGTCCGCTGCAGTCGCATCCTCAAGGTGCGCATTGACCTGTGACTGCATACCAGAGGCGTAATCGACTGCGGCTGTGCCCTTCGCCGTGTTGGGCACGACCGTGCCGTCAGCACTGAGACTTGCTTGCTCCTTGTCGATCATCCCTGCCAGCATGGTCATACCGTTCTGGCTGGTGCGGAATCCGGAACAGGCGTCTTCGACGGCGGCTGCCACGCGGCGGGCTTGGGCGGCTCGTTCGTCGAGGTCGGCGGCGAACTCCTTGATTCGGGTGCGGCCCGCTTCAGCTGAGTCGCCGTCCCAGTTGTCTGCTTTAAGGTCGCCGGTGCGGTAGTCGTCGAGCGTCGCCAGGTGCTCTTCCAAGTCCTTCGAGACCTGGAGCCAGGCTTCGCCAACCGCTTGCAGCGCATCGATGTCGGCTTCGATGAGGGCTTGATATGAAATCGGCATCGGCATCACACCGCGATGTCGGGGCCGTGCGCTGAAGGCACCGCGTCGGCCGGATCGCGAGCGGGAAGCTCAGGGGCCGGGACGCCCTCGGTGCGGGGGAACTCTGCCGCATAGGCGTCGAAGGCGGAGGACACGTAGCCGTCCAGTTCCACCGTGTCTCGCACAGCGACGACCAGATAGCCGGCGAACTCCTCGATCTCGAAGCGGTGCTTCGGGACCAGCTCGTCATTCCACTTGCTCACGGCCTCAATCACCTCGGACACACCGATAAACGCGGCGGTATCGACCGCGCCGCTCAAGCCGTCGGCGCTGTCGACGACTTTCTTCATGGATCCGTAAAGATCCTCGGACAGGGCGAAGATGTTGGTCGCGACCTTGTCGACTTCGTCGGGGTCGAGGTTGAAGCCGCTGCTCATTGCAGCCGCTTCACTTCGATGACGCGGACGTTAGTTGCCGGACAAGGAAGCGGGCACGACCAGGGATGCGGTGTCATTTGTCTTCTCCGTGGGGAAAGGAGGTATTTGGGACCGTCGCTCACTGTACCGACTTGGTGGGTCACCTGGGGTACGCGGATCACTCGATGCGCTGGCACGGTGCGGCTGCGGCTGAAGGGATGCAGGCACGTGTGTCGCCTTACATCGGCCGGTGGGAGCGGGCGTTCGATGCGCACCGGGCGTTCGGGGAGGTGGCGGTGTTATGAACCGATTGCAGTTCATCGTCGCCGCCTGGGTGGAGGGGCGCCTGCTCCGATTCGAGCCGGTGCTCAAGCGGCTCGTGAGGTGATTGTGGACAGAGTGGCAGGCGTGTGGGACGGCAGCACCCGGGAATGCGATGGGTGAGTGGGAGCGGCCGGGCCGTGATCTGTGAGGCAGGACCGGGGCGATTGCCCTGCTGAGGTGCGTCTTTGCGTGCGGTCCGGAGCGCAGCCGCGCTCCGGACCGCGCGCTTCAGCCGTGATGTGCAGAGTGGTGAGAGTGGACTGCAGAGACCTATGGAGGTTTACAGAATATATGTCCATTGTGTTCTCAAGGCATCGGGATATTTAAGTTCAGGCTTGTTGACATGTCGTGGCCGGAACACTACATTCGTGAATGCGATCGCTCCCACCATCCCTCATCGCATCATCTCGATGCAGACAGGAGTCATCATGACCTCACCCAAAGTCCGTCAATTCGCCCGAAGAGGCGCCGCACTCGTCGGGTCCTTCATCGTCGCCGCGGGCCTCGGCCTCGCGGTGGCCGCGCCCGCCGAAGCCGGGGCGGTGGCCTGGTCCAAGGGTGGCTGCACCACCGCCGGGAGCTCCACTTCCACGAAGATCACGACCGGGCCGTACTCGGGTTCGTGCGGGTTCGGCTACGGGGCCGCGGGCTACACCGGCTCGACCCTGAAGTGCAGCAACGGCGGACAGCACTCCGGGTCCTGCACTTCGAGCGGCATGACCAAGGGCTACCACACGACCCCCATCGGCAGCGGTTACTCGTACGTGTAACGGCGACAACCAATGTCAGACAAAGCCGCCTTCCGTCCACGCCATCTGATCGCGATCGCGTCGGCACTGCTCATGCTGATCGCAACGGCCGCGTGCACTGAAACGGAACCGTCTGACGACCACTGGGACCTCGTGGTCCGCGAGCTTCGGCCGCGGACCACGGGGTTCGACGTCGGGGACGGCGTCGACCGGCCCGTGCGGGGCTACCCCGGGACGATGAGCGGGGTGATCGAACCGGACCCGGTGGAACTCGCTGAGGACGTGTCCGTGCACGCGCCCCTGACCGCCGCGCAATTCGAGGAAGGCGCCGCGCTCCAAGTGGAGGCGATCGAAGCCGGGCCGGACGCCGAGGCGGCCTGGACGGTCTTGGACGGCGTCCGCTCCTGCATGGCGAGCGTCGGGTCCGGGTACGGGCATCGCGTCCTCGGCTACGCCCTGCGCCTCGACCCGGCCGGGGGAGCGCCGACCATCGCGCTCGGCCTGCTTGAGGACGGCGGGTACGACACCTTCGACGACGGGACCGGGGTGTCGCTCGCCATCGACTGCCAGCGGCTCTACGTGGACGACTACCTGGCCTGGCTCAACGCGACCGCCGTCCTCTCCCCGACCGACTGGAGCCCTTGCACGCCAGGGGCCGCCACTCCCGAATGGCTCGACGAGATCGGGGGCGGCATGTTCGACCCGAACGAGTCAGCACTCTCCCTGCACTGCGGTACCGGTGCCCAGTCCGACCTGATTGCAAGGCGATGAAGCAACCACGAGTGAAGTTCCTGGCCGCCGTGGCGGCCGCTGTCGGCGTCGCACTGTCCGCCGGATGTTCCGATGACGCGAAGGAGGTCGACGTCGAAGGGCTCCGCGCCGCCTACCTCCACAACCTCGAGCAGGTCTACGAGCTCGAGCTGATCCAGGCCCGGCTGTACCGCACCTGCATGGAGTCCCTCGGCTGGACCGAGCACGCCTTCACCGATCCGCCCGCGCAGGACGAGTACAACGGCTTCTGGGAGTTCAACCCGCGGCCCTCCGTCGAGGAGGCCAAGGAGGTCGGGTACTCCCGCTCCTACCTGTTCGGGCGGCAGCCGGAGTTGGTCAACACGCCGCAGTGGGACATGGAGGAGACCAGCGCCTACTACGACGACCTCGGTGGCGAGGGGTACGCCGACCTGCTGTTCGACCCCGCCTCGCAGCCCGATACGTTCCCTGGCGCCGAACCGGACCAGGAGGTGCTGTTCGAGCGGGAGTACCCGGAGGGCGGCTGCATCGGGGAGGTCGTGCGGGAGCTGTACGGCTCGCATGACGAGCTCAGGGACTACCTCGACTTGGAGTACGCCGCAACGTCAGTGGCCCCCGTCGCCGCGGCGATGGAGGATGAGCGGGTCCTCGATGTGCAGGTCGAGTGGAGTGTCTGCATGGAGTCCGCCGGGTATGTCTACGACCGGCCGATCGACGCCGAGCTGGCGGTGATGCAGTTCCGGCTCCGGGACGCCGATCCGGAGGCGGGCGAGTTCGTCTACGCCACCGCGATCAGCCCTGAGGAGGCCGAGCAGGCTTACGCGGACGCGGTCTGCAATGAGGAGGTCGGCCTCGACGAGACGCGGTTCGACGTGCTCTGGGAGTACATGGACCAGTTCGTCGCCGACCACGAAGTCGACTACCACGCCTTTTCGGACGCGGTGGAGCGCTACCAGGAGCGGGCCGGCGACCTTCTGGCGGAGGGCCGGTGGTGAACCGCGTGCGGTTCCCGGTGGTGGCGGTGGCACTGGTGGTCCTCGCCGGATGCCAGTCGTCCGCCCCTGAGCACGCGAGTGAGGCGCTTCCCGAGGACGTCACCGCCGCCGACGAGCGCGCGGATCAGTTGGCGGGGCTCGTGCTCGAAGCCGACTGGTGCGAGACGGCGGGCACCGGCACGGCCGCCGACGCCCTCTCCGCGACGGAGGTCCTGGTGGAGCGCAACGAGGACCGTCATCTCTACGTGGAGCACTTGGAGTACGACGCGGTCGGGTGCCTCACCGAGATGCTCGTCGACGCGGGCGGCGAGGCGGCGATCGCGCGCGTCGTCCCGGCCGTGGTCGATGTGGCCGCGGTGCCGGCGGGATCGGTCGACGAGGCGGTCGAGCTGCTCGACGTCTATCTCAACGGCACCTATCTGGAGTACGTGCAGGAGTTCGAGCAGGGCGCGATGGGCCAGCCGGGCCAGGGGGACGCGCAGCTCGACGGCATCTGGCTGCAGGACATGCCCGATGCCGCGGTCGTGGTCTCGTCGGTCAGGGACGGCGGCATGTACCCGGGCGTCTGGGCCTGGGGACTGGCCCGGACGGACACCGCCGTCCTGAAGGTCGAGGTGCGCGTCGCACTCGACGGCGGCTGGAGTGAGCAGGAACGGGAGCTGCGGGCGTCCGGCGCCGCCGACCTGGCCGAGGAGCTGCTGCGGGAGGCGCACCGCGGGCTCCTCGCATTGACCGAGTGAGCGGTCGGGCCGCGATCCGAAGGGATCGCGGCCCGAGTGCGCTGCAGGCGGTTCGCTATTCGGTGAGGGTGAAGGCCGGCGAGGTCCACTGCTCCCAGTGGGCCGGGTTCGCCTCGTCGCCTAGGGCTTTGAGGACCTTGATGTGAAGGGTCCATTGGCCCGGTTCGAGGGCGCCGGGGCGGGCTTCGGTGAGGTCTTGCAGGTGGATGCCCATGGCGTCGTCGGGGCCGGGGGAGCGCGGGAGGAACTGCTCGCGTTCCCAGTCGAGCACTTCGCCGGTGGTGGTGTTCACGGCGCTGACCTCCATCGCGGATACCTGGTGGCCCAGGTAGACGAGCGCCGCGAGGTCGGGGCCCTCGGTGAGGCTGAAGGTCTCGCCCTCCTCGATGTCGCGGTAGTCGAACTGGTGGGTCTCCGTGTCCTGGCCGACGACCGCGGCGAGGCGGGGGAACTCGGGGTGGTCGAGGACCGGGATCGCCAGGTAGTCGCCCTGGTAGCCGGAGTACGCGGCGGTCAGTGATTCGCCGGTCTCGGGGCGGGCGGTGATGCGGCCGCCGAAGACGCTGCCCTCGGGCAGGTCTGCGCTGGGTTCGACGGTCACTTGGACGGTGGCCGTCTGGCCCGGGTAGAGGTCGAGGGTCTTCGGTTCGAACGTGACGTTCGGTTCGGCCGCAACGAAGCCGGGCGCCCGCGTGTCGCCGGTGGTGGCGATCGTGGAGCGGTGGGTGAGTTCGTAAGTGCGGGTCTCGTGGTCGCGCGAGGTGAGCTGGAGTTCAAAGGTGCGCGGGCCCGTGCCGTCGCCGGTGTTGACGCCCGTGGGATAGAGGCAGGCCTCGGCGTCGAGGGCGTCGATCACGTCGATGACGCCGGTGCCCTGGCGGTGGGCCGCTTCGAGTTCGCCGAGGTCGGGGTTGTCGCCCCAGGTGACCGGCTTGGCGGCGTTGGCGAGCCGGGTGCGCACGTCGCGCGGTTCGAGGCGCGGGTCGTCGTCGAGCAGGAGCGCGGCGGCGCCGGCGACGTGCGGGGAGGACATCGACGTGCCCGAGAGGGACGCGTAGGAGCCGTCGGCCACCGGGACCGTGGACCAGATGCCCCCGCCGGGAGCGGTCACGTCCGGTTTGAACGAGAGGTCCGGGGCGGGCCCGTAAGCGGTGAACGAGGACGCGAAGTCGCCGCGCGGGAGGTCGACCAGGACCGTCTCTCCGGTGAACTCCAGGACCGGGGCCTTGCCGATGGCGGCGAGGTCGTGCAGGTCCGCGCCGTCGGTGTCGGTGACGGCGAGCGCCGGGACGGGTCCGTCCTCGATGCCGCTGCCGCCGAAGGGACCCGAGCGGTCGTTGTAGATGACGACGCTCGTCGCGCCTTCGGCGACCGCGCGCGCGTACTTCTCCTTGAACGTGCAGGTGCCGCGCACGATGAGCGCGGCCTTGCCGGCGACGTCCGTCTCGGAGGCGTCCTCAGGGCAGGCGCGGCCGAGCCACACCAGCGGGTCGGTGGCCGAACCCGGTTCGGGCTCGGGGGTCTCGTCGATGCTGCGGTAGCCGATGCCGCGGTCCAGGTCCGGGACGTACGCGGCGTCCATGCGCTGCTTCGGGTTGTCGGTGGAGGCCACGGCGATCACGTCGGAGCCGAGGCTCGGCGCCGAGCCCGAGTAGACGCCCGCTTCGCCGTCGTTGCCCATCGAGGCGACGACCGTGACGCCCTCTTCGACGAGCTTGTCCGCGGCGACGGCGGTCGGGTAGCCGGGCCACTGGAAGGACTGGCCGAGCGAGAGGTTCACGACGTCCATGCCGTCTTCAAGGGCGGCTTCGAGCGCCTGCATGATTACCTCGGAGCTGGTGGAGCCGTTGCAGCCGAACACCTTGTACGCCCCGAACTCGACATCGGGGGCGACGCCGGTGACCTGCCCGTTCGCGCCCACGATGCCCGCGACATGGGTGCCGTGGCCGCCGCAGTCGGTCGGGTCGTCGTCCGGTGTGGGCTCGGCGTTCGCGGGGTCGTCGGAGTCGAACTCGTCGCCGACGAAGTCGGTGCCGTACGCGACCCGGCAATCGTCGCCGAAGCAGCCGCCGAGGTCGGGGTGGGTGTAGTCGATGCCGGTGTCGATGATGCCGACCTTGACGCCGTCGCCGGTGATGCCCCGGTCGTGGGCGTCCGCCGCGCGCGTGGTCTCGATCGCCTGGGCCAGTTCGGGTTGCGCCTCCTCGGAGACGGCTTCGTCGCCGACGCGGGCGGGGCCCATGAGGAGGACGTCGGACCAGACCTGCTCGACCAGGTCGAGGCGCTCGAGGCGGCGGGCGGTGGCCGGGTCGGTCTCGACGGAGACGCCGTTCCAGATGCGCGAGAAGTCGTGCCGGACCGTGTAGTCCAGGTTGTGCGCGGCGGCGTCGAGCGCGGACGCGCCCGCGCCGGGGGCCAGTTCGACCAGCCAGACACGGGGGGATCCTGCATCCGGGTTTGCTTGGGCCGCAATGGAAGAGGAGGCCAGCAGTGGCAGCGCGAGGGCCGCGGCGACGACGGCGGTCGTCCGCATGCGGAACGCGGTGGGCCGAAGGCGGTGGAGAGCAGTGCGGCGCGAGCCCGGCATCAGGGGTCCCTTTCGAGTCGTGCCGGTCAGGGCGCACCGGATGCCCGGGACCCCGACCGGCAGCTATGGCAGGACCTCGATCGTGGGGCATGGCGGCGTCCGAACCGCGCATTTGCCGCAGCCGCGTGTCGGGATCGGAGGGACGAGTCAGGCGTCAGCCTTCAAAACGGGCATAGATGGGCCCCCGGTTTCAAGGGTGCCGCAGGGGTCCGACATCGCCTGCGGGGTCGGCGGGAGTTCGGCGCGGTCGGCCCGGTCGGCCTGGTGGAAGAGCGGGCGGTCGGCCGGATCGGACCGGTCAGGCGGTGAGGAGGTGCGCGAGCGCGAAGCCGAGAAGGCCGGCGGCGAGGCCGCCCGCGAGGTTCGCGGCGACGTTCCAGAGCGCGTGCCGCCAGCGCCCGTTCTCGACGAGCAGCAGCGTCTCGTACGAGAGCGTCGAATAGGTGGTGAGCGCGCCGCAGAAGCCGGTGACGAGCAGTGCCGTCCAGTCGGCGTCGGTCACGGCGACGGCGAGGAACACGGCCAGGCCGGACCCGAACACGTTGACGACCAGCGTGCCCCAGGGCAGGAACCGGCCCGCGTAGTGCGCGACGACGAGGTCGGTCAGGAAGCGGGCGGGCGCGCCGACGGCGGCGCCGGCGGCCACGAGGAGCAGGATCATGCGCGGCGCCGGACGAGGAGGCGGCGGGTCGCGAACATGCCGAGGGCGGCGGCGAGGAGCGCCGCGGCCATCGTCGCGAAGGCGTAGACGACGGCGAGCGCGGTTGCGCCGGCGTTCGCGGCGCGGCCGATGTCGAGGATGTACGTGGAGAAGGTCGTGAAGCCGCCGAGGATGCCGACGCCGACGAACGGGCGGATGCGGCCCAGGCCCGGCGCGACCTCGGTGACGGTGATCATGAGGACGCCGATGAGCAGGCCGCCGAGCGTGTTCGCCGTGAACGTGGCCAGGGGGAACGTGCCCGGGGAGGCGGGGAAGGCGACGGTGAGGCCGTACCGGGCGAGCGCGCCGATCGCGCCGCCGACGGCGACCGCGGCCAGGGCGGGCACGGAGGCGGAACGCAGCGCGTGGCGCAGGGGCGGGCGGCGCTCGGGTTCGCGGTGCGGCGGCTGGCTGGTGTCGGGCACGGCTTGAATCTAGTCGCCGCGATATTCCCGCGGGCCGGGCCGTATGCGGTCTCTCACTGATCCTTGCGTCCGTTATGCGAGTGCCGCTAGCCTTGTGAACGATGCGCTACACGATCACTGACCAGCACCTGACACGCAGGCGTCACCTCGACTTCTGCCGCGTGTCCACTGTGCTCTGTCCGTAGCCAGAACCTCTTCACCGGCGGGCTCGCCGAAGACCCCCTTTTCTCGCTGGCCTCGAGCCACCCCAGCGTTCTCCAGTAATCCCGCAGCCGGGCCGCGCCCTGCTGTCTGCCCAGAATCCAAGAGGTTCACCATGTCCGCATCCGCGGCAGCAAACGACACCGCGCAGCGCAAGCGCTTCAAGATCCCGTTCGCGTGGCAGCTCCTGATCGGCCTCGCGCTCGGCCTCGTCCTCGGGTACGTCGCCCGTGAATGGACCGTCGCCTGGCTCGGCACCACGCTCGAGACGATCGGGACGCTGTTCGTGCAGCTCCTGTTCCTGATCGTGCCGTTCCTGGTGTTCACCGCGATCGTCGCCTCGATCGCGAACCTGCGCAACCTCGCGAACGCGGGCCGCCTGGTCGCCAAGACCCTCGGCTGGTTCGCGCTCACCTCGGCCATCGCCGTCGCGATCGGCCTCGCCATCGGCCTGACCACGAACCCGGGCGAGGGTGTGACCCTGACGAGCTCCGCCGGGGCTCCTGAAACAACCGGCTCCTGGACGGACTTCCTGACCGGGATCATCCCCACCAATGTCGTCGATGCGTTCGTGAACGTGAACGTGCTGCAGATCGTGTTCCTCGCGATCGTCGTCGGCGCGGCGGCGGCGAAGCTCGGCGACAAGGCCGAGCCGTTCCTGAAGTTCAACGAGTCGGCGCTGGCCCTGATCCAGAAGGCTCTGTGGTGGGTGATCCGCTTGGCGCCCATCGGCACTGCGGCGCTCATCGGCAACTCGGTGTTCGCGTACGGGTGGGACCTGCTGGAGCCGCTCGCGGTGTTCAGCATCGACATCTACGCGGGCGCGCTCATCGTGATGCTCGTGGTCTACCCGGTGCTGCTGCGCTTCGTCGCGAAGGTGTCGCCGGTGCAGTTCTTCCGCAAGGCGTGGCCGGCGATCCAGTTCGCGTTCGTGTCGCGCTCCTCGGTGGGCACGCTGCCGCTGGCGCAGCGGATCGTGACCGAGCGCTTGGGCGTGGCGCGCGATTACGCGTCGTTCGCGTCGCCGTTCGGGGCGACGACGAAGATGGACGGTTGCGCCGCGATCTACCCGGCCATCGCCGCGATCTTCGTGGCGCAGGTGTACGGGGTGCCGCTGGGCGTGCAGGACTACCTGCTCATCGCGTTCGTGTCGGTGATCGGCTCGGCGGCGACGGCGGGCCTGACCGGCGCGACGGTGATGCTGACCCTGACGCTCTCGACGCTGGGCCTGCCGCTCGAGGGCGTGGGCCTGCTGCTGGCGATCGACCCGATCATGGACATGATCCGCACGGCCACGAACGTGACCGGGCAGATGGTGGTGCCGGTGATCGTGGCGAAGTCGGAGAAGATCCTCGACCGCGAGGTGTACGACGCGGCCCCGGTGCCGCTGGACGTCGAGGCGTCGTTCGGCGGTGCCGCTGAGGACCGGGGTTCGGGCGAGTCGCCGCGCCGCGGTGATCCTGCGCTTCAACCCGCGTAGCCCTATACGATATATCCTATAGGATTCGGGGCCCGGGTCGAAAAACCCATAGGATATATCCTATAGGATTTCAGCTTTGTTCTCTCCTGAAATGGCGGGGGCCGGCCCTTCGGGGCCGGTCCCCGTTTTCTATGCGCTCGTCTCGATGTGATGCTCGAGGCCGTCGAGGACGCGTTCGAGGCCGAACGCGAAGTAGTCGCCCATGGCGGCGTCCGACTCGGAGGAGGCGAGCGGCGCGAGGTTGGGGAAGCGCGCGCGCATCGCGGGGTCGGCGAGGAACTGGAAGAGATCGGCTTCGCCGCCGCCGCCCAGTTCGGGGCGGACCGCGCCGAGCACGAAGCAGTCGACCGTGAGCACGGAGACGAGGGCGAGTTCGGGGGGCATGCCGACGGCGGTGAGGCGGCCGATGACGGCGTCGACCCAGCCGGCCTCGCCCGGGCCCATGGGCCGTTCGGCGGTCCCGACGACGATGGCCCACGGGTGGGTCGTGAAGAGCTCGCGCACCCCGAAACCCCAGAGCCGCAGCGTCTCCCGCCAGGTGTCGGCATCGGGGAGCGGCAGCGGCCCCGCCATGAGGGAGTCGTACATGAGCAGGACGAGCTCGTCCTTGCCGGGGACGTGGCGGTAGAGGGACATGACGCCGCTGCCGAGCCGCTCGGCCAGGTGCTTCATCGAGACCTTCTGCAGGCCTTCGGTGTCGGCGATGGCGACGGCTTCGGCGACGATGCGCTCGCGGCTGAGGCCCGCCGGGCGTCCGCGGGCGGGGCGGTCCGCCTCGCCCCAGAGCAGTTCGTAGTCGCCTGTGCCCACTGGTGCGTCCCTTCCGCTCTCGCCTCGTGCACCGCAGCCTACGTCGCGGCCGGATGCGGGGGCGACCATCGGTCCTGCGTATGAGGTACGCTAATTAGCGTATCGCATACGCAGCGATCGGACCGCGAGATCGGAGACACCCCATGGCCGAGCCCACCCTCCTCGCCGAACCGCCGCAGACACCCGCGGCCCCGCCCGCCGAGGCGGGACCGAAGTGGTACCGCCGCCCTTGGATCGTGCCGCTGTTCCTGATCGTGGGCCTGTTCGTGGCCGCGCGCCTGCCCAGCTACCTCACCTTCGACACCGGCGACTCGCTCGTGGAGCTCCAAGCGGCCTTCCCCGAGACGCACTACCTGATGCTCACCGGGCACATCCTGTTCGGCTCCATCGCGATCATCACCTGCTCGATGCAGGTCTGGCCGTGGCTGCGGCAGCACCACCCGAAGGTGCACCGGATCTCCGGCCGCCTGTACGTCTTCGCCGGCGTCCTGCCCTCCGGCGTGTTCGCGATGATCGTCGCCGTCATGTCGGTGATCGGCCCGGCCGGGAAGATCGGGAACCTCCTGGGCGCGTCGCTGTGGCTCGGCTTCACCTTCATGGGGTTCGTGGCGGCCCGGCGCCGGAGGTTCCAGGAGCACCGCCGCTGGATGATCCGCAGCTTCGCGCTCTGCACCTCCATTGTGCTCAACCGGGTGTGGATGGCGCTGTTCATCGTCGGCCTCATGCCGTTCCTGGACGGCTACTACGGCGGCGAGATGGAGCCGCTCATCCTGGACGCGGCCATCGCCTCGATCTGGACGAGCTGGATCGTCAACCTCATGCTCGCCCAGTGGTGGCTCGACCGGAAGCCGCGGCGCCCCCGGAAACCGGGCGTCAAGCGCACCGGGCCTGCCACCAAAGTCGCAGTCGGCGCCTGAGCCTGCGACTTTCGGGGCGGCCGGACCTGCACCCCCGGTCGCCCCGTTCAAGCATGAAAGTCCATGCCGGGGAAGGATTCTTTCGGGCCCGCGGCGCGCGAACCTGAGTACATGCACACCTCCACCGCGGCGGCCCAGGCCGTCGAAACCGCACCGGTATCACAGCGCCCTCGAAAAGACCGCCTGCCGCTGCTCGACGTGCTCCGCGGCGTCGCGATCCTCGGCACGCTCGGCACCAACATCTGGCTCTTCACCTCGAAGTACGGCGAAGCTGGCCCGCTGATCAGCGCCGACATCACCGACGGCAGCATCGCGGGCAACCTGCTCCAGCTGCTCGCCAACGGCAAGTTCCTGTCGATGCTCACCGTCCTCTTCGGCGTCGGCCTCGCGATCCAGTACCGCTCCGCGGAGAAGCAGGGCCGCCGCTGGCCCGGCCGCTACCACTGGCGGGCCCTGTTCCTCTTCGCCGAAGGCACCGTCCACTTCGTCCTGCTGTTCGCCTGGGACGTGCTCATGGGGTACGCCGTCACCGCGATCCTCGTGGCCTGGCTGCTGAAACGCTCGCACCGCGCGCAGAACGCGGTCATGTGGACCATGCTCGGCCTGCACCTCGCCCTCATGGGCCTCATCACCGCCGTGCTGCTCACCGGCCCGGAACTCGCGACCGAAGCCGATCCGGAGATCGAGGCGCTCTACGCCTCCGGCACCTGGATCGAGCAGGTCCAGGTGCGCCTCGGCAACGCCCTGGCCTTCCGCATCGAACCGGTCGTCACCCTCCCGCTCCTGATCTTCCTGTTCATGCTGGGCGTCAAGCTCTTCCGCGCGGGAGCGTTCGGCGGCGACGAGGCGGGCGGCCGGATCCGCCGCCGCCTCCTCGGATGGGGCCTCGGCATCGGCCTCCCGCTCAACACCGCGCTCGTGTTCGGCCCCGACGAGCTGTTCTTCGTCGAGCGGTACGCGGTCGGGCCGGTGGTCATGCTCGGCTACATCGGGCTCGTCGGGTTGATCGTGGAGAAGGCGCGGCGCGGGATCGTCATGTCCGCCTTCGAAAGCCTCGGCCGCACCGCGCTGAGCGGCTACATCCTCCAGAACCTGCTCGCGTCGGTGATCTGCTACGGCTGGGGGCTCGGCCTCGCCGCACGGTACGGCGCGAACCCGTGGTTCGTCGTCGGCCTCTGGGCCGCGATCAGCGCGGTCCTGCTCATCGGATCGCGCCTCTGGCTGCGCCGCTTCAGCACCGGCCCCGCCGAGATGCTGCAGAAGGCCGTCATCCGCTAGGAGGCGAACACAGGTGCGGGCCGGTCGACGACCGGCCCGCACCTCCCCCTCTTGCATCAAGCCGCGACGGTCTCGCGCTCCCTCACCGCGCGGCGGCGCAGCAGCGACACCAGCGGCCACAGGACGATCACCGCCAGCACCCCGTACACCGTCCACGACACCGGCCCGCCGATCAGGCCCGACAGGTCGCCGCCCGAGAGCTGCAGCGACATGCGCGCCTGCCGCTCGGCCATCGGCCCCAGGATGAGGCCGACGATCAGCGGCAGCACCGGGAGCCCGAAGCGGCGCATGGCGAGCCCGATCAACCCGAGCGTGAGCAGCAGGAACAGGTCGAACGGCTGCGCGTTCACCGCGTACGCGCCCATCGAGGCGAAGAACAGGATGCCCGCGTACAGGTACGGCTTCGGGATGCGCAGCAGCTTCACCCACACCGGGATCAGCGGCAGGTTCAGCACCAGCAGCATTATGTTGCCCACGAACAGGCTCGCGATGAGCGTCCACACCAGCGCCGACTCCTTCGCGAACAGGAGCGGGCCCGGCTGGATCCCGTAGTTCTGGAACGCCGCCAGCATCACCGCGGCCGTCGCGTTCACCGGCAGGCCCAGCGCCAGCATCGGCACCATCGTGCCCGCCGCCGACGCGTTGTTGGCGGCCTCCGGCCCCGCGACGCCTTCGATCGCGCCGTTCCCGAACTCGTGCTTGTGCTTCGAGAAGCGCCGTTCGAGGATGTACGACAGGAACGTCGGCAGCTCCGCACCGCCGGCCGGCACCGCCCCGAACGGGAAGCCGAGCGCCGAGCCGCGCAGCCAGGGCCCCCACGACCGCTTCCAGTCCGACTTCCCCATCCACACCTTGCCGACCGGGATGACCTCCGCGGAGGCGGCCTTGAGCCGCGCGGCCGTCCACAGTGCCTCGCCGACGGCGAAGATGCCGACCGCGACGATGATGACGTCGACGCCGCTGGCCAGTTCCGGCACGCCGTACGTGAGCCGCTGCTGGCCGGTCACCGCGTCGATGCCGATGGTGCCGATGACGAGGCCGACCAGGAGCGCGGCGAATCCGCGGATCCGGGAGGAGCCGAGCACCGAGGCGGTCGCCATGAGCGCCAGCACCATGATCGCGAAGTAGTCCGGTGCGCCCAGGGTGATCGCGAACTGCACGGTGATCGGCGTGACGAACACCAGCGCCAGGGTCGCGATGGTCCCGGCCACGAACGAGCCGATCGCGGCCGTCGCCAGGGCCTGCCCGCCCCGGCCGTTCTTCGCCATCTTGAAGCCCTCGAGGACCGTCACCACCGAGGACGACTGGCCGGGGGTGTTGAGCAGGATCGACGTGGTCGAACCGCCGTACATGCCGCCGTAGAAGATGCCGCCGAACATGATGAACGCCTGGGTCGGCTCCATGCCGTACGTGATCGGCAGCAGCAGTGCGACCGCCATCGCCGTGCCGAGGCCGGGCAGCACGCCGACCGCCGTGCCGATGGTGACGCCGATGAGCGCGATGAGCAGGTTCCCGGGGGTCAGGATCGCCGCGAACCCGTCCATCAGGGAGTTGAGGTTGTCCATGGCCGGGCCTTCCTAGAGGATTCCCTGGAGGACGCCGGCCGGGAGGCCGACGCCGAGCCCGATGGCGAACCCGTAGAACGTCGCCAGCGACAGCGCCACGGCGGCCGCGAGCGCGACGAGGTAGCGGCGGGAGCCGAGGACGACCGCGCTGCCCCAGAACAGGAGCGCGCCGGAGATCACCCAGCCGAGCCAGTCGATGAGCAGCGCGTTCGCGATGAACACCGCGCACAGCAGCCCGAGGGTGACCCAGTCGAAGTTCCCGTCGTCCTCGCCGTTCTCGGCCTCGCCGCGGCCGCCGCGCAGCACGTTGAGCGCGTAGAACGCCGCGAGGACCAGCAGGAGGACGCCGAGGATGATCGGCACCGGCTTGGGGCCGATCGGGTCGTTGGAGGCGGTGAAGCCGCCGAGGCGGGAGGCGTCCACGATCACCAGGACGCCGAGGAGCGCCAGGAAGCCGCAGACCCACAGCTGGGCGAGGTCGCGCTTCGGTGCGGCGTCCGCCTCGGCGAGGGTCGCCTCGGTCGCTTCGGCGGCGCCGTTCTCGGAGACGGTCATGCCAGGCCCAGCTCCTGCAGCGTCGCCGCGACCGTGGCGTCCTGCTCGGTGAGGAAGTCCGCGAAGTCGTCGCCGGTGATGAACGCGTCGGTCCAGCCCTGCTTCGCCAGCTCGTCCTGCCAGGCCGCGGAGTCGTGCATCGCGGTGAGCGCGTCGAGCCACTTGTCGCGGTCGGCGTCCTCGATGCCGGGGGGCGCGACCCAGCCGCGCCAGTTGGTGAACTCGAGCTCGATGCCGGATTCGGCGAACGTGGGGGCGTCGGGCACGACGTCGACGCGCGCGGCCCCCGAGACCGCGAGGACGCGCAGCTGCCCGGCGTCGATCTGGTCGATGAACTCGCCGACGCCGCTGGCGCCGAACGCGATCTTCTCGCCCAGGAGCGCGGGCAGGAGCTCGCCGCCGCCGTCGTAGGAGACGTAGTTGACCTGGGTGGGGTCGATGCCGACGGCCATGGCCAGCTGCATCGGCAGCAGGTGGTCGGGGCCGCCGGGCGAGGAGCCGCCGCCGACCGTGACGCCGGAGAGGTCGCCCGACCAGGCCGCGACCAGGTCGTCCATGGTCTGGAACGGGGACGCGGCGGGCACGACGATGGCGCCGGACTCCTCGACGAGCTTCGCGAGCGGCGTGGTGCCGGTCAGCTTGGCCTCGGAGTTCTGCGTGTACGAGGCGCCGACGACGCCCAGGCCCATCTGCATGGCGAGGTCGCCGTTGCCGGATTCGCTCACCGTCCGCTGGAGGCCGACCGTGCCGCCGGCGCCTTCGAGGTTGAACACCTCGACGGCCTTGGCGATCTGCTCGTCCTCCATGATCCGGGCGATGGAGCGGGCGGTCGTGTCGTAGCCGCCGCCGGGGCTGTTGGGCACCATGATCCGCAGACCGGTGAGGGGGCCGCCGTCGCTGCCGCCGTCGTCGGCGGTCATGCCGCAGGCCGAAGCCGTGGCAGCGAGGGGGACGGCCGCCGCGGCGCTGAGGAAGGCCCTCCGGTGAAATTTCATCGTCGTTGCTCTTTCATTTCGAGGGTGCTGTGAGAGACGATGGTCACCCTGACGCGGCCCCGGCGTCAGCCTTGTGTCCGTAACGATCATTGAGTTCATTGTGTTCAGGAAGCGCCCTACGCTCGCCGGTCAGCTGCTCGCCTCCCAGCTGACGGTGATCCTCCTCGTGCTCGCCGCCGTCGCCGGGGTCTCGCTCGCGCAGTCGCAGGCGGTGTTCGCGATCGAGCAGGGCCGGCGGGTCACGCAGCTCGCCGAGAGCCTCGCCGCCTCCGACCTGGTGCGCGGCCGCCTGCCCGCGCCGGCGCCCGCGCAGACCCTCGCGCCGGAGATCCAGTCGAGCCTGGAGCGCTGGCTGGTGTCGTCCGTGACGATCACCGACGCGGACGGTGAAGTGGTCGCCTCCACGAACCCGCTGCTCATCGGCACCGAACTGCCACTGGGGCCGGGCGTGCTCGACGGGCGCGGCTGGCGGGGCGAGATCGAACTGGGCGGGCGCACCGAGCTGGTCGGCCAGGCCCCCGTGCTCGGCCCCGCCGACGGCGACTGGGAGGAGGGCGAGGACGTCCCGATCGTGCAGCTCGGCGTCGCCGTCGTCGGCCAGGCGGTGCCCTCCCCGGCGGCGCTGCTCGCCGGTGACAGTCCTGACCTGCTGCTGTACCTCGGGATCGCCTCCGCGTTGGGCATCGCCGGGTCCTGGCTGCTCGCGCGGCGCATCAAACGCCAGACGTTCGGCATGGAGCCGCGCGAGATCGCAGGGCTCGCCGAGCACCGCGAAGCGATGCTCTACGGCATCGCCGAAGGGGTCGTGGCCCTCGACCCGCAGCACCGGATCACCCTCGTCAACGACGTGGCCCGCCGCCTGCTCGACCTGCCCGAGACCGCCGTGGGCGCGCTCGTCGACGAGCTCGGGCTCACCGCGCGCCTGCGCGACGTGCTCACCGGGGCCGCGGCGGGGGCCGACCAGGTCGTGCTGCAGGGCAACCGCGTGCTCGTCGTCAACCGGATGCCCGTCGCGAAGGACGGGCGGGCGCTAGGTTCGGTCGCCACGCTGCGCGACCGCACCGAGCTCGCGCAGCTCGAACGCGACCTCGGCTCGTTCCGGTCGACCGCCGAGGCGCTGCGGGCGCAGGCCCACGAGTTCGACAACAAGCTGCACACGATCTCCGGGCTCATCCAGATCGGGGAGCAGGACGAGGTCGTCAAGTACATCGACGCGCTCAACCGGCACCGGCAGTCCCTCGAGCTGCACATCGCCGAGCCGATCCGCGACAAGGCGATCGCCGCGCTGCTCATGGCGAAGTCCGCGCAGGCCGCCGAGCGGCGGGTGCGGCTCGACATCGTCGCCGAGAGCGCGCTCGCGCCGCTGGACCCCGAGGACTCCGCCGACGTGGGCACCGTCCTGGGCAACCTCGTCGACAACGCGGTCGAGGCCGCCGCCGGGCACGCCCGGGACGCGCCGCTCCCGCGCCGCAGTGACACCGATGCGTGGGTGGCGGTCGCGATCAGTGAGCACGAAGGGGCCGTGCGGATCAGCGTGCACGACTCCGGTCCCGGGGTGCCGCCCGAGACCGCCGGGGAGGTCTTCGCGCACGGCTACACGACCAAAGCCGCAGCTGGGGAGCACGGCATCGGACTTGCGCTCACGAAGCTCGTGTGCGAGCATCACGGCGGCTCGGTGGCCCTGGAGCACACCGAGCAGGGCGCCCGCTTCACCGCGGTCCTGCCGCTCCTCCACGAACCCGCTCCAACCACGTCCGCCCGGTGAAGGAACCGCCATGATCGATGTGCTGGTCGTCGACGACGACTTCCGGCTGGTCAACATCCACCGCGGCTTCGTCGAGCGCACCCCCGGCTTCCGCGCCGTCGCCAGCGCCCGCTCCGGCGAGGAGGCCTTGGCGGCGCTCGCCGAGCACCGGCCCGACCTGGTGCTCCTCGACCTGTACCTGCCGGACGTGTTCGGGCTCGACCTGCTGCCGCGCATGCGCGCCGAGGGCCACGAATGCGACGTCATGGTGATCTCGGCGGCCCGCGAGGCGGAGGCGGTGCGCGCGGCCGTGCGCCTCGGCGTCGTCTCCTACCTGCTCAAACCCTTCAGCTACGACGACTTCGCCGAGCGCCTCGAGCAGTACGCGAACCGGCGGGCCGGGCTCGCCGCCGCGGCCGTGCGCGACCAGGCCGACATCGACCGGGCCTTCGACCGGCCCGCGACCGGGCCGGTCGCGGTGCTGCCCAAGGGGTTCAGCTCCGAGACCGCGAAGCTCGTGGAAGGGGCGCTGCGCGAGGCGGCGAGTTCGCTCTCGGCGGCCGAGTGCGCCGAGCGGATCGGCGTGTCGCGGGTGAGCGCCCGCCGCTACCTCGAGCAGCTGGCCGAGACCGGCCGGGCCGAGGTCGCGCTGAAGTACGCGGGGCGGGGCCGCCCGGAGCGCCGCTACCGCTGGCGCCGCGCGGACGGCCCGCAGGCCTAGGCCGCTCCTAGGTGTCGGTGGTGTTCGCGTCCCCGTTGGGGCCGACCAGGTACCAGACGTTCTGCACGCCTTGGCCTTCCGTCTCGCCCGGCTCGTCGTCCTCGGTGTAGTAGTAGAGCGGCCAGCCGTTGTAGGTGACCTGCAGGGTGCCGTCCGTGCGCTCGGCCGTGCCGATGAGCGCGGCGTCCACCGCGCCGGCCGCGGTCACGTCGGCGGTGTCGGTGAGCAGCGGCGGCCACGCGGTCGCGCAGGTGTCGTAGCAGGTCGGCGTGTTCGGCGTGTCCGTGGTGAAGAGGTAGAGGGCGAAGCCGTCGTTGTCGACGAGGAACTCGCCGTGGTCGTCGTCGGTGGCCGTGCCGAGCGAGGCCGGGGCCTCGGCGGTGGCCGTCTCCGTCGGGGTCGGCGACGCCGAGGTTTCCGCAGTGGTCGGGTCGGCGCCGTAAGGCGAGCCGGAGTCGCCGTCGGAGTCGCCGCACGCGGCGGCCCCAAGCAGGGCGAACGCGGCCGCCGCGGCGGCGCACGCGCGCTGGTGTCGTATCCATCTGGTCATGCGTGGAGCCTAGGCAGCGCGGGGGCCGGTCCGCGGGATTTCGGCCGCGCTGCTCAGGGCGGATCCGCTCCGGGCAGATTCGGTTGCGGCCCAGGTGCGGGCGCACGCATCGTGGAGGCATGAGCGAAAACGGAACACCGCCGCTGTTCGACGACCGGGCCAGGCGCGAGCTGTACCAGCAGCGCGTGCTCGTCCTCGACGGCGCGCTGGACGACGACAACGGGATGCTGCTGGCCACGCAGATGCTCTCCCTCGCAGGTGAGAACGCCAACGCCGACATCGCATTGTGGATCCACTCCCCGGGCGGGTCGGTGCCGTCGATGCTCGCGATCCGCGACGTCATGCGGCTCATCCCCTGTGATGTGTCCACATTGGCGGTCGGGCTGGCGTGCAGCGCGGGCCAGTTCCTGCTCTCCTCCGGGACGAAGGGCAAGCGCCGGGCCCTGCCGCACGCGCGCGTCCTGATGCACCAGGGCTCGGCCGGGATCGCCGGCGCCGCCGTCGACATCGAGCTGCAGGCCAACGACCTGCGCCACACGCGCGACACCGTGCTCAGCCTCATCGCCGAGGACACCGGGCAGAGCGTGGAGCGGATCTTCGAGGACTCCCTCCACGACCGCTGGTACACCGCCGCCGAAGCGCTCGACTACGGCTTCATCGACGCCGTCGTCACCGCGTTCGACGAGATCGCCCCGCACACGCGCCGCGGCATCGGCCTGGGCATCAATCGCGAAGGAGCCTCCGCATGAGCACGTACTCGATCCCGAATGTGATCACCAAGAACGACCGCGGCGAGCGGATCATGGACGTCTACTCGTACCTCTTGTCCGAGCGCATCATCTACCTGGGCACGGGCATCGACGCGGGGGTGGCGAACGCGCTCGTCGCGCAGCTCCTCCACCTCGACGCGGAGAACTCCGAGCGCGCCATCAACCTGTTCATCAACTGCGAGGGCGGCGACCCGAGCGCGATGCTCGGCATCTACGACACGATGCGGTACATCAAGGCGAAGGTCGCGACCACGTGCGTCGGCCAGGCGGTGGCCGTGGGCGCGGTGCTGCTCGCGGCGGGGGCCGAGGGGATGCGGGCCGCGCTGCCGCACGCCCGCGTCGTGCTCCACCAGCCCGCGGCCCAGGGGCGCGGGACGATCCCGGACCTCATCCTGGCCGCGGACGAGATCGTGCGGGTGCGGGCCGACATCGAGGCGATCCTCTCGCGCCACACGGGCCAGAGCGCCGAGACGCTGCGCGCCGACACCGACCGGGACCGGGTCTTCACCGCCGGGGCCGCGAAGGACTACGGCCTCATCGACCATGTGATGGAGGAGCGCTAGGCGGCCAGCATGTACGCCGAGTTGTGCACGTAGGCGGCCACGGACGCGGAGAACCGGACCGCCTGCAGCCGCTCGGCGACGGCCACCGTCAGGTCGGTGAGTGTGAGTTCGAGGGCCCCGGCGACGGCGGCGATCATCTCGCTCGAGGGGTCCTTCATGCCGCGTTCGATCTCGGAGAGGTACTGGGGGGAGATGCCGGCGCGGCCGGCGGTGTCGGTGAGCTTCTCGCCGCGGTCGTGGCGCAGGTCGCGGAGGCATTCGCCGAGGGCGTCGCGCCACAGCGGCTCACCGTCGTTCGACGCGGGGGCGGTCTGGTTCGGCAGGTGATCCGGTGCAGCAGTCTCGGCCATGCCTCATCGTAAGTCCGCGGGGGCCGCCGGACCAGGACGTTTCGCCCTGAGCAGAACGGGCACACGTTGCCCTTGCGCTCACCTTCGATCTGCGCAATACTTAGCCTCATGGCACAGTATTCGGAGGAGCTCGACGGACTGTTCGTCGCCCTTGCCGACCCCACCCGGCGCGAGGTCGTACGACGCCTCGGCCGCGGTCCCCAGAGCGTCGGCGACCTCGCCCGCGCCTTCCCGATCACCCTGCCCTCGTTCATGAAGCACGTGCGCACACTCGAGGCCAACGGCCTCATCCGCACCACCAAGTCCGGCCGGGTGCGCACCTGCGCGCTCCGGCGCGAGCGCCTCGCCCTCGTGGACGGCTGGCTCGCCGAGCAGCGCCGGATCTGGGACGACCGCACCGACAGGCTCGAACGCCTCGTCACCGAACCGGAGGAGCAGCAATGAATCCCGAACCCGACGCGACATTCGTCAGCGACGCCACCTTCAACCCGGCCCTCGACCTGGGCCTCGAGCGCGTCATCCGCGCCCCGCGCGAGGTCGTCTGGCGCGCCTGGACCGACCCGGACCGCTTCGCGAAGTGGTGGATCCCGGCGCCGCTCCAATGCCGCGTCGACCGCCTGGAGGCCCGGCCCGGCGGGGCGCTCGTCACCCGCATGAGCGAGGACGGCGCCACCTTCACGCCCCACCTCGACGGCTGCTTCCTCCTCGTCGAGGACCGCCTGCGGCTCGTCTTCACCAACGGCCTCGACAGCGATTGGCGCCCTGCGCAACCCGAACCGGTCGCCATGACCGCCGAGATCAGGTTCGCCGACCACCCCGAAGGCACCGACTACCGCATCCGCGTCCGCCACGGCGACAAGGCCGCGCGCGACCTGCACGAGCAGCTCGGCTTTGCCGAAGGCTGGGGCACCGTCGCCGCCCAGCTCGCGGCCCTCGTCGAAGCCGAGCCCCGCTAGCGGTCAGTGCGCGGCGCCCAGCTCGATGAGGAGCACGCCCGCCGCGATGAGCGCGATGCCCGCCCATGCGCTTGGTGAGGCCGTCCTTGAAGGACGCGTCACGCCCGTCGCCGCGGGAGGAGCGACCGAGGCGTAAGCGGGGGGCGGCGCCGGTCCCGCGACTTGGACGTCCGCCGCGAAATCGGATAAACCTGACCAATGCCAGCCCTCGACGCCGCGGAGACCCGGGCGGACGCCCACACGCCCGTCCCGCGCCGCGTGCTCATCGCCTTGTGCGCCACGCAGATCACCAGCTGGGGCGTTCTCTTCTACGCCCTCCCGGTCCTGCTCGGCGACCTCACCGCCGACACCGGCTGGTCGACGGCCGCCGTCATGGGCGCGTTCTCCGCCGGGCTCGCCGCCTCCGCCCTCGCCGGCATCGCCGTCGGCCACCTCCTCGACCGCCGCGGGCCCCGCCTCGTCATGACCGCGGGCTCGACGCTCGCCGCGGTCTCGCTCGTCGGCGTTGCGGCCGCGCCGAACCTGTGGGTGTTCACCGCCGCGTGGATCCTCGCCGGCACAGCCCAGGCCGCCGTCCTCTACAAGCCCGCGTTCGCCGCGATCACCACCTGGTACGGGCCCGAGCGCGTCAAAGCGCTGACCATCCTCACCCTCGCCGGGGGCCTCGCCAGCACCGTCTACGCGCCGCTCACCGCCTACCTCGCCGACCACCTCGACTGGCGCGGCACCTACCTCGTGCTCGCCGCGATCCTCGCCGTCCTCACGATCCCGGCGCACGCCATCGCCCTGAACCCGCCCTGGCCCGCCGCCCGCGTCGAAGCGAGCGGCGGCGGGACCGCGCCCGCATCGGACCGGCGGGCGATCATCGCCTCACCGGCGTTCATCGCCCTGGCCCTGGCGATCGCCTTGGCCGCGTTCGCGATGAGCACCTCGAACCTCTACCTCGTCCCGCTCATGACCGGGCGCGGCATGGACACCACCGCCGCCGCCTGGGCCCTCGGCATCTGCGGCGCGGGCCAGCTCCTCGGCCGCATCGCCTACGCGCCCATCGCGATCCGCACCGGTCCCACCACCCGCGCCGTCGCCATCCTCGCCGTCGGCGCGGCGACCACCCTCGCGACCGCGCTCATCGCCGGCCCCCTCGGCCTGGTCTTCGCCGCCGTCATCCTCCTCGGCGCCGCCCGCGGCGCCTTCACCCTGCTCGACGCCACCGCCATCACCGACCGCTGGGGGCCGCACGGTTACGGCACCCTCCACGGCATCCTCAGCGCCCCCGCCACGATCGCCATCGCCCTCAGCCCCTGGGCCGGGGCGCACCTCGCGAACTGGGCCGGCGGCACCCCGCAGATGTTCACCGTGCTCGCCGCCCTCACCGCGCTGGCGGCGGTCATCATCCTGATCGAACACATGCTCGGCCGCGCCCCGCGGAAGCACGAAGAGGGGGCCGGGCGATGAATGCGGGTGCCCCTGGACCGCCCGGCCCTGTTCCGTCAAACCTTGGCGAGACCCAGGTCTGACAGCCACTGGACGGCGGTGCGCGGGGTGAGGCCCAGCAGCCGCTGTGCGGAGCGGGACTCGTCGATCTCGTTGTGCGGGAGGGTGGCCGCGTACTCGTAGCCGCCCTGGACCACGGCCGCGGCGTCCTCGCCCATCACCGGGGCGAGCTGCGCGCCCATGTCCGCGGGCGACTGCGCCTGGAACGCCACCGCTCGGCCGTACGCGGCGGCGAACGCCGCGGCCAGGTCGTCGCCCGTGATCGCCGGGTACTGGCCGACCTCGACGGTGCCGCCGATCGCGGTCCGGTCGAAGAGGGCGAGCGCGACGTCGGCGATGTCGAGGTGCGAGGACCACGAGGCCGCGTAACCGTCCTTGAGCGGGTACCGCAGCACGCCTTCCCTCCTGATGCCGTCTTGCACCAGGGGCATGAGCAGGTTCTCGAAGTAGTAGCGGGGCGCGACGACCGCGTACGGGACGCCGGCCTCGTCGAGCGCCTTCACGACCTCGTCCTCGGCCGGGCCGCCGCTGGTGGAGTACACCACCCGCGCGGGCCGGGCGTCGCGCAGCGCCGCCGCGACGGCCGCGACGTGGGCGGCGCGCAGCTCGGGGCCGGTCACCGGGAAGTGGAGGAACACGCCCGCCGCATCCCGGTAGGCCGCGGTGAGCTGCTCCGCCGAGCCCGCATCGATCGAGAGGGACCGCACGCCCTCCGGGAGCGACTCCGGGCGGCGCGCCAGCGCGGTGACCGACCTGCCCGCGGCGGCGAGGGCGGCGACGACTGGACTTCCCTGGGCGCCGGTGGCGCCGTGCACTACATAGGTCATGACCCCATTGGTACAATCGATGCACTGGTTACATCCACTGCACTAATGGGATCTGGAGGAGAATGTGGCCACCGACACCCAGCCGGATCCGGCCGCCGCGCCGGTCCTGCCCCAGTGCGGCATCGCGCGGTTCCTGACCCTGCTCGAAGGCCCGTGGGCCACGCTCATCGTGCGCGAACTGCTCCAGGGCCCCATGCGGTTCACGCAGCTGCGTGCCGCGCTCCCGGGCATCAGCCCGCACACGCTGACGCGGCGGCTGCGCCAGTTCGAGACCTACGGCCTGGTCACCCGGACCTCATTCCCGGAGATCCCGCCCCGCGTCGAGTACCGGCTCACCGACCTCGGTGAAGGCCTGCGGCCCGTCCTCGACGCCATGGGCGAGTGGGCGATGTCGATCCCCGAGCCGACCCGAGCCGACGGCACCGTCTGGTACGGGGTCGAGGGCGGACGCGGCAACTGCTACTGAGCCGGCCGTTCGCTAACCCCAAGCGGCCCTGAGTCGTTCGTACTCGGCGGCGGTCACCGGGAGCACGACGCCGTGGCACGGGTCGCGCGGCAGGCGGAAGTCCTCGGCGGGCGTCCATGCGCCGCCCGCGAGGTCGGTGGTCTCGAAGGGCACGTAGCGGCGTTCCGCGGTGAACTCGTCGATCCACAGGTACCACTTGTCCTCGGTGATCGATTTGTAGACGAGCGGTCCCTCCCCGCGGCTGAGCGGCCCGAGGCCGATGCCCTCGGCCAGCGGCTTCCATTCGCCCGTCAGCGAAGTCGCGGTCTCGGAGAAGATCGTCTTGCCGTGCGGCACGCCCTGCTCGCGGCTGCGCTCGTCCTTCAGATAGCGGTAGTAGACGCCGTCGTGCTCGATGACGGTGGCGTCGATCGTGTGCCAGCCCCGGTCGATCCACACCTGCGGCTCGGTGAACTCGCGGAAGTCGCGGGTGGTCGCGTACATGATCCGGTTGTGGGTCTCGCCCTCGTGCTCGGGGCCGTCGTAGAGCTTGGAGGACCAGTGGACGAGGTAGGCCTCCTGCTCGGGGTCCCACACCGATTCGGGCGCCCACGTGTTGCCGGCCTCCGGTGGCGCCACCTCGACGAGTCGCCCTTCGCCCCAGTCCACGAGGTCGTCGGACTCCCAGACCATGATGGAGCGGCTGCCCCAGCGCTGGTGCCGGTCCCAGTCCGAGCTCGCGAACAGGCGCAGGTCGGTCGCGACCATAGCGAACCGGTCGCCTTCCGGGGAGCGGACGATATGCGGGTCGCGGACCCCGCCTTCCCCGAGTGACGAGCGCAGGACCGGCTCGCCGTCGTTGAGGTCGTCGAAGTGCAGGGGGTCGTCGCCCTCGCTCAGGGCGAAGTAGATCTGCTCGCCGTCCTCGTCCTCGCGTTTGAAGTGGACGTAGAGGTAGCCGGAGTAAGCGGGTTCGGTGGACACGGGTTCCTCGATTTCGGAGGCGGACGGGGGAGCCGACGAATCAAGCTAACAGATAGCGGTTTCTACGGTCGGGCCCGGTGAGCACCGGACCCGACCGTCCCGTGTCAGGTGGTGATGCGGAAGGTCGCGTCGGCGCGGCCGATCGCGGTGCTGATCGGGTCGAGCCGCAGCAGGTAGTCGTAGTGGCGGAGGTACCGGTCGGGGTGGCTGTGGGACCGGAAGGAGGTCCACGCGCCGTCGGCCAGGCCGGCCACGCGGTGGAAGGTGGCGTCGGCTTTGAACGTCGCGGAGCCGTAGTTCGGGTCCAGCCGGAAGTCGTAGTTGTAGTGGCGCAGGTAGTGGCCGGGCACGTTCGCCGACTCGAACGAGACCCCGGCCGAATCGGCCAGGCCCGGCACGAGCCGGAACTGCGCGTCCGCGGCCGGGCTGATCGCGGCGTCCAGGCGGACGTCGTAGTTGACGTGGCGCACGTACCGGTCGGTGACGTTGTACGACTGGAGCCGGTTGAGGGCGGTCGGGGTCCGTTCCCGGTAGTACGCGAGGGTCCCCCATCCGAGCGAGTCGAAGCCGCCGGAGTTCGGGCCGTAGTCGCCCCCGCCGCCCTCGGGCCGGATCTTGCCGAGCATCTCCCGCACGTTCGGCATGGCGCGGCCGAGCCTGCCGTAGTAGTGGGAGTACACCAGCTCCCACACCGGCCGCGCTTGGCCCCGCGAGTGCGCGGAGATCTCGGTGTGCTCGTTGTAGGCGCAGTTGTGGCCGTTGTGCCAGACGAACTTGGTGAAGGGCACGCTGTGCCCGTTGTTGTAGCGGGCCACGTATTCGGCGGCTTTCGCGAAGGCGTGGTCGCGGGCGGAGTAGAGGTCGACGCCCTGGTTCCAGGCCATCTCCATGAACTCGGCCATCAGGCCGACGCCCATGATCGTGTGGGCCTGGTCGCGGCCCGACTCCTGCCACTGCGCCAGGTCGCCGTGGATATGGGGGATCACGTGCTGGATCGAGCCCTGGCCCTTGCCGTTCCAGAAGTACTCGACCGCCTCGTCGACCTTGGCCCGGTCGTCGCCGAAGATGCCGATGGCCAGGATCGCGGCCATGTTGCACAGGTCCCAGTTCGCCCAGTAGTGGCCGTCGCAGGTGCCGTGGCGGCGGACCAGGAAGTCCTTGTTGAGCGGGTAGAAGACCTGGTCGAGCATGGTCTTGAACCGGGCCCGGTCGAAACCGGGCTCGTTTCGCACGAGTTCGGCGGCGTTGGCCGCCTGGTAGCCGTAGATCCCGGCCGCCAGGGAGGCCTCGGTCCACCCGCCGATCTCCTTCAGGGTCCCCGACCAGGCGTTGAGGATCCTGATCGCCGCGTCCCGGTGGGCGGTGCCGCCGCTGACCTTCCAGCGCAGCCCGTTCTGGTAGGCCGCGTGCATGTCGTTCATGAGCAGCGTGTAGTTCTCGGGGTCGGTGCCGTTGTCGCCGCGGATGATCCGCTCGACCGGCCGCGGGTTCCAGGTGGAGGCGGAGTGCGGGTTGGCGGTGAGCCGGTTCCAGCCGGAGAGCCACGGCTCCCGGTTGCCCTGGACGGCGCTGCGCATCCGGTCGAACTCGTCGTTCTGGAGCAGCAGCCCCGGGTGCGAGAAGGACTGGGCTTGGGCGGTGCCGAAGCCGCCTGCTCCGGCGGCGGCGAGGCCGCCCGCGAGGATCGCTCCTCGGAGGAGGTTCCGCCGCCCGAGGCTCGGGCCGCGGCGAGTTCGGGTCTGGTGCTGGTCGGGCATGGTGCTCCTTTGCGCCATGCGGTGCGACGCCGGGGAAACGTCACCGCGTTCTGCGGTCGGCCGTCGCGGGGAGAGCGTCGTCCGACTTAGAGAACGGTATCCTAAAATACTCACATATTTCAATACCTAAGGCGATGCTGATCGGCCCTCCGCAACCCGTTGCCCCTGCGGCAGGCGGTCCGAGTCGCCCGAAGTTCTCGGAACGCCGGTGGCAGATACCGATTTCTGCCCCGGCGGCGAACCGAGCTACCGCACGTCCGCCTCGAACAGCGCGAGGGCGTTGCGGATGCCCTGTTCCAGGACCTCGTCGGCGAGCCGCCGGTCCGACAGCGCCCGGGAGAACTGCAGCGTCCCGATCATTCCGGCGTACACGCTGAGCACCTTCGCGAGCGCCGACTGCGGATCGTCCGGAGCCAGGCGGACGGCGAACTCGTCGATGAAGGCCAGCACGCCCTCGGTGTACGCCTGCTTGGTGGCGTCCGTGCCGCGACTGATCTCGTCCAGCAGAGCGGCGGACGGGCAGCCGTCCTCGGGATGGTCGCGGTGCTCGACCGAGAGGTACTGGCGCACGAGGTGCTCCAGCCCGGCGCGGCCGGGCGGCAGCTCGCCCAGGTGCTCCCGCTGCATGCTGAGCTCGTGCGCCACGGCCTGCGCGACCAGGTCGTCCTTGGACTCGAAGTGGGCGTAGAAGGCGCCGTTGGTGAGTCCCGCGTCCTTCATCAGCACGGCGACCCCCGAGCCGTCGATGCCGTCGCTCTTGAGCCGGCGGCCGGCGGCCTCGATGATCCGCTGCCGCGTCGCCTGCTTGTGCTCTTTGCCGTACCGCACCACGTGATCCTCCAACCCTGTCGGCCCTCGGCCGCCACCCGATTCAGAGTACGACCATCATTCGATGTTCCGCGCGCTAGGAAGGCAGGCGGTTGAACTTGCGGATGCCCTGGTCGAAGGCACTGGCCGGGGCGAACCGGCGCAGCCTGCTCATACGCCGGGCCATGGGGCCGGCGGTGTACCGCAGCTTCGGCTTCGCGTCCGTGGCCGCCGCCACGATCGCCGCCGCGACGATCGACGGGTCGTCGCCGCGCGCGATCTCGGTGGCGAGCACCGCGGCGTAGGCCTTTCGCCGCTCGGCATAGGCCGGGAGCGAGGCCGAGGGCTGGAGGAGGTTCGCCTCGAACGCAGTGTTGGTGATGGCGGGTTCGACGAGCAGCGCTCGAACGCCGAACTCGCGGACCTCGTGGTCCAGGGACTCGGTGTAGCCCTCGACGGCGTGCTTCGACGCGGAGTAGATCGCCTGGTAGGGCGCGGGCGCGATCCCGAGCACGGACGAGACGTTGATGACGCGTCCGCTGCCTTGGGCGCGCATGTGCGGCAGCACCGCCTTGGTCACGCGGATGAGGCCGAAGAAGTTGGTGTCGAAGACGGCCTGGTCCTCGGCGATCGAGCGTTCCTCCGCGGCCCCCGCAGTGCCGACGCCGGCGTTGTTGACCAGGACGTCGAGCCTGCCGAAGCGTGCCATGACCTGGTCGACGGCCGCGGCGACCGATGCGTCGTCGGCCACGTCGAGGGCCAGGAGCGTGAAGCCGTCGCGCTCGGTGACGCCGACGGCCTTGCGGCTGGTGCCGGCGACCTGGAATCCCGCGGCGGTGAGCGCCAGCGCGGCGTCCCTGCCGATGCCCGAAGAAGCGCCCGTCACGAGGGCTACCGGTTGGGTCGTAGTCATGTTGCGGCTCCCGCCAATAATTGGATTACGATCGTACTACCATAGATCGTGGACATGGCCTGCGGCAATGGTTCGGCGAAAATAAAATTATGGTCGTACTCTCATCGCGTCCGCCGCGGTCGGCCCCGGCACCCTCGCCTCCCCTCGAACCCGAGCGGGACCTGACTGAAGCTCACGGAACGGGTTATCGTGACCGCATGTCGCTGGTGGGAAGAGACGACGAGCTCAGGCGGATCGAACGGCTCCTGGCGGAGGCGCGTGCCGAGCGCAGCGGTGCGCTCGTGGTGCGGGGCGAGGCGGGCATCGGCAAGTCGGTCCTGCTCGACCGCGCGGCGTCGGCGGCGGCATCCGAAGGCTTCCAGGTGGTTCGCGGGACCGGGGTCGAATCCGACTCCAAGCTGGCGTACGGGGGCCTGCACCAGCTGCTGTACCCGCAGCTGGACCGGCTGGAGGCGCTGCCCGCACCGCAGGCCGCGGCCTTGCGCGGCGCCTTCGGGCTGGAGAGCGGTGAGGCGAACCGGTTCCTGATCGCCGCCGGCACCCTGGCGCTGCTCGCGGACGCGGCCGAGGAGGCCCCGCTGCTCTGCGTCGTCGACGATCTGCAGTGGTTCGACCAGGGCTCCGCGGAGGCGCTGCTCTTCGCGGCCCGTCGTTTCGCGGCCGACCCGATCGCGATGCTGTTCGCGGTGCGCGAGACGTCGATGCCGTTCGAGACCCCCGGCATCGAGGTGATGCAGCTGCCCGGCCTCACGGCGCGGGACGCCGCCCGGATGCTCGACGACCACGCGCCCGAACTGGCGGACCCGCTGCGGGCCCGCGTGCTCGCCGAATCCGCCGGCAACCCCTTGGCGCTCATCGAGTTCGGATCGATCCGCCGTGAGACCGAGGACGCCGACGCCGCCGACCCGGCCGGAATGGTCGGCACCCTGCCGGTGCCCGTCCGCATCCAGGAGGTGTTCCGACGGCAGATCGCGGAGCTTCCCGACGCGACACGACGAGCGCTCCTGGTCGCCGCGGCGGACTCCACGGCACCGCTCGAGGCGATCCTGCGCGTGGTCGAGGCGCTCGGCGGTGCCGCCGCCGACCTGGCCCCCGCGGAACGCGCCACCCTGGTCCGGATCGACACCCGCCTCGCGTTCCGGCATCCGCTGGTGCGCGCGGCCGCCTACCGCGGCGAGCCGCTGCATCGACGGGTCGAGGTGCACCGCGCGTACGCCGACGCGCTGACCGCCGACGCGGATGCCGACCGCCGCGCCTGGCACCTCGCCGCCGCCGCGACCGCCCCCGACGAGGCGGTGGCGGCCGAGCTCGAAGGCGCCGCCGAGCGCGCCCGGGACCGCGGCGGCGCGATGGCCGTGTCCGTCGCCTACGAACGCGCCGGTCGACTCAGCACGGACCCGCAGCCGAAAGCCCGCCGCATCGCCAGGGCCGCCCAGGCCGCGTTCGACGCGGGCAAGCCCGACCGGGCCGCCCGGCTGGCGGCCGAAGCGCTGTCACTGACCGACGACCCCGGCGTCCGGGCCGAGGCCATCTACGCCCAAGGCGCCGTGGCCTACGAGCGCACCTCGCCGCGGCTCGACGCGGAACTGACGATCGAAGCCGGCGCGCTGGTGCGCGACAGCGACCCCGAACACGCCGCGCTCGCGCTCTACGAAGCCGTGCACGCCGCCCGGCACGGGGCGGCCCACGACCTCCTGCAACGCGCCGCAGGCCTGCTGCGCGAGTTCACGCCGCCCCAGCACTGGGCGGCCGTGGTCGCCGCGCTCCTCGCGTGGGAGGAGCTGTTCTCCGGAAGCCCGAAGCCGGCCGTCGCCCCTATGCGCGAGCTTCTGGCTGACGCACGCAGCGGCGACCTCGAACTGACGCATCGGATGACCGCGGCTGTCGGCGGGCTCCTCATCGCCGCGGACGACGACGTCGTCGACGTGACCGAGGCCATGCTCGCCCAAGCGCGGGCGACCGGAGCGCTGGGCTGGGTCCCCTACCTCCTCAACGTGCTCGCCGTGGCGCGGCTGCTCCGCGGCGAGTTCGCCGACGCCCGCACGCATGTCGCGGAAGGCGCGGCAGTCAGCGAGGAGTTCGGCAACGCGACCGAGCGGCTCGCCCACCAGTCCATCGAGGTGTGGCTCCACGCCGTGTCCGGCGAGGAGTCCCGCTGCCGCGACCTGGCCGCCGAAGTGCTGCCCGACGCCCAGAGCAGGCACCGCGTGAACGCGGAGATCGGGGCATGGGGCCTGGCGGTGCTCGACCTCTCCGCGAGACGGTTCGCGCCGGCGCTCGAAGGTCTCGAGCGGGTCTGGCGCGGCCCCGCCCGCCGCGACGTGCTGATGCGCGCGGTACCCGACCTGGTGGAGGCGGCCGCGCGCAGCGGCGAGCCGGACCGGGCACAGGAAGCGCTGGCGGCGTTCGCGCATTGGGCCGAGCACGTCGACCGGCCGGTCACCTCCGGGCTCGCGCTGCGCTGCCGCGCGCTCCTGACCGACGACGACGAGACCGAAGCGCGCTATATCGAAGGCCTGCGGCTGCACGAGCGGTACGGCGGCCCGTACGACCACGCGCGCACCCGGCTGGTCTACGGCGAATGGCTGCGCCGGCACCGCAGGCGCACCGAGGCCCGGGCCCACCTCGAGGCGGCGGTCGCCGGGTTCGAGCGCATCGGCGCGAGCCTGTGGGCCGAACGCGCCCGCGGCGAGCTCGCCGCCTTCGGCGGGACCAGCACCGAGCATCGCGCCACCGGCCCCCTCGCCCTGCTCACCCCGCAGGAGTTGCAGGTGGTGCAACTGGCCGCGGCCGGGCACACCAACAAGCAGATCGCCGCGCAGCTCTACCTCAGTCCGCGCACCGTCGGCCACCACCTCTACAAGGCCTACCCGAAGCTCGGCGTGACGGCCCGCAGCGAGCTGGCCGGCCTCGTCGCCGAGGCCTGAGCCCCTCGCCCGACGCCGGTAGTCCGCCACCCGAAGCCGGTCACGATGACTGATGCGCCGTCAGGGGCCTCCTCCGTAACGTCTGCGACAGCACTCGGAACGACCGAGCAGCAGCGATCAAGGAGCAGGTCATGACCCAGTACTTCCTCAGCCTCCCCCACGACTCCGCCGAGGAGCCGACGATGGCGACCATGGACCCCGCGGAGCTGGAGGAGGTCATGGCGCAGGTGGGGGCCTTCAACACGGCGCTCCAGGAGACCGGCGCCTTCGTGTTCGCGGGCGGCCTGCAGCCGCCGTCGACCGCGACCACAGTGGACGCCACGGGCAGCGGTCCGGAGTTCACCCCCGGCCCCTTCGCTGAGGCCAAGGAGTACCTCGGCGGCTTCTGGGTGATCGAGGCCGACAACGACGACGATGCGATCGAATGGGCCAAGCAGGCCTCCCGGGCGCTGCAGAGCCGCGTCGAGGTGCGCGCCCTCCAAGAGGCGCCGCCCGCGTGAACCCGCACGAAGCCTGCACCCAGGCGGGCGTTCGATCCCACCCGGTCGCGGTCGTCCCATGCTGAGACAGGTCGCGGAGGGGGTGCTGACCCACCAGAGCGCGCTGCTCGAGAACAACGCCGTCGTGGTGCAGGGCGCGTCCGGTGCGCTGGTCGTCGACCCCGGGCTCACCGAGTCCGAGATGGCCTGCCTCGCAAGCGATCTTCGCGAACTGGGCCAGGGCGTCGCGGCGGGCTTCGCGACGCACCCCGACTGGGACCACGTGCTCTGGCACCCGGACCTCGGCGACGCGCCCCGCTACGGCACGGCCCGGTGCGCGGCGGTCATGCGCGAGTTCCGTTCGGACCCGGACTGGAAGGCGCACGCCGCCGCCGGACTGCCTCCGGAGATCGCCGAGGAGACCCCGCTGGACCTGTTCGGCCTCATCACCGCCCTGCCTGCCGAGGCGACGCAGATCCCATGGGAGGGACCGCGAGTCGAGGTGATCGAGCATCCGGCGCACGCACCGGGCCATGCGGCGCTGCTCATCAGGGAGTGCGGCGTGCTCATCGCCGGCGACATGCTCTCCGACGTCCTGGTCCCGAACCTCGACACCTTGAACGACGCCAACGACCCGATCGCGGAGTACCTCGTCGGACTGCAGCGCCTCCAGGACGTGGCCGCGCAGGTCGGTACCGTCATCCCCGGCCACGGGTCGGTCGGCGGAGCGGACGAGGTGCGAGCCCGGATCGAGCGGGACCGGGCGTACGTCCTCGCCTTGTGCGAGGGCCGCGTCCCCCGCGACCCGAGGGTCGGGCCGACGGCGAAGCCCGGCTGGGAATGGACCACCGACATCGCCGCCGAGCAGGTCCGACGCCTCGCCGAGCGCCACGGGCGCTGAGAGCACGACGACAGGGGCCTTCCTCGAGAAGGCCCCTGTCGTCTTGCGCGGCACGGTGTCCGGTCGGGCGCCGCTAGCGGTCGTACTCCTCGGCGTCGTAGACGGGCGCCGGGAGTGCGAGCGCGAGGGCGACGAGGTCGTCGTAGGCGTAGTCGTCGAGCGGGCCCTCGGCCATCGTCTCGAACACGACCGCCCACCCGGCGGGGTCGAAGACGGCCACCCAGGTCGAGGTGGTCGCGCCGATGCTGAAGGTGCGGGTGGCGACGGTGCGGCCGTCGACCTCGGTCTCCTCGCAGACGTCGTCCTTCTCGCTCTCGCAGCCGATGAGGTACACCTCGGCGGTGGACCCCTCCGGCGTCAGGCCGGCCAGCCACCCGCCGGGCAGGTGGTACCAGACCGAGGCATGGACCGGGTATCCCGAGGCGTCCTCGAACGGCATGTTGTAGGACGCGAAGTAGGACCGCTGCGCCTGGTCGGAGGCCGTCTCGAGCTGCGCGGGGCCCGACGAGGTCACCTCCATTCCGGGGTGGACGGCGTCGAGGGTGGCGGTGGCGGCGTCGATGCTGGCCTGCGCGTCAGCGGCCGCCTCGGTCTCCCAGTCCGCGTCGTACGCCCATGCGGGCGGGAAGTCCGGGAGCGCCTCGGCCGGCGCGAGTTCACTGGTGTCGTACTCGATCTGCGGCATCGCGAGCATCGCCTCGCGCAGCTGCTCGACGGTCATTTCCCGGCCCTGGCCATGGCAGTCGAGGTCCCAAGTGGACGTGAGCGCGGACCCGTTGGGGTAGACGACGGCGGCCTCCAGCGCGCAGCCGTGGTCGGCGAGCATGATCGTGCGCCCGTCCTCCAGGTCCTCGGAGGTGAACTCGGGGGCCTCCTCGGTCCAGGACGCCTGGTCGCTGATGAGGTGCTGCGGGAACAGGGCGGGGCCGGTCGGGCCGGGCTCAATGGTCCATCCGCCGGGTTGGAGCGCCGTGACGGTGAACGCCGGATGCTCGGTGTCCTCCCCGTCGTCGGCCATGAAGCCGCGCAGGAACACCTGCCCGTCGGCGGCCGGCACCGACCAGGCGTCGAAGTGGAGCGGCAGGTGCTGGTACCCCATCTCGGAGAGCGCGTCGAAGTAGCCGAAGCCGTGCTCGTCCATCATGTCCTGAATGGCCGCATCGGACGGCAGCTCGTAGTCGAGATCGCCGTCCTCGAGGATCCCGGCCTCGATCGCCAGGGGGCCGAAGACCGCATCGGCGGCCTCCTGCAGCGCCGGCTGGGGCGCCGCCCAGTCGTGGCCGAATTCGGCTTCCGGGTAGCCGGCGGTCGCTGGGTCGAACCCGAACTCCTCGCCCGCCGCGAACTCCCGCGGTTCCGGCTCGGCGGCGGGGAGGCCGGTGACGGACAGGGCGAGCACGGCGGCGACGGCGCACACGCCGGTCGCGGTCGCGCCGCCGAGGACGGCGCGGCGGCGGCGCCGGGCGCGGTACCCCTCGCGCACGGCCTGCCTGACGTCGACGGCGCTGCCCGGCGACGGGTCGTCGGGCCGGGCAGCCGCGAACGCGGTCTCGGGGTCGAGGTGCGGGCTCATTGCATCGCTTCCTTTCATCATGCCCGGGCGAGGATGACGACGTCATCCAGCTGGTGGCGCAGTTTGCCCATGGCCCTTGCGGTCTGGCTCTTCACGGTTCCGGCGGAGCACCCGAGGGCCGCGGCGGTCTCGTCGACCGACAGCTGCTCCCAGTAGCGCAGCACCAGCGTGGCGCGCTCCCGGGGCGTGAGGCGGTCGAGCGCGCGGGCGACGGTGAGCCGCAGGTCGACCTCCTCCTGCGGGCGGCCGAGGGACTGCACCGGCATCGTCTCGACCGTCTGCTCGCGCCGCACCCATGCCAGGCGGCGGTGCGAGAAGAACACGTTGGTGACGATGCGGCGCACATACGCCGGCGCACCGTTCGGATCGACGCGCGGCCAGGCCGCGAACAGCTTGGCCAGCGCCTTCTGGACGATGTCGTCGGCCTGGTGCCAGTCCCCGCACAGGTAGTACGCGTATCGCTGGAGGCCGTCGCGTTGTGCGAGCGCGAATGTCTCGAACTCGGCCTCGTACCTTTCCCTCTTGCTCACAGGGCCTCTTTCGGGTGGCGGGTGTGGGGCCGGTTCGCCCGTCGACGGTGGATGCGGGCGAGGTCCGGCACGTTGATTACTCCGGCGCGGGGGGCGCGGTTGTCGATCCGCGTCGGACCTTTCCGGACGCCGGTCCTGCCAACGGGCGGTGACGGACCGGGCGTATGCACCGTGACAGCGATGCCATCTGCTTTGGAGGTTCGATGCGCACGAGATTCATCGCCGCGGCTGCGGCGCTGGCGGGTGCGGGGCTGGTCCCCGGCGCCGCGGCGGCGGAGGAGCCGGAGGCACCGGCTCCCACGGTAATGCAGGAGAGCACGACCGAGGTGGTGCTGCCGACCGGGGAGGCCGTGGGCATCGCGCCCGACGGGGTCCTGGACATCGACGGCGGCACCTACAGCGTCGGGAAGAACGCCGACGGGGAGCGCCTCCTGACACCGCTGGACGCAGTCGACGAGGTGGCCGCCGGCGAGTACGACGCCGAGGCGTTCAATGTGGACGATCCCGGCGGCGAGGAGCCCGAACCCGAACCGGAGCCCGAACCGAACGTGACCCTCACCGGCGCATGGCTGGACGGGTCCGCGCCGGAGCTGACGGGCGTGGCCTGGACGAAGGTGGGCACGACCGAGCAGGGCGGCCCCGAGTACTTCGAGGGCGGCACGGCGCAGTTCGCGCTCGAACCCGGCCGCTACCACGTGGTCACGTTCATGCTCAAGGGAGTCGAGGGCGACGAGGCCGATGTGATCGCGTCGATCCAGGAGGTCCGGGTCGGCGCGAAACCGGTCGAGCTCCTCGTCAACGGCAAGAAGGCGAAGCCGCTCGGGTTCGACCTCGATCGCGAGGCCGTGTCGGGGAACGTCCAGCTCGACGTCTTCAGCTACCCGCCGAACGTCCAAGAGGGCGACGGCGCCTACCTCGGGTTCTGGGCTTCGCCCGGCGGCGAACTCTACGCGGTGCCCACGGGCAGGCTCACCGGCGGCCACGACGTGGGGTACGTGGTGCGCGAAGGGCTCACGAGCCCCAGCGGGGTCGCGGACCCCTACAGCTACAGCCTGCTCCGGCACGGCTCGCGCGGCTTCCGCGGCGACCTGACCCCGGCCGTCCACGACGAGGACCTGGCCCGGATCGACGCCGACTACCAGACCCTCGGCGCGAAGGGGGCGTTCACCAGGCAGGACCTGCCCAGGCACCCCGACTACGAGCCGGGCTTCTACACGAACACCGGCGAGGTGGCACTGCCGTCCTCGCGCACCGAGTTCTTCACTGCGGACGAGGACTTCACCTGGGAGCACCGCGCGTACTTCCCGTACGAGGGCGGGCCCGGCTCGGCCTGGGACCTGGTGCACCACCGCAGCGGGGTGCTCGAGGCCGGTTCGGTGCAGGACATGACGTGGAACAACGCGCCGCTCTCGGTCGGCATCGACAACAACGGCCAGCCCTGGCCCCCGGCCGCGTTCGTCCGCTGGGACCGGTACGAGTCGCTGTACTTCGGGCCGTGGATGTTCTCCTCGTCGGCGAACGGCGAGGGCGTCCAAAGCGAGTACCTGCCCGGGAAGATCACGTTGTTCCAGGACGGCGAGATACTGGCGCAGAACGACGAGATCGGGGTCGGCCTGGGGATCGACGAAGTCGCGGCCGGCCGGCTGACCCTTGCGGCGGCCACCGAGCGCGAAGCCTCGTGGACGCCGCTGGGCACCCGGTCCGAAGCCGAGTGGACGTTCGACTACGACCCCGAAGGCAACCCCGTCCTGCCGGTGTCGGTGGTCGAGTTCGCCGCCTCCGGGGTCGTGAACGGCTACGCCGAAGCGGGGACCGTCCAGGACGTCGCACTCGAGTTCGCGCAGCAGCCCGGGGCCGACGACCAGGTCTGCGCCGCAATGACCTTCGCGGTCTCGTATGACGACGGCGCGTCCTGGACCGAGGTCGCGCTCGACCGTGACGGCGACACCGCGACCGCCAGCCTCGACCTCCCCGAGGACGCCGCCTTCGTATCAGTCCGCTTCACCGCCGCCGACGAGGCCGGCAACACCGTCTCCCACGAGACGATCCGCTCCTACGGCCTGCGCTAGCGTCACGACCGGACCGTGTGAAGCCGGCCCGGGGAACCACGTGACCCGCACCTGAGGCAGCGGCGGAAGCGGCCCGGGGGCGATCGCCCCCGGGCCGCCCTGAGCCCGCGAATGCGGACAGGAACTGACCTGGTCGCCGATGATCATGGGATGTCCAGACACTCGTTTGAAAGGACTCGCCATGACCGGATCGCCTCCCGTCCCGGCCGGATCGAACACCGTGAACCCGTTCGTCCTGGCCGACGACGCCGCCGCCCTCATCCATTTCCTCGTCGAAGTCTTCGCGGCAGAGGACGTCCCCGAAGCCCGCACGCTCGACACCGACGGCCTCATCCTGCACGCCGAGCTGCGCATCGGCGATTCACTGCTCACCGTCGCCGACCGCAAACCGCACTGGCCGTTCACACCAGCGCTCATCCGCGTCTACGTCGACGACGTGGAGGCGGTGCTCGCGCGCGCAGAGCAACTCGGCGGAAGGACCCTCACGCGCCCGACCGACTTCTTCGGTGACACCCTCGCGCGGTTCCAGGACCCGGCGGCGAACCTCTGGTGGGTGTACCGGCACCACCCGGACGCCGTCCAGGACTGGTCCCAGGCTCCGGAAACGGAAGGGGCGGCACCAGAGTGGCAGACGGACGAGGCCGAGGACTGGAGCAGCTTCACCACACCTGAGCTCGAATACATCCACTCCAGCCTTGACGAGGCCCTGACCGGCCTCACCGACCCCCGGAAGGCCGGCTAGCCGACGCTGGACCGGTGGCCTCGCAAGGTCACCGGTCCAGCGCCGTGAGCATGTGCTGCAGCAGCTCCCGCAGCTCATCCCGGTCGGCGTCGGCGAGTTCCACCCGGTACGGGGTCCCCGCCGGCAGCCACGAGAGGCCGTAGGCGATGTCGCGCACGCTCGCACCCCCCACCGGCCAGCGCGTCCGCTCCGGGCCATCGGCCTTCGCGCCTTGCGACCACTCGCCGAAGGCGGCTTTGAACGCCCCGATCGGCATGTCCAGGACCGCCGCCGCGTCCTGCGTGCGCGGCCCCCAGGTCCGCGCGACGGCGACCAGCGCCTCCACTCGCTCGGGTGCCAGAGCGCGCGGCGCGAACGTGACGCGCAGCGGCTCGACGTCCCGCACGCGGTCGACGCGGAAGGTCCGCCAGTCGGCGCGATCGAGGTCCCAGCACACGAGGTACCAGTCCCCGCCGACCGGGACGAGCGAGTGGGGCTCGACGCGGCGCTCCTGCCGCTCGCCTCCGGCGGGCGCGTAGCCGAGCCGCACCCGCTCGCGGTCGCGGCACGCCAGCGCCAGATCGGTGAGCACCTCCGATGAGACCCCGCTGCTCCCGGGCGCGTGAGGCAGCGTCGGAGCCAGCGCACTCACTCTGCGGCGCAGCCGCACCGGAAGCACCTGCTCGAGCTTGGCGAGGACCGACAGCGCGAACTCGGCGCCGCGGCGCACCCGGCCCGCCGCCACCAGGCGCAGGCCGATCGCGATCGCGACCGCCTCCTCATCGGACAGCAGCAGCGGCGGCAGCGACGCCCCCGCGGCGAGGCGGTAGCCGCCGTGCACGCCCGCGGTGGAGTCGATCCTGTACCCCAGCTCGCGCAGCCGCTCCACGTCCCTCCGCACGGTCCGAACCGTGACCCCGAGGCGCTGGGCGAGCTCGGGCGCGGACCAATGGCGATGTGACTGCAGCAGATTGAGGAGCACGAGTGCGCGCCCGGTCGTATCGGACATGCCCGGATCCTCCCTCGGAACGGTGACAGTTACCGTCCTCATTCGCTCCTACGCCGACCGGGCCGGTCCCGCCAGGGCGCCGACAAGCCTTCTCCGGACTATCGCTATTGGCGGTTGAGAGCATCACTGACCTGGGCGATCCCATCCGAGTGAGCGCGAGGCGGGGCGGGGCGGCCGGATTCGGTGTCTTGATGTGCCTGCCTCGCGGCGTATGCCGCGGGGGGAAGTCCGGTGCGGTTGCGGAAGAACCGTCCGAAGTTCGCGGTGTCGGGAAAGCCGAGGTGGGCGGCTACCGCTTTGGCTGTGCGGCCGGTGCCGAGGAGGCGGCGGGCCTCCAGGAGCCTTCGCTCGTCGATGACCGCGCGTGCGGTGGTGCCGGCTGCCGCGGACCTGCCCGCCGACGTGTTCGCCCATCAACTGCGGGCGATCGCCGACGGACGACTCCACGTCGCCGTCGCCGGGGTCTACCGCGGCCTTGAGCAGGTCCGCGACGCCCGAACCGAGCTGGAATCCGGTACGACACCGGGCAAGCACGTCGTCGTCCTCGCCTGAACCTCAAGCGGTGTAGGGCCGAGAACCTCGTCAAAGGCGCGGCTCCCGGCCCTGCGCCACATTGCGGTTCACATGCCGAAGGTTTCCTGTTGACTGATCGGGTCCATGTGCACTCGGGTGAGCTTGAGGCTGGCGATCCGCCATGGGCCGCCTTCGGATTCGTAGGTCTCGTGGTAATGCCCGAAGCCGAGGACCCGGGATTCGCCGGGGTAGACGAGGAGGTCCTGCATCGCCCACACGCCGGTCGCGGTCGTCGGCGAGGTGACCTCGATTTCAGGGCTGTGCCCGTGGTGCACGGTCGTGGCCGGACTGAGCGTCAATTGGAGGAAGGCGATGAAGGCGTCCGATCCCACGAGGACGGGGCCGCCCGATCCGGTCGTGTCGACGACCACGTCGTCGGTCAGCTGTGCCTCGAGCAGCTCCCAGTCCTTGGTGTCGACCGCGCGGAAGTAGCGGGCCTTGACCTGTTTGATTTCGGCGACGGCCGTCGCGGCGACCGCAGGCTCGACGCCCTCGGACGGAGGTTCGGGGTCGGCGCCGGCCGTTGTCGCTTGGTGCAGCCACAGGGCCGACGCCGCGCCGCCGCCGATTACCAAGCCTCCGGCGCTGAGCAGGAGACGCCGACGTTTCGGCGCCGACCACCAGCCGCGGGCGAGGCCGGCCCGGTGCGAGAGCGGCGCCTGCGGTCGGCCGACGGTCTCATTCGATACGGACGCATCTGATGTCGCGGTGCGTGCCGGCCCGCTCGTCTCCGGCGTGGTCCTCGAGTCGGTGCGGCGGCCTCGCTGCGTGGTCGTCATGTCTCGTCCACCTGCAGCCGTGTCGACGTGGAGGTGGTGATCAGCCAGCGGCCGTCCTGCAGGCCGTAGGTGTCCTGATGGTGTCCGAACGCCAGGACGCGCCGGCCGTCCGGCCGGACCAGCAGGACCTGCATCGCCCAGGTGCCGACCGCGGTGTCTGCGGCGGTGAGTTCGATTTCGGGCATGTGCGCGTCGTGCACGGTCACCGTGCCGTCGTAGTCCTCTTGCAGGAGCGCCACGTAGTTCGATGCGCCGGTGGCCTGATGGCCGTCCAGAGCGGTGTGGTCGACTTCGATGTCGTCGGCGAGGGTGGACTCGAACTCGGCCCACTCCTTGGTGTCGAGGGCGCGGAAGAAGCGGGCTTTGAGGGCTTCGATCGAGTTGATCGTCTGCAGGGTGGTCGGGTCCATGTGCTGCTGTCACAGCCTTTCTGTCGGAGGTGGTGGGTCGTTGTCTGTGTGGGTGCTGACGGCGTCAGGCGATGGCGAGTGCCGCGCGCCAGGTGCATCGGGCGCCGATGAGGGCGCGCCAGGAGCGCAGGGCCCTCGGCGACTGGCCCACGGCGAGGACCCCGGTCAGGCGGTCCCCGTTGCGGTAGGCGACGAGGAGCCGGCGGGCCGCGACGTCGCCGTAGACGATGACCGCGTCGTCGTGCTCGCGCAGGTGGCCGTAAGCCTGGATCCGCACGTCGTACTGATCGGACCAGAAGTACGGGACCGGCGCGAACGGGGCGCGGTCGTCGGGCTCGAGCAGGTTCCGGGCGACGGCGGCGGCCTGCTCGGAGGCGTGCCTGCGGTGCTCGACCCGCATTTCCGTACCGAACAGGGGGTTGTACCAGCGGGCGACATCGCCGACGCCGTACACGTCGGGCGCGGCGGCGCAGTACTCGTCGCACACGAGTCCGTTGTGGACTTTCAGGTCCTCTGCGGTCAGCCACTCGGTGTTCGGTTCGGATCCGACCGCCAGGAGGACGTCGTCGCCTTCCACCGCGGTCCCGTCGTCGAGCTGGACGCCGTCCGCCGTGATCTCGGTGACCGCGGCGTGAGTGCGGACTTCGACGCCGTGCTGGCGGTGGAGCTCGGCCAGGAAGTGCCCGGCCGCCTCGCCGATCTCGTGTGCCAGTGGGGCCGTCGCGGACTCCAGCATCGTCACCTCGACCCCCCGCGCGCGGGCGGTCGCGGCGACTTCGGTGCCCACGAACCCGGCGCCGACGATCACCAGCCGGCGCCCCGGTGCCAGCCGCTCCCGCAGAGGCAGCGCGTCGGCGACGGTGCGCAGCACATGCACCCCGTCCCGGCGAGCCGGCAGGACTCGGGGGCGGACGCCCGTGGCGACGACGAGGGCGTCGTAGGGGACGAGAGCGCCGTCGGCCAGCGTGACCTCGCGATCGATGGTGCTGAGCGCCGTCGCGGGGGTGCCGAGGCGCAGTTCCAGGTCGAGCGTGTCGAGGTCGGTGGCCGTGAGCAGTGTCAGGCGGTCGGGTTCCCACTCTTCCGAGAGGAACCCCTTGGACAGCGGCGGCCGGTCGTACGGTGCGTCGGCTTCATCGCCGACGAGCGTGATGGCACCGTCGTACCCCTCGATACGGAGCGCCACCGCAGTCGCCAGCCCACCAGCTGACGCGCCTACGATCACGACCCGGTTCATGCTGCGGCCGAATGGACGACGGCCGCCTTGGACGGTTCGCCCTCGTCCTGCCCGACCGACCCGACCGACCCGATCGGCGAGATCGCGACGCCGTCCCATCTCTGCGCAGCTTCCGAAGCGAACCACGCGCCGCGTGCTGCGGTCCCGTATTCGCACAGTCCGATGTCAGGCCTCATTGAACTCCCCACCCTGGTCGAATATTGCATTCAACTGCAAGTTCAACTTGCGGGCAAATGCTAACATATCTTGCATTTGGCTGCATGTTGCTATCCTGGTCGGATGCCCAGCGGACCCGAGCGACCACTGCGCGCCGACGCCGCGCGCAATGCCGAGCGCCTCGCGCGCGCCGCCCGCGCGGCCTTCGCCGACCTCGGCCCCGAAGCGCCGCTCGAGGAGATCGCGCAGCGTGCAGGCGTGCGCATCCGGACCCTCTACAACCACTTCCCGACCAAAGAGGACCTGGTCCGGGCCGCCCTGGGCCAGACCGTCACCGAGGACCTGACACCCGCGATCGAGCAGGCGCTGGAGGACGACGACCCGCTGCGCGGCCTCCTCACACTGACTGAGGCCGCCATGGGCCTGGCGAGCCGCGAGCTCAACACCTTGGCCGCGGCACGCGGCGCCGCCGACCTGACCGCGGAGTTCTATCCCCCGTTCAGGGACGCGATGACACTGCTGACTCGAAAAGCGCAGGACGCCGGTCGCCTCCGCGCCGACCTGGTGCCCGAGGACCTGCTCCGGATCATGGCGATGCTGACCAGCACACTGTGGACCATGGATCCCGGCAGCGACGGCTGGTGCCGCTACCTGGCGATCCTGTTCCAAGGTCTGACACCCGACGGAGCCGAACCACTGACGGCACCTGCACCACTGGTGATCCGTCCATCAACGGGCCCTTGGACATTGTGAGCCGGGGCCGGTCCATTGCGGAGCGCCCCAACGGATCGCGTTCGGGTTCGAGGAGCGCGAGCTGCCGCCTGCGTCGGCCATCTCGTCGCGGGAGGGGACGCGACGGTATCGAGGAATGCAGATCGACCTGTTGACAAAGTTGGGTCATCAAACTTAGTCTGGTGGCGCACTAGGAGTATCGACCCCCCTCCAGCGGCGAACACCGCACCCTCACGGAATCCACCTTCTTCCAAGGAGAGCCGTGAGAACAACAGGCACTGTCCATAGAAGACGAATCCGCGTCGGCGCGATCGCCGTCGCCGCAGTCACCGCCCTGACCGCGGGCCTGCTCGGCGTCGCCAGCGCCCAAGCGAAGAGCGAGCCGCACGCCCCGCCGGACCATGCGGTCACGGCGATGGAGCAGGTCGCGGCCATGCAGCCGGGCTGGAACGTCGGCAACACCCTCGACGCCTTCGGCGGTACCGGCGGTGAGACCGCCTGGGGCAACCCGCTGATCACCGAGGAACTCCTCCAGACCATCAAAGCCGAGGGCTACAACTCGATCCGCCTCCCGGTGGCCTGGGACTACGAGCACACCGGCCCGGGACCGGACTACACGATCGCCCCCGAGCGCATGGAGCGGGTCGCGCAGGTCGTCGACTGGGCGATCGCGAACGACCTCCAAGTGCTGGTCAACATCCACGACCAGATGTTCACCAAGGAGCTGCCGGACGACCGCGAGAACGTGCTGGCGAAGTTCAACGCGATGTGGACCCAGATCGCCGAGCGGTTCAAGGACTACCCGTCCGAGCTGTCGTTCGAGAGCATCAACGAACCGCAGTTCCCCACTGACGAGGCCAACCAGGACGCCCACACCGCCACGCTCAACGTCGCCTTCCACGAGGTCGTCCGCGCCACCGGCGGGAAGAACGCGGACCGGCTCCTGGTGCTGCCGACATGGGTCACCAACTCCGAGCAGCCGCACCTGGACGCGCTCAAGGCCACCATCGACGAGCTCGACGACGACATGATCGCCGCGACCGTCCACTTCTACGGGTTCTACCCCTTCAGCGTCAACGTCGCCGGGGTCACCACCTACGACGAGGCGACCCAGCAGGACCTCGAGAACACCTTCCAGCGCGTGAACGACACGTTCGTCGACAACGACATCCCGGTCATCGTCGGGGAGTGGGGCGTCCTCGGCTACGACTACACGCGCCCCGGCGCTCCCCAGTCCCAGCAGTACGGCGAGCTCCTGAAGCTCTTCGAGGGCATCATGTACCAGGCCCGGGAGCAGCACCTGACTTTGATGCTGTGGGACGCCGGCTCGTACCTCAACCGCCACACGCTCGAATGGCGCGACCCGCACCTGTACTCGTACATGGACTCGGGTCTGACAACGCGTTCGGGCACGGCCTCGTTCGACTCGATCTACCTCGAGAAGGCCGGGACCATCGCTGACGAGTCGCTCACGCTCAACCGCAACGGCCTCGAGTTCCGGGGCCTGTGGCAGGGGGACACGGAGCTGGCCGAGGGCGAGGACTACACGGTCGAGGGCGACACGCTCACCCTCACGGCCGCCGCGCTCACCCGCCTCTCCGGCGACCGGGAGCACGGCGTGAACAGCACCATCGAAGCCCGCTTCTCGGGCGGTGTGCCGTGGCGGATCAACGTCATCACCTACGAGGCGCCGCAGATCGCCGACCTCACCGGGACCACGGAGCCCGTACCTTGGTCCCAGTGGGAGGCCTGCAATGCCTCGTGCTTCGCGATCCCGACCGAGTTCAACGGCGACGAGCTTTCCACGATGGAGGCCAAGTACGCCGACGGCACCAATGCCGGGCCCCACACGTGGACCGCCTTCAAGGAGTTCTGGTGGACCTACCGGCCCGACTACGACGCGGGCACGATCAGCCTCACCCCTGACTTCCTCAACGAGGTCAGGGACGACGAGCCCGTCACCCTCACCTTCCACTTCTGGGGCGGCGGCACGATCGACTACACGATCACCAAGACCGGCACGACCGTGACCGGAACCAACGCTTAAACAGCGACCTACCCGGGTGCGTGGGCGAGTGCCCACGCACCCGGAGGCGGGTTCACGGTTGCATGCAGCGAACGAGTCGAATACGGCAGCGGACGACCCGCGCCGCTCTCAGTGCTCGACCCAAGCCTGAGCACCGGCTCCGATGCGTCGACGCATCAACATATTCCCATCGAGAGCGGACTGGTAAATGACATCGCAAACCCCGTTGCACCGTGACGAGGATCCGGCCTTCGAGTGGGCTCTCCCCGGGCTCCACCTGCAATTTGCCCACCGCGACGACCGGCCCGTGCGGCTGGTGCGCCTCGCGACCGCACCAGAGGCGCCCTCAGCGGCCGCACCCTGGGCGGTCGTCGACGTCACCACCGCCGGCGTCGAGCAGGACGCCTCCAACGACCAGGCCCTCCTCTACTCGAGTGCCGGGCAGCGGCTCCGCTACGCGGGCCACGAATCGGACGAGACCGAGCTGCGCATCCGCCAGCGCGCCCCGGAGTTCGGCATCGAGGTCGTCTCCGTCTTCCGCGCCGCGGGACCAGGACTCCAGATCCGGCACACCGTGCGCAACACGGCCGACCGGAGTCTCGTGCTGCTCTCGGTGAGCTCGGCGCTCGTGGCCGTGCCCGCCGACGGCGCGCACGACCTCCTCTGGGGTGAGAGCGAATGGCGCGCGGAGGGGCGCTGGCGGCAGCGCCCGTTGAGCGAGCTGCTGCCCGATATCGATCCGGCGATGCACGGCGGCCAGCACCCGCGCGGGCACTTCTCGCTGACCAGCCACGGGAGCTGGTCGACCGGTTCGTTCCTGCCGACCGGGATCCTCGCGGCCGAGACCGTCCCTTCGATCGCGTGGCAGGTCGAGACCAGCGCGGGCTGGCACTGGGAGGTGGCGCAGACCGGGGCCACGGTGACCGTGGGCGTGCATGGTGCGACCGACAGGCACCACCAGTTCGCCGCGCGCCTGGCGCCGGGCGAGGCGTTCACCTCGGTGCCCGCGGGCGTCTGCGTCACCGACGGCGGCCGGGACGCGGCCTTCGCCGCCCTCACCGGCTACCGGCGCGCGATCCGCGAGGCGCGCCCGGTCGAGGCAAGGCTGCCCGTGGTCTACAACGACTACATGAACACCCTCATGGGCGAGCCGTCGACGGAGAAGCTGCTGCCGCTCATCACTTCGGCGGCCGAGGCCGGCGCGGAGTACTTCTGCATCGACGCGGGCTGGTTCGCCGCGCTCGAGGGCAGCTGGTGGACCAGTGCAGGCGAGTGGCTCGAAGCTCCCGAGCGGTTCACCGGCGGCCTGCTGCATGTCATTGACGCCATCCGCGCCAGCGGCATGCGTCCAGGCCTGTGGCTCGAACCCGAAGCAGTGGGGATCCAGTCGCCGATGGCGAAGCGGCTGCCGGACGAGGCGTTCTTCCAGCGGTTCGGCGAACGGGTGATCGTGTCGGGGAACTTGCAGCTCGACCTGCGGCATCCGGCAGCGCGCGCGCACTTGGACGAGACGGTCGACCGGCTGGTGGACGAGTTCGGGCTCGAGTTCTTCAAGCTCGACTACAACCGGAACATAGGCGCCGGCACCCAAGTGGACGCCGACGCACCAGGGGCCGGGCTGCTCGGCCACACCCGTGCCTTCCGCGACTGGCTGCTCGGCGTGCAGGCCCGGCATCCGGGAGTGCTGCTCGAGAACTGCGGTTCGGGCGCGATGCGCATGGACTACCACCTCCTTTCGGTGGCGCATCTGCAGTCGACCTCTGACCAGGAGGACTTCCGCAAGTACGCGCCGATCGCAGCGGCCGCTCCCGCGAGCGTCCTTCCCGAGCAAGCGGGGAACTGGGCGTACCCCGCCGCGTCGATGACCTTGGAGGAGACGGCGTTCGCTATGACGGCGGGCGTCATGGGTCGGCTCTACCTCTCCGGTTTCCTCAACGAGCTGAGCGCGGAGCAGTCGGCGCTGGTACGCGAAGCCATTGCGCTGCATAAGGACTGGCGGCATCGCATAGCCGGGTCGCATCCGGTGTGGCCGCTGGGACTTCCGGGCTGGGGGGACGACGTGATCGCGCTGCAACTCGAAGCCGGATCCGAGTCGCTGCTGGCGCTGTGGTCGCGCGGTGAGGCTGCCGAGGTCGCGCTGCCAAGCCTGCGCGGGCAGGACTTGAAACAGGTCTACCCGGTCGCCTTGCCGGAGTGGACGATCCGCACCGACGGCGAGACACCGGTCATCGAGCTGCCGACGGGACCCGCCGCCAGGATCTTCACAACGCAGCGGTGATCCAGGATCCAAAGCCGGGCCGCCGGAGCCTGCTGCGCGGTCATTTCAACCGGCGGCAGCATCACCGCGGCGGCCCGGCCCACCGACTCGGCCGCGACCAGACAGTCGACCAGGATCGTCACCGTCTCGGCTGATGTCCTGTTTCATACATCCAGGACAAAAGAAATAGGGATCATCAATGTGATGATCCCTCATGCCCTATATGTCAGTTTTTGTGGAGCTTAGGGGATTCGAACCCCTGACCTTTTCCATGCCATTGAACTAGACGTCTAGACCACTATATTTGCGCGTTGTCCACGACGGACTCGCCACCTTGCCGAAGGCGGCGACGGAGTCGACGCCGAGTACCGCGGGGCCCACCTTCGGCGGTGCCGCCGACCGCCACGGTCCGCTGCCACGACGGCGGCGGACTACGTCCATTTCGGTCTCGCTCACGATGGTGAACGGGGCTACGTCGACATGAGCGCTGCGGTAAGCCGATCTTGGAGCGGAGTTCCCTGAGTCCCCTGTCGCCGCCCAAGCGCCCCGCGCTCACCTTTCCCAGGTCGCTGCTCTCGGCGGCGGCGGCGTCGGGCGGGACCGGCGCCAGCCGCACGCCCGTCCCGAGCGCCGACCGCCAGGCGCGCTTGCGCGCCCTTGATTCAGTAGAGAAAGTTTGGACACGCGGAACCGAAGTAGTGCATGACAACCCTCGACCAGTGGGGTAAAAAGTAAGTATGGCTCTGACCACTCTTCCTGGCCTCGATCCGACGGAAGTCGCCCTCGAATCGCCGGTGTATTTGGCGCAAAAGTTCCTTACGGCGGCTTATGACTCAGTCGATAGCCTCATCGCAACCACCTACCCGGCCCTGCGAGGTCAGCGAACCGGAACCCGGGGTGCGCTGACGGACCCGGAACAGGACCTTTTCAGAGCCGCTGTGGTTTTTGCGGGAGCCGGGGTGGATGCTGTGCTGAAGGAAGCAATCAGGCATTGTGTCTCGATTCGGATTGAGAACTCAGAAACCGCCAGTGAGAAGTACCTAGATTTCATTGAGCGGTATCTCAAGGATGGGCAAGACCTAGCTCCTCGTAAACTAGCTGCCCTGTTGGTAAGCAAGACTCCTGGTGAAGATCTTCAGGCCGCGTACGTCGAATACCTCACTGGCTCTAGCCTTCAGTCCAAGACTCAAGTAGTCAATGTCCTTTCGGCGTTGGGGCTTGATTCCGAAAAAGAGCTATATAAGGAATCGCAAAGCCTGAATGCGCTTTTTAAAGCTCGGAACGAGATCGCGCATGAAATGGACCTCACTCCTTCCTCGGTTCGCTTGCCGAGGTCGCGTAAAAAGCGTAGTCGCACTCTTCCCAGTTATGTCGAGATGTGTCATGCCGGACTTAACTACTGTCAGAAGGTACTGAATCGCCTAGAGGTCCATGTATCTTCCCAAGGGGCATTATCCTGCTAGTGCTCTAAGGCGCTCTTGGAAGTCCCTGGTGGCGTTCTCTTCCGGGAATCGCTGTTGGAGTTCGCCGGATAGTTCGCCTGCCACCATGAGCAGAGATGGCAGAGACTTCCGCTCGGACTTGAAGACCTGGTCCGCCTGCTCGATGGCCTGGTCAAGTTCGCCCTTCCGGGCGGCCGTGATCGCGAGGACGAGGCGAGCCTCCTGGTTCCTCATCGGCGAAATCTCGATGCCGTTGGGCGTCGTCCCGAACTTGATCACTTCGCCCGCGTACTGGGTCGCGAGGTCGTAGTCCTGTGCCTGCGAGTACGCGTCCATGGCGTAGAACTGCCACTTGGGAAGGTCGATCGCGAAGTGGTTGTCCGAGCGCGAGGGTGCTTCGAAGCGCTCCAGGATCACGGCCCCTTCGTCGAGTGCCCTGCGCACGCCCTGAACGTCTCCGAGCCGACCGAGCGCCTTGGCCTCCTGCCCGATGAGCTGGACAGCAACATTGTGCCCTGCCGCAAGGTGGCGGCCCTCGGCGACCGCGTTGAGGACGTCGGGATAGCGGCCCTGGGTAAGGGCGATCCACGCTTTCATTTCGAGCGCCCAACCGTGGATTTCAGGCGCTCCGGCCTCAACGCCGAGGTTCGATGCCATGATGCGGGTTGCCTCGGCGGAGGCCCGCATACCGAGGTCGTACTCAAGGCAGCCAATGAGCAGCGCGAGCCATCCGGCGTTGATCAAGAGTTCCCTGTGAGCTTGCAGCCCAACAGGTTGCTTCATCAAGCGAGCGACTTCACGAAGCCACCTGTGTCCCTCCGCGCGGAGCTGGGTCGGGTCGGTGGTGGCGTACTGGCAACAGAGGTCTTCAACCGTGGACCTGAGGGCTTCAATGGTGGTGCTGCTGGTGTCGGTCGCGCGGATGCGTTCTAGGAGTTCCACCGTTTCGTTGGGGCGAAGATCCCGGGCGGCGGCGATATCGAGGTGCGCGGCTCCGATGAGGTCGCCCCGGGCGTTCAGTAGTTCGTCACAGCGTTGGGCAACGCCCTCGGACGGCTTCTGGCGACCGTTGATGAGCTTCGATAGGTGGCCCTTGTTGCACGGGATGGCGGCGGCAAGCCGGTTCTGTGACCAGCCCCGTTCGAGGAGGAGGCGGCGCAGCGTCTCGGCGAACAATGACCTCATCCCTCCATCGTGGGGTTGCCTAGTTGCCAACGTCAACGAGGCAACCTAGAACGTCTGGGCAACTTCTGCCGCACCTGGGACCTTGGTCCCATGATGGCACAGATTTCAAGGACCCAGGCAGCGGAGATTATTGAGCGAATCGAGGCAATGCGCGTTCAGGTGCGAGGCATCAACAAGCGCGTCACTGCTCTTGAGTCCGCTGATTCTCAAGCCGGGCAACGCGGTCCGACAGACCGGTGATCTCGGCTTGAAGCTCTTCGAGCTGGGCAAGGATGGCTTCCCCCGCGTCAACCTCCGCCGGAGCGTCCGTTTGGACGCCGTCTCGTTCGAGGACGAGCGTCCCGCGCCCCTGGATGGCCTTCACAAGGTCCTCGCTCTCCAGAACCTCGATGGCGGCTCGCACGGTCATTCGCGCGGCCTTGAACTCCTGGTCCGCGAGGATCGTCTGAGACGGCAGGTAGGTCCCCATCGGGTACTTGCCGCTCAAGATGCGTTTGCGCAGCTCATTCGCGATGCGCAGATAGGTCGGGTTCCTGCTGTCGTTGCCGTCGCTCATGGCGGAAGTCTAGCTCACTAGAGGTCTCACAGCCTAGATGAGCTGGAGTGCTTGACTAGTGGTCTAGACGTATGGTCTACTGGATTGCATCAAGGCCGCTTCCCACCTCGACGCCAGGGAGAACCGCATGAAGACCTCAATCGCAACGCCGGACCGGCCGGAGTGGTTCGACGCTGAGCCGACGTTCGCTGACCTCGACGCCATCGAGATCGAATGGCCCCGGATTGAGGCCGACCTCGCCGAGCTCGAGCGCGACCTCACGGATCCTGCTCCGGAGCGGTTCGTGGCCTTCGACATTGACCGAGTCCTCGGCGACACCACCGCGCCCGGCCTCCCGACCTTCTCACTCTCCTAGGGGCACAACGTGACGACCTTCATCGAGACCCGCGCCGAGGCCCCGGCCTTCCTGGCCGCCGAGCCCGCACCCGCGGCTCCGGTCGCCGACCGCGTGACCGCCCGCCCGACCGTCGAGGCGGCCTGGTGGCTGGTCCTTGGTGAGACGCCCGGGCACGCCGCGATCACCGGCGTGTTCTACGCCGTCTGCCTCATCGCCGCCGTCTTCGGACAGTCCCTCGTCGGGACCGCCGTCCTCGGCCTGGCCCTGTGGTTCGCCCTCACGCTCGCTTGCGCGCTGGAGCTGGCCGGGGTCAAGTTCGCCTACGACGCCGCCGTGGCCCGCGCTGCTGGGGAACACGCCATCGTCCCCCAGGCCCTCTCCTACGTCCTGGCCGCGATCGCGGTGGGCGTCAACATCTTCGGGCACCTGGTCATGGGCGACGCGTTCGGCGCGGCCGTCTTCGGGCTGTTCTCCGCCCTGGCGTTCATCGCCTTCACGATCCGCGCTGAGTTCCGCCGCCGCCAAGCCGACCGCGCCGCCGGGAAGGCCGCGCACCCGACCCCGGCCTACGGCCTCGGCCGTTGGATCACTCAGCGGGCAATCACCAAGCGCGCCAAGGCCCTCGCCGCCGCCGACCCCACCCTGGGCCTGTACGGGTCGCTGGCCGCCGCCGAGGCCGCCATCGCCACCGAGGCCCGCCGGGCCGAGATCGCCGGACTGCTCCGCCGCAAGGCCTTGGCCGACTTCAACGGCGACAAGCTCCGCGCCTCCCTCTACGTCGCCCAGTACGACCTGGACCGGATCGCCGCCGAGCTGTGCGAGCAGGCCGACCACACCGCAGCCGTCACCGACATCGCCGCCGACCTCAACGCCGGACGCACCACCACGGCACCGGCCCGTACCGCGTCGACCGCCGACACGACCGCTCCGGCCCCGGCCCCGGCCCCGAAGGCGCGCCAGACCCGTACCAGTACGGCCAAGACCAAGCGCACCAACACTGCCGACGACGCCGCCTTGGTCGCCCGCCTCCGCGCCCTCGCCACCGAGACCGGTACGGCCGTCTCGATTAACCGAGCCCGTACCGAATTCCGCATCGGTACGCCCCGCGCCACCCGCCTGGTCGGCCTCGCCGCCGACCCCGCTTACACCCTCCCGGCCGAGACCCTGGCCACCGACTGACCTGTCCACCCGGGGCGGTGCGGCTCTGCTGCTCGCCGTACCGCCCCACACCTCTCCGAACCTGAAGGGAGCCAATGACAATGACTATCGAGAACTTCGACTGGCAGGCCCGCGAGGCCGAGCTCAACGCCGCCAAGGCCGCACCCGAGATCGAGACCATCGAACCGGCCGACGACTACACCGACGCCGCCACGATCCCCGTGGACAGCGCCGAAGCGATCCGGGCGTGGAACGCACCCGAAGCCGACCGCCGGGCCCCGATCCTCCCGGCATGGGTCCTGTCCCGTACCGGTCTGGCTGCCGAGCTGACCCGCTTCGGGAAGCTCATGGCGTACCGGTGCGGCTACCACGCCGTGCGCCTCCCGGTTTACGGCCTGCGCCTGGCTGCCTGGTCCCCGGTCGGTACGGCCCGCGTGGTCGGCGCGGTCTGGCGGTGGGCCTCGGATGCCGAGGGACGCCCCATCCGCTCCGACGCAGTCACCGCGCACGACTACGCCGCGTATCAGGGTTTGGTTCGCCTGCGGGACCGCCACGTCCGGTTCCGTGGCGCACTCACCACCACGGCCGCCCTCGGCCTTACCGGCGCGGGCGTGTATGTCGGCCTCGGCACGCCCGACCCCGTCGCGTGGACCGCCCTGGGGTCGACCGTCGCCGCCCTCGGACTGGCCGGGAAGCCCGCCGACAAGCCGCTCGTCACCCGTGCCGTGGTCAAGGCGAAGCTGCGCCCGCTGACCGCGCCCATGGTCGAGAAAGCCCTGTCCCGCATCGGCATCGCCGCCCTTTCGGCCATGTCCAAGGGCGGGGAAGGCGTGCACTTCCCCGACCCCATCACCCGCGACGGGGCGGGCTGGCGGGCCGTCATCGACCTGCCCGCCGGGACGACTGCCGTTGAAGTCATCGACAAGCGCGACAAGCTCGCCGCCGCCCTCGCTCGCCCGCTCGGCTGCGTGTGGCCCGAAGGCCAGTCCGAAGTGCACCCGGGCCGCCTCGCGCTCTGGGTTGGAGACACCGACCTGGCCGAGGCCAAGGCCGTTACCTGGCCGCTCGCCAAGTCCGGCACCGTCGACCTGTTCGCGCCCTTCCCGCTCGGCGTTGACCCGCGCGGCCAAGCCGTCACCGGTGAGCTGATGTTCACGAACTGGCTGGTCGGCTCGATCCCGGGCATGGGCAAGACGTTCCTGGTCAAGCTGCCCGTGCTCGCCGCCGGGCTCGACGCCCGCGCCGAGGTCCAGGTCTTCGAACTCAAGGGCACTGGTGACCTCGCCTTCGCCGAGCAGTACGCCACCCGCTACGCCTCCGGCGCTGACGACGACGAGATCGAGGCCGCCCTCATCGCCTTGCGCGACTTGCGGAACGAATGCAAGAAGCGCGCCCGGATCATCAAAGACCTGCCCAAGGACATGTGCCCAGAGAACAAGGTCACGCCCGAACTGGCCTCCCGCAAGGGGCTCGGCCTCCACCCGCTCGTGGTCGCCATCGATGAGTGCCAAGAGCTGTTCTCCCACCCCGAGTTCGGGAAGGAGGCCGCCGTCCTGGCCGAGAAGATCGTCAAGCTCGGCCGCGCCCTCGGCGTCATCCTCATCCTCGCCACCCAGCGGCCCGACAAGGACTCGCTCCCTACCGGCGTGTCCGCGAACGTGGGTACGAGGGCGTGCCTGCGGGTCATGGGCCAGGTCGAGAACGACATGATCCTCGGCACGAGCGCCTACAAGAACGGCATCCGCGCCACCATGTTCACCAAGCGCGACCGGGGCGTGTTCTACCTGGTCGGCGCCGCCGACGAACCCTTGATCGTCAAGGGCGCGTTCGTGGACGGACCCAAGGGCGAAGCCATCGCCGCCCGCGCCCGCGCACTGCGCATCGAGCGCGGCACACTCACCGGCCACGCCGCCGGGGAAGTCGCCGCTACCGTCGCCCCCGCCTTCGACCTCCTTGACGACCTCAACGCCGTGTGGCCCGCCGGGGAGGCCAACGTGTGGAACCTGGTGCTCGCCGATCGCCTCGCCGAGCTCCGACCCGGTGCCTACGGACAGTGGACCGATCTGGCGGACGCGGCCAAGACTGAGGCGCTGACCGCCGCCGTGAAGCCCTACGGCCTGTCGACCAAGGGCGTCTCACGCCGCCTGGACGGCGAGCTGACCAACCGGCGCGGCCTCGCGAAGGCCGACCTCGACACGGCCCGCGAGGGCCGATCCGGGGGCCGCTAGGAGCCGCTACCGCTAGCGGGCCCTGCGCTATCGATAGCGGGCCCGCTAGCACCAAAAACGATCACTGACCTGGGTGTTAGCAGATAGCACCCCTCCCTGACCTCACCCAAAATCCGCTCGAAAGGACCGCTCGTGACCCTCTCTCTCGCCGCTACCGCCCTCTCATGGCTCATCGCCTACGCCCTCGTGTGCTGGGCCCACCCGTTCGGCCGCTGCTGGTGGTGCAAGGCCGACGGCCGCAACGCCGCCGGTTACTGCAACGCCTGCAACGGCAGCGGTCGCCGCAAGCGCCTCGGCCGCCGCCTCTACGAAGCCATCCGCCGCGAGTACCGCGACGGCACCAAGTAACCCGCCACCAGAGAGGACCCAGTGCCATGTCCACCGCCATTGAACAGCCCGCCCTGTTCGACCTCGCCGAACCCAAGGCCGTTGCAACCGCGCCCGCCGCACAGCCGCCGATGCCGGGCACCACCGCTTGGCGGCTCATCTCCCGCCGCGCCGACTGCGTCGACTGCTGGCACCAACAAGCCGCCGACCACGCCGCCGGACGGCTCCCGGCCCGTCGCGAAGCCGCCCGCGTCCAGATGACCACCGGCACGGACACGGCCGAGCTGTGCGAACGCCACGCCATTCGCCGGGGCTGGCCGGGTCGCGCCCACAAGAACCGCCGCTGACACCGCCGGGCCCGTCCTGCACGACCGGCCCGACCGATTCCAAGCACGACAAAGGGGCCTCGCCCTGCACGGCGCGGCCCCTCTAACAGAAAGTGATGTCCGCAAATGGTAGCAGCTCAGACCTATGCACCCCCGCTCACGGAAGCCTCGCTCAAGGCGTTCGTGGGGTCGTCATCCTTCCCAGACTGGAAGGCCCGCGTCGAATCGGTCGGCGGCTGCGCCCGGCCCGTCAAGCTCTTCGGTCGGCTGCGCGAGGTCGACACCAAGACCGGCCTCGTGCTGTCCCGCGAGGACCGGTCCGTGTGGGTTCGCTGCGGGACCCGCCGGGAAGCGGCCTGCCCGGCCTGCTCGGCCCGATATGAGGCCGACGCCTACCACCTCGTGCGCGCCGGGCTCTCCGGCGACGAAGAGAAGGGCGTCCCTGTCTCCGTCGCGGCCCGGCCAACGGCGTTCGTCACCCTGACCGCCCCATCCTTCGGGCCCGTCCACAACCGGCCCGGCAACCGGCCCTGTGTCTGCGGTGCCTGGCACATGGAGGCCGACACCCGGCTCGGTTCCCCGGTCGACCCGACCACCTACGACTACGAGGCCGCCGTCCTCTGGAACAACCACGCCTCGGCACTGTGGGCCGACTTCACCCGACGCCTGCGCCGCGCCCTCGCCCACGCCGGCGGATTGACCGTCCGCGAGGCAAGCGAGGTCGTCTGCCTCTCCTACGCCAAGGTCGCCGAGTACCAACGGCGCGGGCAAGTCCACTTCCACGCCGCCGTCCGGCTCGACGGGCCCGGCGGCTGCTGTGCCGAGCCTCCGGCTTGGGCCACGGCCGAAGTGCTCGCCGATGCCGTCCGCGTCGCCGCCGTCGCCACCGAGGTGGACGCCGAGCGGGCCGACGCGAGCCCGCTCGCGCTCCGCTGGGGAACCCAGCTCGACATCCAGGCCATCGACACCGGGTCTGCGAATGCTGGGACCGGCGGGCCCGCGCAGGTCGAGGCGGGCAAGGTCGCCGCCTACATCGCCAAGTACGCGACCAAGTCGACTGGTGTCACGAGCGGCATTGACCAGCAAGTCACGCTCGAGGACATCGACGCGTTGGAAGCCACGGCGCACGCCAAGACCATGATGCGCACCGCACTGCGGCTCGCCGAGGTCCCACACCTCGCAGACCTCCGGCTCGATCGCTGGGCCCACATGCTCGGCTACCGCGGGCACTTCCTGACCAAGTCGCGGGCGTTCTCGACCACCTTCGCCGAGCTGCGGGCCCGCCGCGCCGCCTGGGTGCTCGCCAAGAACCTGCTTGAGAACGGCCTGCCCGATGTCGTCATAGACGCCGAATGGCAAGTCATCGGCTTCGGCTATCGCACTGCCGAGGAGCACACCGTTGCCGCTGCCATTGCCGAACGGCACCAAGCGAACCGCGCCAGAGCCGCCGCCCGGCCATCTGCAACCATCGGAACGGTGGTGTCCAAGTGAGCAAACCAAAGAGCAAGGGCCGCTACGGCGAGGGCACGGTCTTCTGGGACAAGCGGCGTGGCCGCTGGGTCGCTCGCGTCTCGGCTGGCATCCGGCCGGACGGCACCCGCGATGTCCGGGTCGCCGAAGGGCACACGCCCTCTGAGGCACAAGACCGGCTCAACGGGCTCAAGGCCGAGGTCTCCGCCGGAGTCGAGGGCGGTGTCTCCTACACCGTCGCAGAGGCCTGCGAAGCGTGGTTGTCCTACGGGCTCAAGCGCCCCGACGACCACCCGACCAAGGTCAAGTACCGCTCGCTCATCAGGGCGAACATCGTGCCGCTGCTCGGCCGCGCTCGGCTCAAGAAGCTCCGCGCTGAGGACGTAGACCACTGGCTCGCCCAGGTCGCCAAGGACCATGCCACGTCCACAGTCTCACTACTGCTTGGCCTGCTGCGACGGATCATCCGGTTTGCCGAGGCGCGCGGCAAGGTCATGCGGAATGTTGCCGAGCTGGTCGACCCGCCGGAGGGGCAAGCGGGCCGCCCGTCGAAGTCGATGACGATCGAGCAGGCGCACGCGATGCTCAAGATCAGCCGTGGATCCTGGCTTCATGGCTACATCGCGCTGTCGGTGTTCACCGGTGTCCGGACCGAGGAGGCCCGGCCGCTGAAGTGGAAGCACACCCATCTGAACCCGGTAGCCGACCAAACTTGCACCTGCGGCGAGCGGCACCGCGAGACCACGGCCCCGCACGTCGAAGTGTGGCGCTCGGTCCGCACCAAGGGTGACACGAAGACACCGAAGAGCCGCCGCACGATCGCACTGCCGCGCCACGTGGTCACGATCCTGACCGCCGTCCGAGCCTCCGCCGAGATCGACGCCGAGGACGCCGGGCGGGCCCTCCGGCCTGAGCACTACGTGTTCGCCTCCGAGGCCGCCACAGTGCGCGACGCGGCCAACGTCCGCCGCGACCTCCGCAAGGCCACTAAGGCGGCCAGGCTCGAAGGCACCTGGACACCACGGGAGTTCCGGCACACCTTCGTCTCGATCATGTCCGACGCCGGAGTCCGGGAGGAGCTCATCGCGAACCTGGTCGGGCACAAGCGAACTTCAACAACGCGGACTGTCTACCGGCATCAGCTACGGCCGGTCATCACCACAGGTGCCGAGGTGCTAGACGAGCTGTTCGACAGCGGGCAGCTCGGAGCATTAGGTATCAGAAATCCGAGTTCTGACCTGCGGATACATTGACCGATCGGTAGCAAATTGGGTAGCAAACGGGCCACAAGGGAAACCCTTGCGGCCCGTTTTGCCTGTTCATAGCTGTGGAGCTTAGGGGATTCGAACCCCTGACCTTTTCCATGCCATGGAAACGCGCTACCAACTGCGCCAAAGCCCCTTGATTGGCGTTCCAGAGGCCTAGACCTTGGAACCGGGACTAGTTTACACAGTGTTCGGGGGCCGCCCCAGGGAGGGGCTGGAGACGGCGGTCACGTTGGTGAGCTGGGGGTTTGCGGCGCTGGTCGGGCGGGCTGGAAGGCGCGTTTCCATGGCATGGAGAAGGGCCCCTCGCACTCGGTGCGAGGGGCCCTGGAGGTGCTTGTCAGTCCCAGCTGAGGCCGGGGGCGTAGCGGCGGGGGCGGAGTTTGGCGACGAGTTGGGCCGCGACGTCGAAGAGGCGGCCGGTGGAGCCGGGCGGGCCGACGAGCTGGACCGTGGCGGGGGCGCCGTCGCTGCGCATGCCGACCGGGACGACCAGGGCCGGGAGGCCGGCGAGGCCGAACGGGGCGGTGAACGCGGCGGCGCTGGCGAGGTGGGTCACGTTGGCGCGCAGGGTCTCCGTGGACCATTCCTTGGCCGCCGGGGGTGCCGCGGGGAGGCCCGGGGTGATGAGCAGGTCGTAGTCCTCGAGGTCGAACCAGTCCTCGAGGTGGCGGCGGACGCGGTTGCCGTCGCCGAGGACGCCGCCGAAGAGGCCGCGGAGGTAGGTCTTCTCGCCCACGGAGACGAGCCGTTTGGTGCGCCGCTGCAGGCCGTCGGGGCCGCATTTGAGGCTGCGCAGGTACGCCGCGCAGGTCCAGGCCCCGGAGGAGGCCGGGGTCAGGCGGGCGCCGAAGCGGGGCTTCGCGCGGAACGTGTCGTGGCCGAGGTCGGTGAGGGAGCGCACGGCTTTGAGCAGCCATTTCGTGGCGTCCTCGTCGACGCGGGCGAGGAGGGGCGCAACGTTGGTGGCCGCGATCCGCAGCCGTCCGGGGTCTCCGGTGGAGCGCGGGTGGCGGTGGGTGAGGGCCGCGTAGGCGAGGGCGGCGTCCTCGACGGTGGTGGCCATGACCCCGGTGTGGGCGCCGAGCCAGTGCTCGGGGTCGGTGTTGATGTCGGCGGGCACGTGCTCGGGGCTGTAGGCGACGATGCCGCACGCGGCGGCGGCGGTGCGCACGCCGCCGGCCGAGCCGGGGCCGTCGAGGCCGATGCCGATCGGCGCGGCGCCGGTGGCGACGGCGAGCGCGGTGCCACCGCTGGGGCCGCCGATGCCGCGGTCGGGGCGCCACGGGTTGGCCGGGACGTTCCCGTCGTCGTCGGTGGCGGGCCACAGCCCGAGCTCGGAGGAGCGCCCGAAGGCGACGATCACGGCGCCGGCCCCGCGGATGCGCTGCACCGCTTGGTGGTCGGTGTCGGCGATCGGGAGGACGGCGGCGTTGGAGCCGAGCCTGGGGGCGTGTCCGGTGACGGCGAGCTGCTCGCACACGGCCACGGGCACGCCCGCGGCGGGCAGGGAGTCGCGGTTGTCGATCTCGTCGACGGCCGCGGCTTCGGCCAGGGATTCGATCTTGCGGACGCTGGTGAGGGCGCCTTCGGCCTCGCGGTGGTCCTCGATGCGGCGGAGGTGGTGGTCGACGACGATCGCGGCGTCGGCGTCGCCGCGCCGGACTGCCTTGGCTATCTGCTGCGCGGTGGTTCCCGACCAGCTCACTGCACGTCCTTCTTTCTCGCGGGGGCTGCGCTTCTCAACGGCACGGCGGTATGCCGGGCCGTCTATCCCAGTGCCTGGCGCAGGTCGGCCAGGAGGTCGTCGGCGTCCTCGATGCCGACGGACAGGCGCACGAGGTCCGCGGGGACCTCGAGGGCGCTGCCGGCGGCCGAGGCGTGGGTCATGCGTCCGGGGTGCTCGATGAGGGATTCGACGCCGCCGAGCGATTCGCCGAGCGTGAACACCTCGGTGCGGGAGCAGAGGTCGACGGCGGCCTGCTCGCCGTCCTTGTGGCGGAAGGCGATCATGCCGCCGTACCGCTTCATCTGCTTACCCGCCACGTCGTGCCCCGGGTGCGTGGAGAGGCCGGGGTAGCGGACCTCGGCGACTTTGGCGTGCCCGGCGAGGAACTCGGCGACGGCTTCGGCGTTGTCGCAGTGGCGGTCCATGCGCACTCCGAGGGTCTTGATGCCGCGCAGGGTGAGGAACGCGTCGAAGGGTCCGGCGACGCCGCCCATCGAGTTGTGGTGGAACGCGATGGCGTCGGCGATCTCGCCGTCCTGCGCGACGATCGCGCCGCCGACGACGTCGGAGTGGCCGCCGATGTACTTGGTCGTGGAGTGCACGACGAGGTCGGCGCCGAGCGCGAGCGGCTGCTGCAGGTAAGGGCTGGCGAAGGTGTTGTCGACGACGACGAGCGCGCCGGCGCGGTGCGCCAGGTCGGCGAGCTGCTCGATGTCGGCGATGTTGAGCAGCGGGTTGGTGGGGGTCTCGATCCACACCATCTTGGTGCGCGCGTTCATGGCCGAGGCGACGGCGTCGACGTCGGTGATGGAGGCGGCCGTGTACTCGACGCCCCAGCGCTTGGCGACCTTGTCGAAGAGGCGGAACGTGCCGCCGTAGGCGTCGTTGGGGATGACGACGTGGTCGCCGGGCGCGAGGAGGGCCCTGAGGATGGTGTCCTCGGCGGCGAGGCCGGACGCGAACGCGAAGCCGCGGGTGCCGCCTTCGATGGAGGCCAGGCAGGTCTCGAGCGCGGTGCGGGTCGGGTTGCCCGACCGGGAGTACTCGTAGCCGCCGCGCAGGCCGCCGACGCCGTCCTGCTTGTAGGTCGAGGTCGCGTAGATGGGCGGGACGACCGCGCCGGTGAGCGGGTCGGGCTCCTGCCCGGCGTGGATGGCTCGTGTGGAAAACCCGTGACCCTCATGCATGGTCCCTACGCTAACCGACGCGAGTACCACTGCCTATGGATAGGCACGCTATCGTGCAGACAACACTTTCCGACTTCAGTTAAGGGGCGCCTCATGGGCTTCGACGAAGTACACAAGATGGACATCACCGGTGACGGCGTCGACGAGACGGTCGGCGTGCGCCGCAACGAGGACGGCTCTGTCGAGTACCACGTGGACATCGACGGCGACGGCACCGCGGACATGAAGGCCGTGGACACCGACGGCGACGGCGTCATCGACCACGTGCTGCTGGACAACGACGGCGACGGCAAGTACGACGCGGCCGTGGTGGACGCCGACGGCGACGGCGAGATGGACGCCGTGGCCGAGAAGTAAGACCCCGCTCTTCGGCAGGCTGCATCACTGCGGGACATACCAGTCAGACTTCGCGCCGCGGACGCCCGCGCCATTGCGGCGGGCGTCCGCGGCGTCGCCGTTGCGGCCCGTATCGGGCGCGATGTCGGACCTGAGTGTCACCCTTAGTATCGGGGGCCCGCCGGAGTCCGTTTTGAAGGCCGGAGCCTGAATTGCCGGTTAATCTTCGCCGCGTTCGGCTTCGGAGCGTTCGACGCAGAACTCGTTGCCCTCGGGGTCGAGCATCGTCACCCAGCCCGTGCCGTCCTCCTTGCGGTGGTCCTCGTGGAGGGTCGCGCCGAGGCCGAGGAGCCGCTCGACCTCCTCGTCGCGGGTCGTGTCGGGCACGAGGTCGAGGTGGAGGCGGTTCTTGACGCGCTTGGGGCCGTCGGGGACGTTGATGAAGAGCAGCCCCGGGTTCCCGCCGTCCGGCCCGATGAAGTTCTCCTCGTGGTCGGGCGCGTTCGCGTACTTCGGGTGCTCGGTGTAGCCGGTGACCTCGGACCAGAACTTCGCGAGGGCGTATCCGTCCTGGCAGTCGAACGTGACTTGTCCTATTTTTGCAACCATGCGCATACGCTAACGTCTCCCGCCGACGGCTGGCGATCGTTATTCGCGCGTGACAGACTTGCCGGATGAGCACGACGCACCCGATCCTGCAGCACCCCATCGAAGGCTCCCCGGGCCCCGGCGCCGAGACCGCGTACTTCGGCATGGGCTGCTTCTGGGGCGCCGAACGCCTCTTCTGGCGCGTCCCCGGCGTCTGGACGACCTCCGTGGGCTACATGGGCGGCAACACCGAGCGGCCCTCCTACGAGGAGGTCTGCACCGGCCTGACCGGCCACGCCGAGGTCGTGAAGGTCGTCTGGGAGCCCGAAGCGGTCGCCTACGAGCAGCTCCTCAAGGTCTTCTGGGAGAACCACGACCCGACGCAGGGCATGCGCCAGGGCAACGACGTGGGCACCCAGTACCGGTCGGTCCTGTACACCACCACCTCCGAGCAGCAGGCCGCCGCCGAGGCGAGCAAGGACGTGTTCGAGCCGATCGTGCGCGCCGCCGGCCTCGGCCCGATCACGACCGCGATCCTCCCCGCCGGGCCGTACTGGCTCGCCGAGGACTACCACCAGCAGTACCTGCACCACAACCCGAACGGGTACTGCAACCACGGCCCCAACGGCCTCTCCTGCCCCGTCGGTGTCGTCAAGGCCCAAGTCGAGGTCGAACCGCCCCGCTCCTGAGTCCCGGCTCCCCCGAGTAAGGCCCCTCAGCCGAAAGTAAGGGACTGAGGGGGTCTCAGGCCCGAAAGTAAGGCGAGTAAGGGCCCGCTCGACGCGGACGACTGATGCCCCCAGCCCGGCCTCAGCCGGAGCATTGGTGTCAGGCCGGAAAACCCGGCCGACGACACCGAAGGACATCGAATGAACGACTTCGAACTCAACTACCTCCACTACGCCCGCTCCGAGGAGCTCATCCAGCAGGCCCAGAACGAACGCCGGGCCCGCGAGCTCGTCAACGCCGCCAAGGCCACCCGCCGCAGCGGCACCCACGTCCGCCACCAGGGCCTCGCGGCCCGCGTCGCCAAGGCCCTCGGCCGCGGCGAGCGGTCCGGCGAATCCGCCGGAGGACGGGGCTCCGCCCGCGTTCAACCGGCGAAATGACAGGCGCGGAACGTCATAGGCCCGTGTCATGATTGCTGACATGCCGCGCCTGGGTTCCGACCTCCCCCTGTTCGCCCGCGACGCCGAACTCGCCTCACTCCGAGACACGCTCGACGCCGCCCGCGGCGGGCGCCCCGCGACGGTCCTCGTCTCAGGCGACGCAGGGGTCGGGAAGACCCGGCTCCTCCACGAATTCACCGACAACGCCGGTGACGGTGTCCTCACCGTCACCGGCCACTGCCTTGACACCGCCGACTCCGCCCTCCCCTACCTCCCCTTCGCCGAGATCGTCGGCGCCCTCGCCCGCGACAACCCCGACCTCGCCGCGAACCACCCCGGCCTCAGCCCCCTCCTCCCCGGCCACCCCACCCCCGCCGAAGGAGACCTCGGCCGCCTCGGCCTCTTCGAGGCCTTCCACGCCGCCCTCGCCGACCTCTCCGCCGCGCAGCCGCTCGTCCTCACCCTCGAAGACCTCCACTGGGCCGACCGCTCCAGCCGCGACCTCCTCGCCTTCCTCACCTCCCGCCTCACCGGCCAGCGCGTCCTCATCCTCGGAACCTACCGGGCCGACGCCGTCCACCGCGGCCACCCGCTCCGGCCCCTCCTCGCCGAGCTCGTGCGCCTCCCCGCCGTGCAGCGCCTCCACCTCGACCCGTTCGACGCCCAGCACGCCGCCGACTTCGTGCGCGAGCTCAACACCGGCCTCGACGAGGAGACCGTCTCCAAGATCGCCGCCGCCTCCGAGGGCAACGCGTTCCTCGCCGAAGAGCTCGCCGCCGCCGAGACCCACACCGTCACCTTCGAGCTCGCCGAAGTCCTCCTCGCCCGGCTCGAACGCCTCCCCGAAGCGGCCAAGCAGGTCGTGCAGCTCGCCTCCGTCATGGGCCGGCGCTTCACCTACCAGCGCCTCAACGCCGCCGCCTGGTCGATGCTCGACGAGAACGGCCTGCGCCACGAACGCGAACTCGACCAGGCTCTGCGCGCCGCGATCTCCCACGGCATCATCGTCCAGAAGAGCGCGGACACCTACGCGTTCCGCCATGCCCTCCTCGGCGAGGCCGTCTACAGCGACCTCCTTCCGGGCGAACGCATCCGCTACCACCAGAAGATCGCCGCATCCCTCGCCGAGGACAACGGCAAAGGCGCCGAGGCCGAGCTCGCCCACCACGCCCACGAATCCGGCGACCTCCCCTGCGCCCTCTCCGCGTCCGTGCGCGCCGCCGACGAAGCCGTCGAACTCGCCGCCCCCGCCGAAGCCCTCCTCCACCTCGAACGGGCGCTCACCCTCTTCGGGAAGGTCCCCGCCGAGAAGCGGCCCGAAGGCCTCACCGAACTGCGCCTCACCGTCCGCGCCGCCTCCAACGCCGAGGCCTCCGGCGAGATCAAACGCGCCCAGTCGTACTCGGCCGCCGCAGTGCGACTCGCAGACGCCTCCGGCGACCGCCTCCAAGGCGCCTACACCCGCCGCAAGTACGCCAAGCACCTCCTCACCATCGAAGGCGGCGAGCAGGAGGCCCACCGGGTCGCATGGGAGGCATGGGAACTGGTCAAAGACGATGAGCCGCACACCATCAAGGCCTGGGCCCAGGCCGTGGTCGCGCGCACCGTCTACCACAGCCGCAAGTACGACGAGGCCGCCGAATGGTGCGCCCGCGCCATCGCCACCGCCGACGCGGTCACCGCGGCCGGCGCCGCCGCCGACCACACCGGGTCCGCCAAGCCCGACACGATGCACGACGGGCACCTCGCCGCCAAGGCCGACGCGATCCTCACCCTCAACATCGGCGCGTTCCGCCGCGGCCGGCAGACCCTCGAGGAGACCGTCGCCCGCAACGAGGAGGCCCGCGCGCTCGTGCGCGGCAAGAACTGGCACGAAGTCGAACTGCGCGCCCACTTCAACAACGGCCTCGTCATGGTCGAGGCCGCCCGCATCGGCGAGGCCCTCACCCACTTCAACCGCGGCATGGAACTGGCCCGCAGCACCGGCGACAAATGGAGCGGCTACGGCCTCGAGATCGCGGTGCGCCAAGTCATCTCCAACTACATGATCGGCCGGTGGGACGAGGTCGACGTCAACGGCGAGATGGCCTCCAGCGTCCTGCCGGGCGTCGTGCTCACCCGCCTCGCCGCCGCGGTGCTCCTCGTCGACGTCGCGCGCGGCCGCTTCGACGCCGCCGACCGGCGCCTCGACTACCTCGCCGACCGCTGGCAGCTCGACGGGCAGGTGCTCGCGCTGGCGTCGCTGTGCGGCGTCGAGCTCGACCGCTGGCGCGGCCGTCCCGAGGACGCGCTGCGCCGTGCGGAGCGCGCGACGGAGCGGATGACGCGTATGCGCGGCTACTACCTCGCAGGGGTCTCGGTGTGCGCTGCGGGCGTGGGAGCCGCCGCGGACCTCGCGCAGCGCCGCCGCCGCGAAGGCGACGTGGCCGGCGCGAAGGACGCCGTCTCGGCGGGGGAGCGCCTGGCCGAGCGGGCCCGGTTCTTCAAGGAGCACGGCCGCCCGCTGTCCGGCACGCTCGGCCCGGAGGGCCTGGCGTGGGTCGCCCAGCTCGACGCCGAGGAGTCCCGCCTCTACGGTGACGGCGCCCCGGACCTGTGGCGCGCCGCAGCAGCGGCGTTCGACTACCGCAACGCCACTGGCGTCGCCGGATCGCTTGCGGCGCAGTCGAAGTCGACTGCGAGTACGGCCGAATTCGCGGTGCACCTCGACGAGCAGGCGCGGCTGGAGCTCGCGCTGCGCGACCCGGTCGCGTCCGAGGCTTTGGCGCTGTTCGAGGCCGGGGCCGACGGTGCCGCGCCGGAGGACCGGACCTGGGCCGAGCCGTACCGGCAGGCGCTCGCGCACTGGCGTCTCGTGGAGGCGCTGCTGGCGGTGCCCGCAGCCGAGGCGCGCACGGAGGCCCTCGCGGTGCTCACTGAGGCGAAGGCGACCGCGCTGCGGCTGGGCGCGGCCCCGCTGGCCCAGGAGCTGTGCGCGCTCGCGGAGCGGGCGGGCCTCGACGCGGCGGTGCCGACGACGACGCCGTTGACGCCGCGGGAGCTGGCGGTGCTGCGGCAGGTGGCGCGCGGGCTGACGAACCGGCAGATCGGTGCCGAGCTGTTCATCTCCGAGAAGACCGTCAGCGTGCACCTTTCGCGGGCGATGGCGAAACTCGAGGTCGCCGGCCGCGCCGCGGCGGTGAACGCCGCCCACCTGCGCGGCTACCTCACCGAGGACTGACCCCGCGCGGCTTCGGCGCTCCTGCAACCACTTTCACCTGCGATCATTCCCGCTTGTTCGTCCTGGCGATGGTGGCGGCGCGGCGCGCTCCGCGCACATACGGGCGGCCCCGGGTACCCACCCGTTCCCACCTTCACCACTACCAGTGAAAAAGGCCAGGCTCCCAGACGGGTGCGACGGCCGGCTGCGCATATGCGGTCGCAGGGGTTCGAACAGTGCGGGCGAATCCGGGCAAAACGGGTGCAGGCGGGCCGACGAGTTCATGCGAAAGCGTGAACGAAGACGAGCGGCGCTCGCCCTGCACCGCTACCGGAGGTTGACGCGAGCCCTCGGCGTAGTCCCCGGGTGGTACGCGGATTGCCTTCCTCCGCCCGATGTAACGCGCGAGCCGCCGCACGACCATTGCAGCCATGAAGCGGCGCAAAGCACTGAAGTGGACCCTCATCGGCGTAGGGGGCGGTGTCGGGGCGGTCGTGCTCGGCGGGGCCGGGACCCTCGGATACGTCTGGAACAAGTCGAAGCTCGAGACCGTCGGCGAGGTCGACTTCGACACCCCGCTGGCCGTCCCCCCGCTCGCCGAGTCGACCCCGGACGCGTCGGGCGCGCGGGTCTTCAACCTCGAGATCCAGGCCGGCACCGTCGCCTTCAAGGACGGCCGCGAGACCGAGACCTGGGGCGTCAACGGCCCCTTCCTCGGCCCGACCATCCGCGCCAAGCGCGGCGAGGAGGTCGCCTTCGCCGTGCACAACGGCCTCGACGAGGGCACCTCGATCCACTGGCACGGCATGCACCTGCCCGCGGTCATGGACGGCGGCCCCCACCAGGAGGTCGAGCCCGACGGCGTCTGGGCTCCCCAGTGGACTATGAACCAGCCCGCCGCGACCCTCTGGTACCACCCGCACCCCCACGGCCGCACCGGCGCCCACGTCTACCGGGGCCTCGCCGGGATGTTCATCGTCGACGACGACGAGTCCGAGGGCCTGAACCTCCCGTCCGAGTACGGCGTGGACGACCTGCCGATGATCGTCCAGGACCGCAAGTTCAACGACGACAACCAGTTCGACGACAAGTCCTCCTTCATGAGCATGCAGGGCATCCTCGGCGACGAGATCATGGTCAACGGCACCCTCGGCCCGTACGTCGACGTCACCACCCGCCTCGTGCGCCTGCGCCTGCTCAACGGCTCCGTCTCGCGCCTGTACAACTTCGGGTTCAGCGACGACCGGCCGTTCTCCCTGATCGCCACCGACGGCGGCCTCCTCCCGACCGCCTGGGAGACCGACCGCCTCCAGCTCTCGCCGGGCGAGCGCGCCGAGATCGTCGTCGCCTTCGAGCCCGGCGAGACAGTGGTGCTCCGCTCCAACCCGGCCGACGCGGGCTACGAGGCCCCGCTCGGGCGCTTCAACGGCGCCGACGACCGGCTCGACATCTGCGAGTTCCGGGCCGCCGGCACCCTCGCCGACGCCACCGAGATCCCCGAGACCATGGGCGCCGCACCGGACCTGGCCGACGCCGAGGTCGCCGCCGAGCGCTCGTTCTCGCTCTCGGGGTTCAGCCAGATCAACGGCGAGTCCATGGACCCCATGCGCATCGACTTCGGCGTCCGCGAGGGCACCGTCGAGGTCTGGGAGGTCGAGAACGCGGACGGCTTCATGCACAACTTCCACGTCCACGACGTGCAGTACCAGGTGCTCACCGTCGACGGCCGGGAGCCGCCGCCGCGCCTGCGCGGCTGGAAGGACACCGTCCAGCTGCTGCCGCAGGTCAAGTACCGGCTCGCGATGCACTTCGCGGACTACACCGACCCGAACCTGCCGTACATGTTCCACTGCCACATCCTCGCCCACGAGGACTCGGGGATGATGGGCCAGTTCGTGGTCCTCGGCGAGAACGAGGAGATCGGCACCGTCCCCGCCAGCGCGTCCGCGAACTCCCACGGCGGGCACTGAGCCGCCCCGGGCCGCAAGGGCCCGGGGACAGCAGCGGCGCCGGACCGGTATCCGTAGGCACCACGTGAACCGGTCCGGCGCCGCACCATCCTTAGAGGACGTACATGCCGATGAGGTTGGCCAGGGTCTTCACATCGGCCCGGCCCTTGAACTCGAACCGGACCTTGCCGAGGCCGCTGAACCACAGGTCCAGTTCGGCGTCGAGGTCGAGCGTCCCGGCCGTCTCCACCGAGAACGCCTGGATCTTGCTGTAGGGCAGCGAGGTGTAGTCGCGCTTCTTGCCGGTGATGCCCTGCACGTTCACGGCGATGACCCGCTTGTCGGTGAAGACCACGGAGTCGCGCACGCCCTTGAACGCCGAGACCAGGTGCTCGCCGGGCACGAGCAGCGGCTGCAGTTCGGCGGCGATGCCCGCCGGGTCGACCCGCTGGAGCTTGAAGAGCGAGCCGTTCGCGAAGTCGATCATCAGAGGGTGCAGTCGGCGATGTGCTTGGCGATCGCGGGCAGGTCCACGTTCTCCTTGAACTCGAACCGGACCTTGCCGAGCCCGCTGAACCACAGGTCGAGTTCGCCGTCGTTGTCCATCAGGCCGTCGGTCTCGACCGAGTACGCCTGGATCTTGTTGTAGGGCAGGGAGGCGTAGTCCTTCTTGCGGCCGGTGATGCCCTGGACGTTCACGGCGATGACGCGCTTGTTCGTGAAGATCACGAAGTCGCGCACGCCCTCGAACGCCAGGGCGACCTCTTCGCCGTCGGCCAGCAGGGGCTGGACCTCGTCGCGGAAGCCGGGGTCGTCAGTGAGTTGGAGCTTGAAAACCGAACCGTTCTCGAAATCGATCATGCGGGCAGGATATCGGTAAGCTCCCGCCGCCGCTGCCCGGTCGATACGCTTCGGCCGCAAGCGCAGTGGCCTGCGCGATCACCACTTTGAGTGGTCGTGCCAAGGCGGCGGCCGCGGCGGCCGCGTCCTCGTACTCGACCGAGGCGTTCACGACCTCGCCCTGCTCCAGCGCGAGCTTCACGCCGATCGCGTGGCCGTCCATATCGACGTGCGTGTACCGGCGTTCGAGCGCGTACTTCTCGATCTCATAGGAGCGCATGCCGATCGTGGTGGTGTGCCGGACCAGTGCGGACCGCACCGACTCGATCGCGTCGGGACGGCACAGCACGTGGACCGTGTGCGCCGGGCGGCCCTTCTTCATGAGGATGGGCGTCAACCAGGCGTCCGAGGCCCCGGCGGCGAGCAGCGCCGCGAGTGCGGCGGGCCAGAGCCGCGGATCGAGGTCGTCCACATTGGTCTCGATGACGACGGGCTTGGCGGCGGGGGCCGCTGCGCCGTGATGCTCTGGGGGCGCAGCAGATGCGGGCTGGGCCGACGAGACGCTGTGCTCATGGCCGGGGTGGTGCGACGCTGGAGATCCGTGCTCCTGCGGTGAGGCGTGCTCGTGGCCGTGGTGCGCCGGATGCGACGCGCCCTGCGAGGAGACGCTGGGCTTGTGGCGTGCCGCAGGCGATGCGTGTTCATGTGCCGCATCGCCGTGCCCGTGCACCTCGGCCGCGTCGTGACCGTGGCCGGCAGCGTGGTCGTGTTGCCCGTGCCCGTGCCCGTGCCCGTGCCCGCTGCCATCGCCACTGCGGTGCACATGCGCCGTACCGATCCTGCGCACCGGCGCGAGCTCGCGGCCGATGACGAGGCGCAGCAGGTTCGCGCGCTCCTCGGGGTCGCGGCCGCCCGCGCCGACGCCGATCCGCTCGACCACCATCTCCGGCATCGACCCGTACTCCGCAGCAGCGGCGGCGATGATCGCCGCGCCCGTCGGCGTGCACGCCTCGTACGGCACGGCCCCGACGACCGGTGCTCCCGCGTCCGCCAGCACCCGCAGCACCGCCGGAGCGGGCAGCGGGATCGACCCGTGCGAGCCGCGCGTCGTGCCGCCGCCGACGGTCACCGTCGAGACGGTCAACCGCTCGATCCCCAAGGCGGCCAGCCCCGCCGCAGCGCCCACGATGTCCGCGATCGAGTCGAGCGCGCCCACTTCGTGGAAGTGCACGTCCTCCTCGTCGATCCCGTGCGCGGCCGCCTCCGCCGCCGCCAGCCGCGCGAACGCATCGAGCGCGAGCTTCCGGGCGGCACTGGTGAGAGCGGCACTTTCGGGAATGGCATTGTTGCGAGCGGAACTGTCGAGAACGGCATCGTCGGTCGCCGCCCCTTCGAGCATCGCCCGGATCGACCGCCAGCGGCGGTCCGTCGCGACCTCGGGGGCTTCGACGTCGACCTTCGTGGCGACCAGGCCGTGTCGCGTCACCCGGTTGGCGCGCAAGCGGATCGGTTCGGTGCCGAGCGCGTCCACAGCCGCTTGCATGACCGCCAGGTCCACTCCGGCGTCGACCAGCGCTCCCAGGAACATGTCGCCGCTCGCGCCCGCCGAGCAGTCCAGCCATGCGACCGCCGGCCCGCTTCCCTTGTGCGGCTTCACTGTGTTGTCCTCACTGCGTCGCCTTCATGCCGAGCATCCGGGCCGCGGCCATCGCCGCGCCGAACCCGTTGTCGATGTTGACCACCGTGACCCCCGGCGAGCAGGAGTTCAGCATCGTCAGCAGCGGCGCGAGCCCGCCGAACGCGGCCCCGTACCCGACCGAGGTCGGCACCGCGACCACCGGCGCGGACACCAGGCCCGCCACGACTGACGGCAGCGCGCCGTCCATGCCCGCCACCACGATCACGCAGGCCGCCTCCCGCAGCTCGCCGACCTTGTCGAGCAGCCGGTGCAGCCCGGCGACGCCCACGTCGGCGACGAGCCGCGTGTCGATGCCGTTGGCGCGGGCCACGATCTGGGCTTCCAGCGCCACCGGCAGGTCGGAGGTCCCGGCGCACACCACCGCGAGCAGCCCGGTCTCGGCGTCGGGGAAGTCGCCGACCGCGCATACTCCGCTCTCGACCAGCACGTCCTCGTCGAAGGCCTCCCGGACCGCGGCGACGCACGCGTCGTCGCAGCGGGTCGCCACCGCGACGCGTCCCGGGTGCGCTTCGCGCAGGGCGGTGAGCGCCCCGACGACCTGCTCGGGCGTCTTGCCCGCCGCGTACACGGCCTCGGCGGTGCCGGTCCGGGCCGGGCGGCCGGTGTCGATCTTGGCCCAGCCGAGGTCGCGGTAGCCCTCGCCGACCGGGGCGAACGCAGGCGCTGAGGCGGGATCGCCGCCGTCGGGGGACGCCTTCGGGGCCGGGGACGCAGGCCCTTCAGCGGACGCTTGCGGAGCCGTGGATTCTGGCCCCACGGCGAACGCTTGCGGAGCCGTAGATTCTGGATCGTGTCGCACGCGTCCATCCTCCCTCCCGCGCCGCACCCGCCGCCACCGGAATGGTGCCCGTCCCACCGCTGGGACCCGCGCCGACCGGTGCCGCGGGATCCCGCGTTCGCCAAGGCCACGGCCCCCACCGGAACCCGGCCCGTCCAGCGGCAGCGACCCTCACCGACCGGCACCCCGACACCCAGCCGTTCACCGAAGGCACGCCGAACCGGGGACGTTCATCACCGTCTCCCCAGCCGGACACCGTGAAGCGGGCGCGGCGTCGGGCCCCTCGTCTATCGTCAAGGGGTGTCCCAGCCGCTGATCGCCGCCCATCGAGGCGCGAACGAGTTCCTTCCGGAGCACTCAATCGCCGCGTTTCGGCAGGCGATCGTCGAGGGCGCGGACGGGTTCGAGTTCGACATCCGCCTCACCGCCGACGGCCAGCTCGTGCTCCACCACGACCGCACCGTCAAACGCACCGCCGGCGCCAAGGGCGCCGTGGCGGATCTCACTCTCGAGCAGTTGCGGGGGCTGAACTTCGCCCACCTGTTCCCCGACTGCGCCGGCAACCCCGAGGCCGAGCGCATCCCGACCCTCGAGGAGCTCTTCGGCCTCGTCGTCGACTCCGGCAAAGACCTCAAACTGTTCATCGAGGCCAAGCACCCCTCGAAGTTCGGGCCCCGCCTCGAGATGCGCCTGTGGGAGACGCTGCGGCGATGGCCCGGGCTCGACGCCACCGTCATGTCCTTCTCCCGCGCCGCCCTCAAGACCTGGCGCGGCCTCGACACCGACACGCCGCTCGTCTGGATCTTCGAGTACCCGTTCCGGCGCCCGCCCGAAGGCGTCCAGGTGCTCAGTTCAAGGGTCGACTACCTCGATTCGACCCCCGAATTCGTCGAACGCAGCCACGCGGCCGGCTACGAGGTGTACACCTGGACGGTCAACGACGCCGACACCGCACACCGCATGGCGGGACTCGAGGTCGACGTCATGTTCACCGACCGTCCGGCCGCGATTCGGCAGACCCTCGCGGGCTGAAGCGCCCCTGCCCGACGGACTCAGGGTCCGCCGGTAATGCTGGCGTCATGCCTTTGCAACAGGTAGGTTGCTGTATAGCCTCCCCCACGGCACGGAGGCAGGAAGGGGACCGCGATGCCCGCTGCGATACCGGCACCAGAGCGGCTGCGCGTCCCCCACCAGTCCGGGGCGGCGAGCCAGGTCCGCCGGTGGCTGCGCGAAGCGCTCCCCGATCTTCCCGAAGAGGTCCGCGACGACCTCCTCGTGTGCGCGACCGAACTGGTCTCCAACGCCGTCCGGCACGCCCGCCCGCTTCCGGGCGGGGACGTGTGCGTGAGCTTCGAGCTCGGCCCGTCCGACGTCGAGGTCCGCGTCATCGACGGCGGCTCCCGCACCCACCCGCACGTGTGCGCGGTCAACCTCGACTCGGCCCACGGCCGCGGCATGTTCATCGTGTCCAAACTGTCCGCCGACTGGGGCGCCCGCTCCCTCGGCGACGGCACCCAAGAGGTCTGGGCCCGCATCCCGGTGCGCTGAACGCGTACGGCGCGAACCGCGATGTCGGACCCGCAAGGCACCCTTGTGACCGGGGCCCGCGCCGCAACGCACTCACCACAGCACAGCCGACTTCGGTAGCGGCGGCCGTCCAGGCGCGCTCGCCCCGCCCCCGTACGCTGTCCGGGTGTCCAACCGTCCGCTCTTCATCGACCTCGCCTTCTACGGCGTGGCCGCGCTCTTCGCGGGCGCCACCGCGCTGTGGACGACGCTCGACTCGCACGCCCAGTGGGGCGCGATCGCGTTCGGCGGCTACCTGCCCGCGGCGATCTGCGCCGTGATCCTGCTGGCCCAGCCCGGTCCCGTGTGGCGCCGCCGGGCCTTCATCGCGGTCGGCGCCGCCCTCGCCGTCACCGCGATCCCCTTGGTGTTCATGGCGATCGACCGGGCCGCGGGAGTCAGCGGCCGGGCGCAGGAAGAGGTCCTCGTCGTCGAGGCCTCCGGCGCGCGCCTCCTCGACACCGGCAGCCCCTACCTGCACGCGGACGCGATCAGCGCCCTCCCCGAGCCGCTCCTGGGCTACAACCCGTACCAGCCGGGCATGGCCTTCTTCGGCATCCCCGCCGCGCTCTTCGGCGAGCACTGGTGGACCGACGCCCGCATCTACTTCCTGCTCGCCGCCGTCGCTTGCGCGATCGGCGCGGTCCGGCTCCTGCGCGGCGGCCCCGGCAGCGCCCTCAACCCCACGGGCGCCGGCAAGGGCCCGCTGCTGCGCGCCATGCAGGCCACGTTCGTGTTCCCTGTGTGCGCCTTGACGTTCGCGACCGGCGGCGACGACATGCCCGTCGTCGCCCTCATCGTCCTCGCGCTCGCCTTCGCCCACCGCGAACGCCCGCTCGCCGCGGGCCTGGCGATCGGCGCGGCCGCCGCGCTCAAACTCTTCGCGTGGCCCGCCGCCGTCGTGATCGCGTTCCTGATGCTGCGCAACAGCGGCACCCGCGTCGATCAGTCTCGGCGAAGCTTGCGAGCCGTAGACATGCGCAGTTACCTCGCGGGCTTCGCCGTCCCCGTCGCGGTCACGATGCTCCCGGTCCTGGCCGTGGACGCCCGCGGGTTCTTCGACAACGTGGTCGCGTTCGGCCTCGGCCACGGCGTGGTCACCTCGCCCGCGCAGTCCCCGCTGCCGGGATTCCTTGTCGCCCAGCACGTCCCGAGCGGCGACCTCATCGCCCCGATGCTGCTCGGGCTCGCCGCGCTGGTGATCGCGGGGCTGCTGTGGACGCGCCCGCCGGTGACGGCTGCGTCGGCGGCGCTGTGGTGCGCGGCGGGGCTCTCGGCGGCGTTCCTGCTCATGCCGTCGACCCGTTTCGGGTACCTGCTGTACCCGGTGGTGCTGCTCGGGTGGTGGCTGCCGCTGCGCGACGCCGTGGCGGGCACCGTGACCGGGACGCTGTTCCAGGGCCTGGCGCAGGACGACGAGGCGGTCGACGAACTCGAGGAGGAGACCGGCCTCGGCCCGTCCATGGCGGTCGAATGGTGGCGCTGACGTTCTCAAGGCGCTGAGGTGCGGCGGTGCCGCGGGGCCGCTCTTCGGCGGAACCGCAAGGGGCCGAGCCGGAGTGTACGGTGACGGGCATGCAACTCACCTGCCCCAAGTGTGCTGCCCTCATGCGCCAGTACGAGCGCAACGGCATCGTCGTCGACCAGTGCTCGGCCTGCCGCGCGGTCCTGCTCGACCGCGGCGAACTCGAGCACCTCATCGACACCGAGAAGTGGGTCAACGGCGCCCAGGAGGGCGCTGCGACGGCCCCGATGCCGCAGTACGCGAACGGCGAGGCCCCGCAGGTGCGCGAGCGCCGGACGCTCCTGCGCATCCTCTTCGGCGACTAGGGCCTTACACGGCCATGTCGACGAAGCGCGAGAGGTGCAGCTGGGCCGCGACGGTGATCGTGTCCGTCGCGCCGTTGCGGTGCTTGGCGACGATGAAGTCGGCTTCGCCCGCGCGCGGCGACTCCTTGTCGTAGTAGTCCTCGCGGTGCAGCAGGATCACGACGTCGGCGTCCTGCTCGAGCGAACCGGACTCACGCAGGTCGGAGAGCTGCGGGCGCTTGTCGGTGCGCTGCTCGGGTCCGCGGTTGAGCTGCGCGACCGCGATCACCGGGCACTGCACTTCCTTGGCCAGGAGCTTGAGCCCGCGGCTGATCTCCGAGACCTCCTGCTGGCGCGACTCGGTCTTCTTCGGCGAGGTCATGAGCTGCAGGTAGTCGACCACGATGAGCTTGAGGTCGTGGCGCTGCTTGAGCCGCCGGGCCTTGGCCCGGATCTCCATCATGGTCATCGAGGCCGTGTCGTCCACGAACAGCGGCGCTTCGGAGATGTCGCCCATGCGCTTGGCCAGGCGCGTCCAGTCGTCGTCGCTCAGGTCGCCCGAGCGCAGGACGTGCATCGGCACCCGCGTCTCCGCGCTCAGGAGGCGCATGACGATCTCGAGCTTGCTCATTTCGAGGCTGAACAGGGCCGCGGCATGCCGGTGGTGGAGCGACGCGTGCCGCATGAAGTCCATTGCGGCCGTTGACTTTCCGGCGCCGGGACGCCCGGCGACGATGATGAGCTGGCCGGCCTGCAGGCCCGAGAGGAGCCGGTCGAGGTCGGCGAAGCCGGTCGGGATGCCGGTCATGAGGCCCTGGCTCGCGCCGATCGCCTCGATCTCGTCCATCGCGGGCTGGAGGAGGTCGGAGAGGACCGCGAAGTCCTCGCTCTGCCGGTTGTCGGTGACCTCGTAGACGGCCTGCTGGGCGAGGTCGACGAGGTCGTCGATGTCGCGCCCGCCCTGGCCGCCGCCGTAGCCGTACTGGACGACCTTGGTGCCGGCCTCGATGAGGCGGCGCAGGATCGCCTTCTCCTTGACGATCTTCGCGTAGTACCCGGCGTTCGCGGCCGTGGGCACGGCGTTGAGCAGGTCGTGGAGGTAGGGGCCGCCGCCGATCTTGGCGAGGTCGCCGGTGTCGGCGAGGGCGGCGGCGATCGTGACGGCGTCGGCGGGCTCGCCGTTGCCGAACTTGTCGATGATCGCGTCGAAGACCATGCCGTGCTTGGGCTGGTAGAAGTCGCCCGGGCCGAGCACCTCGATGACGTCGGCGATCGCATCCTTGCTCATGAGCATGCCGCCGAGGACCGACATCTCGGCCTGGTGGTCCTGGGGCGGGGTGCGCTCGAAGGCGCGGGCGGAACCGCGGCCACCGCCTCCGTTGCCGCTGAACGGGTCTTCGGGCGGCGTGTCGAAATAGGAGTTGCCGGAGCCGTTCGCTCCCCGCGAGTAGACGTCTTCCGCCGACACGTCGGTCATGCCGTCCACCCCCTCGGTCACCGTGCGTTCATGGAGAATGTACCGCCTGCATACGACAGATCGGCGGCGTCAACGACGCTATGTCGCGCCGGGCACGGTTGCAAACGGGCCTGTGGACAACCCTGTGGACAAAGCTGTGGATAACCTGTGGATAACCGCGTCCGGCCTGTGGACAACCTGTGGACAATAACGTGACGGGGCCTCGAATCGCGGCGTTCACCTGTGGCGACGCTGTCCACCGCCTGTGGATGGAGATTCGTTCGTGCCAACTTGCGGCTAAGGTGAGGGGCGACCCCGGCACGGATCAGAGGAGCGAGACCCCCATGAACGCCCCCCGGCAACCCGAGCGCAGGCCCCGGCTCGACTCCGAAGGCGACGACCGCCCGGGGGAGCGGGCGTTCACCCCGACGTTGCTCGTGACGCTCGCCTGGTACGCGGTGCCGATGGTGGTCTACCTGGCCTGGGTGCTCTGGCAGCCGCCGGTGGACGCGACGTGCGCCGCGGAAGGGTGCACGGTGGGCGGGCGGCTCTCGGCGGCGATCGCGGGCGGCTGGGCGTGGACGCTCTCGGCGCTCACGGCGAGCCTGCTGGTGGCGGTGCTCCTGCGCCTGCCGCGCGCGGGCTGGCGCGCGGGCGTGGCCGGCACGGCGGCGGCGATCCTCGGCGCGGGCCTGGTGACGGTGGTGCTGCGAACGGCCGGCTGGGTGATCTGAGCGGGCCGCGGCGCGGCCGCCGGCCGCGAGGCCGTACGGGTGGCCCCGGGTACCCGCCCGTTCCCACCTTCACCACTACCAGTGAAAAGGACACCCTCCCATACGGGTACGACAAAGGCCCGCCACCTGCGGAAACAGGTGCGGGCCTTTGCTGCTTGCGGGTCCTACTTCTTGCGGCGCTTGGCCGGCGTGACCTGAAGCTTGAACTTCGCGGTCACCTCCGGGTGCAGCTTGACCGCGACGTCGTAGGTGCCGACCGACTTGATCGCGGCGGGCAGCTCGACGCGGCGGCGGTCGATCTTCGGACCCCCGGCCTCGTCGACGGCCTTCACCACGTCGACCGCGGAGATCGAACCGAAGAGCCGGTCCCCGTCGCCCGTGCGGGCGACGATGTGGGCGTCGGTCTTCTTCAGCTGCTCAGCCACGGCGCGAGCCTGGTCGAGGTCGTGGATCTGGCGGGCCGCACGGGCGCGCTGGATCGCGTCGACTTCCTTCTGACCGCCCTTGGTCCAGGCGATCGCCAGGCCCTGCGGCAGGAGGTAGTTGCGGCCGTAGCCGTTCTTCACCTCGACCACATCGCCGGCCGAGCCGAGGTTGGGCACCTCATGAGTCAGGATGATCTTCATGTTGCGCTCCTTCCTTAGCGGGTCTGGCTGGTGTACGGAAGCAGAGCCATTTCGCGGGCGTTCTTGACGGCCGCGGCGATCTGGCGCTGCTGCTGGGTGGTCACGCCGGTGACCCGGCGGGCACGGATCTTGCCGCGGTCGGAGATGAACTTCCGCAGCAGCGCCGTGTCCTTGTAGTCGATGTACTCGATACCCTCTTTGTCAATCGGGTTCGGCTTCTTCTTCGGCTTCCGCAGGGGAGCCGATTTCGGGTTGGCCATGTTGTGTCTTGCCTCTTACTCGAGATCGTTACCGGACTGCCGGGGCAGTGCCGATTAGAACGGCGGGTCCTCGTCGAAGCCTCCACCGCCGGCGGAAGCGCCGGCAGGGGCGGCTGAGGCCCAAGGGTCGTCAGGTGCGGAGCCGCCACCGGTGTTGCCGCCGCCCCCGAAGGAACGACCGCCACCGCCGCCGGAACCGCTGCCGGACTTGTTGAGCTTCGCTGTGGAAAAACGCAGCGAGGGGCCGACTTCCTCGACGTCGAGCTCGTACACAGTGCGCTTCTCGCCCTCGCGGGTCTCGTAGCTGCGCTGCTTGAGCCTGCCCTGCACGATCACGCGGGTACCGCGCGACAGGGTCTCGGCGACGTTCTCGGCGTACTGGCGCCACACACTGCAGGTGAGGAACAGGGCCTCACCGTCTTTCCACGCGTTCGACTCCTTGTCGAACGTGCGCGGGGTCGATGCGATTCGGAACTTCGCGACGGCGGCACCGGACGGCGTGTAACGCAGTTCGGGGTCGTCGACGAGGTTGCCGATAACCGTGATGACTGTCTCTCCTGCCATGACCTCTTCTCCCTAAGGTCTCGCAGTTACAGGGTCGGGTTACCGAAGCTCCGGTCGCAGCACCTTGGCACGCAGCACCGACTCGTTGAGTCGCAGCTGACGGTCCATCTCAGCGACGGGACCGGGCTCGGACTGCAGGTCGATGACGGCGTAGACGCCCTCGTTGCTCTTGTTGATCTCGTAGGCGAGACGGCGCCGGCCCCAGACGTCGATCTTGTCGACGGTTCCCCCGGCGTCCTTGACGCCCTTCAGGAACTTGTCCAGTGTCGGGCTGACCTGGGCTTCCTCGATGTTCGGTTCGAGGATCACCATGAGTTCGTAATGCCGCAAGATAGCTCCACCTCCTTTGGTCTCAAACGGCTGCGGTCTCTCCGCAGCAGGAGGAATCACTTGCGCGTGCCGCGCCTTCCCGAAACCGGGCCGGTGCGGACAACCGGGCAATCGTACCTGCTTACAGGCGGTGCGCCTGCAGCGCGCCGCCTGGGTGTGACGCTACCGGCCGGGTACGACATTCGGGCCGCCGACACCGGAACCGCCGCGCGGATCCAGGCCCGGGCGCCGACTGAGCTTCGCCTCACACACGGACCGGACACCGTGCGCGCTAAGTTGGAACGCGTGACATCGGAGTTCCGCTACACCGACCTGCTTCCCGTCGGCCCCGACACCACCGAGTACCGCCTGCTCACCAAGGACGGGGTGAACACGGTCGAGGCCGCCGGGCGGCGCTTCCTCACCGTAGAGCCCGAGGTCCTGACGCAGCTGGCAACTGAGGCTGTCAAAGACATCTCCCACTACCTGCGCCCCGCCCACCTCGCGCAGCTCCGCTCCATCCTCGACGACCCCGAGGCCAGCGGCAACGACCGGTTCGTGGCGATGGACCTGCTCAAGAACGCCAACATCGCCTCAGGCATGGTCCTGCCGATGTGCCAGGACACCGGCACCGCCATCGTCATGGGCAAGCGCGGACGCCACGTCCTCACCGACGGCCGCGACGAGGAGCACCTCTCCCGCGGCGTCTGGCAGGCCTACCACGACCTCAACCTCCGGTACAGCCAGATGGCGCCGCTGACCATGTGGGACGAGAAGAACACCGGCTCGAACCTGCCCGCGCAGATCGAGCTGTACGCCGAGGGCGACGACGCGTACAAGCTCATGTTCATCGCCAAGGGCGGCGGCAGCGCCAACAAGTCCTTCCTGTTCCAGGAGACCAAGGCGATCCTCAACCCCGACGCCATGATGCGGTTCCTCGAGGAGAAGCTGCGGGCCATCGGCACCGCCGCCTGCCCCCCGTACCACCTGGCGATCGTCATCGGCGGCACCAGCGCCGAGTTCGCGGTCAAGACCGCGAAGTACGCCTCCACGAAGTACCTCGACACGATGCCCACGCAAGGCTCGCCCCTCGGCCACGGCTTCCGCGACGTCGAACTCGAGCAGCAGGTCCTCGAACTGACCCGCCAGTTCGGCATCGGCGCCCAGTTCGGCGGCAAGTACTTCTGCCACGACGTGCGCGTCATCCGCCTCCCGCGCCACGGCGCCTCGCTGCCCGTGGCCCTCAGCGTCTCCTGCTCGGCCGACCGCCAGGCCATGGCCAAGATCACCGCCGAAGGCGTGTTCCTCGAACAGCTCGAGACCGACCCGAGCCGGTACGTCCCCGACGTGCAGGAGGACGACCTCGCCGAGGACGTCGTGCGCATCGACCTGAACCGGCCCATGAGCGAGATCCGCGCCGAACTCTCCAAGCACCCGGTGAAGACCCGCGTCTCGCTCACCGGCACGCTCGTGGTCGCCCGCGACATCGCCCACGCCAAGATCAAGGAGCGCCTCGACGCCGGCGAGCCCATGCCGCAGTACCTGCGCGACCACGCCGTCTACTACGCGGGCCCGGCCAAGACCCCCGAGGGCTACGCCTCCGGCTCCTTCGGCCCGACCACCGCCGGGCGCATGGACACCTACGTCGAGCAGTTCCAGGCCGCCGGCGGCTCGTTCGTCATGCTCGCCAAAGGCAACCGCTCCGACCAGGTCACGAACGCCTGCAAGGCCCACGGCGGCTTCTACCTCGGCTCCATCGGCGGCCCCGCCGCGAAGCTCGCCCAGGACAACATCAAGTCGATGGAGGTCCTGGAATACCCCGAGCTGGGCATGGAGGCGGTCTGGAAGATCGAGGTCGAGGACTTCCCGGCGTTCATCGTCGTGGACGACAAGGGCAACGACTTCTACGCCGAGACCCGCAAGCCCGTGCTCACGGTCGGCCGCAAACCCAAGCTGACGGTCGCGTAGCGACCCGGTCGTGCCGCCCAGCGGCGGCACGACCGGCGTATACTCGGAGGTACAGTGCGGCAGCTTCTCTGCCGCCTGTCCCTTGAGGAGCAGTGAGGCCGATGGGCCCTCCACCCCCTGTGGACCCGCGGATCCTCAGAACCCACGCCGTCAACCTGGAGCTTCTCGGCTCTCGTCTCGAATCGGTCGGATACGTGAGCGCTGAAGCGGCCGTGCGAGAAAGCGTGTTCGGCGATCTGTGCGCCCCGATCGCGGCGCTCATCGAAGACCGGCACCGCGACCAGGACGAGCTGACCGCGCGCTTCCCCGAGAGCCTCGAGGCCGCGACGCGCAAGCTCCACCGCATGGCGGACGGCAAGCGGAACGGCAACCGGGAACGCCGCGCCGACTACTGGGCGTCCGCCGGCCGCGGCAAGCGCCGCAAGGCCACCGGGGCCGGCACCGGGCCGCGACCGGGCCGGACCGGTGATTTCGACGCGCTGGTCCTGAAGTTCCGGGAGCGGACCTGGCTCGACGACCGGCTCTCCCGGCGCGGCGACGGCGCCGTCAAGAGCCCCGCCGCCACGCCGTCCTGGGACGGGGCGAACCCGGTGTCGCCACTGGCCGACCCGCTCCGGTCGCTCGTCGACCGGATGGACGTCGACCGCGAGGCCGCTGCCGCCGCAGCACGCCGCTGGGCGCTGATCGCGGCCGAGCTGCGGGAGATCGCCGCCGACCTCGAGTGGAGCCTCGAAGCGGACCTCGAGGGATGGCGGGGCCCCGACCACGTCGCCTACCAGGAGCTGATGGCGCGCAACGTCAACGGGATCACGGCGGTCGCGACGTCCGCCGCGGTGCTGGGCCACGCGATCGAGGGTGCCGCGAGCGCGGTGCGATCGGCGCGCGAAGCGGTGGCCGGTCTTGCCGACCGGCTGGCGGCCGTCGGCCGCGAAGCCGTCCCGTGGTCCGCGCAGCGGGTCCTCGGCCTGTTCCGGACCGCGTTCGCGATCTGGGTGTTCGTCCTCGCCTACGTGCGGGCCCTGGCGCGGAGCATGTCGCGACTGGGGACCATGCTGGGCGACCGGCGGCCGGGGGCACGTCTCGCATCGGAGCCGTAGGCTCCACGAGATGCACTCCCCTCCCCGCCAGGAACGCCCGATGAACGACCCGCGGCTGCGCGCCCTCGCCGAGCGCGCCGAGATGCGCGAGCAACCGCCTGCCCGGATCGACTGGGCGCAGGTCGCCGCCGAGATGGGCGCCGAACCGCCCGCCGACTACCGCGAGCTCGTCGACCGCTTCGGCGTCGGCTCGTTCGACCACTACTTCGACCTGTACGGGCCCGGCGATCCCCACTACCCGCTCGGCGACGGCTACGACTGGGACGAGTACTTCAAGGACGATTGGCGCCTGCAGCCCGAGCTCGCGCCGCAGCGGGCGGGCGCGAGCGAGGCCACTGCGGTCCGCTGGGGCGGCACCGAGGACGCCCACATCGTGTTCTGGCTCGTCGAGCCCGACCGCGACCCCGCCGAGTGGCTCATCGGCCTGCAGGGCCACGACGGGATCGAGTGCGAGTTCTTCGAGCTGACCACGGTCGCGTTCCTGCTCGCCTACGCGAACGGGACGCTGGAGAGCGCGCTGCTGCGGCCGTGGGACCCGGCCGAGTCGTTCGCCTACCGCCGCTACGAGGAGATCCGCAACTCGTGAGCAACGCATCGATCCGAGTCCGAAACGGGGGTTTCGCCCGGATCGATGCGAGCGGCTGGTTTTTCTCACCGGTCGGTCCGCCGCGCTGTGAGCAGTGTTGAGACTTGCGGGGATTCGTCCATTTTCGGTAATGGGAGGCGGCGCGCGGGAACGGTCCCACAGGGCGGCAAAAGCGCAGCTAAGCCGCATTCGGGGAGCATCGCGGGGCCACTGAGGACGCCTCGGTCCGGTTAGGATTCGCGAGACCGTACTGGTCAGTACAACACCCCTCATCTCTGGAATCCCCATGATCGAGCACTTCTCCTACGGCTACCTCACCCTCCCGATCGCGTTCCTGGTGTCCATGACCGGATCCGCCCTCGGCCTGCTCATGGCCCGGCACGCCCGCAGGCAGGAGCGGCCCGGACACCGGGCCCTGTGGCTCGCGGTGGCCGCGTTCGCGATCGGCGGCACCGGCATCTGGGTCATGCACTTCGTCGCAATGCTCGGATTCGCCGTCGAGGACGCGGAGCTGCGCTACGACCCCGCGCTGACCGCCTTGAGCGCCCTGGTCGCCGTCGCGGTCGTCGCCTGCGGCCTCCTCGTGATCGGCCTCGGCCGGTACTCGACGCTGAAGCTCGCGGTCGCCGGCCTGTTCACGGGCGCGGGCGTCGCGGCCATGCACTACCTCGGGATGGCCGCGGTCAGCGCCGACGTCGTGCTCACCCACCGGCCCGGGTACGTGGCCGCGGCCGTCGCGATCGCCGTCGTCGCGGCCACCACCGCGCTGTGGCTCTCGTGGCGGCTCGAGCGCGCCGCCTCGATCTGGCTGGCCGCGGTCGTGATGGCCCTCGCAGTGAACCTCATGCACTACACGGCGATGTTCGGCGTGGCCACCGCCGGGGAATCGACCGCGGAGGCCCACGGCGTCCACTCGATGGACCTCGTCTTCCCGATGGCGACGCTCACCGCGATCGTGATGCTGATCCTCGTCTACGCCGTCGTCATCGTCCCCACCGACGCCGAGATGCGCACCGAAGCCCGTATGACCTCACTGGAGGGCCAGCTGCGTCAGCCGACCGACAGCCGCTGACGCGGCGCAGGCCGCCCGGTGTGCGAGCGCGGAGACGCGCCGCCGCTCGCCTTAACCCGTTGCCGTGCGCGTTCCTCGAGCCGATACTTCGGGGATGCGGACCGACTACATCGAAGCCGAGCTCGCCCGGCTGCACGCCGAGCGGGACTTCTCCGGCACCGTGCTCATCACCAGGGCGGGCCGCACGGTCCTCGAATCCCATGCCGGCCTGGCCGACCGCGCGGCGGGCGTCCCGGTCGGCCCCCGGACGCGCTTCGCGACCGGGTCGGTGACCAAGCTGTTCACCGCCGTCGCGGTCCTGTCCCTCATCGCCGAGGGGCTGCTGGAACTCGATGCCCCGGTGGCCGCGATCCTGCCGCCTGAGCGGCGCCCCACCAGCCTTCGCGAGGACGTGACCGTCCGCCACCTGCTCGCGCACACCTCCGGCATCGCCGACTACTTCGAGGAGGCGACCGCCACCGACGACTGGGCCGCCGAGTTCGCGGCGCTGTGGACCGAGCGCCCCGTCTACCTGGTGCGCGGCCCGGCCGACTACCTGCCGATGTTCAAGGACCTCCCGCCCTACCGCGCCCCCGGCGAGCGGTTCCAGTACTCGAACGCGGGCTACATCCTGCTGGGCCTGGTCATCGAGGAGGCGACCGGGACCGGCTACGCCGAGGCGATGGACGCGCGGGTGTTCGCTCCGGCCGGGATGAGCGGCAGCGGCTTCTTCGCCGCCGACGAGGTGCGCCCCGACGTCGCCACCGGCTACCTGCGGCCCGACAAGCCGGGGGAGCCGTGGCGGACCAACGTCTTCAGCGTCCCGATCGTCGGTGGCGCCGACGGCGGCGCGTTCGCCTCCGCCGCCGACCTCGACCGGTTCCTCACCCTGTACGCCGCGGGTGAACTCGTGAAGCCGCCGCTGCTCGCCGAGGCGCTGCGCCCGTACGGCCGCATCGGCGACGGCGAGCACATGGGTCTCGGCGTCTACCTGCGCGGCGAGGGGCCGACCCGCGCGATCGGCTCCGAAGGCGGCGACCCGGGTGCCGAGGCGCACCTCGGCCACTATCCGGAGCTCGGCGTCAACACCGTAGTCCTCTCCAATGTGAACGGGTCGGCGTGGACGCTCGAGAAGACCGTCCGCGAGGCCGTCACCGCCTGAAACGGGGCGGTTCGCAGCGCCCGCCCTCGCCGCACTGCAGCGCGGCGAGGGCGGACTTGCTCAGGGCCCGAAGGCGCTATCCGACAGTGCTCTTATCCGACAGTGTTGGCGAAGTGGTAGCCGTTCGTGGCGTCCCAGTTGATCGACCAGGTCATGGCGCCCCCGATGCCCGGGTAGGCCTGGTCGGGCACGAAGTTCCCGCAGCCCTGGAGGGTCTCCAGGCAGCGGATCGCGTCGCTGACCATCGCCGGGTTCACGTACCCCGACCCGGCGGCGCTCGGCACGGCCGGCAGGCCGAGCCCGATCTGGTCCGGGTCGAGCCCGGCCTCCAGTTGGATGCAGGCCAGCGCGGTGAGGAAGTCGATGTCGCCTTGGGCGTACACCTGGCCGTCGCATCCGAGCATCGAGCCCGAGTTGTAGTACTGCATGTTGACGATCGTCAGGATGTCCTTGGTGTTGACCGCGAGCCGCGCGTAGCTGCCCTGGGCGGACTGGAAGTCGATCGTCTGCGGTGCCATCGTGTACGTGAAGCCCGGCTTCGACGCGCTGATGGAGCGCAGTGCCGTCTCCATGGGCCCGGGGTTGATGCCGTGCTCGAGGTCGATGTCGACGCCGTTGAAGCCGTACTCGTTCATGAGCCCGACGATCGAGCTCGCGAACGCCGCTGCGGTGGTGCCGTCGTTGACGGTGACGGTGCCCCGTTCGCCGCCCACCGAGATGATGACGTCGCGGCCCTGCGCTTTGATCGCGGCGATGTCGGCTTTGAACTCGGCCTCGGTGTACCCGGCGTTCGTGAGGCTCGAGTCGAGTGCGAAGTCGACCTGGCCCGGCGTGGCCGTGGACTCGGCGAAGGCCACCGCGATGATGTCGTACGCGGCGGGGACCTCGTTCAGCTCCATGACGCCCGAGCCGTTGTCGAAGTTGTGCCAATAACCGGTGAGCAGGTTGTCGCCCTGGCCGGGGCCGCCGGTGGGCGGGTCGGTGGGCGGGTCGGTGGGCGTACCGGTGGTGGGCGGGGTGGTCGGTTCGCCGCCGTCGCAGGCGCCGAGGTCCTGCCAGACGCCCCATTGGCCGGTGGTGCCGGGGGTCTCGCCGGTGGTCCACCACTTGGCGCGGTATTCGCGGCCGGCGTGGCTGACCTGGTCGCCGCCGACGTAGATCGCGTCGGACTGCCAGGCCGCGCCGACGCAGGCGACTTGGGCGGATGCGCTGCCGGCGAGCGCCATGGGGACGGCGGCGCCGGCCACCGCGAGGGCGGTGGCGGCAACGATGACTGCTCTTCGATTGCGTCTCAAGGGACCTCCAAATATAAAGATTCCTAAATATATGTTCCTCATCGTGTCCGGGCGCGGGCCGCTTGTCAAGACGGCCGGGGCAGAAAAAATCCGACTCGCCCGGTTTGCGAGGTCCCTTGGCAAGGCCCGCAATCGAACAAGTCGGATACTTTCCTATTTGGATGTCGACGACTACGCGGCCCTTCGGCGGCGCTCCCGCGCGGGCCGTTCGGCGAGGCGGCGTTCGCGCCTGCCTCGTGCCAGCTCCGTCTCGAGGGCGTCGAGCGGGCCGGCGAAGCCGTCCGCGAACCGGTCCAGCCAGGCCCGGACCGCCGCGAGGCCGTCGGCGTCGACGCCGTAGATGCGCCTGGTGCCCTCGGCGCGGACGGTCACGAGCCCGGCCTCGCGCAGCGCCTTCAAGTGCTGGGAGACCGCCGGCTGCGAGATCCCGAACGCCGTGCCGACGATCTCGGCGACCGCCCCGGCCGGGCGCTCGCCCTCGCCGAGGAGTTCCATGATCCGGCGGCGCATCGGGTCGCCGAGGGCGTTGAAGGCGGCCTCGACCGGTCCGCCGGTGCCCGGTGCGTTCACGCTTCCGGCTGCGGCGGGACCGTGTAGAACGCGACGACGGCGTCGACGGCGGCCTTCGCCTCGTCAGGGTCGTCGCCGTCGGCGATCGCGGCCGCGCCCCAGGCGTCGCCGAGGCGGCGCGCGTAGTCGGCGCCTTCGGGGCTGGTCATCCACTGCTCCCACTCGTCGGGGTCGAGTGAATCGTCGGTCTCGAGGTAGTAGCCGAAGCTGTGCAGGAGCCCGTCCCAGCCGATGCCGACCGCGCCGGGCCCGTACTGGGCCCACATGGCGGGGTCGACCGGGGCCTCGTGGACGAGTTCGAGCACGGTGCCGCCGCCGTCCTCGCTCAGGCGCACCTCGAGCCAGGACATGCCGCCGCCGAACTCCCAGGTGACGGCGAGCAGTTCGGGGGCGTCGCAGCGTTCGATCGATCCGCCTGCCTGCGCCTCGAACTGGTACCGGCCGCCCACTTCGAGGTCGCCGCTGACCGGCTGGAACCAGCGCGGGAGCCGTTCGCGGCTGGTGAGCGCGTCCCAGACGTCGGCCCGGGTGGAGCGGTAGGCGCGGCGCGCGACGAGGACCTTCGTCGCGGTGCCGTTCCGCTCGCCGGTGCGGATCTCGCGGGCCACCATTCCGGCCGACGCGATCGGGTCTTTGGGGTCGGACATGTCGCCTCCTAATATAAGTTGCAACTTATATTAGGAGGGCGCGACCGGTTTCGTCAACGGAACCGCGAAAATCAGTGCTCGACGTAGCTGAGCAGGTCCTGCCGGGTCAGCACGCCGACCGGCTTGCCCTCGGCGAAGACCATGAGCGCGTCCCGGTCGTGCAGGGCCGCGACGGCCCGCTCGACCTGCTCGCCCGAGCCGATCGTCGGCAGCGGGTCGCCGATGTGCCTCTCGAGCGGGTCGTGCAGCGTCGCCCGCCCCGAGAACAGGGCGTCCATGAGGTCCCGCTCGGCGACCGCCCCGGCCACCTCGCCGCTGGTCACCGGCGGCTCCGCCTTGAGCACCGGCATCTGGCTGACCCCGAACTGGCGCATGATGTCGATCGCCTCGCGCACCGTGTCCTGCGGGTGCACGTGGACCAGCTCGGGGATCTCCGCGCCCTTGCTCGCCAGCACCTCGCCCACAGTGGTCTCGCCCGAGCCGCCCATGAACCCGTACTCGGTCATCCACGCGTCGTTGAAGATCTTCGAGAGGTACCCGCGCCCGCCGTCGGGCAGGATCACCACGATCACGTCCTCGGGCTTCGCGTCGCGGGCGACCTCGAGCGCACCGACCACGGCCATGCCCGCCGACCCGCCCACGAGCAGGCCCTCCTCGCGGGCCAGGCGTCGCGTCATCGCGAACGACTCGGCGTCGGTGACCTCCACGATCCGGTCGGGCAGGCCCTGGTCGTAGTTCGCGGGCCAGAAGTCCTCGCCCACGCCCTCGACCAGGTACGGCCGCCCCGTGCCGCCCGAGTACACCGAGCCCTCCGGGTCGGCGCCCACGACCTGCACCTTCCCGCCCGAGACCTCCTTGAGGTACTTGCCGATCCCGGTGATCGTGCCGCCCGTGCCGACCCCGGCGACGAGGTGCGTGATCCGCCCGTCCGTCTGCTTCCACAGCTCCGGCCCGGTCTGGTGGTAGTGCGAGGCCGGGTTCGCCGGGTTCGAGTACTGGTCGGGCTTCCAAGCCCCCTCGATCTCGTTGATCAGGCGGTCGGAGACCTTGTAGTAGGAGCGGGGGTCCTCCGGGTCGACCGCGGTCGGGCACACGACGACCTCCGCGCCGTACGCCTTGAGCACGTTCCGCTTGTCCTCGGAGACCTTGTCAGGGCACACGAACACGCACTTGTAGCCGCGCTGCTGCGCCACCATCGCCAAACCCACGCCGGTGTTGCCGCTGGTCGGCTCTACGATGGTGCCGCCGGGCTTGAGCGCGCCGGAGGCCTCGGCCTCGTCGATCATGCGCTGGGCGATGCGGTCCTTGATGGACCCGCCGGGATTCAGATACTCGACCTTCGCGAGCACGGTCGCGGCGACGCCGTCGGTGACGGAGCCGAGCCGCACCAGCGGGGTGTTGCCGATGAGGTCGAGGACCGATTCGTAGTACTGCATGCCCACAGCCTAGGCCCGTCGCGTGTGCGAGGGTCGCAGCCCAGGCCGGGGAGGTGCGCTACGAGGTGAAGTCGAACTCGCCGTCTTTCGCTCCGGCGAGGAACGCCTCCCATTCGGCGCGGGTGTAGACGATGACCGAGCCTTCGGGGTGGTGGGAGTGGCGCACCGCGACCCGGCCGGAGCCATCAGCGAGCGGCCCGGCCTCAACGCACTGGCCGCCGTTGTTGGTGCTGCGAGTGCTGACCTTCCAGCGGATACCGGCCAGTTCCTCGCTCGAAAGCTCCTGCCTGGTGCCGGTCGTCATTGCTAGGTCTCCTTCAAAACTGCCTTGATCAGGGCATTTGATCGCTCTGGGGTGAGCGCGGCTCTCTTCAAATCCTCCCACGCGCGCTCGAAGCGCTCGACCCGAGGTGCTTCGAGGTAAAGCCCTCCGCCCAGCGATTCGACATAGGCGACGCTTGACAACTCATAGGGCATGGAGAACAGCGTGAAGCTGCCGAGGTGGCCGGAGTGAGGTCCGTGAGCAGTTGGCATGATGCGTAGCTCGACGTGGTCGCGTTGGCCGACTTCGAGCAGGTGCTCGAGCTGTTCCCGCATGACTTTGGCGCTGCCCATAGGGCGGTGAAGCACATGTTCCTCCAGCACCGCCGAGAAGGGTGTCGGGCCCTCGCCGGTCAGGACCCGCTGACGTTCCACGCGAAGGTCGAGCCATCGGGCGATCTGCTCAGCGGTCGCGGACTCCTTCTCCGCGTTGTAGATGACGGCCTCGGCATAGCCGGTGGTCTGAAGGAGACCGTGCAGGACAAGCGCCTGATATTCGTTGATCTGCACTGCTCGTGATTCGAGCCAGGGCACATTGATGAAGTCCTTGCCGAAATCGTCTCGGTGGGTGTCCCACCAGTCGGTTCGCCAGATGTCGTCGCAAAGCTGCATCACTCCGGCCCGGAACGATTCATCGGACACGCCGTAGAAGGTCAGAAGCGCGATGACGTCGCTGCGGCGGATCGTGTACTCGCCGTTCTCATATCGGCTGAGGACAGTGCCGTCGCGCTGGATGAAGTCGGCTGCTTCTGACAGGTTGCAGCCTTTGGTCTTTCGAAGATCACGGAGGATCTTGCCGAGCCACTGCGAGCGCAGGCTCGGTTCGGGCTTGGGCCTCTTCGCCATGGTTGCTCCCGTTGTCGGGTTCCCGACCGAATCGACACTCTTTCAAGTGCACAAACTTGTGCATTCGCTTGATGTGTGCAAGGATATCAAACGGGTATGAGAGGTCGGTCACGGGATTCTGGTGACAGGGTTCGCGGGGGCGGACATTTCATGTCCATCAGTTGAGCCGACCGGGGCGGGAAACCTGGCTACCAACCTGCACCCGCCCCGGTCTTGAGACATCGGAGGTACAACCGTGTCTGGACCCATTGTCGCCCAAACAGCCGACGAACCCAACTTCGAGCCGCCGACCGATCCGCAGTCGTTCACGATCCGCTGCGCCGAGTGCGCCGACGAACTCGGCGCCCACCTGCCGCACTGCCCCGGCGTCCTCGCTGCGGGTTACGACACTGCCGGATACGGGGCCTTCTCCGGCACGGTCTTCCCCGAACCCGGAGGGACCTTCGGCAAGCACCAGAGCGCCTTCAGCGCCCTCCGCTTCTACTCCCGCTGGGGTCCAGTCGAACTCCACCTCCAAGACGGCCGGGTGATCGGGTTCGATGAGCTCGACTGATACCGCCGCGATGATCAAGGTCAACCAGGCCTTCGTCTTCGCGCTCGACCCGACACCAGCCCAGGCGAAGTCGCTGCGCTCGCACTGCGGTGCGCAGCGCTTCGCCTACAACTGGGCGATAGCAGCGGCGAAAGCGAACCTGAACCAGCGCGAGGCCGAGCGCTCATACGACATCGCGGAAGCCGATCTGACAGCATCGCTCTCATGGAGCGCCTACGACCTGCGCCGCTCCTGGAACAGGGTCAAGGTCGTGACTGCGCCGTGGTGGGCGGAGAACTCGAAGGAGGCATACTCCTCCGGCATCGCGAATGCTGCTGCAGCCCTGCGGAACTGGCGCGAGAGTCGCGATGTCAGGCGAGCCGGACCGAAGGTTCGCTTTCCTCGCCTCCACTCGAAGCGACGTCGTCTCTCATGTCGATTCACCACCGGCGTCATCCGGATCGAGTCCGACCGCCGACATGTCACCTTGCCTCGGCTCGGCACGATCCGGCTGCACGAGAACGCCCGCAAACTCGCGCGGCACCTCGACCGGGGCACCGGCAGGATCCTGGAGGCGACGGTCTCGTACCACCGAGGCCGTTGGAGGGTCGCATTCTCATGCGAGATCAGACGGGCACTCCGACCTGTCCGGAACCCCGCAGCGGTCGTCGGTGTGGACCTGGGGCTCAAGGCGCTCGCGGTCCTCTCCACCGGCGAGTCGGTGCCGAACCCGAAGCACCTCAAGAAATCGGAGCGGCGGCTCAGACTCCGTTCTCGACGGGCGTCTCGCCGTCGCGGTCCTGACCGGCGCACGGGTCAGCCCCCGTCCAACCGCTGGAGGCGGGCCAACGAGTCCAGGAACCGCGCGCTGCACAAGGTGACGAACACCCGTGAGACGGCACTGCACCAGCTCACCCGGCGTCTGTCCACGGAATACGGCACCTTGGTGATCGAGGACCTCAACGTCGCGGGCATGATGAAACGCCGGAGCTTCGCCAAGGCCATCGGCGACGCGTCGTTCGGAACATTCCGGCGCATGCTCACCTACAAGACCGGATGGTCGGGGGCCGAACTGGTCGTGGCCGACCGATGGTTCCCCTCGTCGAAGACCTGCAGCGCCTGCGGAGCGGTGAAAGCCAAGCTTCCTCTGCGGGCCAGGGTCTTCCATTGTGAGGCATGTTGTCTAGAGATCGACCGCGACCGCAACGCAGCGGTCAACCTCGCCAAACTCGCCGATCGGCGAGCGCACAGTACCGGGAATGGCTCGGAAACTGGCTTCGCGCAACGCGAAGCGAACGGACGTGGAGACCTCGCAAGACCCGCGCTCGCGCGGGCCGAGGTCGATGAATCGTCAATCTCGCGGGGTGCTATCGCACCTGGTGAGAACTGTTCGCCGGTGACGGCGGGCTCAGATACTGTGGCCGAGTCGTATCGCAGCATTTGAATGGAGACACAAGGCATGAGCACCGCCGACATCGGCGTGGTCGGGCTGGCCGTTATGGGTTCCAACCTGGCACGCAATTTTGCCCGCCACGGATTCACCGTCGCCGTCTACAACCGCACGCACGCCAAGACCACTGAGCTGATCGAGGCCCACGGCGATGAAGGCGACTTCGTCCCCTCCGAAGCGCTCGCCGACTTCGTGGCCTCCCTCAAGCGCCCCCGCAAGGCCATGATCATGGTCCAGGCCGGCAACGCGACCGACGCCGTCATCGACCAGCTCGCCGCCCTCATGGAGCCCGGCGACATGATCATCGACGGCGGCAACGCCCACTTCGAGAACACCCGCCGCCGCGAGGCGGCCCTGCGCGAGAAGGGCCTCCACTTCGTCGGCACCGGCGTCTCCGGCGGCGAAGAGGGCGCACTCCTGGGCCCGGCGATCATGCCGGGCGGCTCCGAGGAGTCCTACGAGTCCCTCGGCCCGATCCTCGAGGCCATCAGCGCCAAGGCCCCCGACGGCACCCCGTGCTGCTCCCGCCTCGGCCCCGACGGCGCCGGCCACTTCGTCAAGATGGTGCACAACGGCATCGAGTACTCCGACATGCAGCTCATCGGCGAGGCCTACGACCTGCTCCGCCGCGGCGTCGGCATCGAACCGGCCGACCTCGCCAAGACCTTCTCCGAGTGGAACGCCGGCGAACTCGACTCCTACCTCATCGAGGTCACCGCCGAAGTCCTCGGCCACGTCGACGCCGCCACCGGCAAGCCCCTGGTCGACGTCATCGTCGACCAGGCCGGCCAGAAGGGCACCGGCCGCTGGACCGTCCAGATCGCCCTCGACCTGGGCGTCCCGGTCACCGGCATCGCCGAAGCCACCTTCGCCCGCGCGCTCTCCAGCGGCACCAAGCAGCGCGAAGGCGCCGTCGACGTGCTCACCGGCCCGACCTCCAAAGTGGACTTCCCGGCGGACTTCGTCGAGGACGTCCGCCAGGCGCTCTACGCCTCCAAGATCGTCGCGTACGCGCAGGGCTTCGACCAGATCGCCGCCGCCAGCGCCGAATACGACTGGGGCATCGACCTCGGCTCGTGCTCGGCCCTGTGGCGCGCGGGCTGCATCATCCGGGCGCGCTTCCTCGACCGCATCACCGAGGCCTGGCGCTCGAACCCGGAGCTGCCGACGCTGCTGGCGGCGCCGGAGTTCACGAAGATCGTGACGGACGCGCAGGACGCATGGCGGCGGGTCGTCTCGACGGCGGCGCTCGCGGGCATCCCGACGCCGGGCTTCTCGTCGGCGCTGGCGTACTACGACGGGCTGCGTTCGCGCCGCCTGCCGGCGGCGCTGATCCAGGGCCAGCGGGACTTCTTCGGGGCGCACACGTACAAGCGGGTGGACCGCGAGGGCACGTTCCACACCGACTGGTCGGGCGACCGTTCGGAGATCCAGCTCTAGGCTCGTTGCTCGACGGCGCCGCCCCCGCTCGAAGCGAGCGGGGGCGGCGCCGTTTCGATTGCGGCACTCGCTGCCGTTCGGCGAGCGGGAACTGGTCGAGACGACCGCTGAAGACGAGCGGATGTTCCTGCAGCCGTACATTTCCGGTGACCGAGCCGGGTCACTCCGGGTCGAGGAACACCGGGCCCTGGGAGCCGCCGAGGTCGACCGGCCCGGCCAGGACGTCGCCGTCGCGCAGGCGCTTGACCAGCGCCACGAGCCGGTCGGGTTCGAGCATCCCGTCGGTGGACCCGCACCGGTCGATCGGCAGCCAGTCGAAGCCCAGGGTCAGCTCGTACCCGGCACCGGCGGTCATGCGCGGTGCGAAACGCTCGACGCGGTGGAAGAAGTACCAGTTCTGCTGCACCAGCAGCCGGTCGTGCGGGAAGGAGACGTACACGCCGAAGGCGACAGGGCCGTGGAGGGCCGTGCGGTCGATCGTGTACCCGGTCTCCTCGTAGACCTCCCGGATCGCGGCCGCGGCGAGGTCTTCGCCGGCTTCGACGCCGCCGCCCGGCGTGTACCAGCGCACGACGCCGTCGCGGCAGCGGTTGCCGCCCATGTGGAGCACGGTGTCGTCGGGGGCGAGCAGGACGACGCGGGCGGAGGTGCGGAACGCGGCGCCGGTCGCCGCTTCGATGCTCACTGGACCGACGTGTCCGCGGTGCGGCTGCCCGCGGCCTCGAGCCGGACCGGGGAGGCGGGGAGATCGCCGCCGAGGAGGCGCTTGATGAGGTGGAGCAGCGGCTCGAACGGCTGGTCGAAGCCCGCCCCGGCGAGGTCGTCGACGGTGAACCACCGGAACTCGAGGTCCTGCTCGTAGGCGTCGCCGCCGGTGACGCGCGGCGTAAAGCGCTCGACGCGGGTGAAGAACAGGTAGTTGTCCTGGGTGAACACCACGCCGTCGCGGGCGCGGCTGAAGGACCGGCGCGCCACCGGGCCCACGAGGTCGCCGGGGGCGGCGTGCAGGCCGGTCTCCTCGAACAGCTCGCGCACGGCCGCGTCCAGCGGGGTCTCGCCGGGGTCGATGCCGCCGCCGGGCAGGAACCAGCGGGCGGCGCGTTCGGGGGTCGCGGACCGGCCGATGAACAGGACCGCGTCCTGTTCGTCGATCACGATGCACCGTGCGCCGTAGCGGTCGATTCGGATGGGTTCGTTCGTCGCGCTCACCGGTCAAGTATGGGGGCACGCTCCGTAGCCGTCCACCCTCTATCGGGGTCCCACGTCCAAGCGCCCCATGGAATCTGCACGGGCGCAACGGGAGTCGCGCCGGCCAGGAGTCCCTTGAGCAGGTCCGCGAGCCTAGCGGGGAACACCAGCGGGTCGGCCGCCGCCAGTTCGGCGGGGGCGAGCCACCGCGCGGCCGTGAACTCGGCCCGCTCGACGTCCTCGAGCCCGTCGCGCACCGGCGCGAAATGCGGCACCCGCAGGAAGAAGTACGAGTCGCGGGAGTGGATCACCAGCTCCGGGCTGTCCGACCAGTCCCCTTCGGTCTCGGCGACGACCGGCCCGAGCACGCCCGGGTCGATCCGCAGCCCGGTCTCCTCGAACACCTCCCGGGCCGCGCCCTCGGCGAGCGTCTCGCCCGGCTCGAGCCCGCCGCCGGGCGTCACGTAGTACTCGACGCCCGGACCCATGTAGTCGCGGCTGTAGAACAGCAGCACCCGGTCGTCCTCGTCCACGAGCAGCACCCGCGCGCACCGGCGCCGGATCGCCTCGGCCTCTGGGGTGGTCATGGTCCGAGTATCCGGCGTCGGTCCCGCATCGGCCAACGGGAAGCGCTCGGTGTCACCCCGCCGGCCACGGAACGGCCCGCGGCGGGGTGTCGCCGCGGGCCCGGTTTCCTGGTTTTTTAGCTCAAGCGGTGGCCGGCGCCGCCCCGGTCTCGACCGGCCTGCGGTCCTCGAGCAGCTGCTTCGCCAACCGCCCCGAAGCCTCCGCCAGACCCATGATCATCAGCGCATTGATCGCGTGGAAGCCGAAGATGACCTGCCCCGGCGTCGTCCCCGCCACACTCACCAGCGCGATCAGCGACTGCAGCACCACCAGGCCGAACACGCCCGCCGCCAGGCCGACCAGCTTGCCGCCCGACCGCGTCAGCGCCGCGAACAGGATCCCCAGCAGCGCGACCACCGCGATGACCCGGCCGTTCATGATGTGCAGCGAGAACGACTCGTCCGGCGAACCGGTCCCGATCGACCCGTACCCGGCCAGGAAGAACTGGATGCCGATCAGTATGTGCAGGAGCATCACCCACACCCGGTAGAACCTAAGCATTGACACTCCTCTTCTCGATCTCGTCCTGGAGGGCGTCGACGCCCGTCATCGTGCCGTACGCCAGCAGGTGGACCACGCAGTGATCCGAGTGCTTCTCGCCCCGCCACGCCCCCACCCGGGTCTCGTCCACCGCGGCCGGCGCGAGCGCCGCCGCCACCGCGAGCCGGGCCCCGAGCGCCGGCCCTGGCTCCAGCCCCTCACCGCCCACCAGCTCCGGCAGGCCCTCGCCGACCGCATCGCCGCGCACCCCGACCGTGCGCGCCACGGCCTCGGCCGCATCACCGCCGAGCAGGCCCGGACCCGACGAGGCGTACGCCCGCAGCGTCCCGTACGCGAGCCCCACGGGCGAGCCCGCCGCCCACTCCGGCTCGCGCACCCGCAGACCCCGCGCCCAGCCCGGCCGCTCCTCCAGCAGCGCCAGGCTCGCGCCCGGCTCCAGGTCGGCCATGACGGCCGCCCGCAGCGTCCGCGACGCCACCGACCGGCCCAGCCTCGTCGCCGTCACCGGGTGCGGCGACTCGTTGTGCGCCAGCACCTGCACCAGCCGCGTGATGAACTCGAACACCAGCACCGTCCCGATGAACCGCGGCGCGGCCGACGCCTTGAAAGGCCCCTCCGGGCCCGGGTCGAGCGCCCACTCGGCCAGCGGCGCCCACGCCTTCGGCGGATTCCCGGCGCGCAGGCCCTCGGCCAGCACCGACTCGCCCAGCGCGTGCAGCAGCACCGTGTGCGCGTCCGTGCAGAACCGGCAGCCGTTGCGCACCGCGATCGAGGTCGCCACGACCTCCTTCGCGAGCCGCTCCTCCGGGCCGCCGACCATCAGCGACTCCCGCAGCAGCGACCACATCGCCGCGAGCAGCTCCGGTGCGGGCGAGAGCATCTGGAACGGCGCGCCGATCGCGCCGAGCTCGCGCTTCGCCTGCTCGTACACCTCGGCGACCAAGCCGTCCGCCTGTCTGGCGTCGACCGGGTCCACGTATCTGATCTGGGGCATGGGGTCCTCCTCGATTCGCTTCGCGCCGAACGGTTCTCACCACCGGCGCGTCATGCCTCCAGCCTCCCCGCCGCACGCCCCCGCCGCGTCGTCCCTGCGCTGGCTTTCCGCCCCGCGCCGAGCGCCGCATTCGCGGCCCCCGCGTACACCCTGCGCCGTACGCGGCGCCTCCACCGCGGGCCGATGCCGAGGTGAGGGCCCCGCCCTAGGATGGGGACCATGTCCACTCCCCCCGGAAGCCGCCTCTCCGGGCTGCGGCTCGACCTGTGCGTGGCCGTGGTCCTCCTCGGCGACACGCTCATCTCGGGCGCGGCCGTCGCCGTCGACGGCGGCCTGCCCTGGTACGGCTGGCCGCTGCTCGCCGTGGGGCCCTTGCTGTTCCCGCTGTGGCGCCGCTACCCGCGCGCGGTCATGCTCGTCACGGTCGGGGCCCTGGTCGCGGTCGGGCACCTGCACGTCGGCCCGCTCGCGGCCGTCCCGGCGCTGGTGGCGATCGCCGTCTCGATGTACCGGGGGCACCGCAAGCTCACCGTCAGCCTCGTCGGCGTCGTCTCGGCCGTCACGATGCTCGGGAACTGGAGCGCCGCCGACTTCCAGTTCACCGGCGCGGTCATGGAGCAGTCCATGCTCGTCATCGGCTGGCTGCACGTCGCCCTCATCTCCGGCGAGTCGCGCCGCCAGCGCGACGCCTACATGGCCGAGGCCGAGCACACCCGCGAGGAGGCGGTCAAGCGCAAGGCCGCCGACGAGCGCGTCCGCATCGCCCGCGAACTGCACGACTCGCTCACCCACTCCATCTCGGTCATCCGCGTCCAGGCCGGGGTGGCGCTCCACTTGGCGCGCAAGCGCGGTGAGGAGCCGGCGCCGGCGCTCGTCGCTGTTGAGGAGGCCGCGAAGGACGCCACCCGGGAGCTGCGCGAGACCCTCACGATGCTCCGGGACGACGAAGGCCACCGGCTCTCGCGCGTCAAGCCCCTCGCCGACCGCTACCGGGGCCTCGGCTTCGCCATCGACGTCGAGTGCGAGGTCGACGAGGCGGCCGTGCTCGACGAGGAGGTCGACCACGCCGCCTACCGGATCGTCCAGGAGGCTTTGACGAACGCCGTGCGCCACTCCGACGGCGACCGCGTCAGGGTCCGCGTGCACCGCGGCGACGACGCCCTCGTCGTCGAGGTCGCCGACAACGGCCGCGCCCGCGACGTCACCCCCGGCCGCGGCCTCACCGGCATGCGCGAACGCGCGGACGCCCTCGGCGGCACCCTCGATGTCGGACCCGGCGAGTACGGTTTCCACGTCACCGCCCGCCTGCCGATGCCCAGCACGGAACCGCTCATCCCGGTCCAGGCCGCCGCCGAGACGGGGAGTCCGCGATGATCCGGGTCCTGCTCGCCGACGACCAGCCGCTCATGCGCGGCGGCTTCCGCGCCCTCATCGACGCCGAGGACGACATGACGGTCGTCGCCGAGGCCGCCGACGGCCCCACCGCCGTGCGGCTCGCGGGCGAGTACCGGCCCGACGTGGCCCTGCTCGACGTCGAGATGCCCGGCGGCGACGGCATCAGCGCCGTCCGCGCGATCGCGGCCGACGCATCGCTGGCCTCGCTGCGGGTCGTCATGCTCACCAACTACTCCTTCGACGCGTACGTCTTCGACGCCCTCCGCGCCGGCGCCGCCGGCTACCTCGTCAAGGACACCGAACCCGAAGAGCTCCTGCGCTGCGTGCGGGCCGCCGCAGCGGGGGAGACGCTCCTGTCCCCGCAGATCGCCGCGAAGCTCGTCGCCGAGTACGTCGCGCACCCGCCGTCGCGGCTCGCCGGGCAGGTCGAGGGCCTCACCTCGCGTGAGACCGAGATCGTGGCGCTCGTCGCGCGCGGGCTCACCAACGGCGAGATCGCCGAACGCCTCTTCATCAGCCCGGCCACCGCGAAGACCCACGTGCACCGCGCCATGATGAAACTCGCCGTACGCGACCGCGCGGGCCTCGTGGTCTTCGCTTACGAGTCGGGCCTGGTGCAGCCCAAGGGCACCGTCTGACCGGCCGCCACGCGCAAAACCCGATAGGATATATCCTATAGGATTTCGGTGTCCCTGGGCGGGGGTCAGTCCTCCATCGCCCACATCGGCGCGCCCGCAGCCACCGCGGCGCGGGCGAGGTCCTGCAGCGCCGCGGTGAACCCAACACCGCGATGTGGCCTGTCGTGAGGTGGATCGTTCTGATGTGGACCGTCGAGGTGCGGCTCGAGCGCGGCGGCGAACGCGGTGACCTCGTCAGCGGTCACGGCCGACCCGAAGTGCGCGCCGAGGCCGCACCAGCCGGTGTCCTCGTTCCAGTCCCGGGCCAGCCGCGGCAGTGCCGCGTACCCGCCCGGCGGCACGGCCTCCAGCAGCTCGTCGAGCGCCCAGCCCAACCGGATCCGGTCCACCTCGACCATGAACAGCGACCCCGCGCGCTCGTACCAGAACCGGTACCGGCCCATGCACAAGCTCCCGCAGGCGCAGGTCGGCTCCAGGAACGCGGCCACGGTCACCACCTCGACCACCCGCTCGAGCCGCCGCCCGTCCACGAACGCGGTCCATCGTTCTTCCACCGCCGCACCATAACGCGCCGGAGCCGGCCTCAAGACCGGTCGGTATCCGCATCGGAAGGCACATCGGCCTCGGTCCTGGCATCGGCATCGCTTTCAGCGCCGCCCTCGGCATCGCCTTCGGCGGCGCTCGGCTCGCCCGCCTCCCCCGCGGCCGTTCCCGCAGTGTCCGTCTCCGGCTCCGCCGTCGCGTTGAACTCCGCCCCGAACAGCAACGCCGCGTTCGTGATCCACAGCCACACCAGGAACACGATCACGCCGCCCAGTGCCCCGTACGTCTTGTCGTAGCTCCCGAAGTTCGCCGCGTACAGCCCGAACGCCACCGAGGCCGCGATCCACAGCACCACCGCCAGCGCCGCGCCCGGCGCGCGCCGCCGGAAGGTCGAGCGCTTCGCGGGGGCGAGCCAGTACAGCAGCGCCACGATGACCATCACGAGCACGATCACCGCGGGCCATTTCACCCAGGTCCACACGGTGACCGCGGCCGAGTCCGCGTTGACGGCCTCGCCGATCGCGCGCGCCACCGACCCGCCCGTGGCCGCCACCAGTCCGCACACCGCCGTCAGCGCGCCCACGACCAGGGTGAGGACGAGGCGCACGATGAGGACCGTCCACCATTTGCGGGTCTCGCCGGTCCCGTTGACCGCGTTGAGGGCCCGCGAGAACGCGGCCACGTAGTTCGATGCCGCCCAGAGGGCGGCGACCAGGCCGACCAGGGCCAGGAGTCCCGCGGCGGACGGGTTCATCTGGAGGCGCGCCACGGCGTCCTCGATGATCTGGAAACCATCGCCCGGTACGAGTGGTCTGATGCCGTCGAGGAGCGCGGTCGTGGCGTCCTCGTCGAGCATGCCGATGATGGAGGCGCCCACGAGGATCGCGGGGAACAGCGACATCACGGAGTAATAGGTGAGGGCCGCGGCGGTGTCGCCGCGGCTGCCGCCGGCGTACTGCTTGGCGGCCTTGACCAATGATCTGGCGCCCATGACTCCACCGTGCCAGGCTTCGCCGGGGGACGGGCCGGTTCGCGCGAACTCGGCACGCGTGCTCAGGTTCGGCCGTCTCAAGCGCTGCTATCTCAAGCGCTGCTACTTCAAGAACTGCCGCGCGTGCGCGTTGCCAGCCCCCAGATGACGAACACGTCCAGTGCGATCACGATCGAAGTCCAGAGTGGATACTGCGGGGCGAGCAGGACCTGGTTGACCGCCGAGACCGCCGCGACGACCATCGCGGGCACCGGGTGCGCGCCCCAGCGCGCGAAGCGCCGCCAGATGCCGAGCTGGCCGAGCCCGAACACGATGGCCGCCAAGCCGATCGCGAGATTGACCCAGCCCCAGCCGGTGTTGTCGCCCCTGTACCAGTAGCCGCCGCCGGTGAAGACGAACACGTCGCCGCCCGCGACCGCATACCCGATGACCACCTGCCAGGCGCCCATGAGCAGCAGCAGGACCCCGGCGAGCGCGGAGCCGCCAGCGCTGCGGCGAGGCAGCCAGTCCTCTCGAGTCATACGGGATCCCCTGGGGCGGCGGTCGGCGCCGTGGACGCCGCTTGCGCACACAGCTTAGGCGACGCGGCGTCCCGATCGCGGCTTCCACGCTCGCCGCAGGCCGCACTGCGGCCAAGCCGCGATCGTGCGTCCGTTCTGGAGTATTGAAGGGGCATTCGAGCAGCCCCGCCGGCCGCTGCCGGACCCGTTCGCCCGCTCGCCGCGTCGGCGGAAACCTCCGGAGGCGGCATCGGCATGCGGCGGCTCCGTCGCGGTTGCGGCGAAGCTCGCGGACGAACGGACGCGGACACCGACTCGGACCCGCCGGGACCGCTCCGCCTAGTCGCCGTCCGGCCTTTCCAAGCGGCGCAGCCAGTTGCCGAGCAGCGCGCTGCCGTCCTCGGTGAGGATCGACTCGGGGTGGAACTGGACGCCCTCGACGTCGAGGCTGCGGTGGCGCAGGCCCATGACCGTCCCGTCGTCGCTGTTGGCGGTCACCGCGAGCGGGTCGCGCACGCTCGAGGGCTCGACCGCGAGCGAGTGGTACCTCGTGGCGGTGAAGGGATTCGCGAGGCCGGCGAACACGCCCTCGCCGTCGTGGCGGATCGGCGAGGTCTCGCCGTGCCGCAGTTCGGCCGCGCGCGTCACCTCGGCGCCCCAGTGCTCGGCGATCACCTGATGGCCCAGGCAGACGCCGAGGACCGGCACCTCGCCGGCGAAGCGGTCGAGGAGTTCGTGGCCGAGCCGGGCCTCGTCGGGACGCCCCGGCCCGGGCGAGAGGAGGAGCCCGGCAGGGCGCAGCTTCACGGCCTCGCCCACATCGGTCCGGTCGGAGCGGCGCACCTCCACCCGGGCGCCCAGCGCCCGCAGGTAGGAGACGATGGTGTGGACGAACGAGTCGCGGAAGTCGACGACCAGCACGCTACCCGTCACGGTCATGCATCACCGCCCCCACCAGTGCGTTCGGTCCTTGCTCTACTCCCCGTCTTCGGGGGACTCCGCGGTCTGCCAGTCCTCGGGGTCGAACCCGGTCGCCGGGCAGTCGACCCCGGGCGTGCAGGTCGCGTCCTCGGCGGGCGCGCCGGTCTCGTCGCCGTTCTCGACGTTCACGCCGCCGGCCGGGTCGACGTTGCTCCACGGCATCATCGGGCGCACCGCGGGGAACACCACGAACCACAGGAGCGCGACCATGCCGACGCTCAAAGCCACCGAGCCGATCAGTTTACCCGGTAGCCCGCCGGGGAGCTTCCCCCAGATCCACGAGTACATGTCAGGCCTCCGGGTCGATCGCCGCGTCGGGAAGGTCGCCCTCGGCGTCACGCGGGATGGTCTCCACCAGCTGGCTGTAGACGACGTAGCGCTCGTAGTTGTCCCACCGCGGGTGGCAGGTGAACAGGGTCAGCCAGTAGTCCTCGTCGCCGGGCTCGACGCCGGGCTCGCCCGGGACCGGCGCGGTGATGTCGATTTCGGTCTCGTTGACGACCTCGTCCCCCTGGACCTCGTAGACGTAGAAGTTCTCCTTCGTCTCGATGACGACCTTGTCCCCGGGTTTGAGGGAGCGGATCTCGGAGAAGATCGCGGGCACGTTGTGGCCGGCGAGCGTGAAGTTGCCCTGCTCGCCCGGGTAGGCGCCGTCCATGTAGCGGCCGGGCGCGTACTCGATGTCGGCCGGCTCGGTGCCTTCGACGAGCGTCCAGGACTCGGCCCGCACGTCGGGCGCCCACATGCGCGCGAACGCGTCGCCCAGTTCGGGCACGGGCGCGCCGTCGACGCCTTCGCCTTCGGGCTCGGCCTCCCAGATGTTCTCGAGGTCGCCCGAGAGCGTCTCCTGCTCGTTGTTGATCTCCTGCGAGACGCCGAAGACCTCGTAGGCGGCGTACAGCAGGACGATCGCGCCGAGCGTGACGAGCGTTTCGCCCAGGCCGCGCACGGTGGTGCGCAGGCCGCCGTCGCTGCGGTGGCGCTTGACCGAGCGCTTCTTGCGGGCCTCGCTGTCGGCGCCGGGCGGGGCGGGCGTCTCGTCGGGCGGGATCACGGGCAGGATCGCGGTGCCGTCGGGTTCGGGCACGAGGGGCGCGTGCTGGGTCCGCTTCGCGAGGCCGGGCGGGCGGAGCGCGGTGGTCCGGTCGGGGTCGGCGGCGGTCGGGGCGGGAGGAGGCGACGGGACGCTGGCGCGCCCGGGGCTCGTAGGAGTGCCCGTCAGCGGTCCCGGCGAGGGCCGCCGGGTCGGCGGAGACTCGTTCGCGAAGGGGGACCAGTCCTGATCGCTCACCTGGAACTTCGCCTCCATAGTGCCGGTGTTCTCTTCGTAGGGGATCTCGTAACCATAACGCGCGAGGCAATCCTAGGGTTGTGTCACGAACCCGAATATCAACCGAACGGGCAGGTCTCTGCCGGGCCTGCGGGAACGGGCGCCGAACCGGGCGAGTCGCGCGCGTGTCGTGGTCCGGGTGCGGTGCGCTCCAAGCGCTTCGGCCCCTCGACCCGGGCTCCGGGCCCCAGGGTGTGAGCTACGCGATCCCGCGCGGACGGCGCGTCACCGGCGGACGGTACCCTGGACGCCGGACATGTCCCTCAGTTGGAGAGTCGTCGATGCCGAAGTCACGTGTGCGCAAGAAGAAGGTCTACTCGAGCTCCGGCGCGGGTACGAGTTCGACCTCGGGCGAGAGCTACGAGCCGAGCCCGATGTGGGTGCCGATCACCGCTGTCGCCCTCATCGTCATCGGCATCGGCTGGCTGACCCTGTTCTACCTCTCCGGCATGCAGTTCCCGGTCGCGGCCTGGGGCTACTGGAACCTCGCGGTCGGCTTCTCCTGCATGGTGGCCGCCCTCCTCGTCCTCTCGAAGTGGCGCTGACCCGCAGCATCGCTGAAGGCGAGGCCCCCTCGTCTCCTGTTCGAACCGGACCGTGTCGGACCCCCGGCGTACTTTTGTGCCAGGGGTCCCTAAGGGCTGATTTATCAGGATATTTCCGGATACGCCCTGATTCATCCGCTCACAGCAGCTCGAACACGGTCGCGTTCGCCATGCCGCCGCCCTCGCACATCACCTGGAGCCCGCGCCGGGAACCGGTGTCGCGCATGTAGTGCAGCATCGTCGCGGCCAGCCGCGCCCCCGACGCCCCCAGCGGGTGCCCCAGCGCGATCGCGCCGCCCCGCGGGTTGAGCCGCTCCTCGTCCGCGCCCGTCTCCGCCAGCCAGGCGAGGGGGATCGCGGCGAACGCCTCGTTCACCTCGAACACGTCGATCTCGTCCAGGTCCAGGCCCGCGCGCGCCAGGATCTTCGCCGTCGCCGGAATCGGCCCGTCCAGCATGAGCACCGGGTCCGAGCCGACCGCGCACGCCGCCGCGATCCGCGCCAGCGGCCGCACGCCGAGCCGCCGCGCATGCTCGTCCGTCGTGATCACCAGCGCCGCCGCCCCGTCCGTGATCTGCGAGGCCGACCCCGCCGTCACCGAACCGTCCACGGTGAACACCGGCTTCAACCCGGCGAGCTTCGCCATACTCGTGTCCCGCCGGATGCCCTCGTCCACCGCCACGCCCGCCACCGGCGCGATCTCGTCGGCGAACAGCCCGCCGTCGCTCGCGGCCGCGGCCTTCTCGTGGCTGGCGAGCGCGAACGCGTCCATCGCCTCCCGCCCGATCCCGTACCGCTCGGCCACCAGCTCCGCGGCCAGACCCTGGTTGAACAGCACCGGCGCCTCCCGGTCCACGTGCGCCGCATACCGTTCGCGCACCACCGGCCCGTACGGCAGGCCCGCGCCGGAGCCGACGCTCGACCCCATCGGGACGCGGGTCATCGACTCGACCCCGCCCGCCACGACCACGTCGGCGTGCCCGGCGAGCACCGCGGCAGCCGCGAACGCGACCGCCTGCTGGCTCGAACCGCACTGGCGGTCAACGGTCGTGCCCGGGATCCGGTCGGGCCAGCCCGCGGCGAGGACCGCGTTGCGGGCGACGTTCCAGGACTGCTCGCCCACCTGCGAGACGCAGCCGAGCACCACGTCGTCGACCGCGTCCGGGCCGAGGCCCGAGCGCTCGAGCGCGGCGTTCATCGCGTGGGCGGCGAGGTCGACGGCGTGCACGTCAGCGAGCGCTCCGCCGCGCCGGCCCAGCGGCGTGCGGGCGACGGCGAGGATCACGGCCTCAGGCATTGCGGTACACCGGCGCGATGACGGCCCGCGCGATCGCGTTGAACGTCAGGTGGAAGGCCCCCACCGCCATCGAGGCGCCCGGGTCGACCTCGACCGGCGCCTTCAGGGCGTGCACGGCGAACAGGTAGCGGTGCTCGGGGTCGCCGTGCGGCGGCGCGGCGCCCGCATAGCCGATGGTCCCGGAGTCGTTGCGCAGCTGCACCGTGCCCGCGGGCGGCGCGGCGGCCGCGCCGGACGCCAGTTCGGTGACGGACGCGTCGAGGCCGAGGAGCATCCAGTGCCACCAGCCCGAACCGGTGGGCGCGTCCGGGTCGAAGCAGGTGACGGCGAACGCGGCCGTCTCGGCCGGGAAGCCCGACCAGGCCAGGTGCGGGGAGACGTCGCTCCCGGCGACCTGCGCGGCGTCGAGCGTGGACTTGTCGGCGACGTCGTCCGAGACGACGGTGAAGGACGGGAGCGGTGGCAGGTAGTCGTAGGGCCAGGGGGCCCGGGTGCGGTCGAGCGACGTCATCGTTCTCCTCGATTCTCGGCCCGGCCGGCGGTGCCGGCCCTTCCCGCCCGCACGGGGCGGTGGAGCCGCTTTCGCTTGCGGGGCCACGGTTTCAACAGCACGGTTGCAACGACATGGTCGATGGTCTCGCGGGGCGCCGGGCCCCGCCTCTGCACCGTATCGCGATCAGGACGCCCGCACGAGCGCACTGCGCACTGGGCGTGCGCGAGCGGGGCCGGGAGAGCGGGATGCCACCCGCACGAGCGCCCTGGGTGGTCGGCGCGACCCGCGCAACCTGCACGACTCGCACGACTCGCGCAACCCGCGCTGCCCCCGCCCCGCCGTCCGGTCCTCCGGACGCGGCGTCCGCATCGTGGACGCCGTGACGCCTCGGACTGCCGCCACGTGCGCCGGTGTGCCCGAACCTGACCGGCCGTGCCAGCCGGTGAGCTGCGGCGCGGCGGCTCATATGCCGCTCGACGTCCACCCTGCGGGCCGCTTACGCTGGTGTCATGCCGAACACCGACGTCATCTCTTTCTCCCGGGGCGCCCCGTCGCTCGACATCGTCGACACCGAGGGCCTCAAGGCCGCCGCCGTGGCCGCGCTCGAAGCCGATCCGGCCGGGGTCACCGGCTACGGCACGTCCGTGGGCTACGGCCCGCTGCGCGAGTGGATCGCCGCCAAGCACGGCGTCACTCCCGCGAACGTGCTGGTCACCAACGGCTCCATGCAGGCCGACGCGTTCCTCTTCGACGAGCTCGTCAAGCCCGACTCGCCGGTGATCGTCGAGCGCCCCACGTACGACCGGACCCTCCTGGGCCTGCGCAACCGCCGCGGCGAGCTGCACCCGGTGCGCCTCCAGGCCGACGGCCTCGACGTCGACGAGCTCGAGGGCCTCCTCAAGGGCGGCGTCCGCCCGACGCTCGCGCACATCATCCCGAACTTCCAGAACCCGGCGGGCGTGACGCTCTCGGGCGAGAAGCGCACGCGGCTGCTCCAGCTCGCGAACGAGTACGAGTTCACGATCTTCGAGGACGACCCGTACTACGACATCCGCTTCCGCGGCGAGCAGTTCCCGACGATGCTCGAGCAGGACGCGACCGGCCGCGTCGTGTACGCGTGCTCGTTCTCCAAGACCGTCTGCCCGGGCCTGCGCACCGGCTACCTGGTCGGCCCGGCCGACCTCATCGCCACGATCGCCGGCGCCGCGACCAACACCTACATCGCGCCGAACATGTTCGCGCAGGCCACGATCTACCAGTTCGCGGCCTCCGGGGCGCTGGACCGCTCGATCGCGACGGTCAAGGCCGCGCTCGAGGAGCGCGTCGACCAGCTCTCCGCCTCGCTGCGCGCGCACCTGCCGGGCGCCGAGTTCATCGTCCCCGACGGCGGCTACTTCCTGTGGGTGGACCTCGGCGAGGGCGTGGACTGCGCGAAGGTCGCGGCCGCTGCCGCCGACGAGGGCGTCCAGGTCGTCAAGGGCACCGACTTCGTGCTCGAAGGCGGCCAGACCTGCCTCCGCCTGGCGTACTCGGCCGTGAAGGCCGACCGGATCGACGAAGGCGTGCGCCGCCTCGCGAAGGCCGTCGCGGCCTCGAAGGGCCTCTAGTCGCACACTCCGTGATTGATCGCGGACGTTACGTCGACAATGGATGGCGGTTATGCGCCATGGCGTATAACCGCCACCGCGACGCCCTTCCCAGAACGGATGCGGGGAGCGAAGATCGGTGCGTGACCGCGGTTCGCCGCGGAGCGGTCGTTATCCCGCCCCCATTGACGCCGGATCGGTGGACTCGCCCACTCCCCCCGAGGCGAGACACCGGTCCGGCGTTTTTTCACACACGATTTCGGGGGTCCGCGTCGCCGCGAACCCCCGATTCCTCATGCCCCCGATGGCGCGGTCGTCAGCGCGTGACGCTGTCGACGAGCTCCTCCGTGAGCGCCCGGTCGTCGAGCTCGGTGTCGTCCAGGAGCTCGTCCGCGAGGAGCGCCTCCCCGATCGACTCGGTCCGCTGCCGGTACCACAGGTACGCGGCGGCCCCCCCGAGCGCGAGCCCCGCGCCGATCGCCCCCACGACCCACGGCCACTTCGGGGCCGGCGGCTTCCTGAGCCCGACCTTCGTCAGGACGACGTTGACCTTCGGCGCTGCCGCCTCCTTCGTTCCCCTGGCCGCAGCGAAACTCGCTTCCTTCAGCGAGTTCACGCCTTGCGTGAAATGGTCCACGGCCTCCTTGGTAGGAGTCGTGGCGTGTCGGCTGAAGCCCATAGTGAATGCCTCCTCTAGGTGCCTGTAGGTCTCATCGTGCCCCGGCGTGTGACACCCGTCGAGGGAAACGGGGGAGAAAGTTGGACGAACCTCGGCGGTCTGGCACCATAGACGCCATGACGAAGGCGACGCTCAAGACCAACGCAGGCGACATCACGATCGAGCTGCTCGACAACCACGCGCCCAAGACTGTGGCGAACTTCGTGGGCCTCGCGGAGGGCACCAAGGAGTACAAGGACCCGGAGACGGGCCAGCCGGGCTCGGGCCCGTACTACGACGGTGTGATCTTCCACCGCATCATCGACGGCTTCATGATCCAGGGCGGCGACCCGACCGGCACCGGCCGCGGCGGACCCGGCTACCAGTTTGCGGACGAGTTCCACCCCGACCTGCACTTCGGCGAGCCCTACCTGCTCGCCATGGCGAACGCCGGGCCCGGCACCAACGGCTCGCAGTTCTTCATCACGCTGGGCCCGACCCCGCACCTGAACTTCAAGCACACCATCTTCGGCAAGGTCGCCGACCAGGAGTCCAAGTCCGTCGTCGACCGCCTCGGCAAGGTCGCGACCGGCGCCATGGACCGCCCGGTGAACGACGTCGTCATCGAGTCCGTCGTCATCGAGAAGTAACGACACTCAATGAGCGACGAGCAGTCGGCCCCCACCTGCTATCGCCACCGGAACCGCCAGACGTACCTGCGGTGCGTGCGCTGCGACAAGCCGATCTGCGCCGACTGCCGGATCGACGCTCCCGTCGGGTTCCAATGCCCTGACTGCGTGGCCGCCGGCCGCCGGACGATGCGCCAACCGCGCAACTCGTTCGGCGGCGGCGCCCGCGCGGGCGCCGCCGGCACCGTCACCAAGGCGCTCATCGGCGCCAACGTCGCGGTGTTCATCGTGACCGTGCTCTCGGCGGGCGTCTGGGCGATCATCTCTTCGGGTTCGACGGAGATGCATCGGGCATTCGCTGAACTCGGCCTCGGCTTCAGCAGACTCGGCGTGCCCGTCCCCGAGATCCCGGTCGAGCTCTTCGGCGTCGAGTTCGTCTCGCCGACGGTTTCCGCCGGCGGCTACTACCGCATGGTCACCGCCATGTTCCTCCACTTCGGCGTCATCCACCTGCTGTTCAACATGGTGGTGCTGTGGATGCTCGGGCGGGTCCTCGAGCGCGACCTCGGACCTGCACGGTACTTCACGGCCTACATGCTGTCCGGTCTTGCCGGATCGGTCCTGGTCTATCTGTTCTCCTACGGGGCGCTGACCGCCGGGGCCTCTGGCGCCGTGTACGGCCTGTTCGGGCTGATGATCATGGTCAACCGCAAGCTTCGTCGCGACAACCAGGGCATCTACGTGCTGCTGGGCCTCAACCTGGTGCTGACGCTCATGCTGGGCTTCAGCTTCGCGGGGCATGTGGGTGGTCTCGTCGGCGGCCTGATCTGCGGCGCGATCCTGACGTTCACGCCGCGCGAGCGGCGGGCCCTGCACTGGGTCGGCTTTGCGCTGTTTCTGGTGGTGCTTGCCGCGATCACGTTCTTCCAGACGGGCGTGCTCGACAACCGGTTCGACGTCGTCTGACCCGGTTGCAGCGGTCACCCTCTTCCAGGTGGGCGCCTGACAGCCAGTTCGACATCAGCTGATCCGGTTTCGCGATGTTCTTCCAGACGGGCGTGGTCGACAACCGGTCCGACACCGTCCGACCCGGATCGCCGCTTGCGGCGGTCCGAAGCGGGGTCGAGCATCGAACCAAGACTCCGCCTCGGCGTTGTCGCCGCCCGAGCGCCCAGCGCTCGGGCTCTTGGGTTTCCGGATCGGGACTTCTCGTACTGGCCGAGCGGATCGAGTTCCGGCCCGGCCGGTGAGTGCCCGGTGCGTCCCTGCGATCGTTCGCATTGGCCTTTGGGGGCCCCTCCCCCCCCACCCCACCCCCCTCGCCCACCCGCCCGGTTGTTGTTGACTGCACGGTGTTGAGGGCCGTCGCTTTGGGCGACTGGCCGACGGTCGTCGTTGACCGTCCTCGCGGTGCTGATGCTTGCGTGCTGCCGCTATTTGAGTTCGGTGGCCCAGGTTCGCGCCTGGGCGAGGTCGTCCGGCGTGTCGCAGTCGAACCAAGGGGGCGGACTCGCGTGCTCCCAGGTGACGGTCTCGACTTCGATGCCGGAGAACAAGAGCCTCGCCGGGGCGCCCGGTTCGACCTCGGCCGCGTTGCGGCGGACCGGGTCGATGGGCCAGAGGCCGCACAGCCACTGCCTTCGCCCCGCGTTGTCGCAGAACAGCGCTCCCCGCTTCAGGGCGTCACCGTCCGGCCCGGGCCCGCTCGCGTGCCGGCGAAGCAGGTCCAGTGCCTCGGAGGTCAGGAACGGCAGGTCCCCGCCGAGGATCGCCACCCGGTCGCAGTCGTCCGGCACTGCCGCCAGGCCGGCCTGCACCGCCCGCGCCGGGCCCGAACTCGGCGGGTCCTCCAGAACCTGGAGCACCCCCTCCGGGAGGGGCTCGGCATCGGGGGGCCGCGTGCCCACGACGACCCGGGACACCGCGTCCTCGGTGGCCGAGAGCATCCGTTCCAGGATCGTCGTACCGCCGACGACCAGCTCGCTCTTCGCGCACCCGGCGAATCGCCGCGCCTTGCCGCCGATGAGGATGATCGCGGCAAAGCCGCCCAGCTGCTCAACCATGCCCTCAGCGTAGCGATGACTCCGCGGTGGCGGGGTGCTGCAGTGCGGTCGCCCGTCTTGGGTTTCTTGCGGACTCTGTTGGTCATGGACTCTTGTTCTCCCTCTTTGGGTTCAGTGGGTCCGGCGGGTCGGAAAGTGCGTCGCTGGGTAGGCCTCCTCGGTACATTCGCGGTCGGCGGGCTGCGCGGCTTCGGTCGGGCTGTTCAGTCGTTGACCTCTGCTTCCTCCCGGTCGCCGCTGCCGATCCTCGACAGCGCGCCGGGCGGGATGCCCGCCTGGAGGGCGGCCATGAGCATCTGCGCGAGCCGGTAGTGCGGGCTCGCCTTCAATGCGAGTTCGAAGGCCTCCAAGGCGAGTACGCCGTTGCCGAAGCGGTAGGCGGCGAAGCCGGCCACCGTTGCGGCCGGGGCCACCAGGTCGTCCTCCAGATGCCTGGTCACCCAGATCCACAGGTCCAGCCGGTTGCCTTCGAACCGCCCCGAGTTGATTCGCCGCAGCGCGTAGTCGCGGATGTCCAGGTCGCCGAGGGCCAGACCCACCGCGGCGATCGCCTCCGGTTCGGGGAGGGATTTCGCGTCCATCCACTGGTCGATCGCCTGGAGATCGAGGTTGCGCTGCGCGGCCCAGTCGAGTTCGGCGTCCTCGACGAGCGCCGCCGTTACCGCCCGCGCCACCGCCGCGCGCCGGCCCACCGGGGCCGGGGCGAGCAGGGCGGCGATGGCGCTCCGGTCGGCCTCCGCGTAGCCGCCCGCGACCGCCACCTCGCAGGAGGCCGCCGAGGTCTCCGGCAGCGGCAGGCCCTCAGGCGGGCAGCAGGCACCGCCGCAGGTGAGGCTGAACCAGCGGCCCTCGGCCACCCGCAGCAGGTCGATCGGTGCGAATCCGGCGGCGTGGAGGCGCGTCGCCGACCATTTGGCGGCCGCTTCAGCGATCTCGGCCTCGCCGTAGACGATGACCACGGAGCCGTCGCACTCGTTGAGGCTCAACTGGCCGGTGAGGTCGCGCAGGTGCTCCATATGGTCGGCCGAACCCGGCAGGTCCACGCGGAAGGTGCACTGGAGTTCGCCGTTGAGGAGCCCCACGACCACAAGGCTGTGGTCGGGATGGAATCCGAGCAGGAGCGGAACCGTGGTGAGGAGATCAGTGGGGCCGTTGAGCCGGATACTCGCTTGTGTCGTATGCATACGTCAACTGTCCGTGTTCTGCCCAGTACTGGCCAGAATTATTTTTTCTCCTGTGGATAACCGAAACAGCCCTGTGGATTGTTTGGTCCTTTTCGCGAGGCGTGGTAACGGCGTGTCGGGGCGCTCCCGGAGGGGGTCGCAAGGGGCTGAGAGGGAGGGCATCGGGGGCCGGAGTCCGCGCGGCCGTCCGGCGCGAGGCGATAGGGTGGAAGGTCTGAACCGGGCCGCCCGCGCCGGTGCCCACGGCAAGCCGCGCAGGGGCCCGCAGCGGGCGAAACCACAGGTCAAAGCGGGAGCGAAGCGTGTCGAACCAGTACGTCCACCTGCATGTGCACACCGAGTACTCGATGCTGGACGGGGCTGCGAAACTCAAACCCCTGTTCGCAGAGGCGGAGCGGCTGGGCCAGCCCGCGATCGCGATGACCGACCACGGGAACATGTACGGCGGCTACGCCTTCTATCAGCAGGCGAAGAAGACCGGCGTGAAGCCGATCATCGGCATCGAGGCCTACCTCGCGCCGCACGACCGCTTCCACAAGAAGCCCGTCTGGTGGGGCCAGCCCTCCCAGCGCGGCGACGACCTCTCCGGCGCCGGCTCCTATACCCACATGACCATGGTCGCCAAGGACTCCACGGGCCTGCGCAACCTCTTCCGCATGTCCAGCCTCGCCTCCTTCGAGGGCTACTACTACAAGCCGCGCATGGACCGCGAACTCATCGCGCAGCACTCGCAGGGCATCGTCGCCACCACCGGCTGCCCCTCGGGCGAGGTGCAGACGCGCATGCGCCTGGGCCAGATGGACGAGGCCTACCAGGCCGCCTCCGACTACCGGGACATCTTCGGGGCCGAGAACTTCTTCCTCGAGATCATGGACCACGGCAACGACATCGAGCAGCGCGTCAAGAACGAGCTGTACGAGCTCGGCAAGAAGATGGGCATCCCGCCGCTCGTCACGAACGACTCCCACTTCGTGACCGAAGCCCAGAAGGACACGCACGCCGCGCTCCTGTGCGTCCAGTCCGGCACCACCCTGGACGACCCGAAGCGCTTCAAGTTCGACGGCCAGGGCTACTTCCTGCGCTCCGCCGAGCAGATGTACGGCGTCCGCAGCGACGAGATGTGGCAGGAGGGCTGCGCGAACACCCTCCTCGTGGCCGAGATGGTCGAGTCCTACGACGAGATCTTCGCCGTCCAGGACCGGATGCCCGTCATCGAGGTCCCCGAAGGCCACGACCAGGGCTCCTGGCTGCGGCAGCTCGTCATGGAAGGCCTCAAGGAGCGCTTCCCCGGCCAGGAGGTCCCCGCCGACTACCTCGAGCGCGCCGACCTCGAACTGAACGTCATCATCAACGCCGGGTACCCCTCGTACTTCCTCGTCGTCGCCGACCTCATCAGCCACGCCCGCTCCATCGGCATCTACGTCGGCCCCGGCCGCGGCTCGGCCGCCGGCTCCCTTGTCGCGTACGCCATGAAGATCACCAACATCGACCCGATCGAGCACGGCCTCCTGTTCGAGCGGTTCCTCAACCCCGAGCGCGTCTCGATGCCCGACATCGACATCGACTTCGACGACCGCCGCCGCGGCGAGATGATCACCTACGCCACCGAAAAGTACGGCAAGGAGTTCGTCGCCCAGGTCATCACCTTCGGCACCATCAAGACCAAGGCCGCGATCAAGGACGCCGCCCGCGTCCACCACGGCCAGCCCGGCTTCTCCATCGCCGAGCGCATCACCAAGGCCCTCCCGCCGCCCGTCGCGGCCCAGGACATCCCGCTCTCGGGCATCGTCGACTCGAGCCACCCGCGGTACAAGGAGGCCGGCGAGGTCCGGGCCCTCATCGAGAACGACAACGACGTCCGGCAGATCTTCGACACCGCGCTCGGCCTCGAGGGCCTGATCCGCAACGCCGGCGTCCACGCCTGCGCGGTCATCCTCTCCTCGCAGCCGCTCATCGACTGCATCCCCATGTGGGCCAGGCCGGACGGTTCGATCATCACCGGCTGGGACTACCCGTCCTGCGAGGACATCGGCCTCCTGAAGATGGACTTCCTGGGCCTGCGGAACCTCACCGTCATCGGCGACGCGATCGAGGCGATCAAGCTCAACCGGGGCGTCGAGATCGACCTGGACACGCTCGCCACCGACGACCCGAAGGCCTACGAACTGCTCGCGCGCGGCGACAGCCTCGGCGTGTTCCAGCTCGACGGCGGGGCCATGCGCGAGCTCCTCAAGCGCATGCAGCCCACCGAGTTCAACGACATCATCGCCGTCAACGCCCTGTACCGCCCCGGCCCGATGGCCGCGAACTCGCACAACAACTACGCCGACCGCAAGAACAAGCGCCAGGAGGTCGTCCCGCTCCACCCCGAGCTCGGCGAGGCCCTGGAGGACATCCTCTCGGAGACGTACGGCCTGATCGTCTACCAGGAGCAGATCATGCGCATCGCCCAGAAGCTGGCGGGCTTCACGATGGGCCAGGCGGACATGCTCCGCAAGGCCATGGGCAAGAAGAAGATCGACGTCCTGGAGAAGATGTACGCCGACTACGAGGCCGGCATGCTCGGCAACGGCTACTCCAAGGACTCGATCAAGACCCTGTGGGACATCATGCTGCCCTTCGCCGGGTACGCGTTCAACAAGTCGCACGCCGCCGGCTACGCCCTCGTCGGGTACTGGACCGCCTACCTCAAGGCCAACTACCCGGCCGAGTACATGTCCGCGCTGCTCACCTCCGTGGGCGACTCCAAGGACAAGGCCGCGGTCTACCTCTCCGAGTGCCGCCGCATGGGCATCACCGTCATGCCGCCGGACGTCAACGAGTCGCGCCACATGTTCCACCCGGTCGGCAAGGACATCCGCTACGGCATGGGCGCGGTCCGCAACGTCGGTGCGAACGTCGTCGCCGGGATCATCGAGGCCCGCGAGGAGAAGGGCGCCTACGCCGACTTCAAGGACTTCCTGCAGAAGGTGCCCGCACCGGTCTGCAACAAGCGCACCGTCGAGTCGCTCATCAAAGCGGGCGCGTTCGACTCGCTCGGCCACGCCCGCCGCGGCCTCGCCGAGGTGCACGAGAAGGCGATCGACGCGATGGTCTCCATCAAGAAGGAGGAGGCGCGCGGCCAGTTCGACCTGTTCGGCGGCATGATGGAGGACACGACCGAGACCCTCGGCGTCGACCTCACCATCTCCGACGACGAATGGGATCGCCGCGACAAGCTCGCCTTCGAGCGCGAGATGCTCGGCCTGTACGTCTCCGACCACCCGCTCAACGGCTTCGAGCGGCTGCTCTCGTCCAATGCGGACCGCCCGATCGCGGCGCTGCACGGCGAGGAGATCGCCGACGGCGCGAACGTGCGCGTCGCGGGCATCCTCCAGAACGTCGCCAAGCGCGTCACCAAGCAGGGCAAGCTGTGGGCCTCGGCCACCCTGGAGGACCTGGCCGGTTCGATCGAGGTCCGGTTCTTCCCCAACACGTACGAGCTCGTCTCGGATTCGCTCGCGGACGACCTCGTGTGCTGCGTCAAGGGCAAGCTCGACCGCCGCGACGGCACCGCCCAGCTCATCGCCCAGGACCTCGCCGTCCTCGACACCTCGACCGGCCCCGAAGCCAACTCGGCGCCGATCACCTTGGCGCTCAGGGCCGCAGCGGTGAACCAGGACCTCATCGAGAAGCTCTCCGACACGTTCAAGACCCACCGCGGCGAAGCCCAGGTGCGCGTCCAGCTCGCGAACGGGCCCAAGACGACCCTGCTCGCACTGGGCGACCAGTGGCGGGTGCGGCCCTCCGTCGAGCTCTCGGCCGACCTCAAGGCGATCCTCGGCGTGGGCGCCCTCGTCGGGTAGCCGTGCACTGATCGGGCCCGGCCGCTGCAAAGCGGCCGGGCCCCTCGCCTGCCACCGGTCGGAGCGTCCACGGTGCACTGCGCCAAGATGGGCGCATGACCCCCGTTCACGATCTCGGCGCGGCGTCGCCGACCCGGCGGCGCGCGGCCCTGCTGCGCTTCGCCACCGAAGTCGGCGACTGGGCCGCCATCGGCATCGCCCTCGCCCAGATCTCCATGCCGCTCGCGATCGCCGTCGTGCTCGCCTCCGTCGCCATCCCCACCGTGTACGCCACCCCCGGCGACAAACCGCAGCCCCTCATCCCCGTGCCCGGCTGGGTGACCCTCGCGATCCTCGCCGCGACCATGGCCGGCGGCGTCGTCGCCGCCTGGATCGCCTGGCCCTGGTGGGGCGCTCTTGCCTTGAGCGCCTTGACCGCTGCGAGCCTCGTCGCGGAGCTCCCGCGCTGGCGCTGGTTGCTCACTGCCAAGATGCCGGCATCACGACCGTCCTCTGACCACTAGTCGAAGTCGGTGCCGCGGGAGACGTGCTCCCACGCCGCGAGCTCCTCGGTCTGCGACCTGAGCTCCGCGCGGATCGCGTCGGCCGCGTCGTTGCCCAGTACCAGCCGCAGTGGCACCTGTTCGGCCGCAAGGGCTTCGATGACGGCGGCGGCGGCTTTCGCCGGGTCGCCCGGCTCCTTGCCGTTCGAGCCCGGGAACGCGGTCCTGAAGGGCCCCACGGTCGCGTCGTACGCTTCGATCGGCGCCGAGGTCGACTGGGAGCCGCCGGTCAGGCCGGTCCGGAACGCGCCCGGTTCGACCACGAGCACGTCGATGCCGTGCGGCGCGACCTCCGCGACGAGCGCTTCGCTCAAACCTTCCAGCGCGTGCTTGGTGGCCGAATACGCGCCCACGCCGGGGAAGGACATGCGTCCGCCCATGCTGCTGAACTGCACGATCGCGCCGCTGCCTCGCGTCCGCATGTGCGGCAGGACGGCCCGGACCAGTTCGGCCGGGCCGAAGAAGTGCAGGTCCATGAGGGAGCGGAGCTCGGCGTCGGTGGTCTCCTCGACCGCGCCGATGTGCCCGCGCCCGGCATTGTTGACCAGGACGTCGATGCGGCCGTACCAGAGCACGGCCTCGGCCACGACCGCCTTGATCCGGCCGGGGTCGGTGACGTCGAGCGCCACGGGGATCGCCCGGCCGGGGTAGGCGGCGGCCAGGTCGTCCAGGGTCTCGGGCTTGCGGGCCGTGGCGATCACGGTGTCGCCGGCCGCGAGGGCCGCCTCGGCGAGAGCGCGGCCGAAGCCGGACGAGGTGCCGGTGATGAGCCAGACGCGGCCCTCGGCGGTGCGGGTGGGGTTGTCGCTCATGGGGGTTCCTTCCGTTGCCGTGTGCGGTTCCTTTATCCCCCTGGAGGAGAGGGCGCGTCCAATACCGGAATCGGAAGACGTCATAAGCGGCGTTTATGATCGCTGGATGGAGTTGCGGCAGCTGCGGTACGTGACCGCCATCGCCGAGCACGGGAACCTCGGGCGGGCGGCGAAGGCGCTGTACGTGAGCCAGCCTGCGCTCTCATACGCGCTCAAGCGGTTCGAGACCGAACTGGGCCTGCGGATCTTCGACCGCGGCCCGGCGGGTGTCGTCCCGACCGACGCCGGACGCGAGGTCCTGGACGCGGTCGCCGAAGCGGTCGCGGCAGCCGATCGGGTGGCGGCGGTGGCGGACCGGCACCGTCTCGGGCAGATGCTCCGGGTCGGCTTCGAGGCGAGCGGCGCCGGCGAGCTGACCACGCGGGCCCGCGCCGAGTTCGCGCGGCGCCACCCGGACGTTCGCGTGGCGCCCAAGCGGTTCGACTGGGGCGGTGAGGCAGCGGCACTGCGGGAGGGTCAGGTGGACGTCGCCTTCGTCTGGCTCCCGGCGGATCTCACCGGCTGCCGGAGCGTCGTGGTCCACACCGAGCCGCGCGTCGTCGGCCTCCCGGTGGGGCACCGGCTCGCCGCACGCGAGGGCGTGAGCGTGGTCGAGACCAACGGCGAACCGCTCATGTGGACGGACAAGGCGCCTCGCGCGTGGGTCGACTGGTGGGCCGTGAACCCGCGGCCCGACGGCTCGGAGCCGCGGTGGGGACCGCAGAACGACAACGTCGAGGAGATGCTCGAGCAGGTCGCCGAGGGTGCCGCGATCTGCTTCGCGCCGCAGAGCATGGCCGCCTACTACGCCCGGCCGGACCTGGTGTGGGTGCCGCTCACCGACGCGGAGCCCCTGCAGGTCGTCATTGCCTGGCGCAGTACCGATGAGTCGCCGCTCGTGCGCGGCTTCGTCGAGGTCGTCCGCGAACTCACCTCGATGTGACGCGCGACTCATCTCCTTCGTGGGACCCGGCGGTCACACTCCCGGTCCCGCATTCGTCCTTGTGGTGTATCGACCGACCCGAAAGGAACACCGCAATGAGCACCTACCCCCGCATCGAGAACCCCGTCCAGCACCTGCCCGTCATCGGCGAGATCGCCGCTGCCGTCAACCGCGTGAACGAGGAAGGCGTGCTGCCGAAGACCCTCGTCAACCTGGTCGGCCTGCGCGTCGGCCAGCTCGTGGGCAGCTCCTACTTCACCGCCCGCCAGCTCGGCGACGCAGAGGACACCCCCGAGCGGCTCGGAGCCGTGGCCACCTGGCGCACCTCGCCGTACTTCACTGAGGCCGAGCGGGCCGCGCTCGCCATCGCCGAGGCCGTGCACACGCCGAACCCGACCGGCGAGCGCGTCAGCGACGAGCTGTTCGACGAGGCCGCGAAGCACTTCAGCGACAAGGAGCTCACCGTCCTCACGGCCGTGCTCGGCCAGATCGGGTACTTCATCCCGCTGGCGCTCATCGGAAACCCGAAGGTCGGCGTCTCCTTCGCTGAGCAGTGGCAGAAGTAGCCCGAATGCGATCGGGCCCGCGCCTAGCGCGGGCCCGATCGGCCGGTGGATCGCGGCACTGCCGCCGCAGGGTGGAGCGTTCGCGCCGCTGCCGCCGGAGCATTCGCGGCGCAGCCGCGGCGAGAACTTCGAGGGGCAGCTGCTGCGCCCTGAGCTCGGCGGCTCCGGCCGTGTCGAGGGCCGGATCGGCCACGGGAGAGAGGAGGAGGAAGCAGCAGGCCGGGGTTCGTTCCCGACTCGGCCTGGAGTTCAGGCGAGGGCACCGAGGATGAGCGCCGCGGCGGCCGGGACCAGGTACAAGACCGGGTAGAGCACCGTGGCGTACGAGCGGGCCCGCAGCACGGTGACGATCGCGCCGAGGAAGTAGAGGATGATGCCGATGGCGGCGGCCACGCCGATGAACGGGATGAAGAGGCCGACGATCAGGCCGATCGCTCCGGCCGCCTTGGCAAGGCCGAGCCAGGGCCACCACGACTGCGGCACGCCGTAGCTCTGCAGGGGCTCGACCACGAAGGCGGCCTTGGTGAAGATCGAGTAGGCCGAGAAGCCCACCCAGAGCGCGGCGGCGATGGTGACGATGATGTGGGCGATGGTCATGGGACTGCTCCGGTTCGGTTCGTGGGGACGCTTACATCCGGTTGAACCGCGTCGCGGGGAGAACGTGACAGCGAAGCCCGACGAGTGGCACGGATCACGGTAACGCGGTGCCAGGCGCGGGGCTTGCGCGAGGACTGCGGCTTATGGTGGCCGCCGACCCGACCCGACCCGACCCGACCCGACCCGACCCGACCCGACCCGACCCGACCCGACCCGACCCGACCCGACCCGACCCGACCCGACCCGACCCGACCC
>NZ_JBFADC010000003.1:391096-443132 GCF_040641195.1 Glycomyces sp. NPDC021274 | reverse complement strand
CTTTCGCCCTGCCATGCGGCTGTGCGGCACTGCTGGGCGCGCGTCCTCGCGACCGGCGGCGCGGGCGCGATGCGGCTTAGGATTCGGCGATGCAGACGATCCAGGCCGGTTCCGTGACCATCGCCGACCGACGCACCGAGCGGAGCTGGACGGTGGAGGTGGCGCCGTTCCTGTTGTCGCCCTTGCAGGTCACGTGCCGCGCGATCGGCGAGGCGTACGGCTTCGAAGTCGACGGCGATGACCTGCTGCCCGCGACGAGCACGTCCTGGTTCGACGCCGTCCGCTTCTGCAACCGGATCTCCGAGCTGGAGGGCCTCCAGCCCGCCTACGCGATCACCGGCGAGGCGAGCAGCGCTGAAGCGGGCGAGAGCGGGCCGGGCGAGCGCGAAGCGGTGGTGTGGGACCGCGCTGCCGACGGCTACCGGCTGCCCACCGAAGCCGAATGGGAGCACGCCTGCCGGGCCGGGACCACCGGCCCCCGCTACGGCGAACTCGGCGAGATCGCCTGGTACCGCGGCAATTCCGGCGAGCGCCTGCACCGCGGCGGCGAGCTGGCGGCCAACGCCTGGGGCCTGTACGACATGATCGGCAACGCCTGGGAGTGGTGCTGGGACATCTACGACGCCGCGGTTTACCGGGACTACCGCGTGATCAAGGGCGGCGGCTGGTTCGACGAGCACTGGTCCTGCCGGGCCGGTGTACGCCGCCGCACCATGCCCACGCTCAGCATCGACGACCTCGGATTCCGAGTGGCCCGCAACATGCCGCGTTGAATCGCGGTATGCCACGCAGCGCAGCCGTCCGCGCGGCGTCTCGCCCAGCAGCGTCGGCAGGCACTGCAAAATACAAGGGGCGCAAGGCCAATGGCCCTGCGCCCCCTAGACATCACCACCCTCTACGCGTTCAGGCTCTCCCAGAACTCCAGGTGGTGCTCGTCGGCGAAGTCGATGGTCCGGGCGCCCTCGGGGGTGAGCTGGCGGACGCAGTCGCCGTCGGCCTCGGTCCAGCGGCCGCGGCCGTCAGGGTCGCCGGTGCGGGCGAAGGTGCTCCAGGCCTTGACCATCCGGTCGGCCAAGGGCTCGACCTCGGCGCTGCGCTCGGCGAAGATCGTGGTGTCGAAGAGGAAGGCGACGTCGACCATGTGGAACGCGTCCATCTCCCACGAAGGGGCCTGGAAGTCGTTGAAGTACGGGGTTCCGCTCGCCGACAGCTCGTAGGCGTAGGTCGGGACCTGCTTCGAAAGTATGTCCACAGTGGTAGAAAGGTTCGCGGCCCAGTCGGCGTCGGTCTGCACCGCAGCAAGCGCCTTCGCCGGGTTCTCGTAGTCGCTCAGCGGGTACTGGGCGGCGATCGCGTCGGCGTCCTCGCCGAACTGGTCCACCAGCGTGGGGTGGTACTCCTCGGCGGTCATCACATGCCCGGTGAGGACTTCCATGCCGCCCGTCATGAGCTGGTTCTCGTCGCGGTTGATGCCGGTGAGGACGGGCACGTCGTTCACGCTGCCGGCGGCGATCGCGTCGGCGGTGGCGACGGGCATGACCGGACCGCCGTCGACCGGCTGGAACTCCTGGAGGTTCACCGTGGCAGCGTTCAGGTCCTCGGGATCGAGCGCTCGAAGGCAGGCTTCGGCCTCGGACGGGTCGGTGCATCCGAGCTGCTCGGCGACTGCAATGTCACGGTCCTGGCCTGCCTCTCGCGAAGGGGCCCAAGTGGATCCGCACGGGGCGCTCTGCATGATCGCCTTGTCGAAGAGGCCCGCGGAGGTGGCCGAAGTGAGGTGGGCGCAGACATCGAAGCCCCCGCCGGATTCGCCGAAGATGGTGACGTTGTCGCCGTTCCCGCCGAACGCTTCGGCGTTCTCCTGGACCCAGCGCATCGCGGCCTGCTGGTCTTCGAGCCCGTAGTTGCCGGAGGTGGTCTCGCCGCCTTCGTCGAGGGCGGGGTGCGCGAAGGAGCCGAAGACGCCCTGCCGGTAGTTGACGGTGACGACCACGGTCCGGCCGTCGGTCACGAGGCGCGAGGGGTCGTACTGCTCGGCGGCGCCGTAGGTGTTGCCGCCGCCGTGGAACCAGACCATGACGGGCAGGTCGTCGCGGTTCGAGTCGGGTGAGTAGACGTTGAGGTAAAGGCAGTCCTCGTGGTCGCTGGGGACGCCCGGCATGGGGGCCGCGCCCTGGGCGCACGCGTTGCCGAAATCGGTGGCTTCGCGCACCCCCTCCCACGAGTCTGCCGGTTCCGGTGAGGCCCAACGCAACTCGTCCACGGGTGGGGCGGCGTAGGGGACGCCGAGCCAGGTGCGGACGCCGTCGGCGGCAGCGCCTTGGAGTGCGCCGAGTTCGGTGTCGACGAGGGTCGGGGCGGTGTTGGTCGCGTTCGCGGTGACGGCGCCGAACGCGATGGAGGCGGCGGTGATGCCGGCGGCGGCGAGGCTCACGGCGATGGTCTTGGCGGTCTTGAGGAAAGTCATTGGGGGGCTCGCTTTCGACTGGTGCGGAACGGGGTTCGTTCGCGCCTGGCAGAACCGTACCAAGGATTTGCGCAAACGTGCAAGGCGATCGCCTAAGAATTCTGCGCAAGGCGTTCGCGCTAGGCGAATGCGCAGGTCGCTGTTAGGATCAGCCGCATGGGAAACCGGGATGCGCTCCTCGACGGAGCCAAGCAGTGCCTGCTCGAGAAGGGCTACGACCGCACCACGGTGCGCGACATCGCCACGGCCGCCGGCGTGAGCATGGCCGCGATCGGCTACCACTACGGCTCCCGCGAGGCCCTGCTCCAGCAGGCGCTCTTCTCCTCACTCGAGGACTGGGACGCCGGGCTCCAAGCCCAGCTCGCCAAGCTGGACGAACCCAAGGGCCCCAAGCGCTTCGAGGCGGTCTGGAATCTCCTCATCGACCACGTGCGGGCCAACAAGACCATGTGGATGGCGAGCTTCGAGCTGTTCATGCAGGCCCAGCGCACCCCCGAACTCGCCGAGGTCTACGCCCAGGGTCAGCCCGGCGCGACTGCCGCGATGGCCGCGCTTGCGACCGGTGAAATCGAGGAGACGATCGACGCCGAGACCATCCGCACCGTCGGCGCCGTCCAGCTCGCCCTGGTCAGCGGCGTTGTCATGCAATGGATGTCCTACCCGGACGCCGCCCCCGATCCCAAGGCCATCGCCGCCGGCCTCCGCGGCCTTGTGGCCCACCTCGATTGAGGTGGGCATCAAGCGGTACTTCCTGAATGAGCACGGGCTTCCGCGCTATGAAGCGGACGACGAGCGGTACTGGAAGCTCGGCGTCTGGATGACCATGGAGATTGGCGGCAGCTACGCCGCGGCGCTCGATGCGCTCGACGCCGTCGCCGAGGTGCTGGAGGGCGCGGGCGGCCCCGTCGAGTGGGAGGGCAGGAGCATCGACGCGCGCTTCACGCGAGAGGAGCTGACGCTCACCGACTACGACGGGACCGCCGCGGCCTACGAGATGCACGAGGTCCGAACGGAACTCGAGCGGTACTGGCGATTCCTCCTCACCTTGACGTCGCCACCCGGCGTGATCCGACTCCTCCGTCCCGACCTGCCCGAGCACCACGCCTACCTTCTGCAATGGGAGGACACCTGGAAGAGGCGGCACCCCTATCGCGGCAGCATCCAAGGCATTCCTGCGGACGGTCCGTCGTAACCGGTCTGCACGGGCAGGTGGAGCTCGGCCCGGAGCCCGGCCCCGGCAATCCGGTGAAGCGCCGGTGACTGGGATGCTCTCGGTCAGGCCCGTGGCTTCGGGCCTCTGGCGAGGACGTGGATCAACAGGACGGCCATGACGGCGACGCCTGCCCACATGGCGTGCCGCCATCCGGCCACGAAGGCCTCCTGGGCGGCCCGGACCAGTGCGTCGGCCTGGGGGCCTTGGACGGTGAGGGCGGTGGCGACACCTGCGCGGGCAGCGTCGCCGGCGGGCCCGCCGAGGTCCCCGATGCGGTCGTCGATGGCGTTTCGGTACCCGGCGGACAGGACCGCGCCGAGGAGAGCGATGCCGAGCGCGGTGCCGAACTCCCGTGTCACGTCGTTCAAAGCGGAGGCGACGCCCTGCCGCTCCGCAGGCAAGGCGAGCGTGATCGCTTCGGTGGACGGTGTCATCGAAAGTCCCATGCCCAGTCCCATCACCAGCATGCCAGGCAGCACCGACAAGTAGCCGCCGTCGACCGACACGAGCACCGCCATCGTCGCCAGGCCCGCGGCGCAGAGCGCGACACCGGCGGCCATCGTCGACCGCGCGCCGGCACGGGCCGCCACGCGCGGCGCGAGCGCCGAGGCCGCCATCATCAGCACCATCATCGGCAAGAGCGCCAAGGTGGAACGAAGCCCGGACCAGCCGAGAACCGACTGGAAGAACGGGAACATGACCACGAAGATCCCCGCCTGCACCCCGAACACCGCCAAGAGCGTGACCGAACCGCTCGCGAGGCCGCGATCGCGGAACTGCCGCACGTCCAGCAGCGGCGCGCGGTGCCGGCGCTCCCAGACGACGAACGCGATCGCGCCCGCGGCACCCACTGCGAAGCTCAGCAGCGTCGGCGTCGCGGTCCAACCGCTCGCCGGCCCTTCATGCAGCATGAGGATGAGCCCGACCGCGGCGACCACCGACGCGAGCGAACCGACCACGTCGAACCGGTGCGGCGAGTGCTCCCGCGAGTTCGGCACGAACCGCAACGCCAGGACGAAGGCGAACGCGACGAGTGCGACCGGGAGCGCGAACAGCCACCGCCAATCCGCCACGTCGACGAGCAGCGCCGAGAGGTACATGCCGAGGATGCCGCCGCCTCCGGCGACGGCCGTCCAGACGCCGATCGCGCGCGAGCGTTCCTGCTGCGGGAACGTTGAGGTGATGACGGCGAGTGTGACCGGCATGATCATCGCCGCGCCGACGCCACTGGCGAGCCGGGCGGCGATCATCGCCTCCGAGGAGGTCGCGAGCCCGGCGGCGACGTTGGCCGCGCCGAAGACGAGCAGGCCCGCGAGCAGGACCGGGCGGCGCCCGAGGCGGTCGCCGAGCGCGCCGAGCGGCAGGAGCAGGGCGGCCAGCGCGATCGTGTAGGTGTTGATGATCCACAGGACGGTGGATTGGGAGGCGCCGAACTGGACGGCGAGGTCCCGCTGGGCGACGTTCAACCCGGTGACCGAGGCGATCACGGCCATGAGCGCGATGCATACGGTGATGAGGATGGCGCGGCGGCGCCGCGGGTCGTCGATGGTGGATTCGGCTGGTGGGACTGCGGTGGAGAGGACCATGGGTGGATTCCCTTCAGGCTGCGGTCGGGCGGTGTGGTTCGGGGTGCTCGGTGTTGCCGTGCGTCATCGCGGTGGCCTGCCTTTCCTTCATGTGCGGTGGCCAGGGCAAGAATGGACCGGCTTTGACATATGGGCAAGTAATCTTGCCGATCAGCAAAATCCCGGGGATGATGGACCGATGAACGACGGACTTGAACGCACGCTCGACGCGGTCGGGCCGCGCCTGAAGCGCCTCCGGCAGGCCCGCGAGGTCACGCTCACCGACCTCGCCGCCGAGACCGGCATTTCGGCGAGCACGCTCTCGCGGCTCGAAGCGGGGCTGCGGCGGCCCACGCTCGAGCAGCTGCTGCCGCTGGCCCGCGCGCACGGGGTCACGCTCGACGAGCTTGTCGACGCACCGCCGACCGGGGATCCGCGGGTCAACATGCGGCCCGTCGCCACCAAGGACGGGGCGACCGTGCTGCCGCTGACGCGCAGGCCCGGCGGCATCCAGGCGTACAAGTTCATCCTGCCGACCGGGTCCGATGACCGGGAGCCGGAGCTGCGCAGCCACGAGGGTTTCGACTGGGCGTATGTCCTCAATGGAACGCTGCGCCTGGTCCTAGGGGAGCACGACCTGCGGCTCAAGCCCGGCGAGGCCGCGGAGTTCGACACGCGGACGCCGCACTGGTTCGGGGCGACGAGCGCCGGGCCGGTCGAGTTCCTCAGCCTGATCGGCAGGCAGGGCGAGCGGGCGCATGTGCGGGTGGCGCCGAAACGGTCGCAGAGCGAGTAGGTCACCGGGTGCGGAGGCATCCCGAAGACCAGGCGCCGGCTCGGATGCCGCAGGCGCTAAGTGAGTCGGGTGCCGGCTTTCACGGCGTCGAGTTTCAGTTGCCGCTGTCGGCGGTGACCTCGATGTCGGTGAGGCCGGGGGCCGAACTCCGGGCGAGTTCGCCGGCTTCGACCAGGTCGGTGCCCGCTGCCACGACGATGCCCGCGCGGTCCGGGGCTAGGCCCCCGCTGACGACCGGGTACTGAGCGGCCACCGCCTCATAGGCGGCGATCGCCTCAGCGGGGACGTTCCCTTCAGGATCGGTGCTGACTCGGACCGAGAGCTCCGCCTCCCGCTCGGTGTCGATCTGCAGGGACGTCACGGCTGAGGAGAACGGCCGGTACTGGTCGGTCTCGCCGACCATTTCCTTGAACAGTGCCAGAGCACCTGCGGCATCGACCGCGACGATCTCGATGGTCCACTCGTCGTCGTTCTGGTATCCGATGTCGATGAGGCCGCTCGCCACCCGCTCGTCGGCCGTGAGCGACTCCCAGAGTGCCACGACGTCACCGGTGCGCTCGCGGTTCGGGGCGACGGCGAAGGTGATGCCGCCCGCCGAGATCTCGCCGGTGACCCCGCGATGGTCGGCGACGTACGCCCCGAGTTCGTGCGCCAGTTCCGTCACGCGCTCGGCCGAGGTGCCGTCCTCGAGGATCAGCGTGGCGGTGGCCGTTCCGGCGAAGGGCAGGGTGTTGCGGCCATGCGTGTCGATCTCCGCGACATCGGCGGTGTCGGCCCACTCCTGCTCGAAGTGCTCGGCGAGTGCCGAGCCCTTGTTGATCGCGCACCCGGCCGAGAGGGCCAGGCCCAGCACGAGCGCCGAGGTCAGCATGAGCCGTCGCGCGGCGTCCCTATACGGGGTCATCTGTCGCACCGGACGCTCATGAATACTCCTTGCCCGGGACGTGACAGTGGTCGACCGTGATCGACAGCGACTGTACCCCTCTGGTGCGAAGTCGCAGGCCGTGTGCGAGGTACACCGGAACGGGCGCTCAAGTGCCGACGGGATGTCAGCCTTCGGGGTAGAACACGAACAGCCGACAGCCGGTGGTCGACTGCGGGACGTGGCTGGATCCGGCCGGGCAGTGGATGAACGATCCGGCCGGGTAGTCGCGGACGCCGTCGTTGAAGACGCCGGAGACGACGAACACCTCCTCGGGGCCGGGCTCGTGCACGTCGAGGTTCGGCCAGACGGCACCGGGGGCGATGTCGACGACGTGGCATGAGCGGCCGCCTTCGCCTTCCCACATCTGACGCAGGGCGATGCCCTCGGTGAGCTTGCGGGCGGGTACGGCATCGACGTGGGACCAGACCATGTCGGACATACGACCTCCACATATCAGCAATCAATGATATGAAGCGAATGTATCATGGAATCCTGATGGATTATCACGACGTGGACGACCGCTTGTTCGACATCGGCCGCGCGCTCGGCTGCCGAGTCCGCCTGGCGCTGCTGCGCACGCTCGAAGAAGCGGAAGCGTCTGTGAGCGAACTGGTCGAACGCAGCGGTGCCACGCAGTCGAACGTCTCCAACCACCTGGCGATCCTGCGTGACGCGGGATTGGTCGTGGCCGAACGGGACGGACGCGTCATGCGCTACCGGCTCGCCTCCCCGCAGGTCGGCGACCTGGTCAACGCGCTCAGCGCGGCCGCCGAGAGCCGCTGACCGGCATTCCGGTCCGACCGCGGAGTGGCGTTCGCGCAACGCGATGAGATGGCGGGGCTGCCGCCGGGCGCTGAGCCCGGCGGCAGTCCTATTTTGTTGGGCTGGTCAGCGGTTGCAGGTTCGCGTGTTGGCTTGCCAGGTCTGCATGCCGTGCTCGATGATCACCGGTTCGTTGGCCAGAGCCCACTCGGTGTGAAGGGGTTCGGAGATCACCAGGCGGGGGCTCGGTGTCTCGAGGTTGATGATGTGCCCGATGAGAGCTGGGCGGATCTCCTTGAAAGTCAGGCGGAAGCGGGTCTGGCCGATGACGAGCGAGTAGCGGACGTCGCGGTCGTCGATGGTGCATGTGGCGAGGACGGGGAGGCCGGCGAGGTCGATCGGGAGGATCTGGTCGGGAGGGTCGGTGCGGCGGACGGGCAGCGGGATGGCGTTGAGCGCCTGGAGGTAGCGGGCGCGGATGCGGCGGGTGGTGTAGCGGTCGGGGATCATGCGGCACCGCCGAAGACCAGGGTGCCGCCGGTGTCGAAGGCCTGTTCCCACGCGGCCATGTAGTGGCCGGGGTGCGGTGAGGGACGGCGCCTGGTCTCGCTCGGTCGGGTGCGCAGGTGCTCGGCGGGCGGTCGGGTGGTGCTTGCGCGGTTGGCACTGTTGCGGACCGCTACGGCGAGGTCAGAGTTGGTGCGGGCCTCCCTGGCGGCGATCACCTTGCGGGCGGCGCGGGCACCGTTGACGGCGGCGGCGATCGCCGCGCCGGGCATGGCGGCCGGTTTGGCGTCGGGACGGTTCGGGTTGTCGGTTGGCGCTGTGGCCGGAGCCGCGACCGGGGCCGGATCCGGAGCCGTGACCGGGGTCGGGTCCGGCTGCGACCTTGTCGTGGCGCTGAGCTGAGCCGGGATCGGTTGCAGTGCAGCGGGATCGGATTGCGGTTGTCGGGTGCTGAGTGGTGCGGGCATGGGCGCGAGGCCGCAGGCGAGGACCCAGAGGAGCCAGCGGAGGACCCAGGCGGCGCGTTCGCGCAGGTAGGGACGTTCGGGCTGGAAGTGGGCGGCTCGCAGCTGCGCGGAGTTGGCCATGAAGCGGTCGAAGGCGTCCTCGCGGAGTTTGGAGAATTGATGTTCGCCGTGCGCGGAGTCGTCGCTCGGGTATCGATGGTCGGCGCGGTCGGCGCGGTCGGCGCGGTCGGCGCGGTCGGCGGGTTGGTCAGTGCTGCTTGCGTTGCAGCCGTGGCTATCGGGCCCCGCGCTTCGGTCGGCTGCGGCCCAGAAACGGTCGCGGCGCGGCGGTTCGTCGGGCTCGGACGGGACGGGGCGGCCGCGTGAGCCCCACGGCGGCGGCCGGTCGGAGCCGCCCCAGTCGTTCGAAGCGGGTTGCGGGTCGCCGAAGGGCTCGCCGGCGCGGGTGGGCCGTGGCTGGTCCGAGCGGCTTCGGTGGCCAGAGGTCCGGTCCGAATCACCCCGGTGGTCGGAACCGTTGCGGCGGTCGGGCGCCCGGCCCGGCTCTGGCTGGGGCGGTTCGGGTTCGGGCCAGTCGGCCGTACCCGGGAACCAGGCGTCGGCGGGCGGCGTCCAGCCTTCGGCGGGGAGCGGATCGGGCGTTTCGTCGCGGCGGTGGCGGCCGGTGCGTCGGTCCTCGCGCCAGCCGGGCGTGCCGAACGGGCCGGGGTCGAACGGGTCGTGAGGGCGGTTCGTGTCGATGATCCAGGTGTCGCCCGGCTTGTGGCGCAAGTGCATCGGTTCGTAGCGCGGGGAACGCGGGTCGGACTCGGGCGCCTGGAGGTCGCAGCACGCCGGGTTGTGCTGGTAACGGTACGCGCCGGGGCACATCGGGTCGGGTTCGCCGTCGGCGAGGAAGAGGCGGCGGCCCGCCCAGTCGTAGTAGCCGTCGCCTTCACCCTGTCCGGTGATCTCGACAAGCTCGGCACCCGGGCCGAGGTAATCGTGCTGGTAGAACGCCTGCTGAACGAGCACGCGCATGCCTGCTTGGTTCACGGTGGTGGCGTTTTGATGTGTTGCGCTACGCCTGTTTTCGCGTAGGGTGGACCGTGCCATGGGAGGCTCGCCTTCCTGGTTGAAAGGTGGGCCGCCACGTGATTTCGCGGTCTTGGGGCGGCCCACCGGCCATATTCAGTTCTCTCTGGAGTCACGTGCACTGCACGTTTTCCGAGATTGACACACGGCGCAGATCCGGTCAAGCGCGACACGCCGTCATGTACGAAAACGTCTAGACGGTTCGAAGACACGCCTCGCTAAAGGTGTCGTTCCCGCGCAAATCGCCCAGCGGCCCATACGGTTCGAGTGACCACGCCACTCGCCGATGGGACTTGCCTTGAGTGACACCGACCTTCACGGTTCCGACATCACCGCCTATGACGAGGTCGAAGCGCAGGAGTCCGGTACACAATGGACCTCCGTGCCGTTCGTCAGCCGCTACACCGCCACCGCTGAAGCAGTCAAGAACGCCGGCAGCGAGAGCGCCCTCAGCACCGGCCTCGCCATCGGAGGCGAGATCAAAGGGCTCGGCGCCGACGTCATGGGCGTCCTCACCGACCCCATCGGCACCCTCGTCAGCGCCGGAATCACCATCATCCTCGACCTCGTACAGCCCCTCGACGAACTGCTCATGATGGTCTCCGGCGACGCCACCGAAATGCAGCGCCAGATCGACGTCCTCGGCCAGGTCGAAGCCGCCCTCGGCGCGCTCGATGAGGAGATCGCAGTCGCAGCGGATGCCAATGTGACCACATGGGACGGTGAAGCCGCCGCCGCGGCCGGGAACGCCATCGGCGGCCTCGCCGCGACCGCGGGCTCGATGGGCCAGCGCGCCAAGGACGTCGCCGCGATCCTCGCCTGGGCCCGCATACTCGCCGAGACGATCTACGAGGTCATCAAGGCGATCCTGACCGAGCTCGTCTCGTGGGCGGTCACGCGCGGGGTCGTGGCGCTGGCGACGAGCGTCGCCACTGCGGGCGCTTCGGTCGTGGCGTTCGTGATGGACGCCGTGGTCTCCGCGTCGCGGATGCTTCTCAAGGCAACCAGGAAGTTCCAGTTCGCCTCGCAGATCTTCATGAAGCTGCTCAAGTTCCTGCGCGCCAACCCGGTCGTGAACCGCGCGGCCGGGGAGTACCGCCTGTGGAAGGAGCTCCTGACGGTCGCGGGCACCGCCGTGGTCGACTCCGCGAAGGGCGCGGCGGCCGACATTTACGGCCACGTCTCCGATGCGCTCGGCGGTGAAACGGGGACCATCACCGCCCTGGTCGGCGACGCCGCCCAATGGGCGGTCGACCCCGGTGAGCTCGAAGCGGCGGCCGGGGCCCTGGACGATCTGGCGCCGAACGCGGAGGCGATCGCCACGGTCGCAGGCGAAGCGGGCGCGGCCGAGATGACCTGGGGCCTGCCCGGCCTCTTCTTCGCGGAGGCCTTCACGGAAGGCTGCGCGGAACTGTCGAACCTCACCGGCCTGCTCAGCGCGTCCATCGCCCACCACGCCGACGGCCTGCGCCAATGCGCCGAGACCTACAGCCAGGCCGACGCCGACATCGCCGCCGAGTTCGAAAAGCTCGCCACCGAACTCACTGGCTGATTCGGACTGTCCGTGACGGCAAGGGCCGCCCTCGTCACCCTGTTCGACCTCTCGTAGGCCGGATCCGGAAGCGTCGGCGGACCTGGACGCGCACTCATTCGTAGTGGCGGAGGATCTGCGTCGCGAGCTCGGTGAGCTTCGTGCGGGCCTCGGGCGGGCCGGTGACCGTGATCGAGTCGGCGAACGCCAACAGCTGGCGTACATCCTCAAGCACGCGGCAGCGGAACACCGCCGCGGTCCGGCCGTCCCCAATAGACTCCCCGAGCGCAAGGCGGCTGCCCAGGAAGCGCTCGGCCCGTTCGACCTGGTGCTTCTGGATGAGCAGGTGGACTTCCAGGTCACCGGAGGTCTCCCACGACGACGCCAGTTCGGCGGCGACCTCCGCCAGGCGCACGCCGGACCGGAGCCGCCGCGGGACGTCCAGCGCTTTCCAGCCCGCGATCCGGTGCAGGTTCAGCAGGCGCGGCTCGCCGAGCTCGTCCGCGACGAGGTACCAGCGACCGCCTTTGGCGAAGAGCCCGTACGGGTCGACGGTCCGCAGGCGCTCCTCCCCGCCCTGCCTCCGGTAGGCGACCCGGAAGCGCACGCCGCGGCGCAGGTCGCCGATGAGCTCAGCGGGTGAGACACCCTCGGGCTCGCGCCCGTACCACGGCCGGTTGTCGCTGACGACGAGGTCGCCGACGGGCAGCAGGCCCTCAGCCGGCCGCGCGCTCGCGATCTTGCGCAGCGCGCGACCGCTGACCTCCTCGACCCCCAGCCGCCGGCGCTGGTCGGAGTCGAGGCCGGTGAGCGCCAGGTGCTCGCGTTCGCCCGGGGTCAGGCGCGCGGTGTCCAGGGACCCGCCCGGGAGCATCGACACGCCCCCGTATCGGCCGCGGCGCATGAGGATCGGAAAGCCGGCGTCCTGGAGCCAGTGCAGGTCCCGGATGGCGGTCCGGGGCGAGACGCCGGTCTCCTCGGCCAGCGCGGCCACGGTCGTCTCCGGCCGCGACTGCAACGAGACCAGGAGAGAGAAGAACCTGTCGGGAGTCACAGCCCGATACTCGCATCGAACATGACGGATCCTGGCACCTTTCCCCGCTACGGTGGCGCCTTCCACGAGAAAGGGGGGCATCATGCCCGCACCGAACATGTTCATCGTCTATGTGAGCGACGCGCCGGCCGCGGCCCGCTTCTACGGCGACCTCTTCGACATGGCGCCGAGTTTCGAGACGCCGGGCTTCGTCGCGTTCGACATCGGCGGCGGCGTCCAGTTCGCACTGTGGAGCCGTTCGGAGGTCGCCCTTGCCGAGGTCGGCGTGCGCACCGGCGAGGTGTGCCTCGCGGTGAAGGGCGCGCCCGAGTCGGTCGACGAGCTGTTCGCCGACTGGAAGGGGAAAGGCGTCCGGGTCGTCTCGGAGCCGCAGGACGAGGTGTTCGGCAGGACGTTCGTGGTCGCCGACCCTGACGGCAACCTCATCCGGGTCGCGCCCGTCGACTGATCGGCGCCTGAGTTCGCCCTAGCGGCCTGGGGCCGGTCGTCCCTTCTGTCGGGCGGCCGGTCTCAGACCCAGTTGGCCTTCCTGGCGGCCCTGCGCATGACGCGCAGCAGGAGCGGGCCGGTCAGGAGCACGAGTGCGACCGTGGTGATCGCACGTCCGATGTCCCAGCCCAGCGAGGTCGCGAGCGAATAGGCGAGAAGTCGGGAGATGTTCTCGCTGAAGCCGCCGCCGGGCACGTACGCGAGGTTTCCGTGCGTGATCGCAAAGGGCCAGAAGGAGAGGTTGAGCAGCAGTCCATAGAGGATGGAGGAGAGCGCGGCGTAGACCGCCAGGATCGCCAGTTCGGTCGTCCGGCCTGGGCGCGTGTCTGGCGTTCGCGGCAGGAGCCCCGCGCCGAGCGCGACGAACGCCGCCGCGAACATCTGGTACGGCAGCCACGGTCCCACACCGCCCGTGAGCAGCGCCGACGCGAACAGGCCCGTGCAGCCCAAGATGAACCCGAAGCCGGGACCGAACACTCTGCCCGCCAAGATGAGCAGGAAGAACACCGTCTCCACCCCGGCCGCGCCCGCCCCGAACGGACGCACCGCCGCGACGACGGCCGAGAGCACGCCGAGCATGGCGACCGCGCGGGCGTCGAGCCCGCCGTCGGTCAGCTGGAGGAGCACGACGGCGGTGACCAGTGGCAGCAGCAGCGCGAACAGCCAAGGGCCCGAAGTGGTCTCGGTCAACGCCCCGCCCGGGGCCGCGAGCAGCGGCCACGACATCGCGACCAGCCCGAACCCCGCCGCCAGGGTGAGCGCGAGCGCGGCCTTCCAGCGAACGACCGGGCGCGGAGCTGCGACCTGCGGTTTCGATAGGGGCGTGCTCGTTGGTGCCGCGTCTCCGTTGGCCGAGGGCCGGGCCGACGGCTGCGGCTCAGGCTCGATCGTCATCGCCCGTCCCGCTCGCAGCGGTGCCGCTGGTCTCGCTTCGTCCCAGGGCTTCCGCCACCTCCGACACCGTCAGCCAACCCGGCAGGACCTTCTCGACCTGCGGGGCGAACATCGGCGAAGCGGCGACGATCTGGCGGGCCGGACCGTCCGCGACCACCTCGCCATCCGAGAGGATCACGACGCGGCTCGCGAACTCGGCGCAGAACTCCACATCATGGGTCGAGACGACCACGCAATGCCCGGCATCGCCGAGCTTGCCCAGGCGCGCCGCAAGCGCCTCCTTCGCCGGGTAGTCCAGGCCGCGAGTCGGCTCGTCGAGCAGCAGCAACGGCGGTGCGGCTGTGAGGGTCACAGCCAGGGCGAGCGCGAGGCGCTGGCCCTCGGAGAGGTCGCGCGGGTGGGCGTCCGCGTCGATGCCCTCCACAAGATCGTCGAGGATCTTCGCGCAGGTGCCGGGCGGAACGCGGCCGTCCCGGTCGGCGCCTTCGCATTCGGCCGCGACGGTCTCGGCGTACAGGAGGTCGGCGGGCTCGGCCGGGACGAGTCCGGCGAGGGTCCGACGCTCGGCAGGCTTGCGGGCCGCGGGGTCGGTGCCGCCGATCGCGACCGTGCCGCCCGAGCGCTTCCCGGTGCCCTGCAACGCCCACAGAAGGCTGGACTTGCCGGAACCGTTGCGGCCCATGAGCGCGATGCGCTCGCAGCGACCCGCGATGAGGTCGACGCCGTTGACGGCCCGGACCCCGCCGGGGTAGTCGACGCGGACGCCGCGGGCCTCGAGCAGCGGCGGGCCGGCCTCGGACGAGGCGCTCTTGCGGCCGGGCGCGGCGCTCGCGATCGGCTGGTGCCCGGCCAGGGCTCCACGCAGCCCGGCGGCGTGGCGCCTGGCCTCGCGGATCGTCACCGGCGGGCCGGGCCACCCGGCGAGGCGGCCGAGCTCCACCACGGGCGGGGCGATCGGCGACGCGCCCAGAATCTCGCCGACCGGACCCGCGGTCACCTTGCCGCCGTTGAGGAGCAGCGCCGAGTCGGCGTACTGCGCGACGCGTTCGAGCCGGTGCTCGGCGAGGAGCACCGTGACGCCGAGGTCGTGCACGAGCCGGTGCAGCGCCGAGAGCACCTCGTCGGCGGCGGTCGGATCGAGCGCGGAGGTCGGCTCGTCCAGGACGAGCGCGGCCGGTCCGGCGACGAGAGCCGCGCCGATCGCGACCCGCTGGCGCTGGCCGGAGGAGAGGGCGGCGAGGTCGCGGTCGCGCACGTCGGCGAGGCCGAGGAGGTCGACGATCTCGGTGACGCGCTTGCGCATCGCCGCGGGGTCGACGCCGAGCTGCTCGGCGGTGTACGCCAGCTCCCGTTCGACCTCGTCGGTCACGAAGCCCGCCAACGGATCCTGCCCCACATAGCCGACGAGGTCGGCCAGATCGGCGGGAGTCGAGTCGCGGATCTCCCTGCCCGCCACGGTGATCCGACCGGTGATCGTACCGCCGGTGAAGTGCGGGACGAGGCCGTTCACGGCCTTGAGAAGCGTCGACTTGCCCGCGCCGGTGGGGCCTACGAGCAGGCAGAACTCGCCTTCGGGGAGGTCGAAGGAGACGTCGTCGAGCACGGGCGTGCCCGCGTACGCGAAGGTGACGTGGTCGAAGGCGATCCCGCCGGGGTTCATGGTGTTCCTCCTCTTGAGGACGGCGCGAGCAGGGCGGGCGCGGTGGCGAGGAGGATGCCGCCCGCGGCCCACATCGGCAGGTCGGGCACCGTGAGCGGATTCGTGGCGGGCCACAGCGCCGCCGGCTCGTGGATGCCACTGAGGACGGTCCCGATGACGGCCGCGGCGCCAGAGGCGACGATCGCCCAGTCGCGCCCGCCGAAGCGGTCGGGACGGTAGCGGGTGTGCGGGACCCGCCTGGAGGCGAACGCGATGCCGAAGACCGACACGGCCGCGCTAAAGGCCACGGTGGTCCAGGCGAGCGGCGCGGGCGTCGCGGCGCTGAGGAGTGCGTACGCGCCCGCGCAGAGACCGATGAGTCCAATGAGGAGCGCGGCGCTGGTGGCGCGGCGGGCCGGGACGGGAATGCCCGCGGCGCGGCCGTACCCGCGCGAGGCCATCGCGGCGGCGAGCGCGAGCGACCGGTCGAGCGCGTCGTGCAGCACCGGTGAGACGACCGTGCGCATGAGGTTCGCGGGGCTGCGACTCGTGTTGCCGCGCAACGCTCTAGCGCGCCGGACACGTCCGACGCTCTCGACGAGCTGCGGCGCGACGGACAGCGCGACGACGACCGCGACGCTCACTTCGTACAGTGCGGCCGGGACCGAGCGGAGGAGGCGGCGGGGGCTCGCGAGCGCGTTCGCCGCGCCGATGCAGACGAGGAGGGTGGCGAGCCGCAGGCCGTCGTAGGCGGCGGCGAGCGCGCCTTCGGCGGTCACATCGCCGCCGAGCCGAAAGCCGGCGGCCCATTCGGGGAGGGTCGCGGAGGGGAGGGAGAAGAGGACGGTGGGGCCGTCGGAGCCGCCGAAGACGATGTAGAACGCCATGCGGAGGGCGATCGCGCTGAGTCCGATGAGGAGGAAGACGCGGTACGCGCCCGACCAGGGCTCCGAGCCGCGGCACCAGGTGACGACCAGGCCGGCGACGGCGACGATGAGCAGGAGCAGCCACGGGTTCCCGGTGCGCCCGGCCGCGGTGGCGAGGAGCAGCGCCCAGCCCCACCAGGCCACGGGGTGGATGGTGTGGCGGGCGGTCTTCGGCATGGCGGCGGTGCGCGTCCGGTTCATGCGGGCCGCCGGATTGCGGTGCGGGCGATGCGCTGGGCCGTCGTGCCTCCATTGCACCGGGCTGCGTTGGGGGCGAGGCGTCGGAAGTTCGCGGGCATGCTGGTTCCGTTGCGCCCGTTCACGCGCGCCGGTCGCGGCGCACACGCCAGAACACGAGCCCGGCGATGACGGCGAGCGCGGCGACGGCGAAAAGCCAAGTGTAAGAACGGTCCTGGGGCGCTTCGGCCTCCACGCCTTCGGTCGCGGCTGCGGCGTCGGCGGGCGAGAGGGCGGGCGCGGCGCCGTCGCCGAAGGACCAGCCTTCGACATCGCCCGCGTCCGGGCTGGAGTCAGCGCCGCCGACGGGCGAGTACGACCATTCGGTGTCACCGGCCTCGGCGTGCCAGTACGACCAGTACTCCTTCGCGGGAGGCGCTGTGGCGCAAGTGCTCTCGGGGAGTTCGTCGATCCGGCAGACCATGCCGCGGATCGAAGCCACTTCGGTGACGGAGAACCCGGCCCGCGCGAGCGCGTCCAACCCGTTCGCTGGATCGGCGGCGCAGCCGGTCGCGGGTGCGGTCGAATCATCGGCCGCGAGCGGACCGAAGTCGACCACGACGGTGACATCGGTGCACCCGGACTGAGCGGAGACGGGCGAGGCCGGGACCGCGATGAAGCAGAGCGCGGTGAAGAGCGTCGCGGCCAGCGCGGCGAGGCGGCGGCTTGTGGCGGTTGCCGCCACCGCGCGCGGGCGGCGCGTTTCGGTGCTAGCGGGTCGCCGCCACCCGGGATCGGGCGTGTCGGCGCGCGACGCCCCCGAAACCAACAGTCCCACGGGGGTACGACATCCCGGCCGGAGCGGCCCGCGCGAGCGGGCTCGCACGGCCCCCGAGGTCGGGTGTGTCCGATTGCGACGCCCCCAAGACCGAGGGTGCCATCCGGGTACGACATCGCCGCGCGCTGCGGCGGCAACGAGCGCGCTGAACATCGCGGCGGGGCCCGCCATGCGAGGCGGGCGTCGCGTCGACACTCGTTGAGCGCGCAGGCAGCGCCCGCCGGACCGGCGGGCGCTGCCTGCGTTTCGTTCGCTTCGGGACACGTGCCGACTATTGCTTGTCGGTGTCGTCGTTCGCAGTCGCTTCGCCGGAGTCGTCCTTGGGCTCGACCGCGCCCTTGTCCGACTCGCCCTTCGGCTCGTCCGCAGGCGCCACCTCCGCAGCCGGGGCTGCATCGGCGTCAGTGGCGTTGCCGCCGCGACGCGACTTCATCGCGAAGCCGATGATCAGCGCGGCCAGCACCACGACGGCGGCACCGATCACCCACGGCAGCCACGAGGTCGAACCCTCGTCGTCACCTTCGGCGTCGACTTCACCAGCGCCTTGGTCACCGGCGTCGGCGCTCTCGCAGCCGGTGCCCGGCACGGCGGCCTCGATGTTCGTGGCGTCCAGGGTCGCGAGGTCCTGGCCCGCCATCGGCACGATCGCCTGCGCGGTCGCCAGCAGGCGCGAAGCCTCACCGAACTCGGGGTCCTCCGGGTCGGTGTACATGATCGCGCCCGGCTGGTCGGCGGTGCAGTCGAACTGCAGCTCGAGGAGGAACGTGACCGCCCGCTCGGCGGCGTCGTCGCGACCAGCGGCCAGGAACGCCTGCGCGGCCATCGCGGTCGAGTTCGCGTTCTCGCCGAAGCCGTTGTCGAACCCGCCGCTCTCGGCCTGCGCGCCCTCAAGCCACGCCACGGCGGCGTCCAGTGAGACCGAAGCGGGCTCGCCGAGCGTCGCCAGTGCGGAAGCGACCAGGCCGGTCGTGTCGGGGTCGGAGACGCAGTCGTCCCCGCCGTCGACGTCCATGAAGTTGAACCCGCCGTCCGGGCACTGGATCGCGGCCAGGCCGGCCGCGGCCTCCGCGCCCGCCGGGGTGTCGGTGCGCGAGAGCCCGAGCACCGCCCAAGCGGTCGACGCGGCGGTGCCGTCGCCGTAGGTGCCGTTCGCGGCCTGCGAGGCCGCGACCTCGGCGGCGAGGCGGATCTCGCCGAAGTTCGTCGGGTCGCCGCCGGCGGTGGCGACGGTGTACATGACCTTCCCGGCCGACCCGGCGTTCAGCGCGGGCTCAGTGGCACCTTCGGGCGTGGGCATCACGTACGGGGTGAGGATGTCGTTGTTGTTGAGCCACTCGAGGGTGGCCTGCACCTGGTCGCCGCCGACACCGGCGGCCTCCAGGGCGATGACGGCCTCAAGCGAGGACGAGACGTCCGTGTTCCAGGAGGTGCCGTCCGACTGGGTGACGAGCCAGGACGCGGCAGCCTGGGCGGGCTGCGCGAACGGGGCTTCCTGGGCCTGCGCCGGTGCGGCGGAGGCGAAGATGGAGATGGGCACGACCGCGGCGGCGGCCAGCAGTCGTGCGGGCAGGTGGCGCAATTGCCTGACCTTTCCTAGAGCGAGTTGGGTCTTCGGGCAGGCGGCGGCGCCGCAAGCGCCTGTAGACCACGACAGGCGTTGACAAATTCAGGTGGCGTCGGCGGGCATTCGGGCTCACGCGGGTGGACCGAGCGTAAAGAAGGGTGCTCAGCAGTTGTCCGAGTTCACGGACCGCGACTACCGTTGCGGGTCAGCGCCGGCCTTTCACCGGACTTCCCCCGCCTGGCGCCTGTTCAGTTTGGGGTCATTCTCGCGGGTGGATTCGCTGGGTGTCAAGCTGACCGGTCGCACAGTGCAGCCGTTCACTCGCGCCACGCGAGTGAACTCTCGCCTTCCGGTTATTGACCCGTAGCACCGGGTGTCGATACGGTGCACAACGTGAGCAGAAATAAGAACGCCGATTTGGACAGAGTCCTTCGCGCTGCGACACGGGTCTTCCTGGAGCGCGGGTTCTCCGCCACCTCCATGTCGGACCTCGTCGCGGCCACCGGCATGAACCGCGCCGGACTCTACGCCGCATTCGGCTCCAAGCATCAGCTTTACATCACGGCACTGGGCCGCTACCGAGAGGACACCGAACCCGAGCTCCGCTCGATCGCCCACCGCGCCCTCGACCGCAAGGGCGACGAGCGGGTGGACGCGCCGCGAGTCGTGGCCGACCTGCTCGACGTCGTCGCCCGCCACTCGAAAGAGGGCGGCTTCGTGGTGCGCGCCGCGGTGGAACTGGCCGACGACCCCGCCACCATGCGCCGCGTCCAGGAGGCCTGGACCGAACTCGAACGCGATCTCGCCGCGATCCTGGCACGGGCGGTCGAGCGCGGCGAGATGGACCCCGAGACCGACCCCGACCGGCTGGCCCGCACCGTCCTCGTGTTCATCCAGGGCGCGCTCGTCCTCGGCCACGCCGACGAGGACGACCACCGCCTCGCCGAAGCCGCGATCGGACTCGTCGGGCTCCTGGCCGCCTACAGGCCCTCGGCGACCGACGAGGAGATCCGCAGCCAGGCCGACGACGACGCCTTGCTCAACGAGTCGTAGCGGATCGGCTCCCCCGAGTCGAGCAGCTTCTCATACGGCGCCAGCAGGACCGCCCTCGTGCGGGCCGCGAAATGCCGCTGCACCGCAGGCAGGTCCACGTCCTTGCGGTGGGCGGGCATCGACACCACCGACACCGCCCCGCGCACCAGGTCCCGGCGGCCCGTCTGCTCCAAGTGGTCGAGCATCCGCGCCGCGGTCTCCGCCGAATCGTTGCGGGCCGACATCGTCACCACCAGCTGGTCGGTCGCGTCGATCGCCGCCTGCCAGTTCGCCGCCCGCACATTGTTGCCCGTGTCGACCACGATGAGCTTGTAGAAGCGCGACACCGCCTCACGCAGGTCCCCGAACGCCCGCGAGGTGAGCATCTCCCCGGCCGTCGCCGACTCGTCCGAGGCCAGCACGTCGAACATCGCGCCGCCCTGGGCCCGCACGTACTGCGAGAGGTCGCCGATGCGCCCGGTCGGGCCGCGGAAATGATCGAGGTCCCGCAGCAGGTCGCGCACGGTCCGCACATGGAAGTCCTGCTGGGCGCGCATGCCCAGGGTCCCCTGCGTCTCGTTGTTGTCCCACGCGAGCACGTACCCGCCGCGGTGACGGCCGAAGGTCATGGCGAGCATGAGGACCGCGACGGTCTTGCCCGCGCCGCCCTTCGGGTTCACCACGGTGATCTGCCGCAGGCCCCCGAAATTGCGGCGCACGGTGTCGACCGCGCGCTGGCGGGCGCGTTCGCGCGGGCCGGGCGGGAGGGCGACCATGCCGAGGCTGAAGCGGTGGAGCGCGCCGCGCAGGCCGGTCTCGGCCACGGGCGGGCGCGGGGGCACGACCCGGCGGGACGCGAAGTCGTCGGCGGTCACGCCGAGGCGTTCGAGCGCGCCCGCATGGTCGGGGAACACCGGGATCGGAACATGCACTGGCGAGTTGGACGCCGGCGGTGCGCCGACCTGGTGATCCGAGGGTGACGTCGCGGGCGGGGCGGGCCAGCCGTCTCCGCCGGCGGAGGCCTGCGGGGCCTCGTACTGCGAGGGCGGCGCCTCATAGGACCCCGGGCCCGGCATCGGAGTCGCGGGCGGCGGCGGTGCGCTCGGCACATGGTCGCCACTGCGCGGATTGCGGATCGCATCGGCCACGGCGCGGTTCGGCTGGTTCATGACGTCCTCAGGGGCGCTGTGCTGCTCTTGCACTTCCGAAGACGACTGGTACTGCTCGTTCACCTCAGGGGGTGCGAACGGAGACCAACCCGGAGCATCCGGCCGGTGCAGAGGCACAGTGTCCTCTTCGGTGTGCTCCATCGGGGCCTCCCAGCGCGCGGATGCGCTCAGCGTCAGAGTGCGGTTACCCGACTATTGTGGCCCATACGCGCGTCATCGCGTGGGAACTCGGCTCGGCTCCCCCCGCGACCCTTACAGCAGTCGCGGCTGCTCAGGGCCCGAACGATCCTGCGGCACCATCCCGAATGGACTGAACAGCCCTTGGTCCACATCGGCCAGAAGCGGCGAGCCCGCGCCCGTGTGGCTCACGTAGGCGAGGTCCCGCGTGCGCCCGAGCGCGACGTACAGCGCGCGACGGGCGGTGGCCGTGTTCGGCCAGTCCTCAGCGGTCACCCCAGTGAGGCACACCACCCGGAACTCGCCTTCGGCCGCTTCGGCGACGGACATGCCGTCAGGACCGATCACCGCGAGCTCCTCGGGCGCGACGCCGAGTTCGGCGAGGCGGTCGGTGAGGTCCTCGACGAAGCGCTTCTCGTCGTCGGCGTCGATCGCGAAGTACCGGCCGATCCCGGAGCCTTCGAGCGCGGGGCGCTCGGGCTGCACGAGCCGGCCGGGGACGCGGCTGATCGGCTCGATCACCTGCGACGCGGCGACGAGCACGGCGGCCGGGCTGCGGTGGTTGCGCGAGAGGCGCATGACGTGCGCCTGCGGGAACTGCTCGCTGAAGGCCGCGAACGCGGCGGGCTCGCCGGTGACCAGGGCCGAATCGGGATCGCCCGTGGCGGTGATGTCCGCTTCGCTCCCGCGATGCTCGGTGACCTGGCGGAACAGGCGCATAGGCATGCGCGGCAGGTCGTCGATGAAGACGTGCCCGAGCTCGGGCGGGCTCGCGGCGGCGAAGTCGTCGAACTCGGCGACGGTGATCGAAGCCGCCTCACGGCCAATGAGCGCGCCCAGGTCGCGGCGGATGCGGGCCGCGCCGGTCGCGGACGCGGCGAGGACCAGGCACTGGCGGGCGGGCACGCCCAGCTCCTGCACGAGGTAGGCGACGCGGCGGATGAGCAGATGCGTCTTGCCGGTCCCGGGGGAGGCGTTGATAAGCAGCGGGCCGCGTCCGGCGGAGGCGGCGACGCGCTGCATCGCGTCCAGTGAGTCGAGCAGGCCCGCGCCGACCTCGTCCATGCCCGTGAGCAGGGGCGCGGACGCCAGCCAGGGATCGGGAGTCCGGGTCGTCAACGCCGGTTCGGGCATCGGCACGGCTTCGCGGACGTACCTGGAGTGGTGGGACCGCTGCGCGCGGCGGCGCCGCTCGGCGGTGGTCCGCATGCCCGCGGAGAGCTCGAACAGCGGGGACGCCACCTGCGGTTGCTTGCGTTCATCAGGACGGCGCACCTATGCATCCTCGCAGACAGACGGCGCGTACCCCGAAGCGGCTCCCGCCCGGGCGGGTCGCACCCCAGGTCGCGAAGCATTCTCGCCCGGCGACTCGAAGCATGCGACGCACACTCCAGAGTGTGACTCGCGTTCGACCGCTTCGCGGCCGACCCCGCGAGCCGCCGACACCGATGCGTGTCGGACCCTTGGCATACGGTCATGGATAGGGGGCCGCCGCGCGGACAAATCCGGAATATCCGCTTTCGCATTCCGCGGTCCCGCCGGGCCGCGCACCGCGCCCGCGCGGTGTCGATACCGGTCCATCCGCCCCGGCCTCATCCGCCCGCGAACGGCGGCAGCACCTCCACCGTCACTCCCGCCGGGAGCACGGTCGCAGGATCCTTCGCTGCCAGGCCGTCCACCAGCAGCGTCGAGGCGGACAGCACCTTGTCGAGCACCGGGCCGTGCCGCTTCGCGAGCACCGCCTTCAACTCCGCGACATCGGCGGCGGGCACCTGCTCCTCGCCGACCCCCGCGGCCGCCTTCGCACCCGCGAAGTACCGCACCGTCACCACGCTCACCCTCCGATCGCCGACATCGGGCGGGCCGGCTGCAGGAACGACGGGTCGTCGATCCCGTGCCCGGGCAGCTTGCCCCACATCGCCTCGCGCCAGCGCGCGCCGATCTCCGCGTCGGACGCGCCATCGCGCAGGAGGCCGCGCAGGTCGGTCTCGCCGCGCGCGAACAGGCAGTTGCGCACCTGCCCGTCGGCGGTGAGGCGGGTGCGGTCGCAGTCGCCGCAGAACGGGCGGGTGACCGAGCCGATGACGCCCACCTTCGCGGGGCCGCCGTCGACCAGCCAGGTCTCGGCCGGGGCCGAGCCGCGGTGGGCCGGGTCGGGGACCAGGTCGAACTCGGCTTTGAGGGCTTCGAGGATCTCGGCGGCGGTGACCATCTCGTCCCGGCGCCACACGCCCGCGGCGTCCAGCGGCATCTGCTCGATGAACCGCAGCTGGTAGCCGTGGGCGATGGCGAACCGCAGCAGGGCCGGGGCCTCGGCGTCGTTGACGCCGCGCATGAGCACGGTGTTGAGCTTGACGGGCGCGAGCCCGGACGCGGCCGCGCCCTCGATGCCGCGCAGGGTGGCCTCGAGGCGGTCGCGCTTGGCGAGCTCTTTGAACGTGCCCGGGTTCAGGGTGTCGAGGGAGACGTTGACGCGGTCGAGCCCGGCCGCCACGAGCGGGGCGGCGAGGCGTTCGAGGCCGATCGCGTTGGTGGTCAAGGAGATCTCGGGACGCGGGGCGAGGGCCGCGGCGGCGGTGACGATACCGACCAGGCCGGGGCGCAGGAGCGGCTCGCCGCCGGTGAACCGCACCTCGTTGACGCCGAGGTCGCGGACGGCGATGCCGACGAGGCGCGAGACCTCCTCGTCAGTGAGCAGCTCGGGTTTGGGCAGCCACGGCAGCCCGGCCTCGGGCATGCAGTACGTGCAGCGCAGGTTGCACCGGTCGGTGAGGGAGACGCGCAGGTCGGTGGCGGTGCGGCCGTGCCGGTCACGCAGGCCGAGAGCCGGGGACGGCGTGTTCGCGGTCCCCTGGGTCGGAGTCGGTGCTGCCATGCGTCGAGCCTAGTTCGTCAATATGACAGTTTCGTAAAGTGAGACACGATTCCCAGCAATTGGTCGCGATACATCCGTCCGAAGAGCGTTGTATGGACCAGCAGCGGGAACAGGTGGTGGAGCGGCGTCCGCTCCTCCCATCCGGCGTCCAAGGCGTGGACCTCGGTGTACCCGGCGACGACCGCGTCGAACATCGGCAGGCCGCCCCACAGCCGCAGGTTCGCCAGATCGGTCTCGCGGTGGCCGCCGTGCGCGGCGGGATCGATGAGCCAGGCCCGCTCGGCGCCCCAGTGCACGTTGCCCCACCACAGGTCGCCGTGGGTGCGCGAGGGCGGCTCCTCGGGTCCGGCGAGGCCGGGGAGCTTCGCGGCCAGGGCCTCGAGGGCGGCGACGTCGGCCGCGTCCAGTGCGCCGTTGTCCCGGGAGGGCTTGAGGTACGGCTCGATGCGCTTGGCGGCGTACCACTCGGCCCAGGTGGCGTCGGCCTCGCCGTTGTCCATGAAGGTCTCGCCGATGTAGCCGCGCCAGGGCGCGCCGAAGCGGTCCGCGCCCGCGTCGTGCATCGCCGCGAGCTGGCGGCCCAGCTCCAAGGCGTGCTCGCGGGTCGGCGCGGCCGGTTCGATCCACGGCTCGACGAGCAGCCGCTCGTCGGCGTACAGCGGCTCGACCGCGGCGGGCGTGGCCTCGCGCAGCCACCGCAGCCCGTTCGCCTCGGCCGCGAGGTAGTCGGCCGGGGCGTGCTCCGCGAGCTTGGCGAACAAGTGCGAGCCGTCGTCGAACGTGAGGCGCTGTGCGGTCGCCCGCAACGGGCGCGGCTCGGCCAGGGGTACCGCGAAGTCGCTCGCCTTCACCGGGGTGGTGCGCACGCGCTGGTGCTCGATGAGCTCGGGCAGCAGGCGAAGGCGTTCGAGGTCGAGGGCTGGTTCCACGAACCCAATGTAGCTGAAGGCGATCGGGGGACCAGGCATGCAAAACTCTTCGTGTTGGTACCCCTTTGCTCTGGAGGCCCCATGCGCCGCACCGCCCGCTGGCTCACCGCCGTCAACACCATCAGCGCGCCACGGGTCGCGTCCCAGCGCTCCCGAGTGGACCAGGTGTTCGACCGGATGGTCCACCGCGCCGAGCGCCGGGCGGAGGCCGATGCCGACGTGGCCCGGGAGTTCGTCGACTCCTACCGCTTCCTGCTGCGCGAGGTCGCCAAGCAGGACACGCTCTCGATGGTCGGCTGGCAGGGCTTCACCGACGACCTCACCCGCCGCATGACCAACCACCTGCGGGTCGAGCGGCTCATCAGCGAGCACCCCGAGATCGCCCAGGAGCCGATCGAGCGCCCCATCGTGGTCGTCGGCCTCCCGCGCACGGCCACCACCGTCACCCACAAGATCCTCATCCAGCCCGAGGGGAACCGGGCCCCGCTCATGTGGGAGCTCATGAACACCCACCGCGGCGACATCGACCCGAAGCTGCGCGACAAGCTCATCAAGGACGCCCAGCAGATGGCCTCCCTCGCGAGCAAGGCCTCCCCGGTGTGGGACCTCATCCACCCCATGAACGCGATGCAGCCCGAGGAGTGCGTGTTCGCGCTGCCCCACGGGTACCAGTTCATCACCCGGGCGGCGATGCCCGCGTACCGCCGCTGGGCCGACGAGCGCGACTACACCGAGGACTACGAGCACCTCAAGCGCGTCCTCCAGGTGCTGCAGTGGAACCAGCCGCGCCGGCGCTGGGTGCTGAAGTCGCCGTTCCACCTGTTCAACCTCGACATACTTCTCAAGGTCTTCGGCGACGCGCAGATCGTGTGGATGCACCGCGACCCGTCCACCGTCATGGGCTCCTGGTGCTCCCTTGTGGAGACCGGGCGGGCGCTGCACCACCGCTCCTACGACCCGGCGAAGATCGGCCCGGAATGGCTCGACATCTTCGGCACGGGCGTGTCCAAGGCGCGCGCGGTGCGCGCGGCGGCCTCGCGCGAGCGCTTCGTCGACGTGCCGTACCACTCCTTCACGGCCGACCCGCACACGCTCATGGCGAAGCTGTTCGCGCAGCTCGGCCTGGACTGGACGGACGCGGAGGAGTCCAACCTCGAGCAGGTCCTGGCCCGCCCGGGGATGCGCCGCAGCCACGAGTACCACCTGTCGCGCTACGGCATCGAACTCGACGACGTCGAGGAGGCCTTCGGCGACTACGGCCGCCTCGGCTTCTAGCCTGAGGTGAACGAAGCGAGGCCGGTCCGAATCGGACCGGCCTCGCTCTGCTCGTCGCGCCTGCTCAGGTGCGCTCACTCAGAAAATGTCGTACCCGGCCGCTACGTTGGAATCGGTCGGGCGGAGCGCCATGCGGGTGGTGCTCCACCCGACCGGCCGAAACCTTGCAGCCGAACTGCATACGGAGGTGGTGCTAGCCGAGCTTTTCCCCGAGCTTTTCAACCACGAAGTCGATCGCCTCGGTCAGCTTGACCGCGTCCGAGGGGTCCACGGCCGGGTAGGTCGCGATCCGCAGCTGGTTGCGGCCCAGCTTCCGGTACGGCTCGGTGTCGACGATCCCGTTGGCGCGCAGCACCTTCGCGATCTCGGCCGCGTCCACGCCCTCGAAGTCGATCGTGGCGACGACGTTCGAGCGCAGGGCCGGGTCGGCCACGAACGGGTTCGCGAACGAGCGGGCGTCGGCCCACGAGTACACGGCTCCGGCCGACTCGGCGCAGCGCTTCGCGGCGGCGTCGAGGCCGCCCGCGGCGTTGAGCGCGTCCACCTGCTCGGCCGCGAGCACCACGGTCGCGACCGCGGGGGTGTTGTACGTCTGGTCCTTGCGCGAGTTGTCGGTCGCGGTCTTCAGGTCGAGGAACGCCGGGATGTAGCGGCCGGAGGCGGCGATGCGCTCGGCGCGCTCGATCGCGGCCGGGCTCAGGATCGCGATCCACAGGCCGCCGTCGGAGGCCAGGCCCTTCTGCGGCGCGAAGTAGTAGCAGTCGGTCTCGGCGAGGTCCACCGGGAGGCCGGCCGCCGCGGAGGTCGCGTCGTGGAGCATGAGCGCGCCCTCGTGGGCGACGCGCTTGACGTCGACGGCCACGCCCGTGGAGGTCTCGTTGTGCGGGGTCGCGTAGGTGTCGACGCCGTCCTCGTAGGAGAGGTACGCGGCCGTGCCCGGGTCGGCGGTGACGATCGTGGGCTCGCCCAGGTGCGGGGCGATCTTGATGGCCTTGGCGAACTTCGAGCCGAACTCGCCGAAGCTGGCGGCCTGCGCGCGGTCCTCGACGAGGCCGAATACGGCGACCTCCCAGAACGCGGTCGCGCCGCCCACGCCGAGGACGACCTCGTAGCCGTCCGGCAGCGAGAAGAACTCGCCCAGGCCGGCGCGCAGGCGCCCGACCTCGGACTTGACCGCCTTCTGGCGGTGCGAGGTGCCCATGACGGACCTGCCCAGACCGTTCAGCGCGCTCATCGCGTCGGCCGGCACCTTGGAAGGGCCGGAGCCGAAGCGCCCGTCGGCGGGCAGCAGCTCTGCGGGGATGGTGATCGGGTCGGTCACTGTCGGCTCCGTTCTGGTCGGTCCTCACCGAACTCTGGCATCCCGACCGGTTCGTGGGAAGTGCGATCCCGGCTGATGGAATGCCGAGGCTCGGCGTCGCGGTCATGCTACGCGCCGCGAGCGGTTCGCCGAGCGTTGCCCCGCAGGTTGTCGCGGCCGTCTCGCACCATCCGGTGCGATCAGCGCCGATGGGCCGTGACATCGACGGCACCTGATGCGACACTCGGCGGACATCGAAGGAGCACCCCGCTATGGCGCCATTGATCCGCACCGAAGCACCGCACCCGCACGCGACCGCGGGCCGCCGCTGCCAGCGCAGCAAGGCCGCGCGGACGGCGAAACCGCACCCGCACGCGCACGTGACCGCGTGCCGCTGCCGGGCGGTCACCGCACCGGACCGGCAGCCGTGAGCGGCCGGACCGGGCCGCCTCGGCACTGGGGCACCGGCCCCGCCGACGAGCAGCGGCCGAGCCCGGGGTCGCCGTTCGCGCCGGAACCGGCCGACCGGTGGTACCGCGCCATCGCGATCGACGCCTCGGCGGCGACGGTCTACCGCTGGCTGTGCCAGATGCGCGTCGCCCCCTACAGCTACGACCTCCTCGACAACCGCGGCCGTCGAAGCCCCCGCCGCCTCACCCCGGGAATGGAGGACCTGGCGGTCGGCCAGGAGTTCATGTCGATCTTCACGCTCGTCGACTTCCGGTCCGACGCGTCGCTCACGCTGCGGCTGACCGATCCCCGCGGACTGCGCCTGTTCGGCCCGTTCGTGGTCGTCTACGACGTCGAGCCCCTGCCAGAAGCCCGGACCCGCCTGCGGGCGACGCTCCTGGTCGGCGACAAGGCGACCGACGGCGCGTTCGACGCGGCCCGTCGAGGCGTTCTCGCCTGGGGCGACCTGGCGATGATGCGGCGGCAGCTGCGCACGTTCAAAGCACTCGCCGAAGGCCGTCTGCGGTAACGATCGGTTCAGGCCGCGTGCGACCACCGCACCGGTGCCGCCGCCTCTCCAACGGACACGCCGATCGGTTCAGGCCGCGTGCGTCCATCCCGCGGGCGGCTCGCCGCCCGGCTCGGCCCCGGCCGTCCACAGTTCACCGTCGGACGCGACGGCCCACAAGCGCAGCGCGCCGTCGGAACCGAACGCCGCCGCCGGGCGCTTCACCACGGTGATGTCGCCGCGCGTCCACGGCCGCGACAGCAGCCCGAACCGTCCGGCACCGGCCTCCAGATCAGGCAGCTCGAGCATGAGCACCGCCGGGGCGCCGGTGCCGTCGTCGCAGGCCACCGCGAGCGCGCCTTCGGGTCCGACCGCGAGCGCCGGAGGGAGCACGCCGCCTTCGAGCGGCACGCGCACGCCCGTCCACGCCTCCCCGAGTCCGAAGTGGATCGCGACGTCGCTGCATCCGGCGACGCGCGAGGCGAGCACGATCCGCCCGTCCGGGACCTGCGCGGCGGTCACGGCGGTGGCGGGCAGGAACGGCAGGTCGTCGGGGCCGGGCAGGTCGAGCATGCGGGTGGTCCAGGTGGTCCCGTCGCCTTCCCAGACGGCCACATTGTCAGGGGTGGCTGCGATGATCGTGAAGGCGCCGTCGGCGGCGAGCGCGGCGGGGGCGTCGTGCACGGCCGGTCCGTCGAGCCGGGTCCAGGCGGCCCATTCGCCGCCTTCGCGGCGCACCCGCACCGCGAGGCCGCCGTCCGGGTGGCGCACGCAGGCGAGCGCGGTGCGGCCGTCGTCGGCGGCGGCGACCTGGCCCACGATGCGGGCGTCCGGTCCGGACCCGGCCGGGTTGCCGAGGAGCTGCCACTGGCCGGAGACCAGGTCGTAGCAGTGCACGTCGCGCACGTGGGTGGCCGGGTCGTGGGTGTGCTCGGCACTGATCGCGTAGAGCTTCGTGCCGGCCCGGTCGAGCGAGGGGAGCATGGTGTCGGGTCCGCCGAGGTCCTCCCAGCCGTCCTCGCCGAGGACCTGGAGCGTGTTGCCCCGCACGGTGAACGGGCGGATGCGGCCGTCGGTCTCGGCGGCGGCAACGGCCGCCGTGTAGCGGGGGTGGGTGGCGTGGCCGTAGGTGACGCCCGCGCCGGGCCCGGCGATGAGGCGGTCGCCGCAGCCGCTAGGCAGCTCGCAGTCGGCGCCGTCGTTCCAGGCGTAGACGTCGAGCGCCCGGCCCTTGGGTTCGAGGTCGGCCGCGCCGAGGTTGCCGGGCCAGCGGCGGTTGTAGTAGCCCCGCCAGGCCTCGGCGCTGCGGGCGCCGCCCCACTCGCGCACGGCCTCCCAGGCGAAGAGCGCGGCGGCGGTGTGGTCGATGTGGTCGGAGTAGCCGGGCTGCTCGGCGCCGAGCCGGTCCCCGGAGATCGGGTCCGGGTCGGGGTCGAGGGTGTTGACCACGACCGGACGGTACCGGTCGAGGAGTTCGAGGAGTGTGGCCTGCACGGTCGGGCGGTCCACGGTGGACTCCGCGGCGAGCGGCGAGTCGGTCGGGGGCAGGATCAGGGAGTCGTCGAGGCGGCCCTCCCACAGGGCCAGGAGCCGCGTGAACTCCCCGGTGATGCGCCCGAGATTCGTCCACAGTGAGCAGAACACGACGTGCACTTGCGGTTTGTCGCGCAGGACGCAGAGTTCGACGTCCTGGCCGGAGTCGAGCGGGGCGAGGTAGCGGTCCCATTGCGCGTCCGCGTCGCCGAGGGCCAGGAGGGCGTAGGCGCGGCGCAGACCGTTGTCGCGGGCGGCGGCGTACCCGGCGAAGTCGGCGGGCGCGGCGGCCTCCCAGGAGTTCCGCCCGTCGGCCTCGCCGGCGGTGAGGACCACGGTGCAGAGCCCGGCGCCGTCGTCGAGGACGCGGGCGACGCGCGGGTTGATGAAGTAGAGGCAGTCGTCGGGGTGGGCGACGATCTGCATGTGGATCGGGCCGCTGCGCACCGGCTCGGGGAACGTGCTGCCGCCCGCGGCTTCGCGCAGGGACCAGACGCTCTCGGCGGCCGCGGCGGCCACGGCCAGCCCGGCGAGGCCGCCGACCAGGAGGTCGCGGCGGCGCAGCGGCAGGGGCCGGGGGGAGGGCATGGCGCGTCCCGTTCGGATGGTGCGGGTGTTCGATCGGTGCGGCGGCGGGGGAGCTTCGCCGCGACCGATCGTATCCCGAACGCGCCCATATGAGACGAGCCCTCATTCGGGCGCACGAAAAAGCGGCCCGCGTCACCCCCTGCGGGGCGGCGCGGGCCGCTTGCGAGCTTCGGCTACTGCCAGCCCTCGACCTCTTCGGGCTTGCGGGGGCCGGGGCCGACGTAGGTCGCGGAGGGGCGCACGATCCGGCCGAGCTTCTTCTGCTCGAGGATGTGGGCGCTCCAGCCGGCCACGCGGGCGCAGGTGAAGATCGGCGTGAACAGCTCGGCGGGGACCTCGGCGAAGTCGAGGAGCACCGCCGACCAGAACTCGACGTTGGTGGCGAGCACGCGGTCGGGCTTGCGGGCCCGCAGCTCGGCCAGCGCGGCCGACTCGAGCGCCTCGGCGACCTCGTAGCGCGGGGCGCCGAGTTCCTTGGCGGCGGCGCGCAGCACGCGGGAGCGGGGGTCCTCGGCGCGGTAGACGCGGTGGCCGAAGCCCATGAGGCGCTCGCCGGAGTCGAGGAGGTTCTTGACGTACCCCTCCGCGTCCCCGGACTTCTCGACGCCCTCGATCATGTGGAGCACGCGCGAGGGGGCGCCGCCGTGGAGCGGGCCGGAGAGCGCGCCGATGCCGGAGGAGATCGCGGCGGCGGCGTCGGCGCCGGTGGAGGCGACGACGCGGGAGGTGAAGGTGGAGGCGTTCATGCCGTGCTCGGCGGCCGACATCAGGTAGGTGTCGACGGCCTTGACGTGGGCGGGGTCGGGCTCGCCGCGCCAGCGGCGCATGAAGCGCTCGGTGATGGTGCCGGCCTTGTCGATCTCCGACTGGGGCACGGCGGGGCGGCCGGAGCCGCGGGCCGACTGGGCGATGAACGACAGCGTGGTGACCGACACGCGGGCGAGATCGTCCCGGGCGGTCTCGTCATCGATGTCGAGCAGCGGCTGGAGGCCCCAGTAGGGGGCGAGCATGGCGACCGCGGCCTGGGCGTCGACGCGGGTGTCGCCGGAGGAGACGGGCACGGGCACGGGCTCGGCGGCGGGCAGGCCGTTGCCGAACTTGCCGTCGACGAGGAGGCCCCATACGTCGCCGTAGGTGCTCTGGCCGACCAGGTCCTGGATATCGACACCGCGGTAGCGGAGCGATCCACCCTCTTTGTCAGGCTCGGCGATCTCGGTTTCGAAGGCGATGACGCCCTCGAGGCCGGGCTTGAACTCAGACATCGTTGTACTCCTGAGTGTGTTGTCCCTGTGGTTGCCGACCGGGGGCTTCCGGGAGGCGACGGTTCGTAGTTATCTGGAAATGGTGCCTCAATGCGGGGGCCGACGGAAGTGGCCAGGTGCCGAGGGTGATCCTCATCGGCGGTACAGAAGGTGCGCAAAATATGAGACAACCATCGTGAGGGTAGTGGTATGCCCCGTTCTGACGGTTTCTTTCAGAGGGTTCCGATAATGTGTCTTGTGGGTTTCAACGATTACCTGCGATCTCGCCCACATCGATACGCGTGCCGCAGGTCATCGGACATGAGCTAACGTCAAAGCACATCCCGCCCACCGATAACGACACGGAGGTACCCCCTATGGCGCTGTCCGGCGAGCAATGGGTGATCGCCTACAACGACCACGAGGCCACCATCGTCGCTGTCGGCGGTGGAGTGCGCTCGTACTCCTACCGCGGCCGACCGATCGTGATGTCCTACGGGGATGAGGAGCTCGCGCCCGGCTGGTCCGGCCACATGCTGGCGCCCTGGCCCAACCGGGTGCGCGACGGCAAGTACCGCTACGACGGCACCGACTACCAGCTCCCGGTCAACGAGATCGAGACGAACACCGCGCTCCACGGCTTCGTGGCCTGGGCCGAGTGGAACGCCGTCGACGTCACCGACACCTCCGTCACCCTCGAATGCCGCCTGCCCGCGCGCCTCGGCTACCCCTGGACCCTGCACCTGCGCACCCGCTGGTCGATCGGGCCCGGCGGTCTGCGCGCCGCGCACACCGTCTCCAACCCCGGCCACAAGACCGCGCCGTTCGGTTTCGGCACCCACTCCTACCTCATCCCCGGCTCGCTCGAGCGGATCGACGAGGCGACCCTGCACGTCCCGGCCGCCAAGAAGCTCAAGCTGGACAAGCAGAGCATCCCGGTCGGCGCCGGCGAGGCCGACTTCGGCGACCCGACGGTCCTCAAGGACCTCGTGATCGACGACTGCTACGGCGACCTCAAGCGCGGCTCCGACGGGAAGGCCGAAGTGCGGCTGGCCGACCCCGTCTCCGGCCAGGCGGTCACGGTGTGGATGGACGAGTCCTTCCCGTGGGTCCACATCTACACGGCCGACGGCCTCGACGGGGACCGCAAGCGCGGCTCCGTCGCCATCGAGCCGACCACCTGCCCGCCGAACGCCCTCGCCACCGGCGAGGACCTGGTCGAGCTCTCCCCGAGCGAGGCCTGGTTCGGCGTCTGGGGCATCCGCCCCGAATAGGCGAAGCGCAGCGACACGAGGGACCGTCCCGGCTGGGACGGTCCCTCGCTGCGTATGAGCAGGACTCGCGGACGACACGCCGAGTTATCCACAGGCGACAGATGAGCCCCGACCACCTTGCCTTCCAAGCCTGTCTGAAACATCCGATAAGCCGGAAGTTATCCACAGGAGAAAAACTGCCTCTTGCCGACCCGCCCGACCGCCGGTCATGGTTACTCCAAGGCACACGAACATCACTGAACGTAGGAGCAACCATGCCCGCGACACTCGACCGCACCACGATCACCGCCGCAGAATCCCTCCTCGTCACCACCGACGACCGCCTCGTCGAAGCCATCGCCCCACTCGCCGCCACCGCCGGCCACCCCCTCCGCCGCATCCGCCACCCCCGCGACGCCGAAGGCCACTGGCAGAGCGCCCCCATCGTCCTCGTCGGCCCCGACCTCGCCCCCGAATGCATCGCCTGCGACTTCCCGCACCGCGAACCACTCCTGCTCTGCACCACCATGTCCTGGCTCGGCGGCGACACCGACGACACCTCACTCCTCTGGCCCATGGCCATCCAGATGCAGGCCACCAGCGTCGTCGCCCTCCCCGACGCGAACGACTTCCTCACCGACCTCCTCATCCGCACCGCCCTCGACGCCGAACCCGCGCCCGTCATCGCCACCGTCGCCGGCCACGGCGGCGCAGGCGCCTCCACCCTCGCCCTCGCCGCAGCCACCGACGCCGCCCACAGCGGCCGCAAAACCGTCCTCATCGACCTCGACCACACCGGCGGCGGCATCGACACCGCCGCCGGACTCGCCGCCCAACCCGGCTGGCGCTGGCCCTCGCTCGCGAACGGCACCGGCCCGCTCGACCCCGAACGCCTCCTCGGCGGGCTCCCCAAACGCGGCGGCCTCCACCTGGTCGGCCCCGACCCGCGCAACCCCGCCGAAGTGAGCGCCGCCGCCTTCGACCGCGTCCTGCAGGCGGCCCGTCTCGGTGCCGACCTCGTCGTCGTCGACCTGCCGCGCACCCGCACCGCCGCTGCCGCATCGGCCGCCGTCGCCGCCCGCTCGATCGCGGTCGCCATCGGACCGGGCACCCGCTCCTGGGAGGCCGCGCGCAGCGTCACCGCCGCCTACGGCCTCCACAGCGCCCACCTCGGCATCGTCCTGCGCGGCGAGGCCAGTCCGAGCCCGGCGGGCACCACTTGGGACGGCCTGCGCGAACCCGACCGGCTCGCACCCCCGGTGCGGGGCAGCGTCCCCACCGACCGCCGCCTCCCGGTCCTCCTACGCCAAGGCCGCGTCCCCCGCGGCAAGGTCGGCCGCGGGATCCGCGACCTCACCGCCGTACTCAGCGCGCCGCGCTCACGCGGCGAACTGGCCCTCCCCGGCACGCGGAGCGGTGCGACCCGATGAACCTCGAACTCCTCGCCCGAGTCCGCCGCCAGCTCGCCGCCCAGACCCGGCCCGGCGCCGACCGCGGCCGGGCCCGCGGATCGACCAGAGCGGACATCGTCCGGGCCCTGTGCGCGGCCGGGGCCGCACCACCCGACCAGACCTCGCTCCTGCAGCTCTCGGCCGCCCTGAGCGACGACCTCACCGGCGCCGGCCCGCTCCAACCGCTGCTCGACGACCCGGAGGTCACCGATGTCGTCGTCAACGGCACCGGCGGCGTCTGGGCCGACCGCGGCGAGGGCCTGCGTCCAGTGAGCATTCGCGTCGGCGGGCCCGACGCGATCCGCGCCCTCGCCTGCCGCCTCGCCGCCGCGTCCGGCAGGCGCCTCGATGCGGGCAGTCCGTACGCGGATGTGCGGCTGCCCGACGGCACCCGGTTCCACGCCGTCCTCTCGCCGATCGCCACATCGGGTCCGTACCTGTCGTTCCGCACGCACCGGTCCAAGGCGTTCACGCTCACCCAGCTCGTGGAGGCGGACACGCTCACCGCCGACATGGCGGACCTGCTGCTGCGCATCGTCAAAGCCCGGCTCGCGTTCGTCGTCACCGGCGGGACAGGAACTGGCAAGACCACGCTCCTCGCGAGCCTGCTCTCGAACGCGCCCAAGGAGGAACGCATCGTCATCGTCGAGGACGCCGCCGAACTCGCCCCCGACCACCCGCACACGCTCACCCTCGAATCACGCCCCGCGAACATCGAGGGCGCGGGCGAGGTCGACCTGGCCGCGCTCGTCCGCCAATCGCTGCGGATGCCTAAGGATCGTTCGGCCTCCTAGAGTAGAGTTCCAGGTCATGGAAGAAAGAGCCGTTGTTTACACCGACATCTATGCGCGCCAGTCCCTCGGGAACAAGGACGCGATCGAGGACCAGATCATTGAGTGCCGGGAGGACGTAACGACCGGGCTGGGCTGGACCGTGCTCAAGGTCTTCAAGGACGGCAAGTCCGCCTCCGAGTACGCGAAGCATGGTGGCCGTACCGACTGGTCAAAGGTCTTGGAGCGCATTGAGTCTGGAGACTGCCAGATCCTCACCATCTGGGAGGTCTCCAGGGCCTCAAGGAAATTCCTCGATGAGGACTCCTGGAATCAACTGCTCAGCCTGGGCCGCAGGAAAGGTCTCCTCATCCGCGTCACCAACCGGGACCGGACCTATGACCTCACCCGCGCTGACCACCGTAACGAGCTGATGCGCCTCGCGATCGAAGCGGCGGAGGACTCTGACAAGCGCTCCAAGTGGGTTGAGCGCGGGGTGAAGTCCTCTTTCAGGCGTGGCCGTCCCCCGACCGGTCATGTGCCGAAGGAGTATGCGCAGCAACGAGACTCACTCGGCAAAGTCGTGAACTGGACCGTGAACGAGGAGAACGCTGCCAGGCTCCGAGAAGCGTATGAGCGGGTGGCCGAAGGGACCCCAATGCGGCAGCTTGAGAACCTTCTCGGAGTCACCGCGCCAACAATCCGCAAGAAGCTCCGGAACCCTGTCTATAAGGGAGTCCGGCGGATCACCGTTGACGGGGAGGTCAAGGAGAAGCACGGCATCTGGCCCGCCATCGTTGATGATGAACTTTGGGACCGGGCCAACAAAGTGTTGGACGGCAACGCAAAAGACTTCCGGCCTGCCTCGGTTCGGATGCTTCTTACCCGCGCGGTCCGCTGTGGTGAATGCGGCGACTGGGTCAAAGGGGACGGCATGACCCGGAACGGCTACCTGGGACCTCGGTACGGGTGCCGGAAGGGGTGCGTGTGGTTCGAAGCGGAGGAGGCCGAAAAAATCGTGAAACAACTCCTGATCAAAGTCCTCAGCCGACCGGACTACCAGCACGAGATCAAGGCCGCGATGGATGCCGATACTGAGGAGACCAAGGCCCTTAACCTTGAGATCCGAGACCTCGAAACAAAGCTGGAGGGGCACCAGCGCAACTCCATCGCGGGAACCCTCCACCCCGACGACGCCGCTGCCATCACAACCGGTATTCGGGCCCGAATCCGCGACCTCAATGCCAGGAAGAGCAAGGCGAACGTGCCTGGTTCGATCTATGCCATGTTGGCGGATGACTTCTCTGGGAGTGAAGAAGATCAAGCGGGAATCCGGCGGATGGAGGAACACGGTCTCTTCGCTATGGAGCGGCTGACCAACATGGCGGCTCCGGAAGTCCGGGCCCTCATCCGGGATGTCCTCGATATCCAGATGTTCAAGGTCCAGCAGAAGGGCGGCAAGCGGCTTGGGGTCCGGGTGCCCTTCTTCGAGCGGGCCCTCATCCGAATCCGAGGCCGAGAGGACTACCTCATGGGCCCCTCGTGCGCGCTACCGCAGAGGTAGCACCGAGGCACCCCCGAACACCGCGAGCGGCCTAGCTTCCACGCTAGGCCGCTCCTTTTGTGCCTAGGGCTCGATCACGAGGTGGGCCAGGGCCCGGACCGCGTGGGGTTGCTCCTTGGCGGCCCGGCCCCGTAGATAGGTAAGCACCCGGATAGCCGCGAGGAGCGCGGCCTTATCGGTGAAATCCTCGGAGCGATCCTCAAGGGCCGTAAGGGCTTTAATGACGGCTGTAGCGTCCATGTCACCGCCCGGACCACTCGATAGCGGACGGTTTGCGGGCCGGGCTGTAGCCGTGCTCGCCGCGCCACACCCGCTCCGCGATCTCGTCGGCCTGCCGGTTGGTGAAGGTCTCCTCGTACGCGTCCGGGCTGATCGCCCCGGGGCGCAGCCGCTCCTTGGGCTTACGCGGCGGCATCGCTCAGCCGCCATTGCCGGGCCTGCCGTACCCACTCGGCCCTAGCCGCTCGCGATGGGGCAGCGAGGGCGTGCGCGCGATTGGCGGCCAACTCCTCGCGGATCAGCTCGCCGATGGCCTCATCGGCGCGCTTGAGGATGGCGTCGATGGTCTCCGGCGGGAACGCTCCGAGGCTGTCGAGGTGCTTCATCAGTGCTCACCCCGCCAGACCCGATCGGCCACGGCCTCGGAGTCGTCGCTTTGGCGCTTGGCCTGGGCGTCCTCGGCGGCGTGCCGGGTCTTGACCTCTAGGCGCGTCTCGTGGTCGGCGGGCAGGGAGCCGACCAGGCTCGTAGCAAGCTCGGCGGCCTTCTCGTGTGCGAGGGAGGCGGGGGACCGATAGCCAGCATTGATCACTTTGCCGGTCTTGGTCTTCCGCTCCTCGACTTCCGGCGGCTGCTCACGCCAACGGGCGACATGCCGAATGGCGTAGGCCAGCTCCGACTTGTACTTGGGCGGGAGGTTCAGCGCCTCAATCTCGTCTTTCTTCGGGATGTAGTTATCCCGAGCGACGCGCCGCAGCATGGTATAGATCGGGTGATCCATAGCCCGCTTCCGTTGGGCCCGCTCCTCGTCCGTGGTGACTGAGGGCTTGCCGCTCTCGGCATCGTTGAGGGCCCCGGCAATCGCCATAGATTGTGGGTCTCCCGCTACTCCGGTATGGCGCCGCTCTTTGGGCCGGGCATTGGTAGCCGGGGGCAGCTTCTTCTTACTGGGGGTCCGTTCCATAACAGGGCCCTCCCTATCTCTCGTATCCCTCCCCATCCCCATACGGGTAGCGGGTGGGCGGCACGGTTGCCTTATCTGCCGAGCGTATCCGGAATAAGGAATTGCCGATATGATAGGGACATATCTATGGGGTGGCTCCCATACCGGCGGTATAGGCAGAGACTGAAGAGTTGAAGCTGTTTGTTTTACTCCAATGGTTTCGAGGGCTCGCATTGTTGGTCAGGAATCGTTACGACTCGCTCTTAGTAACGGAGCGCGAGTAATGACGACAGCGCGAGTCCTCGAATCCTAAAGAGAACGTCTGACAGAGACGAACATAGCGACGCGAGCTGACAGAGCTTGAGTGTTTGACCAGGTAAAGGCTGGTTTTGACCCTGGGGGGTGGTCCCCAGTAGAGGACAGATCAAACGGCATGGTGTTCGCTGACTCGTTCACGACGGCAAAAACCAAGTCAACTTGAAATCCGCGCGGCCCCAGATAAAACGCCCACGCCAATCTGTGCAATCCCTGGTAGATCCCGAGGAACAACCTTGAAACTGTGTGAAGTCTGCGGCCCTGCTGCTGCTCCCCGGCCCTCGGGTACCGAGACCCGGACCCACAACGGGATCACCCACAAGACGCGCGAATGCGCCTTGGGATTCGCTGCGAATGAACAGATGAAGCTGTCGCGAGACAAGAAGAATTACATCACAGAATCCGGACGGGTCTCATGTGACGATTGCTTTATGGTCGGCAAGGCCCACGCCTTTGAGGCGGACTCGGAGCCCCATCCGAATGGGCTGGACTCGTACACCCGAGCAATGATCAACCTGATGAAGCAGCAAGAAGGCGCTGCCAAGCTCGGCCCTGGCGGCTCCGAGAAGGGGCGCAAGGTCCACCGCCCCAAGAAGTCGCAGCGAGCGATTGAGAAAGTCCGAGCTAGGAAGCGAGCTACCCAATGACGCGTTTTGGCAAGGCTGGTCAGCGACTCGCCGAACAGCTCGGCGAATACTTCGACAGCCAAGACCTCGAATTGACCCCGCATGAGCGCGCGCTTGTGACTGAGATCTGTCTTACGGTTGATCGACTCGACTTGTGCGCCAAGATGATTGCCATCTCCCCAATTGAGTACAACTCAGAGGGGCAGAAGATGAAGGATTGGATGACCGAGGAGCGCAACCAGCGACTCGTCCTCGCGCGACTGATCAAGTCCGCGAACCTCTCCACTGAAATCGTGGACGCATTCGCGCATGGCGCTAAGCCCTGGTCCTCGCGGCGCTCCGAGAATAAGGCCCGCAAGCAGGGCGGGGCTGCCTGATGCCTATCCGGAGGGGTCGGGGCCGGGATGCCCGCGAGCAGCAGCACCTCACGAACTACATCCGCGCTCTCGTCACCCAAGGCACCCGCTCCGAGTGGATCGATAAGCGCGCGGAGGACTACACCCCCGACTGCGACGGGCCTTGCCCGGTACCGCTCCCGAAGGGGTACCCGTGCCCTTGCGCCGAGTGGACCGCGTACCAGTCGCTATAGCGCTCCTGCGTGTAGCTCTGGGGCATCCTTCCGGAGCTTCCGAAGGGCACGAGCGCGGGTGCCATCCTTCGGTTGATTATTAAGCGTATTACGCTTCTTTTCCGGAGCTTCCTTATTGGGCCGACCGTGTTTTGCCCTGGAACGCTTGGTCAATAATATCCTCACAGCGCCTTACTCTCGAAACGAGTAAGGCCAACGAGCTGGGGTTTTGTTTTCTACCCGCGCAGGGGTAACAACCCCTTTGACCAGGCGTTGAATTCTTAGCGGCTCCGCTAACAAACCCGCTACCAGGCGTTTCAGTTACTCGTGTTACGCGAGTGACTGCCGGAAAAGTGCTAACCCCCTCGATTGAGGGGGTAATTGAGCGCTCCGGTTCAATTACTCACACCTGGAAACTTCCTTATCGCCAAGGAAGTTTCAACGACCGGTGTTGCAGCCGTGGTTCCTATCGCTACTCCCGATAGGAACCATGACCGGATTACTAGTCCGGTCATGGATGACCACGACGGTATCGTGGTCATCCGCCGGTACCTTAATGCTATTAAGGTCACCATCTAACGGCCCTAGCGTGGCCGCTAAGCGACTGCGGACCCGTGGGCCTAGTTCGCTTTGAATGCCTTCACCGGATCAACGTTATTGAAGCTTCAAATAGTCAGCCTTATTGCGTGATCGATTGAACGGCTTCACTCGATTATTTCTTTTAAATCGAAACCCGCCTATATTATGGTTACGCTGGGGATCGTTACTCTCGGTAGAGTGAACAAATTCTTAGAGTCCCGAAGTCTAGAAGTCTGCGAAGTCTGTTTGAAGTCTCTTTTCTCGAAAACAATAATTATTGTTCAGGAGAATAAAGTTTTCCGTAGAGGCGGCTACAAACCGACTTCGTAGACTTCTAGACTTCGGAACCATACGTAACTGATCGACTACTCGGGAAGTTTCCCCACCTCGATAGACCAGAGTTGCAAGCGGGTCGCGGATTCCTTGCCGGCACTCTTGCGCAGGATCAGCGGCGGGTCCGACTCCTCACCGACCGCCCAGACGTCCACGCGGTTCTTGAGCCAGTTGCCCAGCGTCCGAACCAGATCCGTCGCCCGGTACCCGGCACGCTGCGGCAGATCCCCGGGCAGGCTCTCACGCGGGAAGTCGTTGTCATCGACCATCTCAAGGACGTGTTTCGCGGTCCACCCGTTGCCCCCGAAGCGCTCGCGGACAGCGGCGATGAACGCATACCACTCCTCTTCCTGCGGGTCGCGCTCCTGCCGGATCGAATCCGGAGCGTCGAACTCTCCCTCATACCCGGCAGTCTGGAGGATGGCGTTCACCGTGTTCGTCCACCCGCTATAGGCGGTGTTGATCGGCGCTACCTGCATCCCCTCAGCCACCCAGTGACTCACGAGCGTGAGCAGGCACCAGACGAAATCAGCACGCCGCTGCTGGACCATCGAGAGGATGTCACTGTCAAAGGTCCGCTTCCACGGCTGCGGGTGGTTCGCGTTCAATCGGCACCAGAACACGCGGCGGGGCAGGTCGCCACCGAACTGGACGTTGTTCCCGGTTGCGATCCAGATACGGTCATTCTTGGCCTGGATATAGCGGCTCTTGCCGAGTTCCCGGTCATCCCACTGGTCACTCGTCAGCAGGCCCGCCAGTACCGAGGAGCGGATCATCCCCGTCACGTTGTCGATGATGACCACCGGGGCGGTAGTCACATCGAGAATCGAGGTGATCTGCTTTCGCAGCTCCGCCGCGTTCTCCGGCATCTCGGTTCGGAACACGCCGCCATGAATGTAGCGGATCACGTTCGCGGCGGTGGTCTTCCCGGTCCCCTTCACCGGCGCATCGAGGGCGAACAGCTTGTACGGTGGCGGCGTGATGGCGCGGAGGATCGGCGTCAGCAGCGCGCCAATGTAGTTGATCCGGTAGTTGGGCGTCTCAAACTCGAATTCCCGGATCAGCTGTTCAATCCCGCGTTTGGCGCTCTCAACGGCTTTCGACCCCGGCTTGGCCTTGGGCTTGAGCATCCCGATCAGGTTGGGGTCGGGCAAGTAGAGCATCCCGGTAGCAGCGTCATATCCCGGCTCCGCGAGGATCGTTCCATCCGGCCGGACAATCGGCGTGTGAACAACGCCTCGCAGCGGCCGGACTTCATCCATCAGATCGGGAACCGCAAGGACGCGCTTAGCCGCTTCAGTCGGGAACAGCGCAGGGATGACCTCCTCTTTCTTGACCCGGGTCACCTTGTGGTTGAAGTCGATGCGCGCGGCCAGCGAGTCAGGCGTGGCAGTCCGGACTTGAGCCGGGCCATCGTGGGGCCGCTCCTCCTCGGGTCCGCCCTCCTCGTCCGACTCGACCAGGGGGATATAGCCATCCTCCCCGACGCGCGGCGTGTACACGATCTCACCGCCGCGCACGAACATGCCCGAGAGCTTGCCGCGCCCGATCGTTCGCTTGAGCCACTTCGCAGCCGTCGCGGGGTTGGTCACGTCGACAGGCTCCAGCCCTTCGCTGGTCACCTCCTCGCGGCCCTCTTTGTAGATGCGCCAGACGTATTCGATCTTGGCGCGGGCATGGTCCATTCCGTACCGAGGGTGCTCGCCGTGCTCTGTCACCTCCGGCTCGCACCGTTCCAAGACCTCGGCCAAGACCTCCTCGGCGTCCTCGGCGGCCATCCCCTCGCCGCGAGCCCAGCACGCGGCCTTAAACAGCGCGGTATCGCGCCGACCGGGCGGGATCTGGCCCGTACGCCACCAGCCCGGCTCGGAGGTCTCGCCGGTTGCCTCGCGGTCCGCCAACACGTCTACGAGCCAGCTAGGGCACTCGGCGGGCTCCCCTTCGACTTCGATCGCGTAGGCCGCGCCCGAAGCGTGGCGCGAGCCGGGTGCGAGGACGTAGCCGCCGACCCCGCGAACGTCGATTGACTTCGGCAGCCGCCCCTCGCGGTTGGTCAGCTCCACGTCGTCCGGTTGCGCGAAGTAGAAGTGGCGCCCCTTCGCGGTCCGCACCGTGAGCGTCGGCGGGATCTTGTGGCCGTTCATCTCGGCGAAGTCGCCGAAGGCATCGAGTTCATCTTCATCGATCACGACCAGACCGGATTTGCCGCAGTCAATGCCGATGTTCTTCGGGTTGTCACGCCCGCCACGGTCCCAGAGCTGCACCAGCTCATCGGGATCGGTCGTGGACGACTTCGACCACTTGCACATCGGGTGTTTGCCCTCCCATTCGACCGGGAACACATAGAACCCAAGCTCAGCGAGCCGAAGCGCGCGCTTCAGGGTGCCATTGCCGTCATTGTCGACTGCATTCATATACAATTCTCCTATCGCTTTCTTTTCGTGGGGCGCGGGTCATCTCTCCCGCGCCCCATTTTTGTTGCCCTAGTCCTCGTAGTCGTCGCGCTGAATAGCGATAGCGCCCTGAGCCGGGTGCAGGATCAGCACATCCCACTCGTACAGCGTGAAGTCGGCTTCAGCCTCGCGCTTCGCGTAATGAAGCTTCACCACGCCGCCGGGCAGCTCCTCGATGTCCTGCGCCCGGTACCAGGCGTGTTCGCCCTCTTCGGTCGCACCCGACTTGAGCACGGCGACAGCCCCTGAGCGGAGCTTTCGCGGTGGCGGAGTGGTCGAGCACCGACTAGACTCGTTCGTACGCGTACTGGTTTTTCCCATGGTCAATGGCTTACCTCTCGTGTATTTCAGCGCCACCTGTTTGCGGCAGGTGGCGCTTTCAATTTGCCTAGGTGTTGTTACGGGCGAATTCCTCGATAGCACGTCGCATGACCTCACTCCACGAGACACCCAGCGACTTGGCGGTATCCGCTAGGGCTGCGCGGTGAACCGGCAGCAGTGAGACCGTGGTCGGAGTAGTCCGCACATTGGTTTCAGGCAGCAGTGGGGTAGGCATAGCGACTCCCGGAATGGTTGCAACGAGTAATTGATCGGCCGTTTCGGCGCGCTTCGAATAGTACTCTGGAGTGAAGACATCGGCACTTTTGCGCACTCGGTATGCTTACGAGGACACTATTAACAAATTGCCTCATTCTCCAACGGAGGGGTGGCAGGGGGACTCAGGACAAGTCCTCGGTGTCGAGCTTGAAAACACGGTCAGGGGCAGGCGAGCGAACGCCTGCCCCTTTTGCGTACTCCGCATAGGCCGCACCCGATACGCTCTAGGCATCCATATAACAACGAACGGTGTTTGTTGGGCTATGGTCATGCTAGGCCGCATGAGGGCACCCGATCGATGGCAGAGATCAGGTGCCCTGCGCCCTACTCCTCGGTGGCGTCGTCGCCGGTGAGATAGGAGGCCATGGCCTCGTCAGCCCCGGTCAGCTCGCGCTCCGGATCGGGCTCCGGCTTGGACGCGAGGGCTTCCAGGGCGGCCTGCGCCTTGGCGTCGTTGGCTTCCGCACGCCGCCTGTGGATCTCGGCGAGACCGTCAGCGGAGGTCACCTCGGTCATGAGGTAGAAGCGCGCAGAGTCGCGGCCCATCATCAAGTTGAGTTCATCTTCGCCATCGAGGCGGATGAACGAGTGGACCCTTGCCGGGGTCGGCCTCTTGGTCTTGACTGCCATTGCGGCCCTTTCGATCTGGCGGGCCGCGCGCACAAAAAAGCCGAGCAGCCCACATTGAATGTGAGTCACTCGGGAACCGGCTTGAACCCGTTAACCGCACCCGGCTAGTCATGCTATGCAGAGCGGTTAGCGATCTACCCGCACAGTAGCAGACCAGCCGAAACAGCGCTAGACCTCCTCGCGTGGCCGTAGCCACACGAGACCCCCATATCCAGGCCCGAACACCCGAGGGCACAAGAAGAGGGCCCTAGCTTGTGGCTAGGGCCCTCGAATTGTTGTGCAGTCTTACCAGCGGGTTGGGCGCTGCGGGTGGGCCCAGTGCTCGACGCCCACCCGGGCGAACGTATCCGGGTGGTCCGCCCTGACCCAGGCCTCGCACTCCTCCCGGGTCGGCCGGACCATAGACGCGAGGATCACGCCGCCAACCTCAACGAGCGCAACGAACTTGCCGGTTGAAGTCGGTTTGATGATGATCCTCGCGTCCGCCATCAGACGGTGACCTCCGCCCGGTGCCGGCCACCAGCTCGGCGACGGCTGGTGCGGTACTCCGCCCGGGAGACCGGCACCCGCCACCTGTAGTGGTCCTCAGCCGGTCGGACCGAGGAGAGGGTGGGTCGGGCTTGGGCCTTCCTCGCGGCGTAGGTGATCAGCGTGACCCGGGCGTCGCGGAAGGTCTGGCATCCGAGGCCCCTCCAGGGCTCACCGCACGCGGCGCAGACCATCGAGCCGATACCGGTCAGCCGCCGGAGGAGGGTCGGGAGCGGGTAGTGGAGGTGCATGTCGCGCTCCGCGATCGTGACGCGGACATCGGGCTGATCTAGAGTTGGGTACTGCATCGAAATTCCTTCGCTAGGTTTGGTTGATGCGTTGTAGGCCGGGGGTGGTCGCCCCCGGCCTACCTGCTATTTCGTGTCGATGTAGGCCGCGAGGAGCACGAGCGCGATCACCGCGACCGCGACCGGGGCAACGGACCGGCGGAGCTTCACGCGGAGGAGCGGGGAGAAGACGGCCAGGACCGCGACGAACGCGAGCCCACCGACTCCGGCCCCCAGGAGGTCAGCCATTCCGCCGCTCCTTAGCGCGCTTGGTGAACTGGTGGACCTCGATGACCACGACGACCACGCCGAGGAGCGCGGCTCCGAGGACCACGAGGAGGTACCAGTCCTGGGCGGCGTGCCAGACGGTCACGAGGAAGTGGACGAATCCCGCCCAGAGATCAGACACTTGCGGGCCCTCCGCTCCGGGCGACATCGAAGGCCGCGCAGATGGCCCAGAGCCGCTTGGACATCTCCTTGGCCTCCGCGTGGGTCAACGCGATCGTGTGCGGCATCCCTACGAGGTCGCGGCCCGCGATAGCAACGATGGGCTCGGAGGCAGGCGCGTCCTCGACACCGGGCCGGACCTTGACCGAGGGCAGGTCCTCTTGGGTGAACGGGCGGACGAGTCGGTTCGGATTCTTCATGTGAAATCCTTTTCGTTGGTGGGTATGGGAAGGGGAGGAGCGCGACCCCCATCGCGCTCCTCCCCTCAGGCGGCGTGGGCCAGCTCGGGTGCCGCCTGGTCTGTGGTCGCCTTGCAGGCCTTGAGGGCCGCAGAGACGTTGAGGAGGCCGCAGCCCTTGTGGTCCGGGGTCTTGTAGTGGCGGATGTCGAGCTTCTTGGCGTCGAGCGGCTGCCAGCGGATCACGATGAGCGCGTCACCGTAGGTCGCCTGGAGCACCGCGTGCTCCTCCGAGGTCTCCACGACCTTGGCCGTCCAGCCGGTGGCCTCGATCAGCTCGGCAGCCACCGCCGCTTTCGCGTCCGGCGTCTTGGCGCGGATGAGCGCTTTCGAGGAGTCGGCGTGTCCGCCTTCTTTGGAGGAGAACCCCCAACCCGTGGGCTCCTTCTTGAGGGCCTTCTTGGGCTTGGCCGACTTCTTGGCCTTGGGCGCTGTCGGGGTCGGCTTGGAAGCCTTGGCCGCCTTGGGCTTCCGAGGTGCCGACGACTTTTGGGCCTTGGTCGGGGCAGGGGCCGGAGCCTCCTCGATGGGCTCAGGGGCCTCCGAGACCTCCCCCTCCGGCTCCGCGACCGCAGCCGGGCAGCGGGGGCAGTCTGCGGACTTCTTGGCTTTCGCGAGGTAGCCCTTGACATTCCCGGGGAGGACATCGAGGTGAGAGACCGCGAACGGGTGGCCGCAGTCCAGGGTGATCGTGGTCGTCGGGGCCTTCTCCTCCTCGACAGGCTCCGGCTCCGGCTGGGCCTTCATCGAGAGGAGGTCCAGCGTCAGCGCGATCAGGTCGGCCTTGCGCCCCTTGGTCGGGAGGCTGATCCCCTGGTCAGCGGCGTAAGCGCGCAGCTCGGCGATGGTCTTGGCGGCCAGGGCCTCGTGGGTGGTCTCGACGTTCATGTCATCCTCCTTTGTGGTGGCAAGCGTTTGCCACATCCCCGATCCTCCTCCAGATATGCGCCGTTGGAAACCCTTTCATGTGAAAAGTTTCACAAAATCTTGAATAGGCTTTGACCTGCGAGAACAGGAGGGTCGGAGGAGCCCCGCCCCACGAGGCCCCTCCGGTTGTGGCCGGGGTGGATGGGACTTCACCCCAGATCAGGAGGCCACGACTTTGACGTTAAGGCGCGGGTGTTAAGTGACACAAGATCAAACCGCCGGAAACGGCTGTCACTCTTAGAGACGCCCTAGGAGTGACGCTCCTCGCGGGACGCGCTTTACGGTATGGAACACTTAGGAGATGAGCGAACCGACATTCGTGAGCATTCAGCTCGGTATCCGCCTTCGAGAGTTTCGCGAGGCCAAAGGCCTGAGTCTTCGAGATGTCAAGGCCGCTGGGATGATCCGGAACATCAACCAACTTTCGAAGTTGGAGAACGGCCATCGGGTGATGCTCACCTATGACGCGATCGGTCGGCTGTGCGACCTGTACGGGACCAGCCCTGAGGACAAGTACGTCACGCAACAGATGTTCATCAAGGCTGAAGAGGACGCGGAGTGGTGGGAGCCGTACGGGGAGGTGATGTTCCAGAACATCAAGATGCTCTTCACCCTGGAACGCCACGCCTCGAAGATCTTCATCTTTGACCCGTTGGTGAACGGGCTGTTCCAAACCAGGGAGTACGCGAACCTGCTCCACCAGCGCGACAAGGCGGAAGACGCCAAGCGGAAAGTCGAACTTCGAATGAAGCGACAGGCCGGTTTCTGGGAGGCTCCGTTCCCAGAGGTCCAGCTCATGATGCCCGAATCCGCGCTTTGGGGCGACTGTGACCAGGCCCAGCTTGACCGGCTGCTAGAGCACGACCAACGACCGGGTGTGTCGGTTCGGTACCTTCCGATGAGAGAGGGCTCACCGCCCTCGCTGATGGGGCCATTCACTGTAATACTGTTTGAGAACGGGACCCCTGATGTGGTGTACTCGGAGTCAATCTCCGGCGCGCGCTACGAGAGTCGCAGCGAGGCGGTAGAGGCCCACCTGACCACGTACACCCCGCACTTTGAAGGTTGGGCAAAATCTGTGAAGGAGTTTCAGCGTGAATGACCAGGGATGGCGCAAGAGCACCCGCAGCGGCACCCAGGGGAACAACTGCGTTGAGGCTCGGGTGACCACGCGCGGGTTCCAGGTCCGGGACTCGAAGTTGTCAGACGAGTCCCCCGTGTTCGGCCTTGGGGCCGAGGACTTCACCGCGCTTCTCTCCCGCGCCAAAGCGAACTAGACCCCCAAGACTTCACCGCCCTAGCTCCGAGGAGCTGGGGCGGTTTGCTGTCTACGTACGGCCATGAGTCGGAACGCATAAGGGTGACACAGGTTCCCGATCGAGCCCTGTCTATTTCACCCTATTGTTTCCGCTGGTAGTTAGCCTTGCGAATAGGTAAGGCCGAATAGCTCCAACGCATGCGCCCGGACCGCATCGTCGTCGGCGAATGCCGCGGCGCCGAGGTCATCGAACTCCTCGGCGCCCTCAACACCGGCCACGAGGGCGGCGCCGGAACCCTGCACTGCAACGCCGCCGCAGACGCCCCCGCGAGGCTCGAAGCCCTCGCGCTCCCGCACGGCCTGCCGCGCGAAGGGCTCCACGCCCAACTGGTGGCCGCCCTCAGGGTCATCATCCACTTGCGACGCCACGGCACCGGCCGCCAAGTCGCCGAAATAGCCCTCATCGAAACCGGCCCCACGCGGACCGAGCCCCTGACGGTCGCGACCGCCTGGACCCGTCACGGCCCAGGTCCGGGCGCAGGAGCCCTCGAACGCCTCCTGAGGGAGCGAAACGCATGAACCGACCGCTCGAAAGGGACTCCCGCACATGATCGCCACCGTGTCCGCCGAACCGCCCGCGCGTCGCCACTGCAGCCGTGCCACTCGTCCCCGCCGTCGCACCCGGCCAGGCCCGAGGCCGACTCCCGACGCGACGGTCGCCGCCCGCCCCCCGAACCAGCGCACTCCCACCCAGTCCGACACCACGACCACCCGAACTCCGGAAGGAGACACCGCATGACCGCCATCGCCACCACCCTCATCACTCACCGGCCGAAGGCCGCCGCGGGAGTCACCGCGCTGCTCGTCGCGGCCCTCGCCGCTTGGCTCGCGGGATGGCGCCATGACGGCGGCCTCGGCCCGATCGCGGCGACCACCGCCGGAGCGGTCGCGGCGATCTACACCGCAGCCGCGGTGATCGCATGGCATCTCGCCTTGCGCCGCAAGCGCCACCGCGAAGCACGCCGCGCCGCAGCCGACACCGTCGCCTACCTTGCGGCCGACCTCGCCGCCGGAACCGACCCGACCCGCGCCGTCGCTGCCGCCGAACCCGATTGGCCCGCGGAAGCCTCCGCCACCGCGCGCCGCCTCCGAGCCTCCCTCCGCATCGCCGCCGAGCTCGGCGCGCCCGCCGCGGAACTCTGCCGCCGACTCGCCGACCACCTCAACGACGACGACCGCGCCGCCGCCCGCGCCGGCGCGCAGACCGCATCGATCCGAGCCACCGCCGCACTCCTCATCGCCCTGCCCGTCGCCGGAGTCGCACTCGGCGAAGTGGCGCTCGGCGTCGAAGCCGTCGCCTTCCTCTTCGGCAGCCCTGCCGGCATCGGCGCGGCCGGGGCGGCGATGGGCCTCCAAGCAGCGGGACTCGCCTGGACCGGCGCACTCATCAACTCCGTCAATCCCGGGAGCTCCTGATGCTGCGCAAACTCATCGGCCCCCTAGCGGGCGTCGCCACCGCGATCGCCATCGGCGGCGTGACCGGCATCGTCGCGGGATTCGGCGCCTGGTGGCTCGCCGCCCGCCTCCTCCGCGCCGACCCGGACCGCGCCGAGCGGACCGCCGCCGAACGGCTCGCCCCGTCCTGGCCCTGGACCCTCGACCTCCTCGCCGCCTGCATGCGCGCCGGGGCCCCGTTCCCGCAGGCGGCATTCGCCGTCGCCGAAGCGGACGACCCCGAGATCGGCGATCGCCTCAACCGCTTCGCCGGAGCGATCCACCTGGGCGCCACGGCCGCCGAAGCACTCCCGGAACTCGGCCGACTGCCCGGCGCCGCGCGCCTGGCACGCCAACTCGACAGGTCCGGCGACTCCGGCGCCGCCATCGCCGCCGGGCTCGAACAACTCGCGGCGTCAATCCGCTCAGAACTCTGCACCCGAACCGAAGAACGCGCCGGGCGCGCCGCAGTGGCCCTCGTCGGGCCCCTGTGCCTGTGCTTCCTGCCCGCATTCGTGATCGCCGGAATCGGCCCGGTGGTGCTCGGCATCGTCACCGACACCCTGACCACCGGCCTCTGACCGCACAGCTCCCGGGCAACACCGCCCGCACCGAAGAAAGGAAACCGCAATGCACGCGAACACCCACACCACGATGGCCCTCCCGACCCGCCGGAACCGCCGCGCACCCTCCCGACCCGGCGTCTGCCAGGCCTCCTGCCGCCCAGAAAGCCGCAGGCCGGCCGCCTGCGAACCCGGAGGCACCCATCCGCGCCCCGCATGCGGCCGACGCTGCGAGGTGAGCCCTCCCGAAGACGCCGTGACCACCGAACAACCAGCGCGGCGACCGAACACGAACACCACCGACGGCCAACCGAACACGATCGCCCGACCAGCGGCACCAACGCCAACGAACACCATCGCTTCAACGACCACCGCCAGTGCAACGAACGCAGTCACGCCCTGGTCGCCCGGCTCGAACCGAAGCCGGACCCCGATCACCGCCGGGCCGTCGCACCTCACCGAGGAGCGGCCGCCTGCCGTCAAGCGTCGCCCGAGCCCGCACCCGAGGCGCGACGACGAATGGAGCGCAGGCCGCATGCAGCGCACGGCAAAACCGACCTGGGGCGGGCAGTTCGCCTCCAGGATGCGAGGCGAGAGCGGCATGAGCACCGCCGAGTACGCCGTCGGCACACTCGCCGCCGTGGCCTTCGCCGGAGTACTGCTGAAGGTGCTCACCTCGGGCCCGGTCCAAAGCGCACTGTCGGACCTGATCGAACGGGCCCTGACGTGAAGACGAGCCGCAGCACCGCACCCGGCCGCCGGCTCCGACCGAACCCGCCGCCCCCGGCGAATCGCCCCGTATCCCGAAGACCCGACCCGGAACGAACGGCGAAGCGCCGTCCGCGAGGCAAAGGGCCCCGCTCCAGACCGGCGGCGAACGAAGAAGGCGGCAAACGCAGAGGCGGATCCGAAAGCGGGTTCGTGACCGCCGAACTCGCGGCGGCCCTGCCGGCAGTGGTCGCGGTGCTGGCGCTCGGCCTCTGGGCGGTGTCGGCGGTCGGGATGAAGGTCCGAGCGATCGACGCGGCCAACAGCGCGGCGATCGCGGCAGCCCGAGGCGAAGACGCCCAAGCAGTCGCGGAGGCCTATCTCCCCGAGGGCGCATCGGTGGCGGTGTCGAGCGACGACACCGTGGCGAGGGCCGTAGTGACAGCACCGGTCCGCCCGCTGGGCCCGCTGACGCCACCGATGGACATCACCGCCGAAGCCGCCGCCCCGATGGAACCGGGCCTCCCCCAATGAGAAAGGACAAAAGCAAACCAGCCACTGCCCAACCCGCCGCCGGGGAAGGGCGCGGCAACGAACGAGGATCGGCGACGGTCCTGGCGGCCGGTGTGACAGCGGCGATCCTGGTCTCGGCGGTCGCATTCACAGCAGTCGGCCAAGCCAGCGCCGCCCGCCACCGGGCCCAAGGTGCGGCGGACGCCGCCGCGCTGGCCGGTGCCGCGAAGGTGCTGTACGGCGAGGGCGAGGCATGCGCGGCGGCACAGGCGATGGTCGAGCGCTCCGAGACGGAGTTCCAAGGATGCGAGGTAAGCGGATTGGAGGTGACGGTCCACGTGAACGAGACCCCGAAGGGCCTCCCAGCGGCCTTCGGCCCGGCCAGAGCAGTATCCCGGGCGGGACCGGTCGCCGTCGAATAGCAGCACCGCTGCGAGCGACGGCTCGGCACTGCGGCGGGTCCTGTCCGGCTCGATTGCAATAGCGCACAACCGGTCCCGGCGGCCAAGGCCAGGCCGCCGGGACCGAGAACACCAAAGGCACCGAACGACGACTGGCGTGCAGGAAGGCGGCGGGTGGGCAAGGGGGCGGGGTGGGTGGGGGGAGGGGAGGGGGCCCCCAAAGCGGGCGGCGCGAAAAGCCACCTCCCTTAGTCGCCATCGACCGGCCTCGAGATCCAACGGCGCGAAGTGGTTCGATACCCGCCGAAGCCCGAAGCCCGAAGCCCGAAGCCCGAAGCCCGAAGCCCGAAGCCCGAAGCCCGAAGCCCGAAGCCCGAAGCCCGAAGCCCGAAGCCCGAAGCCCGAA
>NZ_JBFADC010000003.1:0-390998 GCF_040641195.1 Glycomyces sp. NPDC021274 | reverse complement strand
AAGCCCGCCGGGAACCTTGGCGAGGGGCCCGAAATGTCCACGATCAGAATCTCCCGCGCTCATCGCAGGCAAGCACCCCGAGGCGCATCGGCGGTAGCGCAGCCGCAGCGATGCGCACCGACCGAGCGCTCTGAAGCGACCGTCAGGCAAGCGATCCGAGACCCCCGCCCGGCAAGACCGCCCGGGCGCCGAGGCGGCGGCGCAGCCGCCGCTGGAGCTGCCGCCTCGGCCGCTGCGACGTGCCTGGTGAGGCGTGTTGGTCACACTCCGGTGTGTCCTGGGCCCGCGGGTGGTGTGCGGGGGCTTCGGGCTGTCTAAACTCGCGCCATGGAGAAACACCGTTCTTCACCTGCCGCGGCGCCCGCGACCCGGTCGCCCGGCCGCCGCACGTACCTCATGTGCCGCCCCGCCTACTACGCGGTCGAGTACGCCATCAACCCTTGGATGGACACGACCGCCCCCGTCGACGCCACGCTCGCCTGCGCCCAGTGGGAAGCCCTGGCCGACGCCTACACCGCCCTCGGCCACGAGGTCATCACCATCGAGCCCGAGCCGGGCCTCCCCGACATGGTCTACTCCGCCAACGGCGCCTTCGTCGTCGACGGCATCGCCTACGGCGCGAGCTTCCGCCACCCCGAACGCCGCCCCGAGGCCGACGCCCACGAGAAGTGGTACCGCACCTCCGGTTGGACCTTCGCCGAGCCCGAGTTCATCAACGAGGGCGAAGGCGACTTCACCTACCTGCCCGCCCGCGAACTCATCCTCGCCGGCTGGGGCTTCCGCACGGACGCCCGCGCCCACGCCGAGGCCGCCGACGTGTTCGGCCGCCCCGTCGTCTCGCTGCGCCTGGTCGACCCGCGCTACTACCACCTCGACACCGCGCTCGCGCCCCTCGACGACGAGCGCATCGCCTACTACCCCGAGGCCTTCGCCCCGGGCAGCCGCCTGCTGCTCGAACGGCTCTTCCCCGACGCGGTGATCGCCGACGCCGAGGACGCCGCCGGGTTCGGTCTGAACTTCGTCTCGGACGGCCGCAACGTCGTGATCAACGCCGAGGCCACCGGTTTCGCCAAGAAGCTGCGCGACGCCGGGTACGAGACCGTCCCGGTCGACCTCTCCGAGCTCAAGAAGGGCGGCGGCTCCGTCAAGTGCTGCACTGCCGAACTGCGCCAGTGACGACCGGGCCGTAACGCCGAGAACCGACCGAGGGGCCGGTGAGCCAGCAAGCGCTGGTTCACCGGCCCCTCGGACTTCGGGGGGATCAAGTCGAGGATGCGAGCCGCGTCCTGCCGGGGCGTGCGAGTCGCCCGCGCCGCCCGCATCCGGATCTCAGCAGGGGTTCACGCGGCGGCCATGGTGGTCTCCCGGCCCGTCGGCTGGAAGCCGGCGGGCCGGGTCGGCGCGAGGCGCGGCCGGTTCGCGTTGATCGCGGTGTCGCGCACGGGAAGCTCGTCGGCCGCGACCACGGGCGGCAGGAACGAGCGCTGCGAAGTCCGCTGGAGGCGCTCCGGTGTGGCGGTGAAGCGGGGGTTCGGGGCGGGGAACGGGCTCGTGGGGTGGACGGCGCCGACCGGCATCACCTCGGCCAGGGCGGTCCGCACGAGTGCGGTCCTCACGAGCGAGACGGTGTCCTCGGTGCGCTCCAGGGCAGCCGTGTCCTCGACCAGGTCGAGGTCGGCGAACACCGACGAAGTGGCGAGACGGTCGGCCGCGGGCCGCGCGTCGGCCTTGGGACGGCGGAAAGCGCGCGCGAGCAGGGCGTCGATGCGCCAGACCCGCTTGGCGTGGGTCGCGGGCAGCCAGAAGTGCCAGCGGTGCGGCTCGGTGGCGCCGGGTCCTTCGAGGACGGTGAAGTTGAGTTCGACGCCGGGTCCGGCGGGGTCGGCCGACCAGCGGAGGTTCTCGATGGCGGCGACGGGTGCGTCGAGGCAGAGGCGGACGCGGCCGAGGAGCCGCGACTGGCGGGTGACGACCATGCGCTCGCCGGTGAGCATGAGGACGTGGTCGCCGCTGCCGAGTCCGTCGGAGCCGACGCAGCGGCTGAGGAGGGACACCTGGTCTCCGGAGCCGATGTTGCGGCGCAGGAGGGAGACGTGCCGGGTCAGTGCCGTCGAGGTCAGGCCCGCCTCGGCCGAGCAGGCGAGCATCGTGCGGGAGAAAAGGTCCATATGCTTGTACCCCACAGAAATCCGTGTGCGTTCGTCACTGCGACGCGCTCTCGGAAGGAGTAACGGCAATCCGCATATGCAAGTTACGGCTACGAGGTGGCCTTCCCCACAACTCACTCCTTCGGGCGAGTCGGGCTCAGTGAGCGGACTTCAGTTCTCGGTGCCGGGCGCGGGACCGGATTCGTGGTCCGACGCGAGGTCAGGGGCGGATTCGGGGTCGTCGGCGGCGGCCGGCGAGGCGGATTCGAGTTCGAGCTCCAGGTCGATGGAGGAATCGTCGAATTCGATGTCCAGTTCGATCTCGGGCAGCTCGTAGTCGCCGCGCGCGCGGTCGCCGTGGTCGTCGTCGCGCTCATCGTCATCGTCATCGTCGTCGTCCCGGCCGTGACCGCTGTCCCAGCCACAGTCCCAGTGTTCCTCCCAGCCGCCGTCCCATTGCGGCCCATCGGGTTCGTCTGCCTCATCGCGGCCGCATTCGTCCTCGCCGACCGGGACAAGCTGCGGCGGCGCGCTCGCCTCGGGGGCGGGATCGTCTTGGGGCACTTCAGGGGGCTCGAACGCTTCGACCTCGGCGTCCTGGAGCCGTTCGGCCCGGGGTTCGGCCGCGCTGATGCCGATCTGCGGCTCGGCGCCGGGGTCGGGATCGGCGGGGCCGACCGGTCCGTCGCCGCCGGCGCCGCCCGCGGGATCGGGCAGCTCATCGGCCTCGATGACCACGGTCTGCGGTTCGTAGTCGAGCGGTTCGGCGCCGTCGCCGCCGCCGTAGAGGTCCCTCGCGAAGGTCCACCCGATGAGGGAGAAGGACGCCACGGTCCCGGCGCTCACGCCGACCATGGCGAACCAGATGCCCACCGGCCAGCGTCCCCCCTGGTCGTTGCCTCTGCCGCGCAACGCGCGCTCCTTCCCGCCACCCCCGTGCGACGAAACGGCCGTTCAGGACCGATGATGTCGATGGCTCGACCGATCACTACTCTGCGTCAGTCTTCCGCCTCGAATAGTAATGGGGCGGCGGCTATGGCGCGCACCACCCAAGACTTTGGGATGCTTGGATACACCGGAATACGAATATGAGGAGGCATACATGGGCGACACACAGCGTCCTGCCAAGAAGACGGCCAAGAGCCGTCCGAAACCCGCCTCAACGAACGAACCAGCGTTCGTGCAACTGCTGACTCCGGAGGGTCAGCGCGTCAAGCATCCCGACTACGACCTCTCCCTCACCGACGACGAGTACCGCGGCCTCTACCGCGACCTCGTCATCACCCGCGAACTCGACGCCCAGGGCACCGCCCTGCAGCGCCAGGGCCAGCTCGGCCTCTGGCCGAGCCTCCTCGGCCAGGAGGCCGCCCAGGTCGGCTCCGGCCGGGCCCTCAAACCCCAGGACACGGTCTTCCCGGCCTACCGGGAACTCGGCGTCCAGTGGGCGCGCGGCGTCGACCTCATCTCGTCGTTCGCGCTCTTCCGCGGGACCGACCTCGGCGGGCGCGACGTCGCCGCCGACCGCTTCAACATGTACGCGATCGTGATCGCCTCCCAGACCCTGCACGCCGCCGGCTACGCCATGGGCATCGCCATGGACGGCGCGGTCGGCAACGAGGACGGCGAGGCCGTCGTGGTCTACCACGGCGACGGCGCGACCAGCGAAGGCGACTTCAACGAGGCGCTCATCTGGGCCGGGGTGTTCAACTCCCCGCTGGTGCTGTTCTGCCAGAACAACCAGTACGCCATCTCGGAGACGAACGCCCGCCAGTTCCGGCTGCCGCCGTACCGCCGCGCCGAGGGCTTCGGCGTCCCCGGGGTCCTGGTCGACGGCAACGACGTCCTCGCGACCTACGCCGTCACGAAGTGGGCGCTCGACCGCGCCCGCCGCGGCGAGGGCCCGAGCCTCGTGGAGGCCTACACCTACCGGATGCAGCCCCACACCACGTCCGACGACGCCACCCGCTACCGCGACGCGGCCGAACTGGACTTCTGGCGCGCGAAGGACCCGATCGTCCGCTACCGCAAGTGGCTGGACGCCGAGGGCCTTGCCGACGAGGCGTACTTCGCCGCCATCGACACCGAGGCGGGCGAACTCGTCCGCGAGCTGCGCGCCCGCGTGATGGCGCTGACCGACCCGGAGGTCGCCGAGATGTTCGACAACGTCTACGCCGAGATGCCGCCGGGCATCGCGGCCCAGCGCGCGGAGGCCCTCGAATTCCAGGCCTCCCTCGACGATGCCGCCAACGACGACGCCACCGAGGGGAGCGAGGTCCGATGACGACGATGACCATGGTGAAGGCGCTCAACGAGGGCCTGCGCCGCGTGCTCGAAGTCCAGCCGAAGTCGCTCGTCATGGGCGAGGACGTGGGCCGCCTCGGCGGCGTCTTCCGCGTCACCGACGGCCTGCAGAAGGACTTCGGGTCCGAGCGCATCATCGACACCCCGCTCGCGGAGTCCGGCATCATCGGCACCGCGATCGGCCTCGCGATGCGCGGCTACCGGCCGATCTGCGAGATCCAGTTCGACGGCTTCGTCTACCCCGCGTTCGACCAGCTCGTCTCCCAGCTCGCCAAGATCCCGAACCGCTCCGGCGGGCGCGTGCGCCTGCCCGTGGTCGTGCGCATCCCCTACGGCGGCGGCATCGGCGCGATCGAGCACCACTCGGAATCCCCCGAGGCGTACTTCGCGCACACCGCCGGCCTCAAGGTCGTCACCTGCGCGAACCCGAACGACGCCTACTGGATGATCCAGCAGGCCGCCGCCGGCGACGACCCGGTGATCTTCTTCGAACCCAAACGCCGCTACCAGGCCAAAGGCGACGTCGACACCGAGCGGTCCGAACTCGAGCTCTACCGCGCCCGCACCCTCCGCGAAGGCCGCACCGCGACCCTCATCGCGTACGGCCCCACCGTGGACGTGGCGGCGAACGCCGCCGCCGCGGCGGCCGAAGAGGGCCTGGACCTCGAGGTCATCGACCTGCGCTCGCTCTCCCCGATCGACTGGGAGCCGCTGTTCGCCTCGGTCCGCAAGACCGGCCGCGCCGTCGTCGTCCACGAGGCCCCCGGCAACATCGGCCTCGGCGCCGAAGTCGCCGCCCGAGTATCCGAGGAGTGCTTCTACTCCCTGGAGTCCCCCGTTCTTCGGGTGACCGGCTATGACGTCCCTTATCCGGCGAGCCGCCTCGAAGACGACTACCTTCCGAACTTGGACCGGGTGCTCGACGCAGTCGACCGGTCCCTCGAGTACTGAGGAGCGGACATGGGTCAGAGGATCACGTTCAACCTGCCCGACCTCGGTGAGGGACTCACCGAGGGCGAGGTCGCCGCATGGCTCGTGGAGCCGGGCGGCGAAGTCAAGCTCAACCAGCCGTTCGTGGAGGTCGAGACCGCCAAGGCCCTCGTCGAGGTGCCCAGCCCCTACGACGGGGTGCTCGCCGAGCACCACGCCGCAGCGGGCGAGACCATCGACGTCGGCAAGCCGCTCGCGAGCTTCGAGGTCGAAGGCGCCGTAGCGCCCCCGCCCGAGAAGAAGAAGGACGAGCGCACACCGAACCTCGTGGGGTACGGCGCGCGCGAAGCCGGCTCGAAGCGACGCAAGCGCCGCTCCGGCGAGGCACCAGAGGCCCCCTCGGCGGCGCTTGCGAGCCGCAAATCGGCAGAGGCTCCCGAACCGGCACCTGCGCCGGTCGCGCCTCCCGCACCCGCCCCGGCAGCCCCCGCGGCACCGTCCGGACCGGTGCTCGCCAAGCCCCCGGTGCGCAAGCTCGCCAAGGACCTCGGCATCGACCTCGCCTCACTCGTCCCCACCGGGCCGAACGGCACGGTCTCCAGGGCCGACGTCGAAGCGGCAGTCAGCGCCCCCGCGGTGGCCGCCGCACCGGCGAAGACCACCGCCTCGGCTGAGGACCAGCGCATCCCCATCAAGGGCGTCCGCAAGCTCACGGCGCAGAACATGGTCGCCTCCGCGTTCACCGCGCCGCACGCCACGGTGTTCCTCACCTGCGACGTCACCGGCATGATGGACACCGTCAAGGAGTTCAAGGGCCGCAAGGAGTTCGCCGACGTCAAGGTCACACCCCTGCTGTTCGTGGCCAAAGCGGTCCTCCTGGCCGCCCGCCGCCACCCGATGATCAACGCCCAGTGGGACGAAGCGGCCCAGGAGATCGTCGTCAAGCACGACGTCAACCTCGGCATCGCCGCCGCCACCCCGCGCGGCCTGGTCGTCCCGAACGTCAAGGCCGCCCAGGACCTGAGCCTGGTCGAACTCGCCGAGGCCCTCACCGCGCTGGCGCGCACCGCCCGCGAGGGGAAGACCTCGCCCGCCGACATGTCGGGCGGGACCATCTCGATCACCAACGTCGGCGTCTTCGGCATCGACACGGGCACCCCGATCCTCCCTCCGGGGGAGTCGGCGATCCTCGTGTTCGGCGCCGTCCGGCCGCAGCCGTGGGTGCACGAGGGCGCGATCGCCGTCCGCCAGGTGACCACGCTCGGACTGTCCTTCGACCACCGGCTCATCGACGGGGAACTCGGTTCGCAGTTCCTCGCCGACGTCGGCTCGTTCCTGCAGCACCCTGGGGAAACACTGCTCGCCTGGACGTGATCAAGGGCACCGATGAATCGTTGGCAGATCCCGGTGTTCGGTGTTGTAATTGAGGCACGGAAACAACGGGGAAACATATCTTCGAAGCTTCCGACCGCTTCAGGCAACTGGGGCCGCGAACTTTATCTCCTCCCATTGGTGCGGCGGACAGCGCCGAGTTCCCCGCACCATTGAGACCCTCTCCAGGGGGTTCTCACACCGGCCGGGTGCCGCGATTGCCATGAGGGGTGGGCAACCGCCGGCACCCGGCCTTTTCCGTACCCTCCACTCCCGAGCCCTCCCTGCGGCCGTCCTTTCGCGAGGCCCGCTTCCTCCCCGCCCACGCACGCCCGCTCAGTAACCCTGTCGAGTGACTGCGAGCGCCGCTGCGGTACCGTGTGACGCGTCTGGCGTGCCCCCAAGACGCCAGGCCGGAAGCAGCATTGAGGAGCAGCCGTGACCTCCGAGCAAGGCAACCCGCCTGAAAAGGGCGAGGGCAGCGAAGACCAGAACGCCGCCGGGCCGGTCCCCGAGACCGACGCCCAGGCGACCCCCGGACCGGTGACCGCCGACGACACCGCGGGCGCCGCACCCGAGAGCCCCGCTGCCGACGAGGGCGAGGCCGAGACCGCGCCCCGGGCCGAGGAGACCGCTCCCGCCGAGACGCCCGCAGCCCCCGCCGCCGAAGCCGCTCCGGAACCGCCGGCACCGGCCGAAGCCGCTCCCGAACCCCCGGCACCGGCCGAACCCGCCGCTCACGAAGCCCCCGCGGCCCCTTCGATCGACGAGGGCGCCACCGAGGCCATGCCGACGTCCGCGCTCGCGGACGCCGAGATCCCGGCCGCTCCCGCCGCCGACACGCCGGCTCCCGCGCCGGAACCCGAAGCGCCGCAGGCGGCCCCTGAAGCCCCGTCGGTCGACGACGGTGCCACGCAGGCCATCCCGACCTCCGGGTCGATCAGCATCGACATCCCGGCCGCTCCCGCCGCGGACAATGCGCCCGAGCAGATCGCCCCCGCCACCCCGGAACCGCCTGCCGCGCAGGCGACCCCGTCGGCACCGCAGTTCGACCGTCCTCAGTCTGACAGCCCGCAATCCGGCGGTGCCCAGTTCGATGACGACGGCACGCAGATCCTGCGCCTGGGCCCCTCGCAGCCGTCCTCCCCCGCGGCGCCGCCCGCTCCGGCCGCGGACCCGTACGAGGAGCGCACGCAGGTGCTGCCGCCCCAAGGCGCCTCGGGCTTCAACGCGCCCGCACCGTACGGCGAGCAGGCCGCGCAGTCGCCCGCCTCGGCGTGGCCTTCGCCGCCGCCGAACCCGCTGGCCGACCCGAACGCCGCCCAGCAGGCTCCCGCGCCGGCCCCGGCGCCGAGCCCGTACCAGCAGCCGAACGCGATGCAGCCCCCGCCGCCGGCCAACCCGTACGCGCAGCCGCAGTCGGCCTACCAGGCCCCGCCGCCGGCCGCTCCGCAGCCGTCGGCGCAGTCGGACGACACGCAGAAGCTCATCATCGGCGCGCACAACCCGTACAGCGAACCGCCGCCCGCGATGGGCTCGGGCTACGACCCGAACCAGTCGCAGCCGCAGGCCGGACCGTACTCGCAGCCGGGCATGCCGCCCGGCTCGGTCCCGCCCGGGCAGTTCGCGACGCCGCCGCCGCAGAGCGGCGGCTCGAAGAACAAGGTGATGATCCCGATCCTGGCGATCGTCGGCGTGCTGGTCCTGGCCGGGGCCGCCGTGGCCGTGTGGTTCCTGGTGCTCGCTCCGCCGACGTTCGAGGAGGGCGGCTGCGTCCGCCACACGAGCGGCGACCAGGCCGAGGCCATCGAATGCGCCGACGCCACGAACGGCGAGGACTACGAGATCGTGCAGAAGGTCAGCGATGGCCAGGAATGCGCCGACGCGGGCCGCGAGACCCTCACCGTCGGCGAGGACGTCTACTGCCTGTCCCTCCTCGGCGCCCCCGCCGAAGGCGAGGGCGGCGGCGAGCCGACCGACGAAGCTTCTTAGGACAGAACGCCCGATGGACCGTTAAATCACGATAAATCCGGTCTAAGGGACCCCTGGCACAAAAATACGCCGGGGGTACGACACGATTTCCGGGCCGACGGGGTGACCCCGTCGGCCCGATTCGTAATGTGAGGCCGCTTCAAATCCGGGCGTCACGCCAGTCCCTCGCACCCCGGTCGAGCTACGCTCGCCCGATGGACCAGGGCACCGCTTCCAGCGCATCCGGCACCGCCGCACCGAAGGCGAGCGCCGCGCAGCCGAAAGCCCAGTCCCGCGTCCGCGCCGCCGAACTCGTCGGCCGCGGCTGGCTCAACACCGGCGGCCGGAGCCTCGACCTCCAGAGCCTCCGCGGCAAGGTCGCGGTCCTCGACTTCTGGACCTTCTGCTGCATCAACTGCCTGCACGTCCTCGACGAGCTCCGCCCGCTCGAGGAGCGGTACGGCGACGCGCTCGTCATCATCGGCGTCCACTCCCCGAAGTTCGAGCACGAGCGCGACCCGCAGGCCCTCGCCGCGGCCGTCGAGCGCTACGGCGTCGAGCACCCCGTCCTCGACGACCCCGACCTCAAGACCTGGGACGCCTACGCCGCCCGCGCGTGGCCCACCCTCGTCGTCATCGACCCCGAGGGCTACGTCGTGTCCACCATGGCCGGTGAAGGCCACGTGGAGGCCCTCGACGCGATCATCGGCGACCTCGTCGCGACCCACACCGCCCGCGGCACCCTCGAACCCGAAGGCAGCCCGTACGTGGCCGCCCCGCCCGCCGAGACCCTGCTCCGCTTCCCCGGCAAGGCGATCGAGCTGCCCGGCGGCGACGTGCTCGTCGCCGACTCGGCCCGCCACCGCCTCGTCCGCCTCGCGCCGGATCTCGAAACGGTCGTCCAGGCCATCGGCACCGGGACGCGCGGCAGCGCCGACGGCGTCGAACCGCAGTTCAACGAACCCCAGGGCCTCGCGCTCCTGCCCGCCGCGGTCGCGGCCGAGGCCGGGTACGACCTCGTCGTCGCCGACACCGTGAACCACCTCCTGCGCGGCGTCCGCCTCGCCGACGGGGCGGTCACCACCGTCGCCGGGACCGGCAGGCAGTGGCGCATGGACAACGGCACCACGGCCGCCCTCGACGTCGACCTCTCCTCCCCCTGGGACCTCGCCTGGTTCGAGGACAAGCTGGTCGTCGCCATGGCCGGGATCCACCAGCTCTGGTACTTCGACCCGCTCGCCCGCACCGCGGGCGTCTACGCCGGCACCACCGTCGAGAGCCTCAAAGACGGCGCGCTGGAGCAGGTCTGGATGGCCCAGCCCTCCGGCCTCGCCGCCGCCGGCGACCGGCTCTGGCTCGTCGACTCCGAGACCTCCGCCCTCCGCTACGTCGAGAACGGGACGATGCACACCGCGGTCGGCCAGGGGCTCTTCGACTTCGGGCACGTGGACGGCCCCGCCGCGGACGCCCTCATGCAGCACCCGCTCGGCCTCGCCGCGCTCCCCGACGGGCGCATCGCCGTCGCCGACACCTACAACGGCGCGCTGCGGGCCTACGACCCGCAGACCGCGACCGTGTCCACGCTCGCCGCGGGCCTCGCCGAGCCCAGCGACGTGCTCGTCCTGGACGGAACGGTCTGGGTGGTCGAATCGGCCGCCCACCGCCTCACCGCCCCCGACCTCGGCGAGGCCGCCGTCTCCGGGCAACACCACCGCGTCACCCGCAAGCGCACCAAGGTCGCCCCCGGCGCACTGCGCCTCGAAGTGCTGTTCGCGCCGGCCGCGGGCCAGAAGCTCGACTACACCTTCGGCTCCCCGATCCAGGTCACCGTCTCGGCCGACCCGCCCCAGCTCCTCGCCGCGGGCGCGGGCAAGGGCGAGGAGCTCGGCCGCGACCTCGTGCTCGCGGACGGCATCGAACAGGGCGTCCTGCAGGTGGTCGCCCAGGCCGCGACCTGCGACGCCGAGGCCGAGCACCCCGCGTGCCACCTCACCCGCCAGGACTGGGGCGTGCCCGTGGCGATCGCCGAGGACGGCGTCTCGACACTGCGCCTAGTGCTCCGCGCCTGACCCCCGGACGGGTGTGATCTGCTGCGGCAGCAGGTATTTCGCCTGCCCGTCGCGTGTCATGAATCCGTGCTTCGCTCATTGCGCATTACGTTGTTCGGATCGCACTCGATGCACGTCCTATCAGGGAGGAAACCGCTGTGACCTTGGCGCCGGTGGAAGAACGCTACTCCGAGTACGAGCACTGGCTGGTGCTCAACGCCGCCGATCAGATCGTCACCGTGGGCAAGCTGCTGGAGCAGCAGGTCCGCACCCTCGAGTACCTCACCCCCGAGTACGCCGGCAGCCTCGCCGACTTCGAGCCCGACCTCACCCGCCTGAACGGCTAGCGAGGGCCGTCCCGGCGCCGCACGCTCGCGCGAGCACGCCGCAATCGGGCACGCAACGGGCACTGAGCGACTCCTGGCGTCACCGCGCCGGGACGGCCCCTCCGCACCAGTACGCTGAAAGCGAAGTCGCGCCCCAGCGGCGCGGCGGCGTCGCACCGCGCTGATACCGTCGATGGGTGGAATCTTTCGAGAGGCCCTTCGGCGACGAGTCCGGCCCCGTCCAAGCCCCGATGCACCCCGCGTGGATCCGCATCATGCCGTGCAGCATCGAGTTGTTCCGCACTGTTCCTTCCGTGAATCCGTTCCCCGCGAGCTGGTGGGCGGACGCCTTCCCCGAGGACGACATCTGGAACGAACCCGTCTGGTGCGACCCGGGCGACGTCGACGACTGGATCGCCGAAGCCTCCGAGCACCACCTGGGCGCGTCCCAGGAGGTCATCGAGAAGGAGGCCCGCGAGGAGTACGACCGGGCCACCGCCGAGCGCAGCGAGCGCATCGACACCTTCACCACCCACTGCCGCCGCGCGGGCCTGCCCGTGCCGCACACCGTGCGCGACCTGCTGGAGTTCCTCCTCGCCTTGGGCCTGTACCGCTCCGAGATGCGCGAGGGGAAGCTGTACGTCGCGCCGCTGCTGTACATCAACCCGTTCGACGTGCTCGCGTTCGACAAGGTCGAGGCGATCGAGGAGGCCGCCGACCAGCGCGGGGACCTCGAGGAGCTCACTGCGATCGCGATCCGCCGCGTCGGCGGGATCGACTACGAGTTCGACGAGGAAGGGCGCTTCACCCTGCCCGGCGGCGCGAAGTCGGCCACCGTGCAGGTGAGTCTGGCGGCGCTCGCGGAGGACGCGGGCGTCCCGGCCCCGGTGATCCGCGGGATGCTCATGGAGCTCGCCGAGGACGGGGACGTGGCCGGTTCGGTGGACCTCGGCCAGGTCGGGGTCGCGGAGGAGTTCACGCTCACCGCCTCCGACGACCTGCTCGGCGGCTACCCGAACGACGAGCTGCTGCCGCCCGAACACGCCTGATCCGCCCGTTCCGGCCGTTCAGCGCCGTATTTGAACGTTATCTGGACGGTTGCGACCGGGCCCGCACTGCATTCACTCTCAGTTCACCTTCACGTTCACCTGCGTGCACCTCCATGGCGTTCCATGAGGACAGAACACGTTAACGGCGGTTGACATTCGGTGATAGGAGTTCGCGTGACCGTGAACGAGACTGGTACCCGCGCCAAGGCGCCTCTGACGGGCCTCGCCCCGCAGGGACGCGTCGGCACCCCCACGCAGACCGAGACGGTCATCGACATCAAGGGCGTCGACATCCACTACGGCAAGGCGCACGCGGTCCGCGGCGTCTCCCTGCCCGTCGCGCGCAACCAGATCACCGCGATGATCGGTCCTTCCGGCTGCGGCAAGTCCACGGTGCTGCGCTCGATCAACCGCATGAACGACCTCATCCCGGGCGCGAAGGTCACCGGGAGCATCTCCTTCCACGGCCAGGACATCTACGCCTCGGGCGTCGACCCGATCGCGGTCCGCCGCCACATCGGCATGGTGTTCCAGAAGGCCAACCCGTTCCCGAAGTCGATCTTCGACAACGTCGCGTACGGCCTGCGGATCAACGGCATGAAGGACAACCTGGCCGACCGCGTCGAGCAGGCGCTCCGCGGTGCCGCGCTGTGGGACGAGGTCAAGGACAACCTCAAGAAGAGCGCCCTGGCGCTCTCGGGCGGGCAGCAGCAGCGCCTGTGCATCGCCCGCGCGATCGCCGTGCAGCCGGAGGTCCTGCTGATGGACGAGCCGTGCTCGGCGCTCGACCCGATCGCGACCGCTCGCATCGAGGAGCTCATGAGCGAGCTGGTGCGCGACTACACGATCGTGATCGTCACGCACAACATGCAGCAGGCCGCGCGCGTCTCCGACTCGACGGCGTTCTTCTCCGCGGCGGTCGACGACGCGGGCGAGCGCTACGGCTTCCTCGTCGAGTTCGACGAGACCCAGCGCCTGTTCTCGAATCCGTCCGACTCGCGCACCGAGGACTACATCACCGGCCGCTTCGGCTAGGCCGGAACGGGTACCTACGGCGGCGCGTTCGAGGGGTTCGCGCCGCCGTTCCCGTACCCGGCGGGCGCAGTGAGCGCTCAGCGCAGTGAACATCAGTGCAGCAAGCAGCGGGGCGGCCGACCGGCCGCCCCGCTGCGCTGTGTCTAGACGTCGTTGCCGCAGAGGATGCCGTAGGTGCGGCCCTCGCCGTCGATCATCTCCCAGTACCAGTCGGTGCCGCAGTTCGTGCCCTGCGCTTCGGCGTCCTCGTCGCTCATGTCGGCGACGGGCTCGTCGAACATGATGGTGTCGACGACGGTGTAGAGCGCCAGGTCGGAGCTGCAGTCGACGGACCACCAGCTGGTGCTGTCGTCGAAGCAGTCGCCGATGTCGGGCATGATCGGCATGTGGCCGGGCTCTTCGGGGTCGGGGTTGCCGACGGCCTTGAGGCAGTAGAGCGAGTCGAGGTTGCCGGGGAGGTAGACGTAGTCGAACTTCGTCCAGGCCTCGCCGAGGACGTTGGTGCCCCAGCCGTCGCCGCACATGGCGTAGACCGGCGCGGTGTCGATGATGTTGCCCTCCTCGTCCACGGCGATGTCGGCGACGTCGTAGGACTGGGCGGTGATCTCCCAGAACGCCGTGGCGTCGGAGCATTCGACGAGCGGCCCGAGGCCGCTGCCGTCGACGTCCGACTCGTACGGGAGGCACTTGCCGACCTCGGAACCGGTCTCCTCGGCGGGCGTGGTCGCGTCCGTGTCGGGGGTGTTGTCGTTCTCGGAGGCGGACGGGGTGGTGTCGCCGCCGCCTTCGGCCGTGTCGTCGTCCTTCTTGTCCTGGAAGTTCATCGTGACGAGGAGGACGGCGCCGAGCACGAGGACGGTGACGCCGACGACGATGCTGCCGATGAGCCCGAGGTTGCGCTTCGGCGGTTCGGGCGGGAGGAACTGCCCGCCGTAGGGGGAGCCGGGGTCCTGGCCGTGCGGGGGCTGCCCTCCGCCGCCGCTGTAGGGCGGCTGTCCGCCGCCGGCGCCGTAGGACGGCTGCTGCGGCTGGCTGCCGTACGGGTTCTGGCCGCCGCTGTAGGGCGACTGGTATCCGTAGCCGGGGGTCTGCGGCTGCTCCGGGGGAGGACCGTAGTTCGGAGGGACAGTCATGTTGCCACGCTATAGGGGCTTGTCAACCTTCCGCCGATTCGGGGTCGGCGACGAGTAAGGAATGTCGCAGCTCAGCGGCGACCCCTGTGGCCGAACGGACCCGCACGTCACCGGTGCGAGGTCCAGCCCCCGGCGGCGGTTTCGGGCCCGGCCGTGGCCGCCGGTGCCCGGCCGCCCGAATCAGCGGCTCAAAGAGTGTCCGGAAGGACGAGCACGCGTTCGACCGTGTAGTCCTCCATGGCCGACCGAACGCCCTCGCGCCCTACCCCTGAGCCCTTGACCCCGCCGTACGGCATCTGGTCGGCCCGGAACGAGGGCACGTCGCCGATGATGACGCCGCCCATGTCGAGGGTGCGGTGGGCGAGCATCGCCTGCGGCAGGTTCTCGGTGAAGACCCCGGCCTGCAGCCCGTAGCGCGAGTCGTTCACGGCGTTGAGCCCGTCTTCGAAGCCGTCGACGCTGGCGAGCACGAGCACCGGCCCGAAGACCTCCTCGCGCAGGACCTTCGCGTCCGGGCGCACGTTCGCGAGCACGGTGGGCTCGATGAGCGAGCCTTCGCGCGGGGTGCCGCCGCACAGGACCTTCGCGCCTTCGTCGACGGCCTCCTCGATCCACGCCTGGACGCGCTCGGCCGCCTCGGCGCTGATGAGCGGCCCGACCTTGCACGAGGGGTCGTTCGGGTCGCCCGACGGCAGGGCCTTGACCTGCTCGGTGATGCGGGCGGCCATGTCCGCGTAGGCGGGCGCCTCGATGAACACGCGCTGCACGGCGATGCACGACTGCCCGGCCTGGTAGTTCCCGAACATCGCGATCCGCTCGGCCGCCCAGTCCCGCTTCGGGTAGTCGGCGCAGACGAGGACTGCGGCGTTGCCGCCGAGTTCGAGGGTCACGTGCTTGTCGGGGATGCGGCGCAGTATCTGCTTGCCCACGGGCCCGGAGCCGGTGAACGAGACGACCGGCAGGCGCGGGTCGTCCACGAGCTGCTCGGCCCGGTGGTTCGGGACCGGCAGGACGGAGAGCATCGCGGGCGGCAGGTCCGTCTCGGAGAACAGGGCCCCGAGGTGGAGCGCGGAGAGCGGGGTCGCGGGGGCGGGCTTGACGACGATCGGGCAGCCGGCGGCGATGGCCGGGGCGACCTTGTGCGCGACCAGGTTGAGCGGGAAGTTGAACGGGGAGATGCCGAGCACGGGCCCGCGCGGGAAGCGTCGTACGAGCGCCATCCGGCCTTCGGCGGCCGCGTCCGTGTCGAGCCGCTGCACGTCGCCGACGAACCGCCGGGCCTCTTCGGCGGCCCACCGGAACGTGGAGACCGCGCGCCGCACTTCGACGCGCGCCCACGCGATCGGCTTGCCCGATTCGGCGGTGATGAGCTCCGCGCAGGTCTCGGCCTCCTCGTCGAGGCGGCGGCGCACGTGTTCGAGGGCCTCGGCCCGCACATGCGCGGGCAGGGACGCGCATTCGCGCGCGGCTCCGGAGGCGGCGGCCACGGCGGCCTCCACCTGCCCGGCGGTCGCCCACGAGGTGGCGCCCACAGGGGACTCGTCGTAGGGGTGGGTGACGAAGAACTCCTCCTCGCCGTGCTGCGGACGGCCTGCCACCCAAATAGGCGAAACGGGACGGAGACGTTGCGACATGCTTCCAGCCTACGGGTTCGAGCGTGTGCGGCGCTGCGGTTGGGGCCCGCGAATCCGGATCGCACTGCTGGGCCGCGTGATCGAAAGCGACCGGACCGGGTCGCGCCCCGCGTCGACCGTCTCGGCCGCGCTGCGTCCGCGTTTCGCAACCCGGGTGCGTCCATTTGCCCGCTCAAGGCATGATGAGGACATGAGTGAACAGCAACAAGGTGCGGGGTATCCGCAGCAGCCGACCTCCGGCCAGCCCCAACAGCAGGCGTACCCCCAGGCGCCCTACGCCTCGCCGCAGGCGCAGTACCAGGCACAGCAGCAGTATGCGGCCTACGCCCCCCCGGCCCCGTCGCTGTTCGACAAGCTCGGCGTGCCGTCCATGCCCGCGATCCTCGGCCTCTCGGGCCTGGGCGCGCTGGTCCTGGCCGGGCTCATCGCCGGCACGAGCTCCGGCGGCTCCGACGAGTTCGGCGACGGCACGGTGCTCTCCGGCTTCGTGCACGATGAACTCAGCTCGGGGGTCCTCTCGATCCTCGTGGCCGTCATCGCCCTGTTCGCTTTGACGCTGTTCGCCGGTGAGAAGCTGCGGATGCTCTGGAAGGCGCTCACCGTGGCCGGTGCGACGCTCTTCCTGGCGAAGCTCCTGTACACGATCTTGGCGCTCGGCGACGGCGACTCCGCCTCCGACCCTTCGGCCTGGATCGGCACGTTCTTCCTCGTGGCCGCCTACGGCCTGTTCGCCGCCGGTGCGGTCATGGTCCCCGGCTCGGCCGCCGCCGCCGCGCAGCCCGCCGGCCCGGCGCCCGCCGCGCCGCAGGGCTACCCGACCGGGCAGCAGCCCGCCGTGCAGCCGCAGGCCCCGCAGCCCGCTCCGGGGACCCAGCAGAACCCGTGGCCGCAGGCCCCGCAGCAGTAACCGCCCGAAAGCAGCCGAAGAGGCGGCGCGACCACTGGTCGCGCCGCCTCTTCTTGTCGTGCTCTTTGGCTGTGCATCCCGAAGTTGCAGACCCAGAAATCGTCCACACTCAACACGTGGTCCGGTATCCGAAGTCTTTGCTCCAGCACCTGGGGACCGGCTCGTGGGGGAGCGGACCTTCGGGTCGAGCGCAGGGGTCGCCGAGGCGGCTGCGCTCACTGGATATGGAGATTGCGGTAACGGTCGGGAGGGCCCGCCTGGTCGGCTCGTCGGAGCCGTCCGGCTAACTGCTTCTTAGGCGGGAGCCAGTCATCTTCACGGAGTTCGTCTTCGTCTCCGTCGTACCGATCGTCGGCGTAAGCGGCGTAAGGGTCCGGTTCCTTTTCAGGAGGCTCAATGTCCACCTCGTCCTGACGACCGCCCCCGAGTTCGCGCTCCAGCGCTCGGATGTCGGTGTTAGGCGTGTGGTACTTGAGCTTGCGGGCCACTTTGGTCTGCTTCGCCTTAGCTCGGCCTCGCCCCATGTTGGCTCGACCCCCTCGCACAGAAATCATCGGGGCAGCCAATAAGGTGCCCCGGAATGCTTGCAATCTCTTCGTGGCTCCTACGGTACAACCTTGGAGCGCAGGACTGCATCCCGGCCCATGAGTTGGGTGCCACAGATTACCGGCGATGACCACCAGACCGGGACGAACGACCGCTCGAATCGTGAGACGCGTTCTCGCTTTGCGGAGGCGTCCGACCACGTCTCGTGACTGCGAGTCCCCCCGGCGCGCACTGGTGCGCGCCGGGGGGACCGCAACCGGTTGATCGGCGCCGGACTGCCGGAACCGGTTCAGCGCCCGTTCAGTTGAAGAGCCTTACGCGCTGGAGGCGGCCGACGGCGGCCATGCGCTCCTCGGCCATGGCGTCCGCGGCGGCGACGGGGGTCGTGCCCTCGCCCTTGGCCCGCTCCAGGATCCGCGAGGTGGTCGCGAAGATCCCGGCGGTGCGCCGCTCGGCCCGTTTGAAGTCGAACGCGCCGTCGTACTCGTCGGCGACCTGGATGACCCCGCCCGAGTTGACCACGTAGTCGGGGCAGTACAGGATGCCGGCCCGGTCGAGCTCGGCCGCGACGCCCGCCTCGGCCAGCTGGTTGTTCGCCGCACCGCACACGATCTCGGCGTCGAGGGTCTTCAGCGACCGCTCGTTGAGGACCCCGCCGAGGGCGCAGGGCGCGTAGATGTGGATGCCCGAGGCGATGAGCTCGTCGGCGTCCGCGACGATCCGCACCTGTGGGTGGTGGTGCTTCGCCCAGTCGATCGCGGCCTGGCTCACGTCGCAGGCGACGACCTCGGCCCCGGCCTCGAGCAGGTGCGGGATGAGGTGGCGCCCGACCTTGCCGAGCCCGGCCACGCCCACAGTGCGCCCGGCCAGGTCCACTGCGCCCCACCGGTGCTGGGCCGCGGCCCGCATCCCCTGGAACACGCCGAACGCGGTGAGGATCGAGGAGTCCCCCGCCCCGCCGGCCTCCGGGCTGCGCCCGCTCACGTGCCGCGTCTCGCGCGCGACGTGGTCCATGTCCTCGACGTACGTGCCCACATCGCAGGCGGTCACGTAGCGGCCGTGCAGCGACTCCACGAAGCGGCCGTAGGCGCGCAGCAGCGCCTCGCTCTTGTCCGTGGCCGGGTCGCCCCAGATGACGGCCTTGCCGCCGCCGTGGTCGAGCCCCGCGATCGCATTCTTGTAGGCCATGCCCTCCGAGAGGTGCAGCACGTCCTGGAGGGCCTCCTCCTCGGAGGCGTAGGGGTAGAAGCGGGTGCCGCCGAGGGCCGGACCGAGGGCGGTGGAGTAGATCGCGATGATCGCGCGCAGCCCCGAATCGGGGTCGTGGCAGAACACGACCTGCTCGTGGCCGCTGCCGTCGAAGATGCTCATGGCTTGCTCTCCAGTTCTTCTCGCGGGGGTGTCCCTGCGCCGCCGTCGCTGCGGGCACCACCCAGGGGGCGGCCGGGTCTCGGCCGACACTCGTGTCGTAGCGCGGGTATGCCTACGCCACCAGCATATGACTATGGAAGTATTCGCTTCGTGTACGCACCGAACGCGTCCTATCTGCGCGTCTACGAGCCGGCGGGGGCGTTCGTCGACGCCGACTACTGGCGTGCGTACGCCGCGTCCGGCCGCGCGGTCGACCCCCTCGAAGGGCCGAAGCTGCGCCGCGAAGCACTGTACGAGCGCATCGGGTGGCCCTGGCGCGGCGTCCCCTCCTTCGCACGCGACGCGTACGTCATCGACCGCGGCCGCGACGCCGACCCCCTCATCTGCCCCTGGAACCTCCGCTACCGGATCGCCGCCTCCGCACTGGAGGTGCGGCGCCTGACCCCCGAGGCCGTCGCCGAGGCGCTGTTCCCGCCCGACTTCCTCTCCTCCGCGGCCGAGGTCGTCGCCCTGGACGACGGCGCCGACCGCCACGACGCGCCCGCCGACGCCCACGAGCACGTCGCGTCCTGGTCCGTGCCGCTGCGCTGGTTCGCGTGCGTGCGGCCCGAGGACCGCGAGCTGGTGATCCAGCGCGGCGTCGCCCAACTGCGCTACCGCACCCCGATCGCCAAGGCCCGCACCGGGCTCGTGGTCGCCCGCAACCTCGTGCGGGCCGAGTTCGGCGAGGGCGCCGAACTGGCCGAGGCCCTCGCCGAGACCGGCGACTGGCTCGACGGCTTCCACCGCGACTCGGTCGTGGAGCTCGACTACGGCGGCCTCGCCGCGCGCATGGACCCCGAGGAGCTGCGGGCCGAGGACTCGGTCGACCTCACCTGGCAGGCCCTCGACCACCTCGGTGCCTCTGAGCCGGAAGAGGCGCAGGACTGCTATGCCCGCCTTGTTGACCGATGGCGTGATCGTCGTCTCGCGGAGCGATTGAACTGACTTCGGACGCACCGGCACGGCAAGCTCGTTGCCAGGGCATTCGCATGTGGAGTGATCACTCGGATGAGGGAACCGAGCGGAATGTCCAAGCAAAATCGGCCGTTCGGCCTATGTCGGACATCTACGACAGGACGGACGATTGCAGAAGGAACGAATCAAGGCTCGGCGCCGGTGATTCGTAGCCCGTCTGTGGAGGAGAAGAACGATGACGACAGAGCTGAACCTTCCGGTGGAATCCGAGGCCCTGCTGACCCCGTCCGAAGTCGCCGCGATGTTCCGCGTCGACCCGAAGACGGTCACCCGTTGGGCGAAGGCCGGCAAGATCTCGGCGATCCGGACCCTCGGCGGCCACCGCCGCTACCGCGAGTCCGAGATCCGCGCCCTGATCAACGGCGACATCCCCGCTCAGCGCGTCGCCGCGGAGTAGTCGCAGTATCGAGCAGCGGAGGTGCCACCGACCAGGCACCGCCACTGGCAAGCAGCAAGTAGCGCCGTGACCGCACGGTGAAGGAACCAAGGCCGGACCACCCTTCCGGCCACCCACGGCGAAGCATGCGAGCCGTGAACCCGCAATGCCCCATCGAAGCCGCGGACGTCGGCGCCGCGGATTCCGACGATCGAGGACGCGGGCCCTCCCTCAGGGCCCGCTTCCCCGCACCGGACAGGCCACGCCCCGCACCGACCGGCCGCGCCCCGCACCGACCGGCCGCGCCCGGCCCTCCCGTACGCGGGCATTCCCGATGCGCCGCCGGGGAGCGCGTGCCACGCTTGAACCGTGACTCCCACGAAGAGCCTCGCCATCGCCACCGCCGTCGCAGCGGTGGTCCTCACCTTCGCGCTCGCCGTGCCGCTCCTGAACAAGGCCGTCTCCCCCACGATCGATGTGGGCGGCGAGACCTTCACCCTCTCCGGCGTCACCCTCACCGCCCCCGACGAGGTCCGGATGCGCCCCGGCTACTACCAGCCCGGTTCCGGCCGCGTCGAATTCCTTGTGGGCGAAGCGGAAGTGGACATCGCCGTCGCCCGCCCCTACGACTTCGACGCCGAGTACCTGGCCGACGAGATGACGCGGCTCCTCGAGGTCCAGCCCGGCGTCCAGCTCACCGAACCGCGCGACTGCGCCGCGGACGGCGTTGAAGGCGCGGGTCGCAGCTTCGTGACCGAGACCGGCGCGGGCTTCGCGTGCGCATTCGTGCACGACACGGTCCGCGCTGAGGTCACCGCTACGGGCGCCTCACTAGACTCGGCCACTGTGGACAGAATCGACGCGCTCATCGGCCAGCTGTCCTTCGGGACCGCCTGACATGCGGATCGACCCCGCCTCCCCCGTGCAGTGGACGGCCCTGCTGCTCATCGGCGCGTCGGGCATCCTGCTCCTGTACAACACCCTCCCGGTCGCCCTCGCCTACCCGCGCGCGGGCACGACCGCGCTGGTCCTCTTCTCGCTCTTCGCGGTCCCGTTCTGGTGGCTGCGCGGGCGCGTCGCCGACCGGCTCGCCCTCCCCGCCGCCGCACTCGCGATCGGCCTCGTCTGGGGCGCCACGGTAGCGGTCATGACGTCCCTGTTCGGCTCGCGCGCCATGCACGGCCTGCTCGCCACCGCGAACGGCCCGGCGTGGGCCGAGCGGTGGTCGCCGGTGCTGGCCGCGCCGGTGGTCGAGGAGGTCGTGAAGGCCGCGGGCGTGGTCCTGGTGGTCGCGATCGCATGGGGGCGCGTGCACGGGGTGCTCGACGGCATCGTGCTCGGCGCGTTCTGCGGCGTGGGCTTCCAGATCGTGGAGGGCTACGCGTTCGCGATGTCGAGCACGGTCCTGAACCGGGCCGGGGACGTGGTCGAGCCGGTGATCGCGGTGTTCATCGTGCGCGGGGTGCTCGCGGGGCTGTGGAGCCACGCGGTCTTCACGGCGATCGTCGGCGCCGGGGTCGCGTACGCGGCGACGCGGCGCACGATGCGGTCGGTGTGGGTCGCGGCGGGGGCGCTGGCGGGGGTGATCGCCTTGCACGCGCTGTGGAACTCGCCGCTGCTGCGAGACGGGCTCGGGCTGGGCGCGTTCGGCGTGCTGGCCGGGGTGATGCTCAAGGGCCTGCCGGCGGTGCTCATCGTGTGGTGGCTGGTCCGCTGGGCGAAGCGGGCGGAAGCGCCGGTGGCGAGGAAGCCGGAGGCGGAGACGGCCTGAGGCGTAACAATGCGGTCCCGGTCTGAGCGCGCGATACCAGGACTGCATTGTCGGTCTTGGCGAAGCTTGCGAGCCATAAATGTGCTCGGCAACGTAACAATGCCGCCCCGGTCTGAGCGCGCGGTACCGGAACGGCATTGTCGTTGCTCGGTCGCGTCCGTCGCTCAAGGCGTCCGCTCCCGCATGGCCCGCAATTCGTGCGTCCGGTCCGCGGTCGACGCGACGTGATTGGCGCGAGCCGCGTCGTCGTGTTCCTGGCCGGCCGCTCGGGGGCGGCCCTGCGGTAGGCGATTCGGTCCTGGCACCGGCGGTGAGTGGACCCGTTGGTCCTTCCGGCGCCTCACTTGGTGACGAGTGAGGTTCGACCCAGGGCCGCCGATTCCTGAGAATCAGCGCCGACCGAGCATCGTGAAGTTCTCTCAAATCCGACGCTACCAGCCCCCGGAGGCTTTGTCACCGACTCGGGAGTTCGAATCGTCCCGATTCGTCGGTGCCGATCAGGCCCTCGGTGATGAGCTGCGCGACGGCTTCGTCGAGCATCCTCCGGTCCGGCCACACCGCGTCGATCCGCGCCCGCTCGACCGGCTCCTCAGCGTCCCTGAGCAGGGCCATCACCTCACCGCGCACATGCCGGTTGGTGCCCTTGTACTTCTGGCGCTTGCGGCTCGGCCCGGCCGGGACCTCCTGGCCGGAGAACCCGCACACGTCGCTCACCGGGCAGGCGCCGCATTCGGGCGCGCGCGCCGTGCACACCAGCGCACCGAGTTCCATGAGCGCCACCGAGACGCGGGCCGCCGTCGGCGCGTCCGCGGGCAGCAGCGACTCGGCGGCGGCAAGGTCGGCGCGGGTGGTCGCGGTCCCGGCGTCGCTCTGCCCGCCGAGGCGGGCCACGACGCGGCGCACGTTGGTGTCCACGACCGCGTGGCGGCGGCCGTAGTGGAAGACCGCGACCGCGGCCGCGGTGTAGACGCCGATGCCGGGCAGCTTCACGAGCTCGACCGGGTCGGCGGGCACGACGCCGCCGTGCTCGGTGGCGACGATCCGCGCGCACTCCTGCAGGCGCAGGGCCCGGCGCGGGTAGCCCATGCGGCCCCATTCGCGCAGGACGTCGGCCGTCGGGGCGGCGGCGAGGTCGGCCGGGGTCGGCCAGCGCGCCATCCAGGCCTCCCACACGGGGGCGGCGCGGGCGACCTGGGTCTGCTGGCTCATGACCTCGGAGACGAGGACGCCCCAGGCGGTGGTTCCCGGTCGGCGCCAGGGCAGTTCGGTGCGGTGGTGCGCGTCGAACCAGGGGAGCAGCCGGCCGCTCACGGCTTCGGGGGCGGGCAGGGTCGGCGGGGTGTCGGCGGCGCGCATGCCTCCCATTGTGGGTGCGGGGTCCGACATCCGGTCGGGAGGGTCCGGCGGGGCGCGGCGGGTTCGGCTCGGGCGGACTCGCGTGTAATTCCGCTCGCATGCGGCTCCGCTGCGTTAGCGTCCCGGCGTGCAGGGTTTCAAGGGCAAGTTCGTGAAGGGCTCGGAGCCGGAGTCGGTCTACTGGAAGCGGCGGGCGATCGTGGCCGGGGCCGTGCTCGTGCTGGTGGTCCTGGTCGTGCTCGGGCTCAGTGCGCTCGGCGGCGGTGAGGGGAAGCCCGAGACGAAGGGCGATGCGGCCCAGAACGAGTGGCAGCCGCCGTCGCCGTCGTCGACCTTGAACCGGCCGTACATACGCGAGACGCCGGCCGCGGCCGAGCCGAGCGGCTCGCCGTCCCCGACGGAGCCGGCGGTGGTGGCGTGCGCGCCCGACGACCTGATGCTGCAGGTGGTGGCCGCGTTCGACGAGGTGCGGTCGGGTTCGGAGGTGCCGGTGAGCGTCCTGGTCGCGAGCGGCGCGGACACCGCGTGCACTGCGGACCTGCGCGAGGTCGCGGTCGAGTTGACGGCCGGCGCGGACATCGTCTATTCGACCGCGCACTGCGAGACCCCGCAGGGCGAGGAGGTCGAGTTGAGCGACGGCGCGGGCCAGACCGTGGAGTTCACGGTGGACGGCCTGGCGTCGGAGGAGGCGTGCGCGGGTGCGCGCCGGGAGCTGCCCGCGGGCGAGTACGAGCTGCGGGCGCGGCTGGGCGAGGCCGTGTCGGCGCCGACGAACCTGCGCCTGACGTAGCTCCCCGACCCGGCTAGAGGTACCGGTCGAGGATCGAGACCTCGGCGAGGCGGGTCAGGGACTCGCGGATGCTCTGCGCCCGCCCGGGGCCGATGCCGTCGACGTCCTGCAGTTCCTCGACGGTGACGCCCAGCAGTTCGGGCAGTGCCCCGAAGTGGCCGACGACCCGTTCGATCACGGCTTCGGGCAGGCGCGGGACCTTGGCGAGCATGCGGTAGCCGCGGGGGCTCACCCGCCGGTCGAGCACGTCGGGCGAGTTCGGGTAGCCGAGGGAGCGCGCGACGGCGATGAGGTCGAGCAGCTCGGGGGAGCCCATGCCGTCCACGGCGTGCAGGGCCTTGCGGTAGTCGACGCCGTCGGGCAGGTAGTCGCGGACGATGAGTTCGCGGTCGGCGTCGACGCCGGCCATGAGCTCGTCGAGCTGGAGGGCGAGGAGTCGCCCGTCGGTGCCGAGTTCGATGACGTGGCCTTCGACCTCGTCGGCGATGTGGCGGGCCATCTCGAGGCGCTGGAGGACGGTGACGGCGTCGCGCACCGTGACGAGGTCTTCGATCTCGAGGCTGGAGAGGCTGCCGGCGACCTCGTCGAGGCGCAGCTTGTACCGCTCGAGCGTGGCGAGGGCCTGGTTGGCGCGGGAGAGGATCTGCGTGGACGGTTCGAGCAGGTGGTGGATCGAGCCCATGTACAGCCCGATGGTGTGCATCGACTGGGAGACCGAGATGACGGGGAAGCCGGTCTGGATGGCGACGCGTTCGGCGGTGCGGTGCCGGGTGCCCGACTCGTTCGAGTGGATCGAGGGGTCGGGCATGAGGTGGACGCCGGCGCGCACGATGCGCGAGCCGTCCGTGGTGATGACGATCGCGCCGTCCATCTTGCACAGTTCGCGCAGGCGGGTGGCCGAGAACTCGATGTCGAGCTCGAAGCCGCCGGTGCAGATGTCTTCGACCTGGCTGTCGCAGCCGACGACGATGAGGGCGCCGGTGCGGCCCCTCAGGATGCGCTCCAGGCCGTCGCGCAGCGCGGTGCCGGGCGCCATGGTGGCCAGGGTCGCGCGCAGGCCCTCGTCCGGGATCGACGCCACGGGTACCCCCAAATGCTGGACGGGCCGCCGGCGAGAGTGGCCGGGCGGTTGAGGCGACCTTCCCTCCAGGGGCGCGGGACGTCAGGTCGCCTCCAGTGTACGGATCACCAGCACGGGTCAGGGAGCGGCATTTGGGGCGAGCCGCGCATCCCGGACCGGCGCGCCGGATGGCCAGGGCCGCGACGTGCGGCCGGGCCTGATTTCGCTCAGGGCGAACACCCCGGCGCGTCGGGCCTCAGAGCCGGTCGACGACCTGGACGTGCCCCGGCGCGAACGAGGCCAGCCGCGCCAGCAGCTGCTGCGGCTCGAGCGCGAAGTCCTTGCAGCGCACCGCGAGGTCGAACCCGGCGACCAGGCCCTCGGTGGCCCGGTTCGCCTCGCGCAGCACCGAGCGGCCGAGGAACCCGGGACGGTCGGAGCCGCCGCGCCCGAGGTAGTTGTCGGCCGCGAACAGCAGGTACGAGGCGCCCCGCCGCTTCGACCCCACGTGGATCGCGGCCAGCTCCTCGATGTTGCTCCACGGGATGAGCAGGCTCTTGCCGAACCCGGCCCGCACCCGCAGCCCGAAATGGTTGACCATGAGCTTCGGCGGCCGCACGAGCGGCAGGAGGAAACTCGTCGCGCCCAGCACGGCCATCACGGTGAAGAACCCCGGCAGCGCCGCCACCGGGTTCGGCTCGCCGGAGTCGAGCGTGTCCGGCTCCGTGCGCACGAGCAGGTACAGGCCGACGATGAACGCGGCGCAGACGAGCGAGTAGAGCACCAGCGAGGAGATCCGACGGGTCGGCGAACTGCGCTCGATGGCCACCCATTCCGAGCTCCTGCGCACGGCTCACCTCCTCGGCGGCAACTCTAGCGAGACGGGGCGACTCACGCCACGACCGAAATGACCGCGGCCGCACCCCGTGCGCCAGGCCCCGCCTGCGGCGTGCGCCAGGTCCGGCCCGGTGGCCGACCGGCCCTAGGCTGGACCGCCATGTACCCGTCTCCCGCCTCGGCCCCCGCCCCGGACGCGACACCGGTCCCCATCGGCCGCCGCATCGCCCTCACCTGGGCGTGCCTCGGCGTCGTCGCCGCCCTGCCCGCCGCATGCGGCGCGTTCCTCGCCGCTCACGAGGCCCTGGGCCTGAACCTGGTCCATGTCCCGTTCGCCTCATTCGCGAGAGGCGCGCTCCTCCTGCTCTTCTGCGGCACGCTCGCGTTCCTCTGCCTCCGCACCGCCGAACACCGCCGCCACCTCGTGATCAGCACCGACCACGCGGGACTGTGGCTGGTCGACGGTGACGCCCGCGCCGTCGTCGTCCCCTGGAACGACGTGGCCGCGATCGGCCTCCACGAGTACGTCCAGACCTCCCAGGGGTGCTCCCTCAGCAGCTGGAGCATCGAGCTGCGCCTGCACGAGCCGATCGAGCAGGGCGACCCGCTCATCGAGCGACTGGTCCTCCCCGCCGACCCGCCCCGGTACATGATCCGGCTCCCGCGCGGCACGCACGCCGACGCGATGGCCGCCGTCCGGGCGCGCGTGCCCGAGCTCTGGCTCGAGGCCCCCGACCCCGCTGACCTCAGATGGCGTGCAGCCGCGCCCCAGGTCAACCGGTGCGCAGCCACACCGCCGCGTCGGCCGGAAGCCGCTTCCCGTGCGTCCCTTCGAGTGCTGCACTGGCGATGAGCGGTTCGCCGGCCGGGACGTCGATCTCGTGGTCGGTCAGGTTCACCACGCACGCGAAGCCGGGGTCGCGCTCGAACGCGAGCACGCCCGGATCGCTGTCCAGCCAGCGCATCTCGCCGTCGCCCAGCGCCGGGTCGCTCCGGCGCAGGCGCAGCGCGAGCCGGTACAGCGCCAGCATCGAGTCCGCGTCGGCCAGTTGCCGGGCGGCCGTCAGGTCGCGCCACTGCGGCGGTTGCGGCAGCCACGCGGCGCCCGTGCCGAACTCGAACGGCGGGGCGTCGCCGCCCCACGGCAGCGGCACCCGGCAGCCGTCGCGGCCCAGGTCGAGCCCGCCGGTGCGGGCGAACACGGGGTCCTCGCGCAGTTCGTCAGGCAGGTCGAACACTTCGGGCAGGCCCAGTTCGTCGCCCTGGTAGACGTATACGCCGCCCGGGAGTGCCATGGTGAGCAGCGCGGCGGCCCGCGCCCGCCGGGTGCCTGCGGCGAGGTCGGTCGGGACGCCGTGCTCCCGTTTGAGGAACATGCTGTTGCTGCGGCCGTAGCGGGTCACGTGCCGTGTCACGTCGTGGTTCGAGAGCACCCAGGTCGGCGGGGCGCCCACCTGGGCGTGGGTCGCGATGGTCCGGTCGATGACGGCCCGCAGCGCCCCGGCCTCCCACGCGCATTTGAGGAACTCGAAGTTGAAGGCCGTGTGCAGCTCGTCGGGGCGCAGGTAGCGGGCGAACCGCTCGGGGTCGCGCACCCAGATCTCGCCCACGAACACCCGCTCGGGCCCGTACTCGCCGAGCAGGAGCCGCCAGTCGCGGTAGATCTCGTGCACTTCCGGCCGGTCCTTGTCCGGTTCCTCGTCGGCGTCGGTGAACGTCGGCACGCCTTCGAAGCGGCCGCGCTTGTCCGGCAGCCCGGCCTGCTTGATGAGGCGGGCGGCGACGTCGATGCGGAAGCCGTCCACGCCCCGGTCGAGCCAGAACCGCAGGATCGACTGGAACTCGGCCCGCACCTCCGGGTGCTCCCAGTTGAGGTCGGGCTGGGAGGAGTCGAAGAGGTGGAGGTACCACTGCCCGTCGTCCACTCGCGACCAGGCGGGGCCGCCGAAGCGCGACTGCCAGTTGTTGGTCTCGTCGCGGAAGTGGAACCGTTCGCGCGCAGGCGAACCGGGGCCGTCGCGCAGGGCCTGCTCGAACCAGGGGTGCCGGGCGGAGGTGTGGTTCGGGACGATGTCGACGATGATCCGCAGTCCGGACCGGTGCGCCGCGTCGATGAGCCGCTCGGCGTCCGCGAGGGTGCCGAAGGACGGGTCGATGTCCCGGTAGTCGGCGACGTCGTAGCCGCCGTCGGCCATGGGGGAGACGTACCACGGGTTGATCCACAGTGCATCGACGCCGAGCTCGCGGAGGTACTCGAGCCGCGATTCGAGGCCGGCGAGGTCGCCGACCCCGTCCCCGTTGCCGTCCGCGAAACTGCGCAGGTACACCTGGTAGATCGCCGCGCCCCGCCACCAGGTCATGTCGCCTCCCAAAGAATCGTGCGCCGCTCGAGCCGCGCCCGCTCGGCCGCGAACGCCATCCGGTGACTGTCCAATGCGGCCTCGAGGTCGTGGGCGGCGGCCTCGCCGCCTTCGAGCGCGGTGATGAACGCGTCGATCAGCGCTTCGTCCCCGCCCGAATGCCCCCGGTGGTCCGGCTCGGGCGAGCCGTCGACCGGCGTGTCCGCCTCGGCCGGGCCGGCGTGCACTTCGAACACCCGGTGCCCCAACGGGGGCCGGGTGAAGCGCGCCCCGATCCGCGCCTCCGGGAGCTCCGGCAGCGCCGCGGTCGGCGAGAACAGGTCCACCTCGAAGCGGCCCGTCCGCAGGTTCCCCGCGATCTCCCCCGCCGTCCCGGTCAGCCGCACTGTGCGCGTGTTCTGCCCGGTGAACGCCGAGGTCGAGAGGGTCGCGGTCAGGCCGCCGGGGAACGCGACGACGGTCTGCTGGTGGTCCACGACGTCGTTGTCCGAGTGGAACACGCACCGCCCGTACGGCCCGCGCCGCAGCGCCGCCAAACGGCCCTCCGGGCTGGCGTCGTCGCCGAGGAGCGCCACCGGCCAGCCGTCCCGGTCGGCAAGGGCCTCAACGTAGTAGCGCGGGGCGTAGAACGGGCACGAGCCGGCGGCCGGGCACCCGTCGAGACAGTGGCCCGGCGCGCCCTCGGGCGCGTTCTCAGGCCGGAAGTAGGCGAGGCTCCCGGCGCTGGACACGGAGGCGGGGGACTCGCCCGCGAACCAGCGGATCATGTCGAGGTCGTGGCAGGTCTTGGCGAGGACCATCGGGCTGGAGGCGGCGAGGTTGCGCCAGTTGCCGCGCACGTAGGAGTGCGCGAAGTGCCAGAACCCGATGTGCTCCTCGACGCGCATGGTCACGAGCCGCCCGATCGCGCCCTCGTCGACGAGCCGCCGGATGGCGAGCCAGAACGGCTGGTAGCGCATCACGTGCCCGATCCATATGCGGGCCTTGCGGTCGCGGGCGGCGGACGCGAGCGCTTCGAGGTCTTCGGGGATGGTCGCGGCGGGCTTCTCGAGGAGGATCGGCAGGCCGGTCTCGAGGGCGGCGAGCGCGGCGGGCACGTGGAGGCGGTCGGGGAGGGCGATCACGAAGGCGTCCAGGCCGATCGCCGCGGCGTCCGCGATGAGGTCGCGCCAGTCGGGGTAGCGGTGCTCGTCAGGCACGCGGCCCGCGTCGGCGAGCTGATTGCGCCGGTGCGGCACCGGATCGGCCACGGCTGCGACGGCGGCGCGGTCGGGCCGGGTGAGCGCCCAGCGGCCGTACGTGTCGGAGCCGCGCGCGCCCGCGCCGAGGATGCCGAGTCGTATCGCCATGCGCTTCAGCCTTTCTCTGCGCCGGAGGTGAGTCCCGTGACGAGCAGCCGCTGCGCCAGGAAGAACCCGGCGACCACGGGCACCGTGATCGCGATCGACCCGGCCATGAGCACGTTGGTCGGCACCGAGAACTCGGTGAGCTGCGCGATGCCGAGCGAGACCGTCCAGCGGTCGCGGTCGGCGACGAGGAAGAGCAGTGCGAACAGGTACTCGTTCCAGGCGATCATGAAGACGTAGAGGGCGGTCGCGGCGATGCCGGGGAGGGCGAGGGGGAGCACGACGCGGCGGATCAGGGCGAGGCGCCCGCAGCCGTCGATCATCGCCGCCTCCTCCACTGAGGACGGCACTGCCATGAGGTAGGTGCGGAGCATGTACAGGGCGACGGGCACGGTCTGCGCCACGTACACGAACACGAGGCCGACGAGGGTCCCGGTGAGGCCTACCCGGCTGAGCAGCACGAACAGCGGCACGGCGAGCACGATCCCGGGCAGGAGGTACACGCCGAGGAAGACCACGTTCACCGTGTCGCGGCCGAAGAAGCGCAGCCGCACGGCCGCGTACGCGCCGAGGACGCTGAAGAGGATCGCGAGCGCGGCGGTGGCGAGCGCGACCTGCAGCGAGTTCCACATGTTCCCGCCGAGCCCGTATTCGGCGATCGCGGTCGGGTACGAGTCGAAGGTGAGCTCGTCCAGGGACGGGACGAGGTCGAGCGGCTCGGACACCACGGACTGGAAGGACCGCAAGGAGAGCAGCACACCGTAGAGCAGCGGCCCGGCGGTGACGGTCACCGCGACGGCGATGACGGCCCAGCGGAGGACGCCGAGCACGCGGTCCTCGGCGGTCCGGCGGGCACGCCGCAGACGCCTTGCACCTCTGGGTTTGGGCCCCCGGTTTCCAGAGTCGCCGAGGGGTACGACATTTTCGCCCGCCTCAGACACGATCGGGTGACCCGAGTTTCCCGTGCGAGTCTCGCTCATGCCCGCTTCCGCCTGATCATCCACGCGTACACGGCGACCACGACCAGGAGCATCCCGGTCATGAGCAGGCCGGTCGCGCTCGCCGTGCCGATGTTCGCGCGCACCACCAGCTCCGAGTACACCCGCACCGCGAGCACCTCGGTGCCGCCCGCGCCGCCGGTGAGCAGGTAGATGTCGTTGAAGTTCTGGAACGACCACAGGAACCGCAGCACCGCGAGCAGCGCCATCACCCCCGCCAGCTCGGGCAGGAGCAGGTGCCGGAAGATCCGCGTCTTCCCGGCGCCGTCGATCTGCGCGGCCTCCTCGACGTCCTCCGGCACCACCTGCAGCCGCGCCGTGATGAACAGGAACGCGAGCGGGAAGGTCTTCCACACCTCGAACGCGATCACGCACAGCAGCGCCACCGGCACCGCGAACGGCCCGAGGTCGCGGCTCGTCGTCGTGAGGAACGCGATCGGCTCGGCCCACCCGAGCCATTCGACGCCCACCGCGTTCACCAGCCCGTACCCCGGATTGAGCAGCGTCTTCCAGATCGTGGCGGCCGCGACCACCGGCAGCACATACGGCACGAGCACCAGCGCCCGGATCAGCCCGCGCCCCCGGAACGGCCGCCGCAACGCCAGCGCGACCGCGAGCCCCCAGAGCACTGCCCCGGCGGCGGAGGCCCCCGCGTAGACCGCAGTGGTCCCCGCGGCCGACCAGAACCGCGGCGAGCTCCATACGGTCGCGATGTTGTCGCCGGTGAACACGAGGTTGTCGAGGTAGAGGCGCGGGATGTCGACCAGCCGCACGTCGAGGAACGCGAACAGGACGACCGCGAGGAACGGCAGCACCGCGAACAGCAGCACCACGATCACGGTGGGGCCCACCAGGAGCCGCCCGTGCAGGTCTTCGCGCTGCGAGATCGTCAGCGGCTTCGGGCGGCGCCCGCGCGGCGGTTCGGGGACGGGCCGCTCGTCGGTGCGCACGCCGACAGCGCTGCCGACCGCTGGGAAAGGGCCCCCGGTTTCAAGCGTGCCACCGGGGTCCGACACCGGTTGGGCGCCGCTGTTCGAATCCGGGGAGCGTCCGCGGCCCCGCCCCGGGGGCAGCCCGTCGTCCCGCCTCGCGCCGTCTGCGCTCATCCGCCCAGGTCCTGTTGCGCCGCTTCGACGCTCGCGGCCATCGCGGCCGCGACCTCGGCGGGCGGGGCGCCGTCGAACAGCGCTTCGGCCTCGGTCGCGAGGATCGTCTGGGAGAACACGATCCCGGCGAGTTCGGCGTCGGGGGTGCCCCAGCCCCAGCGGGTGAACTGCTCGGCGCCCGCGGCGAGCCGCTCGACCAGGGCGGGCCCGTAGATCTGCTCGATCGAGACCTCCTGGGTCTGGTCGTTGCCGAACGGCAACTTCGACCACGCGTCCAGGTACTCGGTGGACCCTGCCTCGGGGCCCGGCCGCACCGGGATGCGCCCCTCGGTCGCGGAGGCGAGATTCTCGACGTATCCGTCGGTGAGCATGTACTTCACGAACTCCGTGGCGTCCGCGGTGTTCGCGCCCGCGGGGATGCCGTAGTTCGTGGTCTGCCCGTACTCGACCGGGGCCTCGGCGCCGGTGCCGGTGAACGTGGTCAGGTACGCGGTGTTCTCCGCGAGGAACCGCGGGTCCTCGGCGCACTCGGGGCAGGTCACGGGGTTGTCGACGTCGAGGCCGGCGACCTCGTCGACGATGTGGGAGGAGAACAGCACCATCGCAGCGGACCCCGAGAGGTAGGCCGCCCGCGCGGCCTCGACGTCCACTTGCGCCGGTCCGGCCGCGGCGGCGAGGCGCTGGTAGTGGGCCAGGCCGTCGACGCATTCGGGGGAGTCGATGGTGACCGCGCCGTCGGTGGCGAGACGGCAGCCGAACGGGAGGAGCATCGACTCGATGCCCTCCTGCGTGTACACGTCGCCGGGGGTGGTGCCGATCGCGATGCCCGCCAAGCCGTCCGCGTCGAGCCGCTCGGCGGCGGCCACGAGGTCCGCGACGGATGCGGGCGGCTCGAGCCCGGCGTCCTCGAACAGGTCGGTGCGGTAGGCGATGGTGTGGCCCCACCCGTCGGACGGCACGGCGTGCAGGCGGCCATCGACGGTGACCATGTCGAGTGCGGCCTGGCTGAACGTGTCGGCGCCCAGGTCGTCGACGATCGCCTGCGGCGCTTCGTCATCGAGCAGTCCTTGCGCGGCCCACGCGGCGGTGCTCGACGGGTTGTGGGCGATCACGTCGGGCACGTCGCCGGAGGCGGCTGATGTGACGAGCGTCTGCCCGGCCTGGTCGGGTTCGAGCGGGACCATCTCGACTTCGATGCCGGTGGCCTCGGTGAACGCGTCGATCACGGGCTGCTGCGCCGCGATCCGCTCGGGCGTCGTGTACGGGGTCCAGAAGACGATCGAGCCGTCGCCGTCCTCGGACTCCTCTGGGCTGCAGGCGGATACGGCGAGCAGCAGCATCGCGGCCGCTACGCAGGTCGTCATTGTCCTCATAGCCGCTCCTAAGGGGCGAATCGGCGCGAACAGCGTCCATTCCGCACTATAGCGGCGAAGCGTGGCCGAGCGGTACCCCTGCGTGGCCGCGAATCGCGGAGAATGCCCGCTTTCGTATCCCCGGGCCGCGGGAACGGAGTCGAGGCCGTCGCGGTGTCTCAGGCGCAGTGTCGCAGGCGGGGCCTAGGCTGTCGCGGTGATCGTCTGGCTCGCCTCCTTCCCCCGCTCCGGCAACACCTTCTTCCGCATCGCGCTCCACCGCCTCTACCGCGTACCGACCTATGTGGTCTACGACGTCGACGGCGTCGCAGCCCAGATCGGCCCCGAGCTGATGGACGCCCGCGCGCGGCCCTGCACCTTCGACGAGATGCGCGCCTCCGACGAGGTGTACTTCGTCAAGACCCACCGCAGGCGCGACGACCCGGTGATCGCCGACGAGGACCGGGCCGTCTACCTGGTGCGGGACGGCCGCGACAGCGTGGTCTCCTGGGCCCGCCTGAACACCGCCGGCCTCGCGGGCGCGGCGGACTATGAGGACCGGTTCGCGGCGGAGGCCCGCGCGATCATCACCCGCCGGACCGGCGGCACGGGAGGCTGGGGCCAGAACGTGCTCTCCTGGCATGGCTCGGCGCGCCCGGACCCGGTCCGGGTCCGCTTCGAAGACCTCATCGCCGACCCTCGAGCCGCGGTCGTGGCCGCCGTCGCCGAGGCCGCCCCAGACTTCGTACTCGACGAGCGGGCCGAGATCCCTTCGTTCGGCGAGCTCCACGGCCGCGAGCCCGGCTTCTTCCGCTCAGGCACCACGGGAACCCACCGGAGCGAGCTCCCGTCCGACCTGCACGACCTGTTCTGGGACCAGCCGGACAACGCGGTGGCCATGCGGCGCAACGGGTATCGGTGAAGTCGACGTTCAGCGTCCCGCAGCTTCGCGGGCGGTCGCCTCGAGCTGATCGCGATACGCGGCCCACCAGGCGTCGTCCTCCTCGGGCACGAACCTGAAGTCGTGCCGGAGCCCGGTCGCGCCGTCGATGAGTTCGCGCACGATGTCGGCATGGCCGGCATGGCGGTTGGTCTCACCGATCATGAGGACCATCATCTGGTGGAGCGTGACCTCGGCCTGCTCGGCGGGCCACCACGGGACGCGGCCGACGGCACCGAGACCGAGCGCATCGACCGTAGCGTCGGAGTGCGCCCAGACGCGCCGGTAGAACGCGGTGACCGCGGCACTGGACTCGTCCGCGCGGGCCCAGAGGTCACCGTTCGGTTCGTCCATGTCGTGCTCGAACCAGGGCGGAGGATCGCTCACGGGGCGGCCGAAGACCTCGCCGAGGTACCCCGACTCAATGCCGGCGACATGCTTGACCAGGCCGAGAAGATTCGTGCCGGTCGGGGTCATGGGGCGGCGCAGGTCGTACTCCCCCAAGCCGTCGAGCTTCCAGAGCAGGCTCTCGCGGCAGCCCCGGAGCTCATGGTGCAGTCGCGCCTTCGCGTCGGTCATGCCCGCGATCGTGCCACGCGGGTACGACGCCGCGCCCGCGAACAGGCGCGGGCTTCCGCGTCATAGGCTCGGCCCCATGTTCACCACCGCCGACCGCGAACGACTGCGCGACACCCTCATCGCGACCGCCGAGCACGACGGCGAGGTCGTCGGCGCCGCCCTCGTCGGCTCCGCCGCCACCGGCCGCGAGGACGCCTGGTCCGACATCGACCTGATGCTCCAGATCGACGGCGACCCCGACACGGTCGCCGAACGCTGGACCGCCGCGTTCTACGCGGACCACGGGGCGGTGCACCACCTCGACGTCATCGCCGACGGCGTCCTCTACCGGGTGTTCCTGCTCGAATCCTCGCTCCAGGTCGACGTCTCCTTCTGGCCCCGCGACCGCTTCCGCGCCACCGAACCGGGCTTCAAACTCCTCTTCGGCACCCCCAACCCGCCGACGGCACCCAACGCGCCCGACGTGACGCACCTGATCGGCATGGGCTGGCTCTACGCCCTGCACGCCCGCTCCGCGATCGCCCGCGACCGCCACTGGCAGGCCGCCATGATGCTCGACCACCTGCGCGACACCGTCCTCGCGCTCGCCTGCGTGCGCCTCGGGCGCAACCACCACCACGGGCGCGAAGCCGACCTGCTCCCGCCCGAGGTCCTCGACGCCCTCGCCGCAGCCCGGGCCGCCGCACTCGACCGCGAGGAGCTCGCGCGATCGAACACGGCCCTGCTGGAGTGCTTCGCCGCAGAAGTCGCCGCCTACGACCCGGCGCTGGCACAAAGGCTGAAACCGGCCCTCGGCAAGCTCAGGATCTGACGTCCCGTCCGCGACCGGAGCGGGCAGGCCTCATTCGTCCTCGTCGACGAGCCTGATCTCGTCGACGTGCAGCGTGACCTGAATCGGCTCCCGGTCCGGATGGTCGTCGAACTCCACGACGACCGTTCGCGGCTCGGCGGGCAGGTCGACGACCGTGCCGACGGCGCGCGCCCGCAGCCCGATCTTGTCGATGCCCTCGAGGAGTTCGACCCGGTCGTGATACGTGAACGGTTCCGGTACGGCAGGCCCCAGGACGGTTTCCCGAGGGCTGCGATCGAAGCACCAGGCGCGCGTGTTCCGGTGGGCGAGAAAGTAGAGCAGCAGGATCGATATGCCGAGCCCCGCGCCGCCGGTGCTCGTGGTCCCCGCCTGCGCCGCGAGGACGATTTCGAGGACCGTGAGCACGATCGCCGCTCCGCACAGGACGATCCCCGTCATGCGCGCCCAGGGCCTGCGCATCGCGACGCCGATCGCGAGGGCCGCGTGGAGCACGCCTCCCGCGATCAGCAGCAGCGCCAGCACCGGGGGGATCAGTGAGGGCAGGGCGACGCCGACGATCAGGGCCACGATCGCCTGGAGCCCGAGGAAGACGACGGCGAGGATCGCCGAGCCCGGCATGCGGGGCAGGTAAGGGTCGGCGGGACGGTTCATGATGCGCTCCTGCACAGACGAGGCCCCTCGGGGCAGGACCTTCCGAAACCCGTTGTACCAGGGCTGCACCGGGAGGGGTCCCGACCGCGACGGCATGCGGCACGCACAGCACCGCCGCACCACAGTGGAGTGTGATGCGGCGGCGTTGATATGGGATTAAGCGTCGAGGGCCTCGTTGATCTTGCGGCTCATCTCGGCCATGACGGGGCTCGGCGCGCCCTTGTGGGCGCGGGTGGCGGCTTCGATCGCGATGCGGATCGTCGCGCGGAAGTTCTCGGCCTCCGCCTCGTCGTGGGCCTTGAGCAGCTGCACCGACTCGGTGATCGCGGGCAGCACCTGCTCGGCGAGCGCCGCCGCCGACTTGCCCGGGAACTTCAGCTCCTTCGCCTTCGCTCCGGCGAGCACGTGCCCTACGGTGCCGGTGGCCGCGCTGAGCGCCAGCGCGCCGTCGGTGCCGATCTTGTGGGCGGAGCCCGCGATGCCCGCAGCGGACATGAGGCTCACGGCGCCGTAGGCGGCGATGCGGACGGTGGTCTGGTCCTGGGCGGAGAGGGTGGTGTTCATGTTGTGCTCCTTGGAGATCCGTTAGTGCGTTCCTTGTTGATGGAGCAACTATCGGTCTCCCGGCTTGCATGGCGCTGACATCGACCTGACACGGCCGCTGACGCGGCTCGACCTTCGCCCGGCCCGATGCATGTTCGGCCCCGGCTTCCTCGGCGAGCACGGGCCATGACAGGCACGACGAAGGGCGCCGGCCTGTGGCCGGCGCCCTTCGTTCTGCTTGTACGCCTAGATCATCGGGTGGCGGATGATGTTCTCTTCGCGGCCCGGGCCGACGCCGACGACGCTCACCTGGGCGCCGCACAGCTCTTCGAGGCGCTCGATGTAGCTCTGGGCGTTCGCCGGCAGCTCGTCGAACTTGCGGCAGTGGGAGATGTCCTCGAACCAGCCGTCGTGGTACTCGTAGATCGGCTTCGCGTGGTGCACATCGGTCTGCGTCATCGGCATCTCCTCGACGCGCTCGCCGTCCACCTCGTACGCGACGCAGATCGGGACGCGCTCGAGTTCGGAGAGCACGTCGAGCTTCGTCACGAACAGGTCCGTGATGCCGTTGACCCGCACCGCGTACCGGCCGAGGACCGCGTCGAACCAGCCGCAGCGGCGGCGGCGGCCCGTGGTGACGCCGTACTCGCCGCCCTTCTTGAGCAGGAACTCGCCGAACTCGTCGAACAGCTCCGTCGGGAACGGGCCCGAGCCCACGCGGGTCGTGTACGCCTTGATGATGCCGATCGCGGTCGTGATCTTGTTCGGCGCGATGCCGGTGCCGACGCAGGCGCCGCCCGTGGTCGGGTTCGAAGAGGTCACGAACGGGTAGGTGCCGTGGTCCACGTCGAGCATGGTCGCCTGCGCGCCTTCGAGGAGCACGTTCTTGCCGGCGTCGAGGGCCTGGTTGAGCAGCAGGCGCGTGTCCGCGATGTACGGCTTGAGCCGCTCGGCGTAGCCGAGGTACTCCTCGACCACGGCCTGCGGGTCGATGGCCTTGCGGTTGTAGACCTTCACGAGGATCTGGTTCTTCTCGCGGAGGATCTGCTCGAGCTTGATCGAGAGGATCTTCGGGTCGAGGAGGTCCTGCACGCGGATGCCCTGGCGCGCGACCTTGTCGGCGTACGCCGGGCCGATGCCGCGGCCCGTGGTGCCGATGCGCGCCCCGCCGAGGTACCGCTCGACCACGCGGTCGAGGGCCCGGTGGTGGGGCATGATGAGGTGCGCGTCCGACGAGAGCTTCAGGTTGGAGACGTCGACGCCGCCCGTCGTGAGCTCGTCGAGCTCAGAGATGAGGAACTTCGGGTCGACCACCACACCGTTGCCGATGACCGGGACCACGCCCGGGGTCAGGATGCCCACGGGCACCAGGTGGATGGCGTACTTCGTGCCGTCAGGGGTCACGACGGTGTGCCCGGCGTTGTTGCCGCCCTGGTAGCGCACGACGTAGTCCATCTCGGCACCGAGCAGGTCGGTGACCTTGCCCTTGCCTTCGTCGCCCCACTGCGTTCCGACGACCGCGATCGCTGGCATCTGCCCATCCTCCCGGGAAGTTGATCACCCGATTACCTGGTAAGCCTACTTGCATTCATTTATGCGGGGTCTCACCAGGCCTAAGCACTATGAATCGGGTCCCCGTCACACCGTAAGGTGGCGGCTGTGAACGTCGTCGTGTTGACACTCGTGGAAGCCAACTGCGCCAACCCCGGACCGCGCACGCAGGCCCTGCATCTGGTGGACGAGCTGAAGGCGCGGGGCGCCGTCGTGCGCACCGCCGAGGCCGACAAACCCGAGGACGTCGACGCGGCGCTCAGTGACCCGGACGAGCGGATCGTACTCGCCGCGGACACGGACGAGCAGGTCAACGCCGTCATGGCCCGGCTGGTGCGCCAGGCCGTGCCGGCCCCGAGCAAGCGGCCCGAGGGGCTGCCGGAAGGGCGCACGATCCCCGACCTCCCGCCGATCGCGATCCTTCCGCTGGCGACCGCGCCCGGGATCGTGGCGCGGCTCGGCCTGCCCAAGACACCCGTGGGCGTCGCCGCGGCCGTCGCCGAGGGAGTGGTGAAACGCACTGATCTGCTGCGCCATGACGGCGGCGGCGTCACCGTCGACGGCGTGCGGCTCGGCGGCGGGGACCGGCCGTGGCGCGGGGTCGTGAACCTCGACGACGTGGTGCTCGCCGACGGGAGCGAGCAGATCCTGGCGTGCGTGGTCGCGAACGCGGACGGGTACGCGGCGACCGACGACATGGTGCTGGCCGAACCGGATCCGGCCGACGGGAAGATCGACGTCGCGGTCGCAGTGCCCGTGACCGTGGGGCGCCTCCGCAAGCGCCTGCGCATCGAGGTGCGGCGGGCGCGGGGGCGGGCCGTGGCGGTGCACCCCGAGGACTCCGTCACCTTCATTCAAGATGGGCTCGTGGGCGAGCTCGGGCGCAAGCGCACCTGGTGGATCGAGCCGGGCGCGGCGGGCTGGTACACCGCCGCGTGATTTTGGGCGTTTCGCGGCGCTAGCCTTCAAAACGGACATCCGGAGCAGCCCCGGCAACAACCCTGGCACGGCGGTGCGACAGCGCACAGTCCGGAGGTCGGTTTCGGCTGCTCACAGGCTTTCGATTGAAACGTTTCGAGACCTTTGCCACTGCCTCATACGACTTAGTCAAACGGGGCGAAAAAGCTGGTCATGGGGTTGATGAGTGTCCCGGCTTCCCGTAGCCTGGAGTGCGCACCCGTACCTCCCCCAGTGAAGGAGCACCCCTGCATGGCGATCGTCTACGGCGGTGACTACAACCCCGAACAGTGGCCCCGCGAGACCTGGGCCGAGGACATGCGCCTCATGCGCGAGGCGGGCGTCAACCGCGTCAGCGTCGGCATCTTCTCCTGGGCCCTCTTCGAACCCGAAGAAGGCCGCTACGAGTTCGCGTGGTTCGACGAGGTCCTCGACCTCCTCGCCGCCAACGGGATCGAAGCCTGCCTCGCCACCCCCACCGCGTCCCCGCCGCCGTGGTTCGCCGCGACCTACCCCGAAGCGGTCATGGTCGACGCCGAAGGACGCCAGCTCACGCACGGCTCCCGCCAGGGCTTCGACCCGTCCTCTGACGTCTACCTCGCCAAGGCCCTCGCGATCGCCGAGAAGATGGCCGAGCGGTACGCGAACCACCCCGCACTCGCCTTGTGGCACATCCACAACGAGTACGGCTGCCACAACGCCCGCTCGTACACCAAGGCCGCGACCGCGAAGTTCCGCGTGTGGCTGCGCGAGCGCTACGGCGACCTCGACGGCCTGAACGCCGCGTGGGGCACCGCGTTCTGGTCGCAGGCCTACTCCTCGTGGGACCAGGTGTACGCGCCGCTCCCGACGCCGACGATCGCGAACCCGGGCCAGGTGCTCGACTGGAAGCGCTACTCGTCCTGGCGGCTGAAGCAGAACTACCTCGCCGAGGCCGCCGTCATCGGCAAGTACTCCGACAAGCCGATGACCACGAACTTCATGGCCGGCGGGCACCCCGACATCGACCTGTGGGAGTTCAGTGACGTCGTCGACGTCGTCACCACCGACCACTACCTGGTCGGCGACAACGCCCACGTCAAGCTCGGCTTCGGCGCCGACTACGCGCGCTCGCTCGGCAACGGCAGGCCGTGGATCCTCATGGAGCACTCCACTTCCGCCGTCAACTGGCAGGGCCGCAACCGGGCGAAGGCTCCGCGCGAATTGCTCCGCAACTCGTTCCAGCACTTCGCGCGCGGCGCGGACGGCATCATGTTCTTCCAGTGGCGCGCCTCCAAGCAGGGCGCCGAGAAGTGGCACTCGGGGATGGTCCCGCACGCGGGCACCGACTCGAAGATCTGGCGCGAAGTCTGCGAACTGGGCGCGCGCCTCGGCGACCTCGCCGAGGTCGAGGGCTCGACCGTGAGCGCCGAGACCGCGATCCTGTGGGACTTCCCGAACTCGTGGGCGCAGGAGCACGAGGCGCGCCCGACGAACGAGCTGACGGCCCAGGGGGTTTTCGACACCTACTACGCGGCGCTGTGGCGGGCGGGCATCACCGCTGACGTCGCCGAGCCCGAAGGCGACCTCTCGAAGTACAAGTTCGTGGTCGTCCCCGCGGTCTACCTGCTCTCGCGCAAGGGCGCGGAGAACCTGCGGCAGTTCGTGAACGGCGGCGGCACCATCCTCGTGACCCCGTACTCGGGGATCGCCGACGAGACCGACACGGTCTACCTCGGCGGCTACCCGGGCGCGATCCGCGACGTGCTGGGCGTGCGCAGCGAGGAGTTCTACCCGCTGATCGGCGGGAGGGTCGAACTCGCCTCGGGCGGGCACGGCACGATCTGGAGCGAGGCCGCCCAGTCGGCTGGAGCGGAAGTCCGCGACACGTACGCGGACGGCACCCCGGCGTGGCTGGTCAACAGCTTCGGCGAGGGCACCGCGCACTACCTGACGACGTTCCCGGACGACGCCACGCTCGACCGCATCATCGCCGCCGCGGCCCAGGACGCGGGCGTCGCGCCCGCAGCTGAAGCCCCGGTCGGTGTCGAGGTCGTGCGCCGCGCCCACGAGGACGGCCGCAGCTGGCTCTTCTGCATCAACCACACGGACACTGACGCGCAGGTCAAGGCGGCCGACGCGGTGATCGACGTGCCCGCCGGCGAAGTCGTCGTGCACCGCGAGCACGCGTAGACGCGACTTCGGCGCACGCGAGCGCGCCCGGTTCGACCGGGCGAACCGCTGCGACGGGAAGCCGTCGGCCGGTCTCGGTGCCGACGGCTTCCCGCCGCTCTGAACACGTTGCGGCGAATCCACCCTCGCGAACGCGTGCCGGGACGCTGGTGAGGAGCCCCCGCGATCGCACTCTTGCTTTCGCAAACGTGAGCGCGTCGGCGCTTCTGGCGAGGACCTCCGCGATGCTTCGATCCCTCGAACACGCGTGACCGAATCGGACCGCGAACCGGTGTCGGACTCCTTGCGTAGTGTTGCAATGGGGGGTCCCCGGATGTCCGATTTGCCGGGACCCTCCGTTCATGTTCGTCCGCGAGACCTCAAGGGCCCGAAGGACTTTCGCTTTCCCTCGCGCCGTCGTCCCGCCTCCCGACTGAACGGCTGTGGCCGTGCTCGCCACCTGATCGAAATCCGATCGTTATCTGGGTGAGGCAAGCTGGTCAGCGCCCGCGCCGTCACCGCGGCTGGGCGGTGTTCAGCGGAACGGCTCAGACGGAGGTGGGGTGCAATGGCAGCGGAGTACTCGAGTTTCGTGGCCATCGGCGACAGTTTCACCGAAGGGGTCGGCGACCCCGATCCGGGCGGGGACCGCTACCGCGGCTGGGCCGACCTGTTCGCCCACCGCGCCGCCGAGCAGTGGCCCGGCCTGGCCTACGCCAACCTCGCGGTCCGCGGGCGGCTCTTCGACCGCATCGTCGACGAGCAGGTCGTCCCCGCGATCAAGCAGAGCCCCGACCTCGTCTCGTTCGCCGCCGGCGGCAACGACGCCCTGCGCCCCGGCTTCAACCCCGTGCAGCTCTCCACCCGCGCGCACGAAGTGGTCCGCCTCCTCAAGGCCTCCGGCGCCGAGGTCGTGCTCTTCACCTGCGCCGACATCACCCCGCACATCCCCGGCATCGCGGTCCTGCGCAAGCGCTTCGTCGCCACCAACGACGCGTACAAGCGCGTCGCCAAGCGCCACAACGCGATCCTCATCGACCTGTGGAACGACAAGGCGTTCGAGGACCCGCGCCTGTGGTCGGAGGACCGGCTCCACCTCAACACGTACGGGCACCGGCGCGTCGCCTACGACGTGTGCGAAGCCCTCGGTGTCGACCCCGACCCGGCCTGGTCCGAACCGCTCCCGCACCTGCCCCGGCCGCGCCGGGAGATGAACGGCGTCAAGTGGGCCGGCAAGCACTTCGCCCCCTGGGTCAAGCGCCGCCTCACCGGCAAGTCCAGCGGCGACACCGTCGACCCCAAGCGCCCCGAGCTGACCAAGGTGAAATGATGCGAAGCCCGACCCGAACCGAGGAACCCTGATGGGCCTGCTCTTCAAACTCCTGGCGGTCATGGTCATCATCATGACCTGCGCCTTCTTCTTCGGCATCCTCTTCCGAAAGGGCCGCGGCAAGTAGCGCGCGAGCGCGATCCCGGTTCAGGCGGCCGCGTGCGGCTGGAAATCGATGACGAGGTCCACCTCGAGCGCTGCGGCCAGCCGCTCGAGCAGCGGAATCGTCGGGGTGACGCCGCCGCCTTCGAGTCGCGACAATTGCGGCTGGGTCATGCCGGCTCTCGCGGCCAGCTCGACCTGGCTCAGGCCCAGCTCGCGCCGCCGCTCATAGACCATCTTCCCGAGCAGGAATGCGCGCCTGGCCGCCTCGTATTCATCGGAGTGCGAGCCGCTGCGGCGCCACACCGTGTGTTCTCCGGACCTGCGCATCACATCTCCTCCTTGTCTCGATCGTAAACGGCGGTCGCGTGCGGATGCCGCGACTCGCACTCGAACTGCGCCCGCCGCGCCCGGTCGACTTCGAATCGCTCGCGAGAGCGGGTCTTGGGGAAGACGGTCGACAGCACCACGCGGCGGAACTCGCCGCGATCGTATTCGCGACGCGGCAGGTCGCCCAGCCAGTCGCGGACCTCCGGTTCGAGCTCAATCGAAAATCCTTCCTCCATGCATTCGACGGTATATGCACTTGAAAGCATAACTCGGAAACGAAACGCCGGGGCGGGGTTTCATCTGTCTGCATGACAGGGCATCATGGAGAACTGTGGGACTCCTCCAGCGTCTGTTGGGGCGCCGGGACACACCAGATTCAGTGCCAGATCCCGCCGCCCAACCTGAACCTGCCTCCGAGCCGGAGGCCGCGCCCGAACCGGTCGCCTCCTCTGGCGCCCTAGACGATGCCGCCCCCGAGAGCAGCCCGGACCCCTCGCCGGACGCTGCGGAGGAGGACAGCATCGCTACCCAGGCGCCGCTCACCGGCCTGCGGCTCGTACCCGCACTCGAACCCGAATACGAGCGTGAACCCGAGCCCGCGGGCCCGGTCCTCACGGCCGTGCCGGACCTCGAGCCCGATGAGGAAGCAAAGCCCGACCAGGACTTCGAGCCGGACACCGCACCGGATCCCGAACCGGACGAGGCACCCGCGGGCGCGACAGCGCCCGAACCGGAACCAGAGGCGGCGATCTTCGTGCCCGAGCGGCCCCGCCGCGAACTGCTCACACTGGACAAGCCCGTCCCGCCGCGCGCGCCGACCACCGGCCGCGACGAGATGATGCCGCGCATGGAGGACGACGAGTCCCTCGACATCGTCGGCTCCCCCCGCGGGGAGCTGCGCGCCGCCGGGCTCGCCGTGCCGAAGATGCACCAGCTGGTGCGCCGCGGCGACACCGCCATGTGGGCCTTCGCCGTCCGGTCCTCCGAAGCCCTCCGCTGGTGGCTCGACATCCGCCAGTCGGCCGAGCAGACCGGCTGGATGCCCGTCCTCCTCGGCTCGGCCGAGGAGTGGCGCGACAACGGCGAGGCGATCATCCACGAGGGCGACGACGAGCTCACCCGCGCCGACGAGATCGACGCCGCCGAACTCCTGCACGACAAGGCCGCCGAAGCCGGCGAGCCCGCGCGCGGCGTCCCGATCCTGCCGCGCCGCGGCGACACCGACTTCGCCACGCCCCACGAGGCGCACGGACTCCTCGGCCTCGTCAGGACCGACGCGGGCTGGAAGATCCCGGCCATGTTCCCGTGGAAGGGCTCCACGAACTGGGAGCTCTACGGCGCCGAGCACGCCGCGGTCCTGCACAGCTGGCACCGCCGCTTCGAGGCCGAGCTGGTCGCCATGACCTACGACGTGATCGAGCTCTACGTCCCGCATCCGCCGAGTGCCGAAGAGGCCCTTGCGATCGCGGGCGAGGTCTACGCGTACTGCCCCGACCTGCTCGACTCCGGCGTCCCGACCCTCGAGGACCTCGCCGAGCACATGATCAGGTCGAAGGCCTGGTACTTCCGCTGGGCGTAGGCCCATCGGAACCGGTGGCGCGCCCAGCGCTCACCCGGCCCTGCGGCTGGCCTCCATACGGGGGGCCAGGCCGTCCAGGAACCGGTCGACCGCGTACCGCATCGCCTCGTGCCCGGTGATGTCCCAGGCCTCTTCCGAGGTGAACCGCGCGATGTTCTTGTACCGGCCCGACTCGACCGCGCGCTCGAGGTAGGGCGCCTGCGCGTGCCACCACTCGTCCTCGGCCGTCGCGGGCTCCTCGTCGGCGCTGTCGCGGATGAGGTACTGCCGCGCGGTGCCCGTGACGATGTTCATCACGGCCGTCACGGCCAGGTTGATCTCCTTGTCGGGCAGGTCGTGCCCTTCGAACGCGGCGAGCACGAAGTCGTACCCCTCCAACGAGTCCGGGCCGAGCACGGGCCGCCGCTGGTTGATCTCCAGCAGCCACGGGTGGTCGCCGTAGGCCTGCCAGGTGCCCTCGGCGACCATCTCCAGGCCCTCGCGCCAGTCGAACCTGTCCAGGTCGGGCGCGTCGGGGCCGAGCTTGGAGAGGCGGTCGACCATGAGGTCGATGAGTTCGCGCTTGCCCGGGACGTACCGGTAGATCGTCATCGCGCCCACGTCGAGCTCCGCGGCGACGCTGCGCATCCCGAAGCAGCTGCCTTCGCGGTCGGCCACCCTGATGGCGGCCTCCACGACCCGGTCGACGGTGAGCTTGGGCTTCGGACCCGGCTTGCTGTGCTGCGGGCCGAACTCGCGCCAGAGCAGCTCCAGGCTTCGTTTGGGGTCGCCCGCCCCCGTCTGTGGTGTCGCCATAGGGGCCTCATGATATCGCGCTTGCTAATCGGGTACGGTGTATGCTATTACTGGGTACAGCGTACCCGATTGAAGGGGAACATTCAATGCCTACCACCACCGTCGAGGCGACCAACCTCGGCAAACGATTCAAGGACACCGCCGCGCTCGAAGGCTTCGACCTCACCGCCCAAGCCGGCACGGTGCTCGGCCTCCTCGGCCCGAACGGCGCGGGCAAGACCACCACCGTCCGCATCCTCAGCACCCTGCTGCGCTTCGACACCGGCAGTGCCACCGTCGCCGGCTTCGACGTCGCCCGCGACGCCCGCCAAGTGCGCCGCCGCATCGGCCTCACCGGCCAGCAGACCGCCGTCGACGAACTCCTCACCGCCCGCCAGAACCTGATCCTCTTCGGCAAGCTCTTCCGGCTGAACAAGACCCGCGCCGGCGAACGCGCCGACCAGCTCCTCGACCAGTTCGGCCTCGCCGAGGCCGCGAACCGCCAGGCCAAAGGCTTCTCCGGCGGCATGAAGCGCCGCCTCGACCTCGCCGCCAGCATGATCCTCGCCCCGCAGGTGCTCTTCCTCGACGAACCCACCACCGGCCTCGACCCCGCCGGGCGCCGCGAAGTCTGGGACGCCGTCGAAGGCCTCGCCGCCGACGGCACCACTGTCGTCCTCACCACCCACTACCTCGACGAGGCCGACCGCCTCTGCGACCGCATCGCCGTCATCGACCACGGCCGCAACCTCGTCGACGACACCCCCGCCGGCCTCAAGCGCCGCATGGGCGCCGACCGGCTCGAGATCATCGCCGCCGACCCGGCCGACCTCCCCGCGCTCCAGCGGATCATCGCGGTCGTGGCCGACGGCGAGACCGTCGTCGACGAAGGCGCCTCCAGCGTCGCCGCACCCGTCAAGGACCCCGTCCCCGCCCTCACCGCCGCCGCCACCGCAGTGCAGGACCAGCGCCTCACCGTCGCCGACATCGGCCTGCGCCGACCCACCCTCGACGAGGCCTTCCTCGAACTCATCGCCAAGGAGGACCAGTGACCACACTCGCCCCGCTCCCCGACGAGACCCTCGCCGGGCGGCTCAAATGGACGCTCCACGACTACCGCGCCATCGTCGGCCAGGAGTTCACCCACCTCGTGCGCCAGCCGGTGAACTTCGCCTGGCAGCTCGGCTTCCCCATCGTCATGGTCCTGCTCTTCGTCTACGTCTTCGGCTCGGCCATGGACGTCACCGGCGAAGGCGCCGGCGTCGACTACGTCGCCTACGCCATGCCCGGCATGTTCGCCATGACCATGGCCTTCGGCTTCACCAACACCGCCTGGGCCGTCGCCGAAGCCAAGGACAAGGGCTTCATCGACCGCGTGCGCTCGATGCCCATGGCCTCCTCCGCGGTCGTCGTCGGCCGCAACATCGCCGACACCATCCACGCCGCGATCGACCTGCTCGTGCTCTTCCTCATCGCCCTCGTCATCGGCTGGCGTTCGGACGGCACGTTCTGGGAGACCTTGGGCGCCTTCGCGATCCTGCTCTGGCTGCGCTTCGCCCTGATCTGGGTCGGCGTCTGGCTCGGCCTCCTGGTCAAGAGCGTCGAGCAGGCCGGCAACCTCTTCGCGATCGCCTTCCCGTTCGGCATGATCTCCTCGGTCTTCACCCCGCCCGAGCTCATGCCCGGCTGGCTCGGGGCCATCGCCGCCTGGAACCCCGTGTCCGCCACCGCGACCGCGATCCGCGAGCTCTTCGGCAACCCGAGCGCGGTCGGCGACTCCTGGCCCGAGCAGCACGCCTTGATGGCGGCGATCATCTGGCCGGTGATCATCACCGCGATCTTCCTGCCGCTCGCCGTCCGGAAGTTCCAGAACCTCGGCCGCTAGCCGAGACCCGCAGACCTGAGGGAAACAGGAAGGGGGCCCGCGCCGACGGCGCGGGCCCCGCTCGCATTCGGACTCATCGGTGCAATCTCCGCGAAACTCCGGGCATCGAAAGTGTCGCCTGTCTCAATTTCATATCGAAGTCGCGTGACGTGGGGGAGCGATTCCACCACCTTGCACGTTATCTGCCTTTTGCATGGGCGCCTTAGCCGGTCATTCCGGATTTCGGTGTTCTGTATCCACTGGCGACCTGCGATAGCTTGAGAGGATCGCGAGGCCGCGCTCTCCGGCGCGGCGATCCCGCACGTGCTCGCGTCCTCGCGCACCGGCATCCGGAGCGTTCTCGCTGGGAAGGCTCCTCACGGTCTGTGGTCGGAACCCGACCTTCGTCAGACCGGCCTAGAAATGACCGCGCCTCCCAAGCGTCGCCGACCGGACGCGAACGCCGTCCCTCCCGGTGTTCGATCCCCGCTCCGGCCTTCGATCTCTGTCAGGAACCGAACCATCGCGACAGACGAGGCGCGTCATCCCTCGAATCGAAAGCAGCACTGAAAATGACCAAGAGGCGACATCTACCCGCACTCTTCGCCACGGCAGCCCTGGCCACCGCCGCCGGCTGCACCGACGACGAGGCCCCGGAGGTCGGGCGTTACGCGAACGGCGACCTTCCGCGCGGCGAGACCCTGTACTCGACCGGCACGGCCTGGGGCCCGCCGGGCGACTTCAACCCGATCTCCGCCGGAGAGGTCACCGGCCTCAACGGCCTCGGCTACGAGCACCTGTTCATCTTCGACACCGTGGAGCAGCGGATCGTCCCCTGGCTCGCCGAAGCCGGCGAGTGGATCGCCGAGCGCGAGTTCCGCGTGCAGCTGCGCAGCGGCGTCAAGTGGAGCGACGGGAAGCCCCTTACGGCCGAGGACGTCGTGTTCACCTTCGAGCTCGGCAAGATCGACGGCGTGCCGTACGCGAACATCTGGGACTGGCTCGACTCGGCGGAAGCCGTCGACGAACTGACCGTGCTCTTCCGCTTCTCCGAAGCGCGCCAGCAGGAGTGGGACAACTTCCTGTACACCAACGAGATCGTGCCGAAGCACGTGTTCGAGGCGTACACCCAGGAGGAGCTGCTCACCGGCCCGCTCGACCCGAACCCGGTGGTCACCGGGCCGTACTCGGTGCACAGCTTCGACGAGACCCAGGTGACCTGGGTCAAGCGCGACGGCTGGTGGGCCACCGAGGCGCTCGGCCTCGAGGTCCAGCCGCGATACATTGTGGACTTCGTGACGACCGGCCACGCCGAGATCCTCAACCTCCTCATCGAAGGCCGGATCGACCTCGCCAACAACTTCATGCCGGGCATCGACGACTTCCTCAAGGGCGAACCGGAGCTCAGCACCTTCTACGACAAGCCGCCGTTCATGGCCCCGGTGAACACGGCCATGCTCATCCCGAACACGACGCGCCAGCCGCTCGACGACCCCGAGTTCCGCCGGGCGATGGCGTACGCGATCAGCCCCGGGGAGATCGTCGACGAGGTCTACGGCGGCATGGTGAGCGAGGCGCACCCGACGGGCCTGCTGCCGATCTGGGAGCGCTACTACGATGCGGAGGCGGTCAGCCGGCACGGATTCGTGTTCGAGCCCTACACCGCCCTCGACCTCCTGGCCGCCGCCGGGTACAAGGACGAGGACGGCGACGGCTTCGTCGAGACCCTCGACGGCGAACCGATCGCGTTGCAGCTCGTGGTCCCGGCCGGCTGGACCGACTGGGAGGACGCGGCCACCGCGATCGCCAGGGACCTGAACGACGTGGGCATCAACGTCACCACGAGCTTCATCGAAGCGGCCGAGGTCGACGCCGTCCGCGTGAACGGCGACTTCGACATGCTCATCAACAACGCCAGCGGCGTCACGAACTCGCCGTGGAGCCATTTCCAGTACCTCTTCGAGCTGCCGGTGCGCGACGACCAGAACCGCGCGAACTTCTCCCGCTGGGAGGACGAGCACGCCTGGGAGCTCACGCAGGAGCTCTCGACGCTCCCCTCCGACGACCCGCGCTACCCCGAGGTCATCGCGGAACTCCAGGTCATCGCCATGCGCGACCTGCCCGCCATCCCGATCTGGTACAACGGCGCGTGGTCGCAGGCGTGCAACGCGGTCTGGACCGGCTGGCCGTCCGGCGACTCCGCGGCGCCCGGCGTCTACCCGAGCTTCTGGGGCCACATGTGGGGCCTCGGCAGCGTCCGCCTCCTGACCGAGATCCGCAGGGCCGAATAGCGACCCGAAGCAGCCGTCCGTGAGGGGCCCGCACCGCTACCGACCGAGCGGTGCGGGCCGCTGCCTGAGCGATCCCGCCTAGCGCCGTTTAGGAGGTCATCGGGCGGAAACCCTGAGCGCCGACCCGACACCGCTAGGGGCGACGATCATGATCACCGATGACTGGTTCCTGCTGGGCGCGCCATGGGACTGCTCGGGGTCCGGCCGCGGCGAGCAGGCGGCTCCGGCGGCGCTGCGCGCGGCGGGCCTGGCCGCCATGGTGGAACGAGACCTGGGCGATGCCGCCTGCGCGATCGACAGCGTCGAACGCGACGTGCGCACCGGGGTGCTGGCCCTCCGGGAGACGGTGCACGCGGCGCACGCGCTCGCCGCAGACCTGGAACGCGCTATGCGGGACTTGCCCGCCCAGCGGCCCTTGGTGGTCGGCGGTGACTGCTCCATCCTGCTGGGGATCGTCCCGGCCCTGCGCCGATCGGTGGGACCGGTGGGGCTGTGGTTCCTGGACGGGCATCCGGACTTCTCGGACGGGGCGGGTTCGGAAACGGGGGAGACGGCCGACATGGAACTCGCGGTGCTCACCGGCGACGGCGCGGATCCGCTCGTCGAGTTGGCAGAAGTGGTGCCGATGGTGCCGGCGGACGCGGTGGTCATGCTCGGGCATCGCACGAGTGGCCTGGACGCGGCCTCGGCTCGCGAGCTCGCCAGGGTTCCCGAAGCGCTGCACCGCATCGATGCCGCGGCCGTCGCGGTCGACCCCGCGGCTGCGGGGCGGCGTGCCGCCGCCCTGCCGCCCGACCCCGATCTGCGGATGTGGCTGCATCTGGACCTCGACGTGCTGGACGGCGAGGCGCTTCCCGCGGTGAGCTATCCGCAGTCGCGAGGCCTCGACTGGGACCAGCTCGCGGCGGTGATGGAGCCGCTCGCGCGGTCCCCGCGGCTCCTCGGCGTCAGCGTCGCGGACTTCCGAGCCGACCTGGACCCGACCGGCGAACATGCTGCGCGAATACTCGATCTGCTGGACCGCGTCCTGCCGTGACCGGCGGCGGCGCGCGTCCTTCTGATGCAGTTCCGAACCGCACTCCTCGAAATCAAGGCGCGGATTCCAAGCTCAGCAGGCCTGCCTCGGACGTGCCACCGCGTCACCCGAACGAGGCTCTTGCAGCCGCCTCCCGGTGGCGCTCCTCCCGTACGATGCGGCGTGAATCGCCTCAATATAAGGAGCCCTCGGTGAGCGACGAAAGTCGGTCGTGGCATTGGCACGAATACTCCGTCGGACTCGGCGGCGAGGTCGCACGCGCCGGTGTTCGCGCGCTGATCGCATTCATGATCGGTCTGGCCTCGGCCTTCGGCCTGATCATGATCGGCGGCATCCTCGCCGAGGAGCACCTGTTCAACGATCCCGGGCTCGAGCACGCCATCGACGACCTCTCCCGCATGAGCGCCGGCAATCTCATGGTGTTCGCGCTGATCGCATGGGGCGCTTTCGCATTGACGTGCTTTCTGCGCGAGCTGACCACGTCCCGGGCGCTCGTCAAGGCCGCCGCGCACGGCGCGTCCCGCTACGAGGTCCCCCCTCCCGAGCAGGTCGCCTCCGTGACCTGCGAACCGGCGAAGCACCTGACGTACTTCGCCTGGGGCACCGGCGGCACGGCCGGACTCTTCGGGATCATCGGGCTCGGCATGGAGATCGCCGAGGGCAGCGGCAACTCCCAAGACCTCCGCCTCTTCTGGCTCCTCATCGCCTACGCCGTGCTCATGGCCCTGCTCGGCTTCGCGGGCCCCAAGTGGCTCACGCCCGCCCACGAACGCCGCCAGGCCCTGATCGCCGCGAACTGGAACTCCAGCGACGAAGCCGCCGCCTGGAAGCGTTCCTTCCGGGGCCCGGGCCGGTCCAAGCTCCACGGTTTCACCCTCGCCGACCGGTTCCTCTACGGCGCCACTCTGCTCCTCGTCCTGGGTTTCGTCGCGATGCAGGCGTCGGTGTCGATGCGCTGCGGCACCGTCCCCGGCAGCGGTGGCCGCGAGTGCGACGAGGTCACCTACAACTCGTTCATCGAACGCCTCCTCGCAGGGGGCTTCGTGATCTTCGCGGTCCTCCTGCCCCTGGCCGCGATCCTCGCGGTCGTCGGCGTCCTGCTCGACTGGCGGCAGCGCAGTGCCGAACGCGCCGAACTGCTCGAGAAGCTGGCCGACCCGCGCGCCGGCCGCCCGGACGAGGCACTCCTCGCCCACCACGCCCAGCGGCGCATGCACCCGCTGGCGCTGATCGGCGCGGCCCTCTCGGGGATCGGCCTGGTGTTCAGCTTGTCCGCCTACATGGTCGGCCAGGGCAAGGGCCTGGGCTCGGAGGACGTGTTCGCCCGCTACAGCACCGCCTCACTGATCGTGATGTCCATTTCGGTGGGACTGTTCGCGGCCGCGCTGCTCGGCAACGGCATCGCCAACGTGCGCGGCCGCGACCTCCGCAACGCGCTGATGCGCCGCTGGCCCACGCGTCCCACCTGGTCGGCCGGCGGTGAAGGCCAGGTCCTGCGCGCCAAGCGCGGCCCCGCGCTCCACGCCCCCCGGTACGTGAAGGTCGGCAGGAACGCCCGATCGAACTGATCGGCAGGCGATTCCCCGGGCGCTTGCGAACGCGGTCTTGCACTTCCCGAAACGCACGGAGACCGATGCGGGCGGCGGCACGGCCCGCCGCCCGCATCGGCCGCGAAAGGGCCCGCACCGCTACCCGAATGAGCGGTGCGGGCCCTGTTCTTTCCCCCGGCTCCGGAGGAAGGTCGGGTTACCAGGCGACCCAGGCGGTGGTCTCGTAGGAGCCGCCGAGCTGGTTGGACTGGAGTCCGGAGTTGGAGAGGGTCCAGAGCTGATCGCCGATCACGATGGTGCGCATGATCTGCGCGCCGTAGCCGTACGCGTCGTCCTCGGCCTCGCTGTGCTCGATCCAGGCGGCCTCGGTCAGGGTGGTGTCGCCGATGTCGAGCACCACCGCGCCGATCTCGCCGTCGTAGATGTCCCAGTTCTCCACCGGGACCACCGCGATCGAGGCGTCAGCCCAGTACAGGAACGCGTGGGCGTCCCACTGCACCGAGGATTCGGCGTCGGCGCGGAAGTACTGGTCGAGGACGGCGGCCTCGTCGGCGCCCGTGTCGAACAGGCTCGCCTGCAGGCCCATCGTCTGGCCCTGCTCGTCGGCCTCCTGGCCGACGCCCAGCAGCCGGTCGGGGCCGACCGGGTGGAGGTAGCCGGAGTAGCCGGTGATCTTGAGTTCTCCCGTGACGACAGGGTTCTCGGGGTCGGAGAGGTCGATCGTGTACAGCGGGTCGGTCTGGCGGAAGGTCACCACGTAGCCGGTGTCGCCGAGGAAGCGGACGGCGTAGATGTGCTCGTCCACACCGAGGTCGGTCACCGAACCGGTCTCCTCGAGGGCGTCGTCGCCGACCGCGAAAACGGTGACGGTGGACTTCGACGGCTCGCCCTCCTCGGTCTGGCCGCTGCCCCAGATGCAGTCGAACGGGCCGCAGCCGCCGCTGGACGGCAGCTCGGTCGTCGCCACCCGCAGGTGACCGTCGTACTCGCTCAGCGAGTACTGGTTGAGCAGGGTCCCCGGCACGGCCGCCTCGCCGACCAGGCGCGCCTCGCCGTCAGCGAACGTGAACCGGTAGATCTCGCTCTCGGCCTGCGCCGCCTCGTCGCCGTCCTCGCTCCACGCGTAGTCGTAGTGCGCCAGGTAGAGGCTGTCGCTCGTGCCATGAACCGTGGAGCCGTCGACCATCACCGTCTGCGGCGCGGCCTCGGTCCAGGCGCCGTCGGCGGGCAGCGCGAGCACGCTCACCGAGGAGCCGGTGAACCGCTCGGGGTGGGCGATCGACCCGCAGTCGACCTCGTGAGCGGCGCCGTTGACCTCATAGGACGGCACCCAGTCCGCGAGTTCGGTGTCGCGCACGGCTGCGGCGATGTCCTCGTCCGAGGGGTCGTCGGTGTGCAGCTGCTCCCACACGAACTGGATCTGCGGTTCGGTGCCGATCGCCAGGCGCACTTGGCCGTCCACGAGCCGGGCGTCCACCATGGCGCCCTCCATCGTGAACGTGTCGAGCACGTCCAGTGTGCGCGGGTCGAGGCGCTCCAGCCGGAACTCGCTCACCCACTCGTCGCCGCGCTCGATGCTCAAGGCGGACATGACGAGCAGCTCGTCGTCGCCGAGGAACAGCTGGTGGCCCCAGGCGTCGTCCTCGGTCGGCCGCTCGGCCACGACCTCGCTCGAGCGGGTGTCGACCACCCGCAGGGCGTCGAAGTCGGTGACGGTGTAGATGAAGGTGCCGTCGGTCTTGACGACGTCCGGTTCATCTACGCCCGCAACGGCATTGTTGGTCTCGGAGAACGCGTCGTCGCCAGTGGACTGCGCCTCGCCTTCAGGGGTGCCCCCGGGTTCGCGCGCCGAGTCGCCGGCGGCGAACTCCTCGGTGGCGTACAGGGCGTCGTACTCGTAGTGCTCGAATGCGGTGATCGCCGCGTCCTGGATGCCTTCGAGCGCGTCGTCGCAGGAGTCGAACGCGGCGAGCTGCGCGGATACGGGCACCCAGGGAATGGGCGCCGCTTCGTTGTCAGGGGTTTCGGTGCACGCGCTCGCTGCGGCGAGTGCCGCCGCCGAGGCGCATGTAATGAGGAGTCTGGTCTTCATGCCTATTCGGACGCCGCGCCCCGCGGATCGGTTCCCGCCGCTGGTCTGCCGAAAAACGGCGACGGGCCCAGGGTGTCGAAACACCCCGGGCCCGTCTGGAACCGGTCAGTCACCCCTTGGTGCCGCCCGCGGTCAGGCCGCTGATGAGATGCCGCTCGGCGAAGGCGTAGAACACCAGCGCCGGGAGCATCGCGAGCATGACGAACGCCAGCACTCTCGCAGTGTCCGAAGCGAACTGCCCGCTGAACTGGGTGACACCCAGCGGCAGCGTCCACCACGTCGACTTCTGGAGCACCACCAGCGGCAGCAGGAACGAGTTCCACGAGCCCACCAGCGCCAGCACCGACACCGTGGCGAGCACCGGCCGCGACATCGGCAGCAGGATCCGGGTGAAGAACAGCCACGGCCCCGCACCGTCGATCGTCGCCGCCTCCTCGACCTCGCCCGGGATCTGCCGGAAGAAGGTGCGCAGGATGATGATCGTCAGCGGCAGGCCGAACGCCGCCTGCGGCAGGATCACCCCGAACGGGCTGTTCAGCAGCTCGAACGTCCGCAGGATGATGAACAGCGGCAGCACCGCCACCGCGAACGGGAACATCATCCCCGCCGCGAACAGCGTGAACAGCCCCTCCCGGCCCCGGAATGCGAAGCGCGCGAACACGAACGCGATCATCGCCGAGCAGATGACCACGATGAACGTCGTCACGAGTGCGATGAACACCGAGCTGAAGAGCTGCTGCCAGAACGTGCCCGAGCCGAGCACGTCCGTGTAGTTCCCGGTGTTCCACGGGTTCGGCAGGCCCAGCGCGTTCTCGCGGAGCTGCTGGTTGTCCTTGAAACCGCCGAGGAGCGCGAACAGGATCGGCGTCGCCACGAACGCCGTCGTCAGGAACGCGGCGATGTAGAAACCGGTGTGGCGCAGGATCCGCGCGCTGCGGATGGTCACCGTCATGAGCGGGTCCCCCCGGAGGTGGTGAGCGAGCCCTGGAGGTCGCGGTTGAGGACGAATCGCTGGTACAGCAGCGCGAACACGAGGCTGATCACGAACATCGCGATCGACAGCGCCGACGCGTACCCGATCTGGTTGCGCTGGAAGCCCTGCTCGTACATGGTGATCGCGAGCGTCTCGGAGGCGTGGAACGGCCCGCCGCCGGTGAGCACGTACACCAGGTCGAACAACTGCACCGCGCCGATCACGGACAGGAACACGATCATCCGCGCGGTCGGGCCCATGAGCGGCAGCGTGATGTTCCGGAACGCCTGGCCCCTGGTGGCGCCGTCGATGGCCGCGGCCTCGTACAGCTCGTCAGGGATGTTCTGGCGCCCGGCCAGGAACAGGATCATGTGGAAGCCGAAGAACTTCCAGGTGAGGATGCCGAACACCACGAACATGATGATGTCGCGGTCCGACAGCCAGCCGATCTCGGCGTCGATGCCGAGGCTCCCCAGCAGCGAGTCGGCGAAGCCGCGGCGCGGCGAGAACACCAGCCGGAACAGCACGGCCGTGACCGCCTCGGTGAGCACGTACGGCACGAAGAACAGCAGCCGGAACGCCGTGCGCCCGGGGAACCGCTGGTGCAGCAGCATCGCCAGGCCGAACGAGATCGGCAGCTGGACCAGCAGCGACAGCACCACGATCAGGCCCAGGCGCCACAGGTCGCCCAGGAAGACCTCGTCCTTGAGCAGGGCCTGGAAGTTCTCCAGCCCCACGAACTCGGTCGGCACACCGCCCAGACCGTTCCAGCGGAAGAACGAGACGTACGCGGCGAACAGCACCGGCAGGATCACGAACAGCAGGAACAGCATCAGGCCGGGCACGATGAACGACGAGAGCGTCCCCGCGCCGGGGCGCCCGGACCGGCGGCGCGGGCCGAAGCCCGCGCGCCGGTCCGGGCGCCCCGTTACCGGGGAGTCCCGAAGGGGCTCCTTGAGTGTCACCCTTCAGCCGCCCAGGCCTCGTTGACCATCGCCACGAAGTCCTCGGGCGTGAGCTGGCCGAGGAGGAGCCCCTCGGTGGCGTCGTTGATGACGCCGCCGATGGCCGGCGGGTACGCCTGGTCGAGGTACAGCTGCGTGCCGGTGGCGCCGGCGAGCGCGTCGACGACCTTCTGGCTGTCCTCGTTCAGCTCGGGCGCGACCGACGCGGGGTCGGCGGCGACCGGGGTCAGGTTGCCCTCGGTGATGGCGCGGGAGTAGTTCTCGGGCTCCATGAAGTTGCACAGGAAGTCCAGGGCCTCGTCGGGCGCGTCTGCGGCGACCGCGTAGCCGTTGCCGCCGCCGAGCCACTCGGTGGTGGTGCCGACGCCGCCCTCGACCGTGGGGAAGGGGAAGAACCCGAGGTTCTCGGGCCCGTCGGTGCCGGAGTTGTCGCGCTGGGCCTGCGGGGCCCACTGGCCCATCAGCTCCATGGCGGCGAGTCCTTCGCCCATGATCGCGGACTGGCCGTCGGCCTCGCCGTAGACGGCGGATTCGAAGCCGGGCTGGAAGGGCTCCAGGGCGGCGAGGTCGGCGACCATCTGTCCGGCCTGGACGAAGCCTTCGGCGGAGAAGTCCCCGGCCGCGGCGGCGGATTCGAGGCCGTCGAGGCCGACGGTGCGCATCGCCAGGTAGGTCCAGTAGTAGTGGCCGGGCCACTTGTCGGCGCCGGCGAGGGCGATCGGCGTGATGTCGGCGGCCTTCAGGGCCTCGACGGCACTCAGGAACTCGGTCCACGTGGCCGGGGGCTGGTCGATGCCGGCCTGGGCGAAGAGGTCCATGTTGTACCAGAATCCGACGACCCCGGCGTCGAACGGCATGCCGTAGAGCTTGCCGTCGATCGTGTAGGGCTCCAGGGCGATCGGGTTGATCTGGTCGATGCAGTCGAGCTTGCCGGTGAGGTCCTGCACGAGGCCGGCCTCGACCTGCTCGGCGAGGACGCCGCCGCCCCAGGTGTGGAAGATGTCGGGCACGTCGCCCGACTGCGCGGCGGTGCCCATGCGGTCCTTGAACGCCTGGTTCTCGATGGGCTGCACGTCGATGGTGAGGTCGTGCTCGGCCTCGAAGTCGTCGGCGAACTCCTGCCAGGTGGACATGAGCGGGTCCTGGTTCTGGATGTGCCACCAGGTGAGATCGGCGTCGCTCTCGCCGCTGTCGCCGCACGCGGCGGCGGTCAGCGCGAGCGCGACCGCGGCACCGGCCGCCACCAGCGCTCGAGGCCGGATCAGGGGATTTCGCATCGTTGCTCGTCCTCTCAAGGGATGAAGGGTTGACCGAAACTTTCGGAGGAAGTACCGGAAACTTTCGATGCGGTCATACTACCTGCGGCCATCAGGAATGTGAAGAGGGTCTCTGTTACCGCTCGCGCGTGTGCTGAGTGAAGGAAATGTCGTACCCCATATCTAGCCTTGGAGACATGAAACAGACGGTCATGGTCAAACTTCAGCCGACGGCGGCCGAACGGGCAACCCTGGCCGAAACGTTGTCCCGCTGCAACGAACTTGCAGGTCTCGTAGCCGATGTCGCCTACCGCCATCGCGATCGGGGCACGGGTCGGATCGAGCGACTCGCTGTACTGCACGCGCGTGTATACGAACAGCTGCGGCATGCCGGTCTCGGCGCCCAAGCCGCGGTGCGGGTGATCGGCAAGGTGACCCGGGCCTACGCCACCTTGTATGGCCAAGTCGACGCTGGGATGTTGCGCGGCCGCCGCAAGGCCAGGGCGTTTGCGAAGCCAATTCGGTTCCGCTCCGGAGCTGCGCAGGCCTACGACGATCGGTGCCTCTCATGGGACTACTCGGCGCGAACCGTGTCGATCTGGACTGTGGAGGGGCGTCGCAAAGGGATCAAGTTCGCGGCTTCCAAGCGCGATATCGACCTCTTGTCGAAGTGCCGCAAGGGAGAATCGGCCTTGATCGAGCGCGACGGCAATTTCTACCTGGCTGCAGCAGTAGAGGTTCCTGAGGCGAAGCCGATCGAGCCCGTCGACTTCGTCGGGGTGGATCGAGGGATCGTCAATCTCGCCACGACCTCTGACGGCCGAAACTTCCAGGGGAAGGAGCTGGAGCGCTACCGTCGCAGGCAGATCAGGGTACGGGCTGACCTGCAGCGTAAGTCGAGCAAGGCCGCGAAGCGCAAGCTCAAACAGCGCAACCGAAAAGAGCGTCGCCACAACTCGCATGTGAATCACCGGATAGCCAAGGAAATCGTGTCGGAGGCCGAACGCACCGGCCGCGGTATCGCTCTCGAAGAACTCGGGGGCATCCGCGAACGGGTACGGCTCAACCGGTCCCAGCGCGACAGGATCTCCAACTGGCCGTTCAGCCAGCTTGGCCGGTACATCGCCTACAAGGCGCAGATCGCCGGCGTGCCGGTGATCGAGGTGGATGCACGGCATACGAGTCAGATGTGCCCGCTTTGCCATCACACCGGGCGAGGCAACCGCAAGACGAGAGACCAGTTCGAATGTGGAGGATGCAGGCTCGCTGGCCCGGCAGACCTCATAGCCGCCGTGAACGTGCGTGCGCGGGCGCGTGTGGCTTGGGCCGTGAGTCAAGGGTCCGGAGCTTCCGCCTGAGGCGGCAGCGATCTGCCCGCCACGTCGCAGCCAGCGACGGAGGATGAGGCACAGGCTTTCGGGAGCGTTCCGGAGGCGCTTGACTGGTAGAGTGCGATTTTGCGGCCGGAAGGGTCGGGCAGGTCTTGTCCGGAGGCCGTACTATACTTGGCGATGCTTGTGGTCGGCTAGGTTGGAAAACTGCTCTGACCAGGAGATTTGCGGATGTAGTTCAATGGTAGAACTTCTGCTTCCCAAGCAGAGAGCGCGGGTTCGATTCCCGTCATCCGCTCCGATGAGCTGAGGGGGCCGGACAATCGTCCGGCCCCCTCAGCCGTGATCAGGCCGCCTGCCACACGGCCCGAACGTGGCGGCGGGTGCTACTCCCAGCCCGCCAGGACCTCGTCGATGGCGTCGTTGAAGTCGGCGACCTCGGCGTAGACGCCCGGGTTGCCGGCTTCGGCGCAGCCGTAGCCCCAGCTGACGATGCCGACCAGGACCTGGTCCTCACCGGCGGGGCTCATGATCGGCCCGCCCGAGTCGCCCTGGCACGAGTCGATCCCGCCGTTCTCGAGGTCGCCGGCGCACAGCATCGTCTGCGCGTCGACCTCATCGGGGTAGGCCGCCTCGCAGTCGGCGTCGCTGACGAACGGCACCTCGACCCACTGCGCGGTGGTCGGGAAGCCCTCGCCGGTGTTGCCCCAGCCCGCGGTCTCGAGGAGGTCGAACTCGCCGGGCTCGGTGCCGAGCGCGATCGGCTCGACGTCGACCGGCTCGGCGAGCTTGAGCAGCGCCCAGTCGTTCGACATCGCGATGGGGTCGTTGTAGTCCTCGGCGACGTGGAGGTCCGCGACCGCGGTCTCGACGACGTCCTCGGACTCGAGGTCGATCGCGCCGGAGAAGACCACGAGGTCCGCGGCGGCGGCGTCCTCGACGCAGTGGGCGGCGGTGAGGACCACGTCCTCGGCGATCACGGAGCCGCCGCAGAACTGGCGCTCGTACGCCGTGCCCTCGCCGGGGGAGCCGAGGCCGACCAGCCACGGGTACTGGCCCTCGGCGACGTCGCCGCCGCCGATGATCTGGGCTTCGAAGTCGCCGTTGGGGGCGGCGGGCTCCGCGTTGGCGGCGAAGCCGGTCCACGCGATGGCGGCGGCGCCGAGACCTGCGGCGACTCCTGCGCCGAGACGGATCAGTTGCTTCCTCTTTCTGTCCACTGTGCATCCTTTCGGGGTGGATGTGAGGGTTGGCCCGTTTGGCCGTCCTAGACCGAAAGACGCAGTGAGAGAGATTCACGGTTGCTTGCGGCTTAAAGAAGATATTTCACTGAATAGTCGCAATAGTCGCTCAGGGCAACGGAAACGGCCGGACAGGCGAACGCCTGTCCGGCCGGGAGCCGTCGAGTACCGGACCTACTGCCGCTCGGAGCGGAGCTCCTTGCCCAGGTGGATCGAGCCGTCAGTGCACGCGTAGAACCCGAACGGGTCCACAGGCGTGTACCCGAGCGCGCCGTACATCGCGACGGCCTCGGGCTGGCGCGGGCCGGTCTCGAGGATGACCCGCTTGCGGCCCGCCGCCGCGGCGGACGCCTCCACGGCGGCCACGATGAGGCGCGCGAGCCCCTGGCGCCGGGCGCTCTCACGCACATAGACGCGCTTCATTTCGGCGTCCTCTTCATGGCTGCGCCAGCCGCCGCAGCCGGCGGGCTCCCCGGCCTCGTCGTAGGCCACGATGAAGTCGCCGTTCGGCGGGTGGAAGTCGTCCTCGCCCAGCTGCGTCTCGTCGCCGCCACCGTATCGGCGGACGTACTCCTGCTGAATCTCGGCGCAGAGCAACTGCGCCACAGGGCTGTCGAACCGGGTCCTCGAAAGCGTGAACTGCACGCGTTCAACTCTGACATGGCGCACTCGTTCCGTGCCAGCGCCGTGCATCACGCGAAAGCCCAGTGCAAAGCGGGCGGAAACCGGCCGATCGGCCGAGGCGCGAACCGCCCGTTCGGCGGCTGCGGCCGACCGAACGCACAGACTTCGCACTCACCGTTCCGGTGGCGTCCTCCACGGCCGGTATCGCGCTCGCGACCATTACGATCTTCACATCGGCGATGGTCGTATCGGGTCCGGCGTTCCGGGCACCACGTCGCCTTCGAACGCACGCGTGCGCGCGCATCCCTCCGGCCCCGGCCGGGCGCGCCCGGGGGTTCGGGCCCGCCCGCGCCCGCATCCGTGCGGGAGCTTCTGCGAACGCGCGGGCCACCCGGCCGCGATCCGGTAGGAAGGAGGCATTCACCCATATGCGCACTGTGCAGCGACGGAGGGCCCAGATGGCCCGCGCTGACCGCTGGAACGGCTGGTCGGCGCCCTCGGTGCGGACGGCGTTCACCGCCGCGTTCGCGGTCGTGGTGGTCCTGGTCGGGCTGCGCCTGACCGTGCGCGACGAGTCGCACGCGGTCTCGTGGCTGGCACTGCCTCCGCTGGCGGCCTCCGCGTTCCTGCCGTGGCGGTGGGTGGCCGGGGTGGGGCTCGCGAGCATGGGGGCGGCCTTCGCCTACCTCTGGATCCTGTACGACTTCTCGATGAGCGGCGTGGCCTCGCACGGCGTGGACTTCCTGGTCGTGGCCGTGGCCGTGGTGATCTCGGCGGCGGTGGCGATCGTGCGCGAGCGCGACGACGAGCGGATGAAGCGGCTGACGCAGCTGGCGTCGGTCGTGCAGCAGGCGATCCTGCGGCCGATCGGGGAGCGCTTGGGGCCCTTCGACATCGCGGCCCGGTACGTGTCGGCGCGGTCGGGGGCGGAGATCGGCGGGGACCTGTACGAGGCCCTGAACACCGATTACGGGGTGCGGATCATCATCGGCGACGTGCGCGGGAAGGGCCTGGACGCGGTGCGGCTCTCCTCCACGGTGCTCGGCTCGTACCGGCATGTGGCGTTCGAGCGCTCCGACCAGCGGTGCATGGTCAACGACCTGGACCACGCGGTGGCGCGGAACGCGGGGGACGAGGACTTCGTGACCGCGATCCTGATGCAGGAGCGCGGGGGGACGCTGGAGATCATGAACTGCGGTCACCCGCCGCCGATGCTGGTGCGCGACGGGGTGGCCACGTACCTCGAGCCGGAGTCGATGGCGCCGCCGCTGGGGCTGAACCCGTCGGCGCGGGAGCTGACGGTGCGGTTGCAGCCGGGGGACCGGATCTTCCTGTACACGGACGGTCTGGCGGAGGCGCGCAAGGACGGGGAGTTCTTCCCGATCCGCGAGCGGGCCTGGAGCCTCATCGGGCACGGCAATGTGGGCGACGGCCTGGCGTCCCTGGAGTCGGCGCTGCGCCGGTGGGTGGGCGGCCCGTTGACCGACGACATCGCGCTGCTGCTCCTGGACTACCGGCCGGACACCGGCTGAGCGGGCTTATTCGGGCTTGACGAGGCGGCAGCGCCGCAGGTGCCGCATGCGGGAGATCGCCTTGCGGCGCTTGGTGAACCGGAGCGGGAGGCGGCGGAAGTTCACTGCGCCGCCTCTTCGGCGATCGCGGGGACCGCGACGCGGAAGACGCGGTGCAGGACGGGCCGGACGCGGCGGTGGCGTCCGATATAGGAGGGTCGCGCGCGAGAGGCGATGCGGTCGGCGACGGCTCGGATCATGGGGTGCTCCCGGGGGTTCGCACAGGCGGTCGGTCACCAGGTTCAACGAGGCACGGGTGCGCAGGTTACGGCGGTGCCGCCCGGAGGCCGCAACGCTCACCCGATCGATGGAACGGGCCGGACCGGGGCAGTCGGAAATCGGACTGGATTTTCCTGCTGAAGACACTTTCACCGAGGGTTTCGGCGCGGCATACTTGAGGTTGCTACTGACGGGTAATATGATGAGGGTTACCACCGAGTAATGGAGGACCCGCAATGACGCACTTCCGCCACAACCTTCGAGACCTGGAGTTCAACCTCTTCGAGGTCTTCGGGGCGGACAAGATTCTCGACGATCCCGCCTTCGCCGACCTCGACGTGGCGACCGCCCGCGAGATCCTGACCGAGCTGGCGCGCCTGTCCCAGGACGAGCTCGCCAGCGGCTGGGTAGAGGGCGACCGCAACCCGCCGGTGTTCGACCCGGCGAACCACTCGGTGACGCTCCCCGAGTCGTTCAAGAAGGCCTACAAGGCGTTCATCGACGCCGAGTACTGGCGCCTCGACCTGCCCGAGGTCCTCGGCGGCACCGTCGCGCCGCGCATGCTCTGGTGGTCGCTGGCCGAACTCGTGCTCGGCGCCAACCCCGCGCTGTGGATGTACGCCGCGGGCTCCTCCTTCGCGCACACCGCGCACCTCGAGGGCACTCCCGAGCAGCAGGAATGGGCCAAGCTCTTCGTCGAGAAGGGCTGGGGCGCGACGATGGTCCTCACCGAGCCCGACGCGGGCTCGGACGTGGGCGCGGGCACCACCAAGGCCTACAAGCAGCCCGACGGCTCCTGGCACATCGAGGGCGTCAAGCGGTTCATCACCTCGGGCGACCAGGACATGACCGACAACATCATCCACTACGTCCTGGCCCGGCCCGTGGGCGAAGAGGGTGTGGGCGGACCCGGCACCAAGGGCCTCAGCCTGTTCATCGTGCCGAAGTACCTGTTCGACCCGGCCACCGGCGAGCTCGGCGAGCGCAACGGCGTCAACGTCACCAACCTCGAGCACAAGATGGGCCTCAAGGTCTCGGCCACCGCCGAGCTCACCTTCGGCGAGAAGTCCCCCGCGAAGGGCTGGCTCCTCGGCGAGAAGCACGAGGGCATCCGGCAGATGTTCCTCATCATCGAGTACGCGCGGATGATGGTGGGCACCAAGGCGATCGCCACGCTCTCCACTGGCTACCTCAACGCGCTCGACTATGCGAAGAGCCGCATCCAGGGTCCTGACCTGCTCAAGTCGGCCGACAAGGCCTCGCCGCGCGTGCCGATCATCAAGCACCCGGACGTGCGCCGCTCGCTGCTCATGCAGAAGAGCTACGCCGAGGGCCTGCGCGCGATCGTCGCGTACACCGCCTCCTGGCAGGACAAGTCCCGCCTGGCCGAGATCGCCGGGGACGAGGAGGCGGCCGAGACCGCGAAGAAGGTCAACGACCTCCTCCTGCCGATCGTCAAGGGCTGCGGCTCCGAGCGGGCGTACCAGATCCTCAGCGAGGAGTCGCTCCAGACTTTCGGCGGCTCGGGGTACCTCCAGGACTACCCGCTCGAGCAGTACGTGCGCGACGCCAAGATCGACACGCTGTACGAGGGCACCACCGCGATCCAGAGCCTCGACTTCCTGTTCCGCAAGATCATCAAGGACAACGGCGAGTCGCTCATGGTCGTCGCGGGCGAGATCATGGAGTCCACGCAGGACGGCCACGCGGAGCTCGAGGAGGTGCGCGGCCGGGTGCTGCGCGCGCTCGGCGACGTGCAGGGCATCCTCGAGGCGCTCCAGCCGGCGCTCATGGCCGCGATGGGCGACGAGCCCCGCGAGCTGTACAAGGCCGGGCTGCACTCGCGCCGACTGCTCCTCGCCGTGGGCGACCTCCTGGTCGGCTGGCTCCTGCTGCGGCAGGCCGAGATCGCCCAGAACAAGCTGGACGAGGGCGCGGACGACGACTTCTACCGCGGCAAGGTCGCGGCGGCCAAGTTCTTCTCCAAGGAGGTCCTCCCTCGCCTCACCGCCGACCGCAAGGTCGTCGAGGCCGCGGACCTCACCGCCATGGACCTCCCTGACGAGGCCTTCTAACCGGGAGCGCACGCTCACCGGTCACGACAGACGTCCGCCCGCGCCGAAAGGCGCGGGCGGACGTCGTTCCGAGTCTGCGCTCGCCGCGCGGTTCGGCTCAGGCCCCGTAGTGCAGCCAGGACGCCCACATGTGCGGGGCCCGTTCCAGCCCTTGGGAACGTAGCAATGCCTGTGCTTTGTGGACTGCCGTGGCGGAGCGACCGAGGTCGAACCCGCCGCCTTCGCCGAGCGCTGTGTAGAACCGCTCCGCGAACTCGGGCGAATGCCGGTCGAGCACCGGCCACAGCGTGCCGACCACGTACGGGAACCCAGCGACCTGGCAGGCCGCCGCCAGATGCAGGGATTCGTCGAGCAGCGTTGCGGAAGTCGCCTGCGCGGTGCGGCACGCCGAGAGGTAGGCGAGTCGGCGGCGTTCCAGGCGCAGCTGCGAGAGGTCGCCCACGGTCAGGGGGGCGGTGCCGTGGTCGTGCAGCACGATCCCGCTGGCGGCGGGATTGTCCGCGTCGTTGCGGGCGTGGCAGATGAAATGCGCGATGTCGCTGTGCTCCAAGCGCTCCAAGACGGCGGCGCGATCGGCCTGTTCGTTCAGGAGAACGCCACTGAACACCCCCGGAGCCGAACGCCGCAGCCGCGCGACCTCGTCCCCGGCGTACGGCAGCGGTGCGTACCCGCCGCCGGGCGTGCGTTCGACGGCCGCCGCGAAGCCTTGCAGCCCTGCGGTTCCGGCTTTGGCGGCCTGCGAACGCGAATACAGCAGGTGCCGGATCGTCGGGGTGTACGACGACACGACCCGGTCGGCGGTGAGCACCGGGTCAGGCGCGTCGTAGTCCCCCGCGGCGTGCAGCGGCAGCAGGCCCAGCAATCCGCCCGGCGCCCACCACAGCCGCGGGCAGTCCTCCGGAGCCTGCCGATCGGACCCCAGATGGTCCAGGACCGGCCCGGTGATCGCGTTGTGCACCCAGGTCAGGGCCCCCAGGACATGGCGCTGGTGGCGGTCGGCCAGCTCGAAGTCCTCCGCGTCGGGACCGTAGAGCCCCTCGATAGCTCTGATGAAGAGGTTCACCATCGCGGTGGAGGAGGTGAGATCGGCTTCCGGCAGGGGCAGCCGCTCGATGCCGTCGGTCCGGGCGATCAGTGCGTGGCTGCCGAACCGGCTGAGGTTCAACGTCACGATCGGGCCCTCGCCCGCGGCCTGGCGCAGCCGCTCGACGGTCGGCGGTTCATCGAAATCGGCGAACCCTTCGACCGCCCGGATCTGGACGGTGACCTCCCTGAGTTCTTCCGCGGCGCGGTGGCGCCACTCGCGGTCGACCGGCGCCGAGGCCGCCGCATCATCGGAGTTGAGCTTCGCAGCAACGCTTTCGAAGCGTGCCGCGAGTTCGGGTGCGGTGCGGCGCAGGTCGTCCAGTTCGCGACGTGAGCCGATGATCTGGTTCTGCAGCACCGCTCGGCCGCCTTCGAGCAGGCGCAGCACTCCAGCGGTGCTGGGGGCGTTCTTCGAAGTCGAGGACAGCGCCAGAGCGACCGCGTCTGCGGTGATGCCGCTGAACTGCCGCAGGTACTCCAGGCGGCGATCGGGCCGGACGTGCCGCGCGGCGGCCAACGGCAGTATCGACACCGCCATCGCCAGGAACGGCCCCGCCGACTTCACGCGGCCCGCCTCCTTGGCCAACTTGGCGGCGGCGAGTGCTGACTGGATCCGCAGCGCGGGTGCGATCGCGAGATTGGACACGACGTCGTATTGGTTCTTCAGGTGGACGGCGAGGCTTTCAGGTTCGCGAGCTTGACCGAGACGATCGGCGAGGCCGTCGCGTTCGGTGATCTGGAGCAGCATTCGCTGTGCATGGGCCATCGTCAGCTTGAGCGCGGGCTTGACGTTCTCGGGGAGACTGCCGTTTTCAAGCAGCTCGGTGCCGGCCTCGATGATTGCCGCGATGCGGTCGGGGTCTTCGGTTGCGATCGCCCGCTGCATCTCGACCATGAACCGGGCCAACGCGATCAGCCGGTAGTTGTAGCTGTCCTCGGGGAACTCCGCGAGTCGGCGGTCGATGACTGCCAGGGACTCCTCGAAATCGCCATCGCCTCCCTCGAAGAGGGTGGAAAGGTCGCCGAGACCCGTGAACATCGCCTGGAGGACGTCCTTCGGCACCATGCCCAGGCCCTCGGCGATGTCGTCATCCGGGGCGGGGGCGGTGAAACCCGCCAAGCCCAGCAGCGACTCCAGGTGCGCGGCATGCTCGGGGAGCAATTGCGCGGCAGCGGCGTTGGGGCTGAAAGGGCTCGGTTGCAGGATGAATCCGGGAGGCGGGAGTTCGATCCTGCTGAAGGCCGCCAGCTGATCGGCTACCGCGTTCTCGTCGAGCGGGCCGTCGACGCCGAACTCCCTCCCGAGCGCCGAAGCCTGATCGAGATCGGCCGGGTTGCCTCTCCGGTGGTAGCGGACTACCAAGGCCATCACCAGCTTCACGGCGACCTTCCGGGAGTCCTCAGGGGTCGCGGCGAGCGCCATCGCCTCGCCGAGCAGCGCAACGGCCTCGTCAAGATCGGCGAACCGGGTCTCGTCTCTCGCGAAGCGCAGCAGCAGTAGGTCGCCCAGCTCGGAGAGGCCAGCGACGCGATCCTCGACGCCCATGGCGTCGAGTGCCGAGCGGCAGTTCGCTATCAACAGGTCGAGTTGCCGCTCCGGGTCGGTCTCGCTGAGGACACCGCGGAGCGAGTTGAGCTCGCTGAGCATCAAGGCCGCTTCGCCGCTCATCTCGGGGTCGTCACCGACCATGGCGCCGAAGCGGCCGAGGAGGTCGCCGAGCCGATCGAGATCGCCGATCTCGGGCAGCGAGGGCGTCGTTCCGGGCGGTGGTGCGGCGACTTGCCGGGTGAACTCATATGCCGCGGCGAGCTCCAGGGCCATACGGAGCGCCTGCGTGGTCTCCTCGTCCAGGCCGGGCAGGTCGAGTGCGCGGCGGGCGAAGGCGGCGACTCGCGCGACATCGAACTCGCCCGTGGCGGTCAGTTCGGTGGCGATCTGTGCGACCGCGGCGGGGACGAGCTCGGGTCCGGCCGGGTCGCGGTCGTCCGCCGCGAGTCGTTCGAGCGCGTCGAGCAGTTCGTCCAATACGGCGTCCTTGTCGGGGAGCAGCAGGAGCGCGATAACGAGCATTGAAGGAAGGCGGCGCGGGTTCTCGAACTCGGACGCTTCGACCTCGCGGAACAGGCGGACCGCCTCCTGGGCGTCGGCGGCAGCGTGGGGAGACGGCCCGGTGTGCTGGGCACGGTAGCTGAGCGCGGCGGCGAGCGCGGCCTGCGTGCGGTGGCGCTGAAGCGAACCGGTCTCGGTGTGCGCCAAGGCCTCCCGGGACCAGTCGACGGCGGCGTCGAGGTCGCCGTCCTGGGCGGTGCCCTTTTCGAAGCGCTGCGTCACGGCACCGGCCGCGAACGTGAGCACAGCGGCCCTGCCCGGGTGACCCGGCGGGACCGCGCCGATGGAGCCGGAGGTGACGAGCACGAGCCGGTCGAGGACTTCCGGGTCGTGGGTCCGGGCGAAATCCTGCTTGAGCGCGTCGCGGACCGCCTTCAACCGAGGCAGGAAGTGCGGGGAGGCCGGCGGGGTCACCTGGAGCATGCGCATGTGCAGGGCCGCGACCTCGTTCGGGTCGGATTCGTCCACAGGGGCTCCCAGCTCGCGGCGGGCCGCGATCGGGTCGGGGATGCGCTCGGCGAGTACCGAGAGCGCGGCGGCCGGAAGGTCGGCGATGTCCTCGGCGAGCAGGAGGCAGGGAAGGAGCACGGTCGCCATGGCTGCGAAGTCGGCGTCGCGGTCGCCTTCGGCACCTTGGGACATGGTGCACACGCGCAGCCAGTGGTGCCACGCGAGGGCGGTGAGCGCGGGCTGGTCCTGGGAGGAGTACTCAAGCTGTTCGCGCAGTCTCGCGGCTTCCCGATCCGCCGCAGCGTCGTTGGCAGCGGCGATGATACGCGTCGATTCGGCCCGGAGAGAGGCGACGATCCTGTCGCGTTCGAATGAGGGGTTCATTGATCCACGATAGCCGCGGATGGCGAGAGGACGGGTCTCAGGCGATGCGAATGATCTTGGTACGCAGTGATGTCGCGCGTCGGCGGTAGCATATGTGCAGATTCCCTCACCCCCGGAATGCGAGCGAATATGAGCGATATGGAAGATCTGCTGTCCGAACGATTGGCGTTCGTCTGCGGCAATGCCGATTCGATGAGCCGGAAGCTCCTTCAGAAAGACGCCACGGACTGGATCGCCCAATTGCGTGAAGGCACCGAGGAGACGGCTCTGATACTTGAGCGGATTGAAGTCGATCTCGGACTGAAGACCCATACGGCCTGGGCGGGCGGGGGGAGCCGGGGGCCGGATGAGACGGCGCCCGAGCCGATGGGCGGGTTCCCGCGCGACGCGGACGGCGCGCGCATGCGGCCGTATTTCGCATGCCCGCGTCCAGAGGGGGAACGCTGCTCCCGTTCGGTTCCGTCGCAGTCCGGAGAGGAGGGTCTGCGGCCGCGCTGCGCCCTGACGGGTGCGGAGATGCGCTGGAGCGGGCGACTGGGTTGGAGCGACGGTGACCTCGTTTCTGGGTGACCTCGCAGGTCGCATGGGCGAACGCTGGGCGGCGACGGCGGCACTGCCGGGCCTGGTCTTCCTGGCGGTGGCGGCGGTCGCCGTGACGGTTGGGCACGGCGGGGCGCTGGACTTCGCGGCGCTGCGCGCGATGGCGGAAGCGGCGTCCGGGCTGGAGCATCTGAGCTCGGGCGCGGCCCTACTGCTCATTGCGGGGGCGATCGGTGCCGCGATGGCGGCCGCGGCCTCTTCGCAAGCGATCGGCCGGGCCCTTGAACGGCACTGGTTCAAAGGGGCGCAGCGCACCTTCTTCCCTTGGGGGCGTATGTCTTCCGGGTCGAATCCGCGCCGGGTGCCGCCCGGCCGCGAGCGTCTGGTCGACATGTTCAGCCGGGCACGGCACCGGCTCCAGCGCGACAGGGACATCGACCTGGCGACCGTCTGGCCGGTGCTGTGGCTCTCGCTGCCCGACGCGTCACGGAGCGAGGTCGTCCTGGCACGGTCCGGTCTCCGAGGCGGCGCGGTCATGATCGGCTGGGGCCTCATGTACGCGGCGCTCGGCGCGGTCTGGTGGCCGGGCCTGCTGATCGGCGCGGTCCTGCTGTGGAACGGCCGCGCGCGCAGCCGGGCAGGCATGGGCGATTATCTGCGGGCGATCAATGCGGCGGTACTGCTCCATGCACCTGACCTCATCGCGCAATTCGGTCTCGGTTCGCATTCGCCGCCGATCAAGGCCGACTATGCACGGCTCACCTTGCATCTGCAGGACGGGCCCGAATGGGAGTATGCGGTCCTCGACCCGGAACCGTGATCATGGAACGGTCCTTTCCCCTTTTCCGATCGCCTGGGATGAATCCGTGAGCCGCGGTTGCACGATCCTGTGGACACCGCCGGAATCGGAGACGGGCCCCGACTCCGAAAAGCGCGATCCGGCGGACCGTCCGCATTCATTCGCGCACGGAAAGGACCGCCATGTACCTCCGTGGTAAGCATTTCATCATCGGCATCACCACGTTCGTTCTGATCACCCTCGCACTGCTCGGCCTCTCGGGCATCAGCGCCGCCGCGGCCGGGAACCCCTGCGAATCGGGCGCCGCCTGCGTCGACTGGACCGAGGCCGCCGCCGACGGCGACCTCGAAGCGCGCCGAGGCGGCTCGAACTCCGACACCGACTCGGACTCGCGCGGTTCGACAGTGGTCGTGGTCTTCGGCGTCGGCTGCGTCGGCCTGGTCATCCTGCTCATCATCATCGCCATCGTCAACAGCCTCTCGGACACTGGGCGGCGCGACTAGCCCGTTGCTCGAGGAAGCCTCCCGTCGCCGCGGCGACGGGAGGCTTCCTCTTTGGCCTGCAACCGGTCTCGTACACCCGGGTGCCGCCGTCTAAGGCGTCGGGTCGAAGGTCCCGAACTCGAAGTACACCGCCGCCTGGTCGTCGCCGCTGGTCATCTCGGCGAGCGCCGCGTCGAGGCCGTACAGTGTCCCGCGCAGGTACTGCAGGTTCCGCCACATCGCCTCGTGGAACTCGAGGTACTGGCCCAGCGCGTTCGCCGCCCCCGGCGCGGTGCCGAACGCGGGCGCGCGGCTCAGCGTGCCGGTCGCCATGACCGGCAGCAGCTCGTTCTCCAGCTCCTCGATCAGCTCCACCAGGAACTCCCGGTACTCGCCGATCGCCTCGGGGTCGAACACCCGATCCGCCATGGTCCCGCCTCCACTCGCCTAGTTGTAGGGGTCTTCGTTCGGTTTGACGTAGCCCCACACGTTCCCGGTCTCGCGCCGCGCCAGATCCTGCGGCCCTTCCTTGTCGTCGTCCTGCTTCTTGTCCGCATCCGAACGCTCCGAAGGCTTCCCGCCCTTGCCGCCCGCCGCACCACCGGACGCCTGGGTCTGGCTCTGGAAGAGCCCGCCGCCCTTCGCGCCGCTCGTCGCGCCCGTGGTCGCGGCGGCGGTCGTCGGCGAGGTCATCGCCGGGCCGAACAGCCCTTGCGGCACACCGCCGGTCGCACCGGGCAGCACTGCGCCGCCCACGCGTCCGCCACTGCCGAACGAGCCGCCGCCAGTGCCTCTGGTCCCGCCGCCGAAGCCGCCGCCGCTCGCGAGACCGCCCGAGACCTCCTGGTCCTCGTCCGCCTCCTCGGCCTCCCAAGGCGTCGCCTCCGCCTGCACCGTCCCGTCCCCGCCCGGCGGGACCGGGCTCGGGTCCTGCGTCGCCTGCGGCGGGACCGGAGCAGCGGGCTGCTCCGCCTCCGGCGCAACGAGATCCATATAGGACGCATCAGCACTGCTCGGGTACTGGCGGTCCTCGCCCGTGGTCCGCACCGCCTCCAGCTCCGCGCTCTGCCCGTCCCGCTTCTGCGCGATGGCCTCGTCGATCGCCGCCTGCCGCTCCACGTACGCCGCCAGCTCGGCCGCCACCCGCTCGGCGAAGACCTCCTTCGCCTCCTCGCCCACGAGCGCCCGCACGTCGGCCACCAGCGCCCCGAGCCCCGAGAGCTGCTGCCCCACACGCTCTTCGATGAACTCCCGCACCTCGGTCGCCAGCCCGGCGTCGGCCCCCGCCAACTCCAGGGCCTTCTCGGCCTCCTCGCAGGTCATCGTGATGCAGTCGCCGTGCCACCAGGCCGGACGCACATGCAGCGCCACCAGGCTCGACCACTCGCCCTCGGTCCCCACCATCGGTGCGGGATACGGGATCTCGCCCGAATCGCCGCCCTGCAGCGTGTACATCGCCGCCTCCCGGCTCGCCAGCTCGCCCACGGTGGCCTCGATGTCGTCGAGCGCGCCCTCCACGAGGGCCCGTGCCTCGCCGGCCTGCGCCGCGAACGCGTCGAAGTCCTCCCCGGCCCAGCCGTCGGCGAGCACGGCCAGCTTCGACTTGAACCGCTCCGGCCACGTGCCCAGCCGCGACCCGATCTCGTCCGTCCAACCCGAACGCAAGCGCTGCAACGAGAACGCGTCCGCGTCCGCCGGCCGCACCGCCGTCACCGCCGCCCGGAAGTCCTCCTCGGTCGGGTAGGCCATGCCCTCGCACCGCGGCTTGAACCGGTCCCGCTGCCCCTCCACCGGCACCGCCGACGCCAGTTGCACCCACGCCTCCTCGGCCGGGTGCGCCGTCGGATGCGGGCACTGCGCCGCGGCGCAGCCGGCGCGATCCCCTGAGGACAGCGCCGAAGTGTCGCCGAAACTGAGCGTGAACTCGAACGTCGGCAGCTCCACCGAACCGGTCGCAGCGGCCCAGTCCCCGCCGTCGTCGAAAAGCGCATCGGTCATCGGCGGCGCACCTCCTCACGTGACGGCCCGGATCCCGGGCCTCGTTTGCGTGTGCCGCCAATGGAAGGCGGCGTCGTCACGAAACCGTCATGGGTTGATCAAGTGCGCGCCGGGACCGAGCCGTGACAGGGCGCGCGACAGTACTCGGGACGCCGCCGGGCGTCCGCCCGCAAGGGCGTCGACACCTCGAGAAGGAGGAGCCCATGACCGTGCACATGGACGTTGACGATGTGCGAACGGGCGGCACCGGCCTGCGCGGCCTGGCCCCCGACAGCCAGGCCGCATCCAGGCGGGTGGAGCGCCCGGCGGCGACCGCGGCCGAGAACAACGCCGGCTTCGCCACCGGTGAGGCGGGCCGCCGCTGGCAGACCGCGCTCGCCGCCGTCTCCACCGGGCTCGAGCGCCGCCTCACCTGGCAGGGCGACCAGGTCGTCGGCAGCGCCGACGACCTCGAGGCCGCCGACAAGGAGATGAGCTCCCGGTTCGGCGGCATCCAGAGCCAGATCACGACCACGCCGAAGCCTTAGGAGGACCCATGCCCAGTTACCAGGACGCGCTCTCGGCCCAGCCCTCGGAGTTCCTCGCCTACGCCTCTGAGATGACCGCCGCCGCAACGGATCTCGCGACCCAGCAGACCGACTACGGCACGAAGGTGGCCGAGATCAACAGCCACTGGAGCGACACCGCGAACGACGCCTTCAACGGCGAGGTCGGGAACGTCAACGCCCACATCACCCAGGTCATCGGCGAGGTCACTGCCACGGCCGACAGCCTCGCGGGGACGGCCGCGCAGATGCTCGTCGAGTGCACCGGCCTCAAGGCCGCGGACGCCGCGCTCAAGGCGATCGGCTTCAACATCCAGCCCGCCCCGATGGTGACGCTCGGTCCGGCGCAGCGCACCGCGATCGCCATGGCCGGGCCGTTCGGCGGCATCCTCGAAGCGGTCCTCCAGGCCCAGGCGACGGCCGGGACGCTCGGCCTCCAGACCCTCACGTCCCTCATCAACGCCGCGGACGCGACCGCCGGTGCCGCCCTCACGCAGGCGGCCGAACTCCTGAAGCCGTTGGAGGACAAGTCGAACCCGGCCGAGGACATGGAGTCCCTCAAAGCCGCCGAGGACCACTCGGCCACCGGCACTGAGGGATCGACCGAGGAGGAGCCCGCGGAGGAGGAGCAGGAGGAGGAAGAAGAAAAGAAGGAGGAAGAGGCGAAGCAGGAAGAGGAGCAGCAGCAGGACCAGCAGCAGCCGCAGACGCCGCAGGACGGTCAGCAGCCCGCGATGCCCGAGACCCCCGCAGGCATGGAGGACTTCGCGCAGCCGGAGCTGCCCGAACTCGACAACCCTTGGGATGCTGCAGAACTCGAAGACCCTGAGCTCCCGTCCGGTGGTCTCGCCTCCGGTGGCGGCGGCCTCGGCGGCGGTATGGGCGGCGGGGCCGGCGGCCTCGGGTCGGGCGGCCTCACCGGTGCCGCGACCCCCGCGGGCGGCGGCATGGGCGCCGCGGCGATGGTCGGCGCTCCTGCCGGCGGCACCCCGACCGGTGCCGGCGCCAAGGCCGGCGCGGGCGGCATGATGGGCGGCGGCGGACGCGGCGGCGGTGCGAACCAGGACAACGAGGTCGAGCGCGAGTCGTTCCTGACCGAGGACCCGGACGACGACGTCTGGGGCATCGGCAAAGACGACGACAACCCGTACACGTAGGCGACGGCATGGCACGCGATCCCGAACCGGACCGGCCGCGAAGGCCGGCGTCAGCCTGCTCTTCCCAGCCCGGGGCGTTCGCGATCGAGGAGCTGCAAGCGATGGCGGAGGCATCGAGCGCATGAGCGATGACGAGGTCCGCCTCCGCTGCACAGCGTCAACCGTAGTTGACGATCTGAGGATCGTCAACTACGGTTGACGCATGGCAGACGACAAGCGCACCGCGCTCGCCGAAGACGAACCGGACCCGCTGCAGGGCCTGCAAGCCGTGCGCCGCATGCGCACCGAGGCCGAACGCCTCGAGTCGGTCATGGTCCGCCGGGCCCGCAACAACGGCGCCAGCTGGGCCCAGATCGCCACGGTCCTGGGCGTCTCGAAGCAGGCGGTCCACAAGAAGCACGGCGGCAAGGGCCGCTAGGCCTCGCGTGCAGGGCACCGCAACGGGCGCGACCGCGAAGCGACGCGCGCTCCGAACGAATCCCCCTGACCGCCACAGCACTACGGCATGTCGCCGAGGTACACGGGTCCGCCGTCGCGCTCGACGCCGAGTGCGATGAGCGGTTCCGCCAATCCGAGCGGTAGCAGGGCCAGCTCGCCTATCGTGGTCAGCGGATGCCAGACGACCGCCGACTGGGTGCCGTCCGGCGCGGCCGCCTCGACCGCCTCGGCGGCGGTCGGTCGCGCACTGAAGTACAGCTGGAGCTGCTGCATCCGCGTGCGGTGGTGCGGGTTCCCGGGATGCCGCTCCGGCAGGTACTCGCGGACCCACAGCAGCGCACCGACACGCACCCGCAACCCGGTCTCCTCCAGCACCTCCCGCGCGGCCGCCTCGGCGGCGGTCTCGCCCGGTTCGACGCGGCCGCCCGGCAGCACATGGAACTCGCGGCCCTCGGCGCTGTGCCGCACGAGCAGCACCCGGCCGTCCTGGTCCACGACCACCGCTCGGGCGCTGACCCGCGGCTCGTCGGCGCGCGCTCGTGCATCGGCACCGGACCTCTCGGACGCTTGATCGTTCACGGCGCCAGCGTATCCAGGCCAGCGAGCGCACCCGCACGTCCGTAGACTCCGCTTGGTGGACATCGAATTCCGCTCCGCCCGCGCCGATGAGGCGCCGCTGATCTCCGCCCTCGCGATGCGCTCGAAAGCGCATTGGGGCTACGACGGCGACTTCATGGACGCGATCCGGGACGAGTTGACCTACTCGCCCGAGGTGTGCGCCTCCGGCACGATGGTCGTGGCCGAGCGGTCGGGCCGGCTCCTGGGCTTCTCCCGCCTCATCGGAGCCGTCCCGGAGAGCCGCCTCGAATCCCTGTTCGTGGACCCGCCCGCGATCGGCACCGGCGTGGGCCGGGCCCTGCTCGAACGCGCGCTGCTCGCAGCGCAGGCGCTGGGCGCCCGATCGGTCACGCTCGAAGCGGACCCGTTCGCCGAACCGTTCTACGCCAGGTTCGGCGCGATCCGCATCGGCGAGACCCCCAGCGCGTCCATCCCCGGAAGGACGTTGCCGCACATGCGGTTCGACCTAGGCCGCTGAGGGCGGCGGCTCAACCGAGCCGGGCCGCGAGGAGCGGTCCGGCGACGCGAAGGGTCTCGGTCCGGGGCAAGTGGATCCGGGCCTCGCCCGCGATGGATCCGCCCGCCGCGACGGACGCTCCGGCGGCGGTCAGGCGGGCGAACGTGGTGCCGTCTTCGATCACGCCGAAGGCGCTGAGCGGCATCCAGACCAGTGCCGCGATGTCCGGGTCGTCGGACTTGAACGCGGTCGGCTCCTCGACGAATTCGGCGAGGAACATGCAGCAGTAGGTGAACGGGCCCGTCGGCAGGTCCGGCCGGAACGGCGTGAACGGGTATTCGTTCGTGAAGCGCTGCACGATGAACGGGGCCGGTGCGTCGTCCGTGCGCGACTCGCGCAGCTCGTCGCTCTCGATGTCGTGCAGGTAGGTCCGCTCCGAGGGCAGGAGCCGCACCGGCACGCCGAGCTCTTCCCGGGCCTCGCGGAGCGCGCAGTCCCCGATGTCCTCGCCGGGCTCCATGCCGCCGCCGACACCGCCGACGTGCCAGTCGGTGCCGCTCGCGTCGGCCGCGTCGATGCCGTCGGCGTGCAACGTCGTGAGCACCTTGCCGTTTTCCACCAGCAGCACTCCGGCGCAGAACGGCCGCCCGGCGGTGAGCCGCCGGACCGAAACGCCCCCGGATCCGGCTTCCCGCCAGAGCCGGGCCTCGACCGATTGGGTGTACTCGTGCCGCATCGCGTTGCCTCCCTTGCCGAACCCTGACGGTACGCGATCCTCGCGGTCAGGTCCGTTCCCCGGCCGGGGGCGCGTCGATCGAGTGCGTCCAGGCGAGGATCCGTTTCGCCACGCCGCTCGGGTCGGTGTCGTCGGTGCGCACGACCGTGTCGAACAGCGGCCGGTACGCGCGGGCGTCGCGGAGCGCCGAGTCGACCTGCGCCGCGTCCCATCCTCTGGCGCGCAGGCGATCCGCGCGCACTGCGTCGTCGCAGTCGAGCAGCAGGTAGGCCGTCGCACCCGGCAGCTCGCTCGGGATGTTGGGGCTGAGGAAGATCACCGGGTGCCCCGACCGGCGCGTCATGGCGGTGATCCGCCGCCACATCCGGTCGTACGCGGGCCAGACCGGCGCGGCCTCCGGGACCGCGATCGGCACGCCGAGCAGCGCACTGTCCTCGAGCAGCTCGTCGATGTCCATGACCACCAGGCCGTTCCCGGCTGCGAGGAGTTCGGCCTGGACGCTGGTCTTCCCGGCCCCGGGGGCGCCGCTGACGGCGTAGAGCGGTGCGAGTTCGGTACCCATCGCCACAGTCTCGCGGCCGCGCGGCCGGGCCGCATCTGGTTTGCGCCGCTTCGGATCTTCCCGCCAGGAGGGCCTGCGGTGCGACCGGGGATCATGGACGCCATGACCGACGCGCCTATCGAACTGTGCTGCCTCCTCCGGGCCCTCCCCGGCGCCGAGGAGGCCATGACCGCCTACGAGGACAAGGTGACCGCGCTCGTTCCCGAGCACGGCGGCGAGCTCGTGTCGCGCGCGATCGGCGACGGCGCTGACGGCAGCCCGCACGAGGTCCACGTCTACCGCTTCCCGGACCAGGCCGCCATCGACGCCTACATGGCCGACCCGCGCCGCCTCGCGCTCGCCGAGGAGCGCGACCGGACCGTCGCGAGCACGGTCCTGTTCCCCGTCCGCATCGCCTGACCGGCCGCCCTAAGCGAGGAGCCCACCGAGGCGCTCCACCGCCTTCGCCTGCGCCGCTTGGATGGTGGCGGTCGCCTGGACCGACAGGTCCTCGCACTCGGTGTCGAGCGTGGCGTTCGGGACCAGGAACTTGAACGCCGTCAACCGCCCCTCCACGTTGACCTCCGCCGAGCACAGGTCGTCGTCCGTGGTGTGGGCGAAGCGCTCGTGCGCGCTGCGGGCGATGCGGTCGCGCAGCTCGTCTCCGGCGCGGTCGGGCACGCGGGCCGCGACCAGGTCGGCGTGGGCGCGTTCGAGGAGCAGCACGTACTCCGAGCGGGCCGCCTCGGCCGCCGTCCAGGCCGCCTGGATCGCGTCGGCCACCGCCGGGTTGCTCAAGCGGTCGATCGTGGGACTCAACGCGAGCGACTGCAGGCGCCCCAGGTAGTCGAGGCGCAGCCACGCCACCCGGTCGGCGTCGGTGCCGTCGAAACCGCGCTGCGTCAGCTCCTCCGCGAGCGCCTCGGCGCGCTCGGCGAGATCCGCCGCCTGCTCGTACCGCTCCCGGCTCGGGGCCGCGTCCAAGGCGCGGTCGACGCCCTCGCGCACCGCCCCGGCGGGGAGCCGGGCGGCGGCGTGGCGTCCCGCGGCCAGGCGGTCCTCGTAGTCCTCGGGGATCTCGATCCGGTTCATCGGTGTGCCTCCTCAAACGCTGTGAACGACATGGTCGGCGCCGCGCTCACGGATCGGTCACCGATCGGTCATGCCCCCGCACCCGCGCGGTTTCGAGGAATGCGTCACTTATGTCGTTGTGGGACACTGGAGGACCCTGTCCCGGTCTGGATCGAAGGCGGAACACATGCCCCACCTCGACGTGCGCCTGCTCGGGCCCCTGGAGATCCGCATCGACGGCGCACTCGTCGCGATCCCCCGCGGCAACACCGCGACGGTGCTCGCGATCCTCCTCGACGAGGCGAACAGCGTGGTCCCGCTCGAGAACATCGTGCGCGCGGTCTACGGCGTCGACATCCCGCAGGACCCCGAGACGCAGGTGCAGAACACCATCGGCGTCCTGCGCCGCAAGCTCGGCGCCGCCCGCGACCGGGTCGAGACCGTCGGCCGCGCCTACCGCCTCACCATCGGCGCCGACGAACTGGACGCGCTGCGCTGCAAAGCCAATGAGGACCGGGCCCGCACCCTGCGCATGGAAGGCCGCCTCGACGAGGCCGTCGCCGCGCTCCGCGAAGCGCTCGGCGAATGGCGCGGCCCAGCCCTCGCGAACCTCTCCGGGGCCACCGTCGACTCGATGCGCCGCCGCTACGACGAGCACCGCCTCGCCCTCCTCGACCGCCGCATCGACCTCGACCTCGAACTCGGCCGCGCCGCAGAGGTCGTCGACGAACTGCGTCAGATCGTCGCCGTCCACGGCACCAGGCAGCGCTTCACCGCGCTCGTCATGCGCGCCCTCCACCTCTCCGGCCGCACCGCCGAAGCACTCGAAGCGTATGCGGCCCTGAAGGAACGCCTCGCCGACGAACTCGGCGCCGACCCCGACCCCGCCCTGCGCGACCTCAACGCCGCCATCCTCCGCGAAGGCCCGCCCGCCACCGCCCTGAGCGCGCCGCCGCTCCCCCCGGACCCGCCGTTCCCGCGCCGCGCCCCCGCGATGCTCCCGCGCGCCAACACCCGCTTCACCGGCCGGACCGACCAGATGCGCGTCCTCGACGGACTGCTCGACGCCGCGGCGGGCACGGCCGGACTCGCCGTCATCGCCGGCATGGGCGGGGTCGGCAAGACCGCGCTCGCCGTCTCCTGGGCGCACCGCGTCGCCCACCGCTTCCCCGACGGGCAGCTCTACTTCAACCTGCGCGGCTTCGACCCGCTCGCCCCTGGGGCCGACCCGCACACCGTCCTCGGCGAGGCGCTGGTCGCGCTGGGGGTGGACGCCGGCCAGGTCCCGGAAAGGCTCGACGAGCGCATCGGCCTGTACCGCACGGTGCTCGCCGGGCGCAGTGTCCTCGTCGTGCTCGACAACGCCAGGGACGCCGCCCAAGCGCGGCCGCTGCTGCCCGTCGCCCCCGGCTCGTTCACGCTCGTCACCAGCCGCGACCGCCTCGCGGGGCTCGACGCCACCGAAGGCGCCGATCTCGTGCCGCTCGACCTGCTCTCCGACGCCGACGCGTGGGCGCTCCTGGTGCGCCGCATCGGCATGGACCGCGCGATGAACGAAGAGCGCGCCGTGCTCCGCATCGTCGCCTCCTGCGGGCGCCTTCCCTTGGCGCTCACGCTGATCGGGGCGTGGGGCGCGGCTCACCCGCAGTTCTCGCTCGCATCGCTCGCGGACCGGCTCGACACGACCACGAACGTGTTCCGGGTCCTCCTCTCCTCCTCCGACCCCGCCTCCGACCCGCGCTCGGTCTTCGCCTGCTCGTACCAGGCCCTCGGCTCCCGCGCGGCACGCGCCTTCCGCCTGTTCGGCCTCCACCCGGGCCCCGACCTCACGGTCCCAGCAATGGCCAGCCTCATGGCTTTGCCGCCCGCCGACGCCGAAGCGGCCCTCCACGAACTCGCCGACATGCACCTCGTCGACCAGCAGCGCGAGGGCCGGTTCTCCATGCACGACCTCCTCCGCTCCTATGCGAAAGAGCGCTTCAACGAAGAGGTCGACGAAGAGCAGCACACGGCGGCGGCCCGGCGGATGATCGAGCACTACCTGTTCAACGCCCGCGTCGCGGAAGCGACCGGTGCCGCCGACGGCGACCACCGCGAATTCTTCGACCTCGGCGAGCCCGCACCCGGCGTCGTCCTCGAGCCGATCCGGGACACCGCCGCAGCCTCCGCCTGGCTCGAGGCCGAGGACGCCGTGCTCCGCGGCATCGTGGACCTCGAACCCGAGCGCGGCGACCTGCACGCCAGGGTCTGGCAGCTGCGGTGGGCCCTCACCGAGTCCATCGTGTACCGCTTCGCGTCCCGCGGCCGGCCCGAGGCCCGCTCGGCGGCGATCGCCGCGACCGAGCGAGCCGGGGACACGCTGGGGCGGCTCGTCTCCGGCAGCAGCCTCACGGGCCCGATGCTCCTCGTCAGCACCGAATCGGCACTGCACGAGCAGTTGGCGAGCGTGTTCGAGGAAGCGGCGAGGGGCCACAACCCCGGGGCCAAGGCGCTGGTGAGCTACACGCTCACGGTGGGCACCGGGGTGGAGGACTGCGACGCCGAGGCCCGCGGCTACGCGATGCAGGGGTACCAGTACTTCATCGAGCACGGCAACCATTTCTGGGCGAACCGGATGCAGTACGCGATCGGCTGGCACAGCGCGCGACTCGGCGAGTTCGGCGAGGCGCGGGCGTGCTTCGGGCGCGTGGTCCGCGACGCCGTGCCCGAACGCAGGCCGCTCGCCAAGGCCAACACCGACCTCGGCCTCGGCTATGTCGCGCACGCCGAAGGGAACTTCAGCAGGGCGATCGGGCACTTCACCGAGGCGCTGGCCTGGTACGAGGAGAACGACCTCGAGGTGAGCGCCGCGTTCGCACGCGACAACCTGGGCGACGCACTCGCGGCGCTCGGCGAGTCGGCGGCCGCACGAAGCGAATGGGCGGCGGCGGCGATGGTGTACGAGGCGTTCGGCCTCATCGCGGAGGCCGCCCGAGTGCGCGCCAAGGCGACGCCGTCCGCCGCGGTCGACATCGCGAGCGGTGAGGACGCTCCGCGCTAGCCGCGTCGGCGGGGAGTGCGGGCCACCGGGAGGCTGCCGGGTCGCGACGCATCCAGTCCGGCTGCGGCCTCACGCCGCAGCGGCGACGAAGGGCCGCACCCTTGCGGCGCGGCCCTCGAAGTGCTTGCGGCTCAGGCGATGTCGGCGTCGAAGTCGGTCGCCAGGAGGGCCTCGACCGCCGGGGCGTACAGGGGCTCGGCCGACTCCGAGACGCTGGCGAGCCCGATGAAGCCGTTCACGCCGTCGACGTCCACGACCAGGATCGCCGTGTCCTCGAACAGGTCAGCGGTATCGGGCGACGCGGTCCAGGAGTTGCGCCACTCGGCGAGCACGCCCGGGCGCCCGTCCACTTCGACCTCGGTGTACACGATCTCGCTCATCTGGTAGCCCTCGACGGTGTCGAAACCGTCGGCCAGCCACGCCTCCGCGGCACCGACCGCGCTCGCGTTCAGGTCGGCCGGGTCGTACGGGGCCACGGCGCCGTTGTAGACGCCGACCCCGAAGAACGAGATCCACTGGTTGCCGTGGTCCAGGGCGTAACCCTCGGAGTCGTCCAGCAGGCCGTACGCCTCTCCGGGACCGAAGTACGGGGCCCAGCCCTCGCCGGGGATCGGCGTGACCGAGCCGAGCGAGTGCACCGCCAGGTGCGTCCCCGAGGGCCCGGCCGGAGGCTCCGGCTCCTCGCCGCCCTCGTCCTCGCCTTCGCCGCCGCCGGGCGTGTCGTCGGCGGTCGCGGTGCCGTCCCCGGCGGTCGGATCGCCCTCGTCGTCATTGCCGAGGAAGTGGTACCCGCCGAACGCGCCGAGCGCCATGAGCAGCACGACCCCGATCACGAGGAACGCGGTGCCCGCGCTGCTCTTCGTGTTGGGCTGCACCGGAGGCGGACCGTACGGCTGGTACGGGAGCTGCTGGCCGGCGGCCGGGTCGTACTGCGGGTACTGGGCGTGCGGCTCGGGCTGGCCGGGGTACTGGGGCCGGCCCGGGTGCGGCGCGGTCACGTAGGGCTCGGCCGGGTACGCCTCGCCGCCGGCCTGGCCTGGGGCGTAGCCTCCCGCGGGCGGCTGGGCGCCGGGCTGGGACGGCCCGTACTGGCCGCCGGGCTGACCGGCGGGGTCTTGCGGGGGGTACGTCATGGACCGATCGTATCCGGCACCTGCAGCCTCCGCGCCCCACAGGTTTGCCCCCCTCGGCGGGCCCGGCGGGCGGCGCCTCGGCCCGGTCGGCGACGCGCACCGGCATTGAACCGGATCGGCCCGCGCTGCGCCGCGCACCGACTGCGAAGCGAGCGTCCGGACGTTAAACCGGGACGGGTACCGCACCCGCCCCGGCTTCAGGGATCCGAAACTAATCCCTAGTATTCCCGCCCTGTCAAGAGCGGTTTCGTTAGCGAACCATTACCGTGCCCCACCCCGTGAGGCGAGTACGCCCAGGCGATTCGCACTAGTGCCGCTCGTCCTCCAGAATGCGCGTGGCGACCGGGCCGGAGTACTCGTAGTAGATGGTGCGGGCGGGCAGCGGGAACGCCGAGCTGCCGAACGGCGAGGAGGCGCCGATGTGGCCGGACGTGAACTCACCGACCTCCAGGTGTCCGGGCTTGACGGCGCGGCTGCGGGTCTGCTCCGCGTCGCGGTCCGCGTTGTCGGACCGGCGGCTGGCGATGTTCGAGTCACTCATGCGCTGGATTTTAACCGTCCCCTCAGCGGCCGGGCACCCGATCACGGGTGCCGGGCGTCACCCCCGGACGGCAGCGCAGCACCCGCCCCAGCGCGAGCCGCCCGCCGACCCACAGGCCGTACCGCGACACGGCCCGGAAGCCGAAGCCCGAACACGTCGGCACGAACCGGCACTGCACCTGCACGCGCGGCGAGAGCCACCGCCGGTAGCCCGCGATGAGCCGCAGCCCCAACCGCCTCGGACCGGGCCGGTGCCGCTCCTGCGCGACGGCCAGACGCTCCGGCGTGAGCCTCCCGAACCCGAAGAGCGCCAACGCGAACGAATGGAACGGACCGGGATCGGTCGCCCCGCCGCACGCCGCCGCGCACGCGTTGCAGGGACCGCCGGGACCGCAGGCCGCGTCCAGGGGCCCGCCGCAGCCGGCCGAGCACCCCGGCTGGTAGGCGCTGGCGCAGCCCGAGATCTCCACAGGACCGTTCTACACGTGGGGCCGCCCCGGTCGCGACCGGCCGAGCGGAAGGAGTTGCGGCAGTTGCGGGAGTGAAGCGAGTCGCGCGTCCGAGTGTCGATTAGGGATGGTTAGGCGGGCTCCGTCATGGATGCAGATGCACCGCCCGTTATGAGCCGAACACCCCTATATCAGGGAATTGCCAGGGGCGGTTCAGGGCGCGCTCAGCCTCATGTCCCACGGTGGGGGCCTCGGGGAATGAGGGGTTCCCGAGGGGTTATGGACCCGGTGAGGCGGATCTTCGGACTCATCCTCCACTGACGATCGCCGCTGGCCCGTCTCACCGGGCACTCTCCATGACCGAAGCGGGTCCGGCCTCCCGGGGCATCGCGCCCGCGATTCAGCGGTAGCGCTCGGGATTGGGCAGCAGCTCGTTCATCGCCCCGGATCGGAACCCCTGCTCGTCCAGGCGCACCTCGGCGAAGCCCTCGACGGCCGCGAGGACCTCGGGCCGCCCGGCCACCGCGGCCACCAGCTCGGCGTCGATCTCGACCTTCGCGGTGTCGTCGCCCATGTCGCGCACCCGCAGGTTGCGCACCGGGATCGCGGCCTCGTCGAGTGCGCGGCGCAGCGCGTACTCCGCATCGGCGACGCGTTCGAGCCCACCGGCGGTCACTGCCACCCCGTACGCGATACGGCTCGCGAGGCAGGCCGCCGCCGGCTTGTCCCACGTCGGCAGGCCCCACGCCAGCGAAGCGGCGCGGATCTCGGACTTGCTGAGCCCGGCGTCGGCCAGCGGCGTGAGCGCGCCCGCGTTCGCGGCGGCGCGGATGCCCGGCCGGAACCCGGCGCGAATGTCGTCGGCGTTCGTGCCGGTGGCGACCGCGGCGATGCCGCGTTCGGCGGCCAGCGGCCCGACGACGCTCATGAGCTCGGTCTTGCAGAAGAAGCAGCGGTCACCGGCGTTGGCGCGGTAGCCCTCGCGCGACAGCTCGTCGGTGGCCGGGGCGTGGTGCGCGATCCCGAGCCCGGCCGCGAACTCGCGGGCGCGCTCGAGTTCGATGCGCGGCAGCGAAGGCGAGACGGCGGTCGCGGCCTCGACCCGTTCGGGTCCGAGCGCCCGCGCGGCGGCGGCGAGCAGGAACGCCGAGTCGGCGCCGCCCGAGAACGCCACCATGAGCGACGGCAGGGAGGCGAGCCGGTCGAGCAGGGCGTCGACCCGTTCGGCGGACACGCCGTCGAGGCCGTGGGAAGCGCCGGAACGAGCAGTGGCGCCGGTTGCCTGGGGTGTCGCCTGAGCCTGGGAGGTCACCTCACAGAGACTATCCCGAGGCGCGCACTCGCTACCGTGTCATTCGAGGTCGCCGGCGACCGCGCGGAGCAGTTCGGCGATCTTCGCGCCGGTCTTGCGGTCGGGGCGGCGGCCGCGGGAGAGCGGCGGCATGACCTGCTGCTCGAGCACCCCGATGAGGTCCTGCAGCAGGCTGTTCAGCTCCTCGGGCGAACGCTTCGGCGTCTCCGCCGCGGGGGCCGCGCCGACCTGCGGGGTGGCCACGACGTGCACGCCCATCGCCTGGACGCCGCGGCGCGTGTCGATGATGCTGTACTCGACCTTGGTGCCCTTGGCGAGTTCCTCGACGCCTTCGGGCAGCGCGTCGCGGTGCACGAACACGTCCTTGCCGCCGTCATCGCGGGAGACGAATCCGAATCCCTTCTCGGCGTCGAACCATTTCACTCGACCACTGGGCACCGCTGAACCTCGAACTTCTCGTCTGCAGGGAACTGAATGAGTCCGTCAAGCCTAGCGTGGCACGGACTGCACCGAATGGAACGCTCGGGTGACGGGACGGCTACGAAGCGGCCCTTACGGGCCCGAGCCTTTTACAGGATGTCGATCGTCAGCTTCGGGACCAGCCCGAGCTCGGCCGCGCCGCCCAGCAGCCGCTCGACCGCCGAGCGGCCCTCGGCCCCGAGGTCCCGCGAGAACTCGTTCACGTACAGGTCGATGTGCATGCGGCACACGTCGTCCGACATCTCCTGGGCGTGCTCGGCCACGTACGTGCGGCTCGCCTCCGGGTGCGCCCAGGCGTAGTCGAGCGAGGCCCGGATCGCGGCGGTGACCGCGCCGGTGTCGAGATGGGACTTCGCGACGATCGCGCCGAGCGGGATCGGGCAGCCGGTGCTGCCCTCCCACCACTCGCCGAGGTCGACCAGCGAAAGCAACCCGTACTCGCCGTAGGTGAAGCGCGCCTCGTGGATCACGAGTCCGGCGTCGAAGCGGCCGTCCCGCACCGCGGGCATGATCTGGTCGAACGGCACGACCTCCCACGTCACCTCCGGTGCACCGAGATCGCGCAGCCACAGGTTGAACAGCATGAACGCGGTGCTGCGGTCCGAAGGCACCGCAACGCGCTTCCCCGCCAGGTCGGCGACCGTGGTCCCGCCGGCGGTGAGCACGAGCGGCCCGCACCCGCGGCCGAGCGCGCCGCCCGCGGGCAGCAGACGCCACTCGTCGCCGAGGTACGGCAGAGCCGCGTACGAGACCTTCGCGACGTCGAACTCCCCTCGCGCGCAAGCGGTGTTGGTGACGTCGATGTCGGCGAACGTCAGCCGCGTCGCCGGTGCGCCGTCGATCAGGCCCGAGGTCCACGCGTGGTAGATGAAGGTGTCGTTGGGGCAGGGCGAGTGCGCCAGGTGCAGCGGCGCGCCCGGTTGCGATGCGTCCACGCGCTACAGCTCCCTGATCCCGGTCGTGAGCGACTTCAGGGCCGCGCCCCAGTCCCACTGCTCGACCTCGCGGTCGCCGATGTAGTTGGAGACGCCGCGGATCTCGGCGAACGGCAGCCCGGCCTGCTGCGCGGCCGTGGCGACGCCGAAACCCTCCATGGCCTCCCCGATCGCGTTCGGGTACCGGTCGGCGAGGGTCGCGGCGAGCCCGTCGGAGCCGGTGATCGAGGCGAGGGTGAGGATCTCGCCGCGCACGCCTTCGACGGCGACGGTGAGGACGGTGTTGCAGCCGATCCGGTTGGTGCCGAAACCGAGCTCGTCGATCGGCTGGAAGCGCCAGGGGAGGGCGACGCCGAGTTCGGCCGCCACCGAGTCGGTCGCGATGAGGAGGTCGCCAATCCGGGCCCTGCCGCGGAACGCGCCGCAGATGCCGGCGTTCACGACCACGTCGTAGGCGCGGCCCATCTGGCTGTTCTCGGCGATGGTCCTGGCGGTGGCCGCCGCCGCGGCGGCCGGTCCCACACCGCAGACGAGGACGTCCAGCTCATGGCGGAGCGAGCGCCCGGCCTCGACGGCCTGGGCTTCCTCGGGGACCGCGCACACGACGAGTATTCGCATGGCCTCAACGCTACCGGGCGACCCGAGGCCGCGGGCCGCGCCGGAGCCGTGGCGAACACCTCCCGGCCCCGCCGCGGATTGTGGTGCATTCCGCCGCACACCGGCCGCACCGTCCGCCGAGTCCGGCCGCGAGCTGGCCTATGCTTGAAAGCGTGCCTGACACCTCTACCGCCGCCGCCAAGGCCCGCAGCCGCAAACCGCGCCTGGACCGGGTCCTCGCCGACGCCCTCGACCTGGCCCGCGAGGCCGCAGAAGAGGCCGGCGAAGGAGTCGGTGAGTACCTCGGCGTCGAAGCCGAGACCGAGCGGGTCGTCACCCACTACTTCGACTGCACCCTGTCGGGCTACCGCGGCTGGCGCTGGGCCGTCGTGCTCACCCGCGCGCCGCGCGCCCGCGTCGCCACCGTCTCCGAGTCCGCGCTCCTGCCCGGCCCCGAAGCGCTCCGCTCGCCCGCGTGGGTGCCGTGGTCCGAACGGCTCCAGGGCGGCGAGGTCGGCACCGGCGAAGTCCTCCCGACCGATGACGACGACGACCGCCTCATGCCCGCCTACCAGCTCTCCGACGACGACGCCGTCGAGGACATCACCTTCGAGCTCGGCCTCGGCCGCGAACGCGTGATGAACCGCGAAGGCCGCGCCGAGACCGCGCAGCGCTGGTACGACGGCGACCGCGGCCCGCACGCGCCGATCGCCGAGGCCGCTCCGGCCCCCGCGCGCTGCGGCACCTGCGGCTTCTTCCTGCCGCTGGCCGGTTCGATGCGCCTGGCCTTCGGGGCCTGCGCGAACCTGTACTCCTCCGAGGACGCCCGCGTCGTCTCCGCCGACCACGGCTGCGGCGCGCACTCCCAGATCAGCGAGTTCGTCGACACGACCCCGCAGGGCGTCGAGAAGTCCGAGGTCATCTACGACGACGAGGGCTCCGAGCTCCTCTGACCGCGCGCGGCCCGCGGACGGCGCCGCACCACGCATTCGCGGTCGCGTGGTGGATCGGCGCTTCGGTCCGCTGCCGTTCTGACTGAGCGTCCCGCTGCTTCCGTTCGGCTCCGCTGCCGCGGCCCGCTCTAGCTGCGGTGCTTCCGATCGGCCACGGCCATGCCGGCGGTGCCGAGGAGGCCGATGACCACGCCGGCGAGGGCGCAGGCGCCCCACCATTCGCGGCCCGAATCGGCCAGGTCGTCGCGGAAGATCTGCGTCAGCACCAGCGCGACCGCCCACAGTAGAGTCCCGATCGCGGCGATCGGCATCATGCGCAGTTTCACCGCTTCGGGAGCGGGCAGCTCCGGGGTCCGCTTGACGCGCTGGTAGGCCTCGCGCGGGGACGCCGACGAGCCGGACGAGGCCGGTGGCTGGGAAGTTCCGTCGGTGGACACGCTGCCAATGTACGCTGCGTCAGTGCCTGCGACAATCGGTCACGCTGACATGAAACGACGTCGCGTCGACGCGAGCGGGCCGGGGCGCCGCGGGATTCCTTGCAGTAAGGCGATCCTTTATCGGCACCCCGCCGGTTGTGGTCCGCCGGTAGGGTTGGGCGTACGCTCGGATGAGCTGGCGATGCGGCGCTGACAGACGACACGCGAGGGGTGGAAAGGCATGAGGCCGGTACGGTTCGTAGCCCTCTCAGAGGACGGTCATGCGCTGGTGCTCGCCGACGAACTCGGCAGGCTGCTCGCACTGCCGATCGACGAGCGTGTCGCCGCCGTGGTCGACGTCCCCGAGGGCGGCAACGCGCTCCGGGCCAAAGTAGAGGGTGCGCCGAGCCGGCCCGAGACTTCTCGCCGCCCCGTGCCGCAGCGCCCCGCCGCCGTCAGCCTCTCTCCCCGCGACATCCAGACCCGCATCCGCTCCGGTGAGAGCGCCGAGGACATCGCTGCGTCCGCGCAGGTCGCGGTCGACCGGGTCCTGCGCTACGCCGGGCCGGTGCTCCAGGAGCGCGCGATGCTCGCCCAGGCCGCACGCCGCTCGCGGCTGGCGACCTCGGAGCGCGGCGAGCGCATGTCCAATGTGGTCGATGTGAAGCTCGGGACGCACGGGGTCGACCCCGAGGCGGTCTCGTGGGACGCCTGGCGCACCGAGGACGGCTCGTGGCTCGTGCAGGCCTCGTGGTCGTCGGGCAAGACGACCGCGCGGGCGCGCTGGAAGCTCGACCGCGCCCGCCAGACGGTGACGCCGGACGATGAGATGGCGCAGTTCCTCTCGACGCCGCTCCCGCAGCAGATGCCCGGCCACCATGAGACGGTCTCGGAGCTCGGGGTGCGCCCCGGCGATCCGGTGCGGCCTTCGCGCGACCCGATGCACGGGCTGCGCGACCGCGACGACGACGGCTCGCACCCGGACCCGCTCCGGCGCGACCGCCTGCGCGAGGTGCTGGAGCGTCCGCTCGACGACATGGCGGGCCGCGGCAAGCGGACCTCGCAGCTGGGCCTGCCCGGCACGTCCGCACCCGAGCAGCGCGAGACGCCCGAGGTGCCCTCGCTCGCGGTCCTGCGCCCGGGCAAGCGCTCGGCGGCCGAGGACGACATGAACACGCCGCCGCTCGCAGCGGCCGGCTCGAAGCCGCGCAACCAGCTCCCGGGCTGGGATGATGTGCTGTTCGGCTCCGCCGACAAGAAGTAGAGCGGCTCCTCCGACAGGCGGCTGGACGCCTCAGCGAACGCGAGGAAGGCCCGCGATCTGTTCGATTGCGGGCCTTTGTCGTACCCGCATGAGACGGTGTCCTTTTCATTGGTAGTGGTGAAGGTGGGACTGGGCGGGTACCCGGGGCCACCCGTATGGGCGGGACGGACCGACGGTCCGTCCCGTTTTTCCTGCCCTCAATCCCCGCCTCGCCGGATTGCGAGAACTCGATCACGGTTACTGGCTAGCCGACCGGTAAGTAGATATCCTTGCATGCAATGTCCCCGGTCATCCTCAGTCAGCTGCAGCGCACCTTCCGCGCGCTCGCCTACCCCGGCTTTCGCATCTACTCCGCCGGGCAGCTGCTCGGCACCCTCGGGTTCTGGCTCCAGACCACCGCCATCAGCTGGCTCGTGCTCGAACTCTCCGGCAACTCCGGCACCGCCCTCGGCTGGACCCTCGCCCTCCAGTTCGGACCCTTCCTCCTCTTCGGGCTCCAAGGCGGCAAGATCGCCGACAGCTTCGACAAGCGCCGCGTCCTCCTCCTCTGCTCCCTCGCCTCGGCCACCGTCACCGCGGGCCTCGCCGCGGTCGTGCTCACCGGGCACATCGAACTGTGGATGGTCTACGTCGGCATGTTCGCCTTCGGCTCCGTCTCGGTCATCGAAGGCCCCGCCCGCCAGGCGTTCTACTCCGAACTCGTCGACCGCGAGGCGCTCCCGAACGCCGTCGGCCTCGGCAGCGCCATCTTCAACATGAGCCGCATCGCCGGGCCCGCGCTCGCCGGGCTGCTCATCGCGCTCACCTCCACGGGCACGGTGATCTGGGTGTGCGCGTTCATGTTCCTCGGCCCGTCCCTCGCCTGCGCGGTACTGCTGCGCCGCAGCCTCTCCAACCCGGTGCGCCGCAACGCCGACGCCGGCGGCATCCGCGACGCCCTGCGCTACACCGCCGCGCGCCCCGACATCATCGCCGTCCTCATCGGCTCGCTCCTGGTCTCGGGCTTCACGTTCAACTTCGCGCTCACCCTCTCGATGCTCGCCCGCACCGAGTTCGAGACCGGCGCCGACTCCTACGGCCTGCTGCTCACCGCCCTCGCGGTCGGCGCGCTCGCCGGGTCGCTCGCGTCCGGGCGCCGCTCGACCCGCCCGAGCCTGAACACGATGCTCGCCTCCGCGGCCCTGCTCGGCGTCGGCACGCTCCTCGTGGGCTTCGCGCCGACCATCTGGTCGGCGATGGCGCTCCTCGCGCCCACCGGCTTCGCGATGGTCTACTACGCGCAGGCCGCGAACCAGCGCGTCCAGATGGGCGTGCGCGCCGACTTCCGCGGACGCGTGCTGAGCCTCTATATGCTGGTCTTCCTCGGCTCCACCGCCGTGTTCGCGCCGATCGTCGGCGTGTTCATGGAGGTCTACGGGGCCCGCGCGGGCCTGTGGCTCGGCGGCATCGTCGGCATCGCGACGCCGGCCGCGCTGGCCCTCGCCAAGCGTGCGCAGGTCAGGCGCCGCGCGGCGGCCGGCTCGGTCACTCCGGGCGCTCGGCTCACGAGCGTCCCCGAAGCGGCCAACTGACGGGCGAAGGCGCAGCCGGGAGGTTCGCGCCATAGTGCGAGCCCGAGTATTCATTCACTCTTATCCGGCGATTCCCACTTCCTGAAAAGAAGCGGACCTCCTCGTCACCTAGAGTTGTCCGAGTGCTCCCTGTGTACCCGTAACCTCCTGCGCCTCCACTGCCTCAGGCGTGAACAGGAGTGTTACTTCGACGAAATTACTGTCCCGTCCCGTGGGATTTCACTGAATTAACCGCTGGGCTTGCTGCGAGGATAGGTCACATCGTGACAGCCCCGACCGCGCCGCGCGACACACCTCTCGCCGCAGCGCGTGTCACTGACCCCGAGTAGAGCCCCTGGAGGGAATCCAGTGAGTGCCTCCGCCACCGCGGTCCCGCAGGCCGCGACCCAAGTGCGCACCGAGCGCCTTTTCGCCGCGCTTCCGCTGCCGGACAACGCCGTCGCCGACCTCGCCGAAGTCGTCGCGGACCTCAACATCGCCCGCCGCGGCGTCCCCAGCCGCCCCGGCGCGATCGGCCGCCGCACGCCCTCGACGCGGCTCGTCCGCTCCGAGAACTGGCACCTGACCCTCTCCTTCCTCGGTGAGGTCCCCGCCGAACGCTGCGCCGAGACCGCCGAGGTCATCGCCGCCGCCGCGCGCGAGTCCGAGCCGATGCGCCTGTGCGTCTCCGGCGGCGGCAGGTTCGGCCGCGGCCGGTACTCCGTGGTCTACGCCGGGCTCGACGGCGACGTCGCCGCGCTCGTGGACCTCGTGCACCGCATCCGCGCCGGGCTCATCGCCGGCGGCCTGCCCGTCGACCAGAAGCAGTACCGCCCGCACGTGACCCTCGCCCGCCCCGGCGACCGCGTCACCAACCAGCAGGCCGCCCAGGACCTCCTGACCCTGCGCCGCTACTACGGTCCGAGCTGGACCGCCGGCGAAGTCGTGCTCTACCGCTCCGACTTCGGCAAGGGCCCCGTGGGCGTCCAGCCGCTCTACACCCCGGTCGCCGCCGCGCCCCTCGGCTGAAACCCGAAGGGGCGCCGGGCGGGAGGAGCACCGCGAGCCCGGCCGCTGCCGCCCGGTGCCGCCGCGGATCCGCCGGCCGCTCCCCGGGGGAGAAACCGCCTCGCGATCTGCGCGAAAGCACCGCTCCGGGCAACGGTGACCGGTAGAAAGAGGGCATGTCCCACAGCGCCAGCGGCACCGGCCGCTCCAGTACCGTCGCGTCCCCGGCGGCCCAGAGCGGCAACACGACCCGGTTCGGGCGCCCGCTCGCCCGGGTCTTCCTCCGCGCCGCCGGGATCACCGCCCTCGTCTGCTGGGCGGTGCTCCTCGTCTGGGCCTCCTTCGGCACGGGCGCGAGCTCGGGCTCCTCCGGCGCCTACATGATCATCGGGACGGTCGGGTCCGTCCTGCTCGTCGCCGTCGTCATCGCCACCGCCGCCACGCACGCCGGGCTGCGCACGATCATCGGGGCGCTCTTCGCCGCCGTGTTCGCCGCCGTCGCCGGCTGGGCGGTCTACTCGTCGATGCCCGAGGCCGGGCCGGGCCAGTTCATCACGCACCGCGCGGGCGTCGCCGCGCTCGCGTACGTTTTCGGCGTCATCGGCGGCGGCCTCCTCGCCCTCTCCGAGTTCGTCGTCGAGGGCTACTCGGGCGGCCGCGCGCCCGCGCCGAGGCAGCTGCGCCGCAAGGTCGCCGTGCTCGCGACCGCGATCGTCGTCATGCTCGCCGCGGCCCTCGCGCCGGCGATGCAGCTCTGGGCCGAGCTCGCCAACCAGGACGTGTTCGTCGGCGACGCCGCCGCCACCGGCGGCGCCACCGACCCCGGGCTCGACAGCCTCGCCGACCTCGCCGGCGTCGGGCGCTTCACCGACACCCCCTACGGCCTCCTGCGCACCGACCACCCCGTCGAACCGACTCCGCAGGCCGTCACCATGCTCGACCCGGCCACCGGCGCCGCCGTCTGGTTCCACCGCCGCTGGAACTGGCACTCCTCCCAGCCGCCGGTCCTCTCCCAGGCCCAGGACCTCGTCGCGCTCACCGGTCCCCGCGCCGACAACAACGGCGACTTCCAGACCCGCGTCCTGGCCACGCGCGACGGCGAGGTGGCCGGCACCGCCGACTTCGACGGCTCGCCCGGCGTCCTCCTCGCCGTCGCCGACGACCGGCTGCTCTACACCAAGGACAAGAGCGAGACGTTCAGCGTCTACGACTTCGGCGGCGGCCTGCAGTGGGAGGCGGCCATGCCCGACGGCTGCGAAGGCACCGCCGCGCAGCTCGCCGGGGGCCGCGCGCTCGTGCTCGCCGACTGCGTGCCCGCGCCCGACCGGTCCGTCGCCCGCGACCTCGTGCTCGCCTTCGACCTGGACGACGGCGCCGCCGCCTGGCAGCAGGAGATCGACCAGGACGCCGTGGTCGTCCCCGAGTCGTTCCTGGTCACCGAGGACGCGATCGTCCTCGACAGCCGCATCGAGCACCGCGTCTCCGACGGCCCGTTCTCCGCGCGCCGCTTCGAGCACCAGCTGATCGCCTACGCGATCAGTGACGGCGCCGAGCGCTGGCGGGTGGCCGGACAGACGTTCGGGTCCACGAACTCCTCGGCGTGCGGCGGGACGCTGCACCTGTCGCAGCCGACGGCCGCGAACGCGTCGGGCGTGACCGCGGGCGGGGAATCGAAGGCGCAGGTCCCGGTGTCGGAGCGGCGCACGGTGCAGATCATCGAGTGCTTCAGCGCGAAGGACCGCGAGGGCTCCTGGCTCGGGGTCATGGCCTACGACGCGGACACCGGGGAGCGCCTGTACCGCAAGGCGGTGCGGCTGGGCTTCACGCCGCTGGACCCGGAGGTGGCGCGCGGCTGGGCGGCGGTGCTGCCCGACAACCGGGCGATGCTCGCGGCCGACCTCTCGCTCGACCCGAACCGCCCGGACTGCCGCCTGTACGAGATCGCGGAAGGCCAGGCCAGTGAGGTCGCGTTGGCGGCCGAGAGCGCCGACGGCACGCCGATCCCGGCGAACTGGTGCCATGAGGCGCAGCTCAGCCCGGTCGGCACCGGTGCGGCCGTGAGCTTCGTGAGCGAGGACGGGACGCGCGGCATCGCCGTCGTGGAGTGATCCGCGCACTGCGGTGGTCGCGAGCGTGATTCGCGACGGGCGCACTGCGGGGATCGCGAGGGACGCTCGCGGATGCCGTGCCCGGGGGCTGGGAGAACGCTCGGTGTCCCGGCGGTGAACGGGCCGCGAACGACGAGAATGATCAAACGGTGTGATCAGTTCTAGGTCATCCGCGCATGAGTGATGCGCAAAACTGTTGTAGGGTTCTTCGCATGTGTGGAATCGTTGGATACGTCGGGGCGCGCAGCGTCGTCGACGTCGTGATCGACGGCCTTCGCCGTCTCGAATACCGCGGCTACGACTCGGCGGGCGTCGCCCTCGTCTACAACCCCGACGGGGCCGACTCGTACCTGACGTTCGACAAGAAGGCCGGGAAGCTCGCCAATCTCGAGGCGGTCCTGTCCGGTCAGGACCGCCCGCTCGAAGCCTCCTGCGGCATCGGGCACACCCGCTGGGCCACGCACGGCGTGCCCTCCGACCGCAACGCCCACCCCCACCTCTCCGCCGACGGGCGCATCGCGCTCATCCACAACGGCATCATCGAGAACTTCGGGCAGCTGCGCGCCGAGCTCGAAGGGCACGGCGTCGAGTTCCTCTCCGACACCGACACCGAGGTCGCCGCCCACCTCCTCGGCCGCGAGTACGCCGTCGACGGCGACCTGACCGAGGCCATGACCCGCGTCTGCGCGCGCCTCGAAGGCGCCTTCACGCTCCTGGCCGTGGCCGTCGACGACCCGGACACCGTGGTCGGCGCCCGCCGCAACTCCCCGCTCGTGGTCGGCCTCGGCGACGGCGAGTACTTCCTCGCCTCGGACGTGGCGGCGTTCATCGCGTACACGACCGACGCGGTCGAGCTCGGCCAGGACCAGATCGTCACGATCAACCGCGAGAGCGGCATCACCGTGCGCGGCTTCGACGGCGAGCCCTCCGAAGGCAAGCCGTTCTCCGTCGACTGGGACATCGCCGCCGCCGAGAAGGGCGGCTTCGACACCTTCATGGCCAAGGAGATCCACGAGCAGCCCCAGGCGGTCGCTGACACCCTGCGCGGGCGCATCGACGAGACCGGCCAGATCGTGCTCGACGAGGTCCGCATGTCCGACCAGGACTTCCGCGACGTCGACAAGGTCTTCATCGTCGCGTGCGGCACCTCCTACCACGCCGGGCTCGTCACCAAGTACGCCATCGAGCACTGGACGCGCATCCCGTGCGAGGTCGAGCTCGCCAGCGAGTTCCGCTACCGCGACCCGGTGCTCGACCGGTCCACGCTGGTCGTCGTCATCTCCCAGTCCGGCGAGACCATGGACACGCTCATGGCCCTGCGCCACGCCAAGGACCAGAAGGCCCGCGTCCTCGCGATCTCGAACACCGTGGGGTCGACGATCCCGCGCGAGTCCGACGCGGTGCTCTACACGCGCGCCGGCATCGAGGTCGCGGTCGCGTCCACGAAGGCGTTCCTCACCCAGCTCGCCGCCTGCTACCTCGTGGGCCTGCACCTGGCGCAGGTGCGCGGCATCAAGTACGCCGACGAGGTCTCGGCGATCCTCGACGAGCTCGTGGCCGCGCCCGGCAAGATCGCGAAGGTCATCGAGAACCTCGAACCGGTCCGCCAGATGGCCCGCGACAGCGTCGGGAAGGACCGCGTCCTGTTCATCGGCCGCCACGTCGGCTACCCGGTGGCGCTCGAAGGCGCGCTGAAGCTCAAGGAACTCGCGTACCTGCACGCGGAGGGCTTCGCCGCGGGCGAGCTCAAGCACGGCCCGATCTCGCTCATCGAGGAGGGCACGCCGGTCGTCGCGATCGTGCCGAGCCCGCGCGGACGCTCGCTCCTGCACGACAAGATGATCTCCAACATCCAGGAGGTCAAGGCCCGCGGCGCGAAGGTCATCGCGATCTGCGAGGAGGGCGACGCGATCACCGCCTCCCACGCGGACCTCGTGATCGAGACGCCCGCATCGCCGACCCTGCTGGCCCCGCTCCTGACCACGGTGCCGCTGCAGGAGTTCGCGATCGAACTCGCCACGGCCCTGGGCCGCGACATCGACCAGCCGCGGAACCTCGCCAAGTCGGTGACGGTGGAATAACGCACTGCATCCTTTATGGCGCGCGCGGACTCCGCGCGCGCCATACGCGTCCCTGAAATCATTCGGTTGCCTTGCGACCGTGCGATATACGGAACTTCACCCACACACGTCTAGCAGTCCGACATTCTTCGTGCTTAGACTCGCGTCGTGAGAAAACGCACCCTTATCTCAAGCGCCGTGGCGGTCACCGCCGCGGGCGCCATCACCATCGCGGGCACCGTCGTCGCCCAGGCGCAGGAGACCGGCAGCGACGCGCTCGCCGCCGCGATCGACGCGATCCTCCACGACAAGCGCCTCACCGACTCCCAGGCCGGCGTCGTCGTCGCCGACGCGAACACCGGCGAGGTCCTCTACGACCGCAACGGCGACAAGCGCGGCAACCCCGGCTCCAACGAGAAGCTCTTCACCACCGCCGCGGCCCTCGAAGCCCTCGGCGAGGACTTCACCTACGTCACCGAGGTCAGCGGTGACCGCCCCGTCGACGGCGTCGTCGCCGGCGACCTCTACGTGCGCGGCAGCGGCGACCCGACGCTCCTGGAGGCCGACTACGACCAGCTGGCCGCCGACCTCGCCGCCCGCGACATCTCCACGATCGACGGCGACCTCGTCGCCGACGACACCGCGTTCGACGCGGTCCGGTCCGGCGTCGCGTGGCCGTGGGAGGACCTGCAGTTCACGTACGGCTCCGAGATCTCGGCGCTCACCGTCGCCTCCGGGACCGACTACAACGCCGGCTCGGTGCGGTTCGAGGTCAAGCCCGGCGCCGCCGCGGGCGACCCCGCGGTGATCACCACGATCCCCAAGACCGACTACGTCGAGATCGTGAACACCGCGACCACCGGGACCTCCACGAACATCAGCGTCAACCGCGCCCGCAACGAGAACACCGTCTACATCAGCGGCACGGTCAAGGCCGGCACGAACGGGACCTTCGCGACCCGCGCGGTCATCGACCCGACCCGCCTGGCCGCCGACGTCTTCGCCGACTCCCTCGAGGAGGCGGGCATCGACCTGACCGGGGAACTCCGTTTCGGCGAGACGACCCCGCAGGGCGGCGAGACGCTCGCCACCCACACCTCGGCGCCCCTGTCGGAGCTGACCGCCGACATCCTCAAGCCCTCCAACGCCTCCATGACAGAAGCGCTGTTCAAGACCCTCGGCTACCACGCCACGGGCCTGGGCACCGCCGCGTCCGGCAAGGCCGCCGTCTACGCCGCCCTCACGAAGTACGGCGTCGACAACGGCCCGATCCGCCTCGCCGACGGCGCCGGCATCTCCCGGCACGACCTGGTCATGGCGAGCACCCTCACCGACCTCCTCGTCGGCGCCAAGACCGCCCCGTGGTTCTCGACCTGGTACGGGGCCCTGCCGGTCGCCTGCGAGGACGGCACGCTCGCGAGCCGCATGTGCGGCACGCCTGCCGCATCCAATGTGCACGCCAAGACCGGGTCGCTGACCAGCGTCTCGGCCCTGTCCGGGTACGTGACCGACGCCGACGGCCGCGAGCTCGTCTTCAGCGTCGTCATCAACGACTTCCTGTGGTCCACGGTCAAGGACATCGAGGACAAGATCGCGGTGGCCGTCGCCTCGCACAGCGCCGAGACCACCGAGGCCGAGATCAGCACGTTCTCCTCCGAGATCGACACGCCCGACTTCGCCGAACTCGAAGCCGAGGCCGAGGAGATCCCGGCCGAGGGCGAGATGCCGGTGAGCCTCGAGTGCACCTGGTACGAACCGGCGATCTGCTAGTTCGACGACACGACGAGGGCCCGGACGCGGATGCGTCCGGGCCCTCGGTCTTCGAGGATCGCGTCACCGTAGTGCGCCCTGCTCGGGACCGGTCCCCGGCGACGTCGGCTAGACAGGACGCCATGAACGGACGACCGCGTCTCGCCGACCCGGAGCACCACCGCGCCTTCGTCGAAGCGCTGGTCCGCAGAGCAGGCGAACTGGAGCGACGGGCCGCGGCCAGTGCCGACGAGATCTATCGCAGGATGGAGCCCCTGCGCGACGACGCCGGCGCCGTCGAAGCGGAACTGGTCAAGGCGATCAACACCCTGATCGCGGCCACCACGGAAGTCCTTGCCGCGACAGAGCGGATGCATCTCGCGATCGCGCGGGTCGCAGAGGAAGAGCCGCAACGGACGCGGTGGCAGCGCTGGCGAGTGCGCCGAATGCTGCAGCGGGCCATCGCGTCGATGGAGCGCGGGGTCGTCGATCTGGAGAACCGACGCTGAGTCGGGTAACCGCGACGGCCGGAGTCATTTGCGGCCGTAGGTGAGCCGGCGCAGCAGCACCTCGAACGGGCCGCGCAGGCCCGCCTTCGCCATCCACGCCGCCAGCGCCACCGTCGCGGCCCAGATGAGCACCGCGACCCCTGAGGCCGCGGCGTCCCCGAGGCTCGCACCGAGGCCGCCGAACATCGGCGTGAACAGGGCGACGAACGCGACCGACTGGAGCAGGTAGCAGGTGAGCGAGCGCTGGCCGCACGCGGCGAGGGCGTTCGCGACCGCTCCTGGGCCGCGCCCCGGGCGGGCGGCGACCAGGGCGATGAGCGCCGCGTAGCCGAGCCCGGCGGTGAGGCCGGTGACGGAGTGGAGGGCGTACAGGGCGATGCCCGCGCCCGCGCCGGGGTGCCACAGCTGGGTGTCGGCGAGCATGAGCGGCAGGCCTCCGGCCACACCGATCCCGATGCCCCACAAGGCGACGCGGCGCAGCAGCGGCAGGTGCGCGGAGGGCTCGTCGAGGATGCGGCGGCGGGCCGCCCAGATCCCGAACGCGAACGCGGGCAGGACGCTGACGATGTAGAACGAGGAGGTGAGGGCGCTCCACACCATGATCCGCGAGAGCGCGGCCTCCAGCGGGTCCTCGACGATGGTGGGCATCGAGTTGACGTGGCCCGCCGCTTCGGCGGAGGCGCCGAGGGCCGCCACGACGAGGACGTGCGCGGCGGCGGCGATCCACGCGGTGCGGATCAGGACGTGGTCGCGGCTCCACAGCAGGCCGGCGAAGACGAGGCCGATGAGGCCGTACGCGGCGAGGATGTCGCCGAAGAAGAGCAGGAGCGCGTGCGCGAAGCCGAACGCGAGGAGCCAGGCGCTGCGGCGGCGGACCAGCCGCTTCACTTGGGGCGCTTGGACTCCGGCGCGCAGGCGGCGGTCGGCGAGGCGGGCGAGGCCGTAGCCGAAGAGCGCGGCGAACATCGGCAGCGCCCGGGCGTCGACGAGCAGGACCTGGAGTCCGGCCACGGCGCGGTCGAGGGCGGTGCCGTCGACGGCGTACCCGCGCCAGCCGGTGGTCTCGTGGGCGAGGAACATGTGGGCGTGCGCGAGGGCGATGAGCAGGAGCATGAGGCCCCTGGCCAGATCGGGTGCGAGCGAGCGCTCGCGCAGTGGCGTGCTCATAATGGCGGGCGGGGAGAGGGTCATCTCGCCTCCAAGTTTTAGGTACACGGCTGTATCTAAAACAATAAGATACATGACTGTAGCTAACGAGCGGGGGCGGCCCATGGCCGAAGGACAGACGCGCAGGCGCGGCAAAGCGCTCCTCGACGCCATCTACGCCGCCGCCGTCGAAGAAGCCGCCGACGCCGGACCTGGCCGACTCACCATGGACGCCATAGCCAAACGCGCCGCCACCCCCCGCTCCACCCTCTACCGCCGCTGGTCCGACCCGAACGACCTCCTCCTCGACGCCCTCGCCGATCTCCACCCCGTCGAACAGCCCCACCCCGGCGCCGACGACCTCCGCGGCGACCTCGTCGCCGCCCTCCGCCTCATGTGCGACTGGGCCTTCAGCCCCGCCGGACGCGCCGTCATGGCCATCGTCGCCAACCCCCGCCGCGACGCCGACCACGTCGCCGCCCTCTACGAACGCGTCTTCGCCGCCCGCGGCGGCACCTTCACCCAGACCGTCCTGCGCCACTACGCCGAACACGGCCAGATCGACCCCGCCCGCCTCACCCCCGTCGTCCTCGACCTCGGCGAAGCCCTCGTCACCAAACGCATGATGGACCTCGGCGCCGACCCCGGCGACGACTACCTCGAGGCCATCGTGGACCAGGCGATCCTCCCCGCCATCGGCCACGACCCCGCGAACCGCTGAACCCCGCCGCGGCCCGCCGGAACCCCAAGCGGGAACGGGCAAGACGTCACCCGGGGCGGTGAACCGTCCCGAAAGAAGGCGGTACGCCCGATCCCGTGGCACTCTTGGGGGGTGATCGTCGCCGTGGGCATAGACGTAGTGGCAGTGGACCGATTCGAGCGCGTGCTCGAACGGACCCCGCACGTCGCCGAAAAGCTCTTCACCGAAGCCGAGCGCCGCACCCCCGACGGCCACCCCCGCCGCACCGAATCCCTCGCCGCCCGCTTCGCCGCCAAAGAAGCCGTGGCAAAAGCACTCGGCGCCCCCGGCGGCATGCATTGGGCCGACTGCCAAGTGCTCTCCCTCCCCGACGGCCGCCCCACATTGACCATCACCGGAACGGTGGCTGCAGCGGCCGAACAGCGTGGCGTCTCACGCTGGCACGTGTCGCTGTCGCATGATGGCGGTATCGCTACAGCGGTGGTGATCGCCGAAACGGCATGACGGCCGAACAGGCCTGAGAGGGAACACCATGGACGGTGCCTGGTCAGCAGCGGCAGTACGCCGCGCCGAATCGCAGCTGATGGCCCAGCTCCCGCCGGGCACCCTCATGCAGCGCGCCGCAGCGGGACTCGCCACCGAATGCGCGAGCATCCTCCGAAGCCAACGCCGCAAACGCGGCACCGCAGGCGTCTACGGCGCCACCGTCATCGTCCTCGCCGGCCCCGGCGACAACGGCGGCGACGCACTCTTCGCCGCCGCCCGCCTCGCCCGCCGCGGCGCCCGCGTCTTCGCCGTCCCCGTCATGGGCGAACGCGTCCACCCCGTCGCCGCCGCCGCACTCACCAGAGCCGGCGGACGACTCGTCGCCACCCCGCCCCGCCACTGCGACCTCCTGCTCGACGGCGTCCTCGGCATCGGCGGCCGCCCCGGCCTCCCCGGCCGCGCCATCGACCAGCTCGCCGCCATCGACGCCGACACCATCGTCGCCGTCGACGTCCCCTCCGGAGTGGACGTCGACACCGGCGCCGTCCCCGGCAGCGCCGTCACCGCCGACGTCACCGTCGCCTTCGGCTCGCGCAAACCCTGCCACGTGCTCGGCCGCGCCGCGCTCCTCGTCGGCCGACTCGTCCTGGTGGACATCGGACTCGGCCCCTACCTCGACCCGCACCCGGCCGTGCGCGTCGCCGACGACGGCGACCTCTCCGCCTGGTGGCACGAACCCGGCCCCGAAGACGACAAGTTCACCCGCGGCGTCGTCGGCGTCGCCGCCGGCTCCGAGCGCTACCCCGGCGCCGCCGTGCTCGCCACCTCCGGCGCGCTCGCCGGGCCCTCGGGGTACGTCCGGTACGCCGGCACCGCCGCCGAATACGTGCGCCGCCGCCACCCGGAAGTGGTGTGCACGCACGAGGTGAAAGAGGCCGGGCGCGTCCAGGCCTGGCTCGCCGGGCCCGGCTTCGGCACCGACGAAGCGGCACTCGCCGAACTGCGGCACGTGCTCGAGTCGCCCGCACCCGTCGTGCTCGACGCCGATGCGCTGACACTCATCGGGGAGTACCCGTCGGTCCTCTCCCAGCGTGAAGCGCCCGTGGTGCTCACGCCCCACGACCGCGAATACGAGCGGCTCTACGGCTCCCCGCCCGCCGAAGACCGCGGTGCCGCCGCGGCGGCGCTGGCGAAGCGGTTGAACTGCACGGTGCTGCTCAAGGGGCATCACACGGTGGTCGCCTCGAGCGACGGCGAGGTGTGGGCGAACCCCACCGGCCGCCCGCAGCTGGCCACCGCCGGTTCGGGGGACGTGCTCGCGGGCTTCATGGCCTCACTGCTCGCCTCGGGCATGCCGGGCGCGAAAGCGGCGGTCGCAGCGGCGTACCTCCACGGCCTCGCGGGCGGCATCGCCGGCGCGGGCCACCGCACGGTGACCGCCTCCGACGTGGCCAGGGCCCTCCCGCTCGCAGTGGGCGCGACCCTGACCGCGGCCGAAACGCCCGCGAAGCGCCCCTGACCCGGCGCGAATGTCGCACCCCTGGTGCAGGGTTGATACCGGGGGCCCACCAATGTCCGATTCGCCCCGGACGCTCCGCTCACCTTTCACGTTCGATCACCTTGCGGCCGTAAGCGATACGTCGACACCGCGCGCTGTCGTACCCGCCTGTCAGGGTTGACACGGGGGGCCCAACGGTGTCCGAATTGCGGTAGACCCTCCGCTCACGTTCGGGCCGTTACCAGTCCTCGCCCGCGCGCAGGATCTTCGACGGGGCCAGCCCGGTCTCATCGAGCAGGTAGGTCCGCATCGCCTCGAGCCCGGGCGAGTACACGTGCAGGCTCACCGCCGGGGCCTCGGAGCGGTTCCGCATCCCGTGGACCGTGCGGTCGTCGACCACCGAGACGTCCCCCGCCGCGAGCCGCCGGCGTCGCAGGCCGGGGAAATCGCCCGGCTGCACGATGAACTCGGTCAGTTCGCCGGAGACCACCGCGACCGCCGCGGCGGAGGGCCGACCCGCGCCGCCGTGGTCGTGCAGGTCGGTGCCCTGCCCGGGCAGCCAGGCGAGGAGCCAGGCCTCGTGGCCGGGGCCTGCGAGCACGCGGCGGGCCCAGCGGCTGCCCTTCGTGAAGCGCGGGTGCAGAGTGAGGTTGGCCGCGTAGAACGCGGCGAGCGCCTCGAGGCGCTCAGTGGTGAGGGAAGCGGACGGCAGCAGCAGGCTGGAGCTCATCTGGAGGTATCGGCTTTCGATGTGTCGGAACGGTTGTCGGCGGAGAAGCGCCGAGCGGCACAGAGCGCTCAGCGCTGGTGACAGCGGCGACAGCGACACATCGGGAAGGTCATGCGGGGAATGGTACCAATTCCCAGTCAACTCACAGGAGCGACACACCATCGGTGGAATGCTCGTTACGCTGCGAATTTGTCACTCCCGGGGTCTACCCGCGCGGAAACGCGCGCGCTAGGCTCATGTTCGGCTTCCCGGCAGCGTCCCAGCGCATCCCACGGGCGGCCCCGTGCGTGTCTTGAGTGCACCCCGTCTTCCCCATCCGAAGGAGCACCCTCCTCGTGAAGCAGTCGCCTGTTCGACGCAAGTGGATGTCAGCCGCCATGGTCGGCGGCCTTCTCGTCGCCGTCGGCTCCGGTCCGGCCTGGGCGCAGGACTCGCCCGACGACATCAATGAGGAGATCGACGCCCTCGACGGCGACCTCGCGGCGGCCGTCGAGGAGTACAACCAGCTCGCCTCCCAAGTGGACGAGAACCGCGAGCTCATCGATGAGACCGAGGCCAACCTCCAGGCGGCCGAAGCCGACCTGGACGTACTGCGCGACCAGCTCGCCGACTTCATCGGCGAGACCTATGTGGACCAAGGGGTCGGGGACACGGCGCTGCTGCTCGAATCGGGCACCCCTGACGCGTTCGTCGAGCGCCTCGACCGGCTGAACTCGGCGAACCTCTACAACTTCGACCTCATGGACGACCTGCAGGCCGCCACCGAGGAGTACTCGACCCAGTCCGAGCTCCTCACCGACCTCCAGGCCGACCTGGAGACCGAGCAGGCGGAGCTGCAGAAGGCCGCTGACGCGCTCACCGAGCAGATGTCCGACCTCGAAGAGGACTGGAAGACCGCGGCGGGCGAGGAGATCAGCGGCTTCAACGAGATGAACCTGCCCCACATGGAGGGCGACCAGTACGACGTCGTCCAGTTCGCGCTCGCGCAGCGCGACGAGCCGTACGTGTGGGGCTCCGCCGGGCCGAACTCGTGGGACTGCTCGGGCCTCATGCTCGGCGCCTACGCCGAGATCGGGATCAACCTGCCGCACAACGCCGCCGCCCAGTGGGGCATGGTCGCGCACATCAGCGAAGACGAGCTGCAGCCGGGCGACTTCGTGTTCTACAACGGCCTCGCGCACGTGGGCATGTACATCGGCAACGGCCTGGTCGTGCACGCCCCGAACTCGACCACCGTCGTGAAGGTCGTCGACCTCCACCACGGCAACAGCTACTACGGTGCGGGCACGCTCCTGCACTAGCAAGCGACGTCGAAAGGCCCCGCGAGTGCACTCGCGGGGCCTTTTCCTTTGTCCTGCTTGGGCTTACGGTGACGCTCGCGAGTGTCAGCCCGGGCCGTTCAGCTCGGGTCGCAGCGGACCACGAGGATCGCGATGTCGTCGCGCGGCGACTCGGGGGAGAACGCCTCGACCGATTCGAGCAGGGCGGTGGCGACCTGCTTGGCGCCCTTGCCCGCCGCGTCGCGCACGGCCCGTTCGATGCGCTCGTGGCCGTACATCGCGGCACCGTCGCGGCGCTCGGTGACGCCGTCGGTGAAGAACACGAGGGCGTCGCCGTGCTCGAGGCGGATCTCGACGGGGTTGACCTTGACGTCCGGGAAGAGCCCGACGGCGGTGCCTTCGCGGCCGACCCAGGAGGTCTCGCCGTCGGCGCGGAGCAGCAGCGGCTTCTCATGGCCCGAAAGGCAGAGCGTCGCGTTGAGCGAGCCGTCCGGGTCGCGTTCGAGGAGCGCGGAGGCGATGGTCGCGTAGCGCATGTCGCCCGGCTGCTCGAGCAGTGTGGCGTTGAGCAGTTCGAGGGCGCGCGGGAGCGGGCGGCCGTCCCGGGCCATGACCCGCAGGACATCGCGCACGACACCGGTGACGGCGGCGGCCTGCGCGCCCTTGCCGCACACGTCGCCGATGGCCACCCACAGGCGGTGGTCGGCGAGCTCGGTCGCGTCGTAGAAGTCGCCGCCGACCTCCGTGCCCGACACCGGGCCCGGGCCGGACCCGGGCAGGCGGCGGGCCGTCGCGGGCAGGTATTCGGCGGCGAACGAGACGCCGGCGACGTCGGGTAGTGAGCCCGGCATGAGCGCGGCCTGCAGCTCGTTGGCGACGGCCTGGCGCTCGGCGTGGATGCGGGCGTTGTCCAGGGCCAGCGCGCTGCGTTTGGCGAGGTCGGCGACGACCGCGCGCTCCTCCGAGGAGTGCTGGCGCTCGACGTGCTTGCCGACGGTGAGGACTCCGATGGTGGCGCCGCGCGCCGAGAGCGGCACGGCGATGCCGTCGAGGCCGCGCGGCACCGGCAGCTCCATGCCGGTCCAGCCGTCAGTGGCGAGCGCGGCGGCGAGCGCGGGTGCGGCGCCGTCGAGTTTGCGGCGCAGGTGCTCGAGTTCGCCTTCCTCAGCGTGCGTGAGGGACGCGAGCCGCAGGTCGCCCCCGTCGCCGGTGAGGTGCACGGCGGCCCAGCGGCCGAGCTGCGGGACGACGAGCTGCGGGATGAGCGCCACGGTCAAGTGCTCCTCGAGCGAGTGCGCGAGGAGTTCACCGGCTTCGGCGAGGTAAGTGAGCCAGCCGGAGCGGCGCTGCTCGTCGGTGCGCATCCGGTCGATCTGGACGGCGAGCGCGATGCGCTCGGCGACGAGTTCGGCGAGGGGCCGCCAGCTCGGATCGGGTTCGCCGGCGAGCATGAGCTTGCCGCAAGCGGGGGCGGTGAGCGGAAGCGGGACGGCGACCGAGACGCTACCCACGTCGCCGAACTTGGCGAGGATCTGCGCGCCGCCGCCGTCGCCCGCGTCGTACTCGATCGCGCCGCCCGCGGCGGACGTCGCGTCGTGGCAGCGGGCGAGGAGCTCGGTGACGAGCTGGTCGACCGGCAGCCGCGACTGGATTGCGGGGGCGACGGTGAGGAGCGCGGCGAGCTGGGCCAGGTCGGGCAGGTGCGTGTCGGCGACGGCGTCCGGGTCGGGCCGGGTGGCCGGGCGGGCGTCGGGGTCGCGGTCGATGCGGAACCAGATCGACTTGCCGGTCGCGTCGTGCGTGGTGCCCCAGGAGGACGCGAACCGGTCCACGAGGAGCAGGCCGCGGCCGCCCTCGGCGGTGACCTCGGGCATCGCGGTGTCGAGCGGGTCGATGCCGCCGGAGCGGTAGTCGGTGACGGTGACGCGCACGCCGATCGGGTCGGCCGCGACCGTGAGGTTGATGTCGGTGCCGGCGTGGACGACGCCGTTGGTCGCCAGTTCGGTCGTGAGCAGCAGGGTCTCGTCGAGCAGCTCGGTGAGCCCGGCCTCGGTGAGGACCGCGCGCACGGCGGCGCGGGCGGCGGCGGGGGAGCGGTCGTCGGCCGGGAGCCGGAGCCGCCGGGCGAACCTCTCGGGGTACGTCACGGGCCCCAGTCTATGCCGGTCGGCCCGCAGGCCGCGGTACCGCGTCGCCGTGCCGCGGGCCGCGTGGAGCCGCCGTCTGAGCGGGCCGCGGTGTCGTTGCGCGGCAGGGGGGAACGCGAAGCGGCGGCCGCCCTTCCGGGCGACCGCCGCTCAAGTGCCGATCCGTGCGCTCTCGTACGTCACCGGATCAGTGTGTGTTTACTCCCAGGTCGCGGCGGCCTTGCGGCGGCGCAGCATGAAGAACACCACGGCACCCGCGAGCAGCGCGGCGGACGCCGAGCTGATCAGGATGATCGAGGAGTTACCGGTGGTGGGCAGCTGGCCGCCACCGCCCGGCGCGGGAGCCGTGGGGACGTTCGGCATGCCCTCGCTGGCCTCGAAGTAGAACGCGCCGAAGCCGGAGTACCAGTCGCCCTCGGTGGGCTCCATCTCGGTCAGGCCGAGCTGGTTGTCGGTCTCGAGGTCGTAGTAGCCCTCTTCGAGGACCGCTTCGAGCTCTTCGGCGTTGACGTCGACCGCGTAGTACGGGGCGATGTCGTTGTCGTCGACCTCGTCGATGATGTCGAAGTACAGCGGGGCGTCGAGGCCGTAGGTGGTGTCGCCTTCACCCTCGAAGCCGGTCACGACGCAGGTCGTGCCCCACTCCCAGACGGTGCAGTTGTCGTACGGGGCCCAGGCCCAGGCGTGGTTGGTGAGCTCCCACTCGTCCTCGATGCTCGCAAGCGAGATCGAGTCGTTGAAGACGAGGACCGTGGCGGCCACGTCGTCGGGGTTCTCGGCCGCGGCCTCGATGTAGAACTCGGGGTGCGCTTCGACGGACTCGCCGACGTCCGCTCCCTGGAGCACCTCGTCGATGTAGAGGTACGAGTAAGCAGAACCGAAGTCCTCCTCGTCCTCTTCGCCGGCCTCGGGCAGTTCGCCTTCGGGGACCTCGTTCTCGGGGACTTCCTCGAGATCCGGGTTCTTCTCGTCGACGACCTCGGAGTCGCCGCCGGGGTTCTCCGCGTCGGGCGCCTCAGTGGAGGTGTCCGGAGCCGGGGTCTCGCTGGTCTCGGTGACCGGGGTCTCGGTCTCCGCGACGGGGGTCTCCGAGGCTTCCGGCGAGGGGTTCTCCGTCTGCGCGAAGGCGGGGGCGCCTACCGCGAGCGTGAGGGCCGCCGCGGCGCCGGCTGCGGCGAAGCGCAGACCGGCCTTGTTAAGGGAGGACATGTATCTCCTATTGATGCTTCGAGTTTGGGGTGCGGCGCTCTCGCGTCTCCACTGACTCGTGACTCACCGCGGGAGCGCTGCAATTAATCACACGCACCACAAGAGAGAGCGGTTGCGACTTTCTTTCAGTTTTCTACCGATAACTGGACGTGACCGAGCGCAATGCCCTCAGTAACCTGCCTTCACGTTTGCCCGGTTCGTGTGACAACCTGGTACTACCCAAGCCTGTCTCCGCAGCTGAGGAACCACGCCATGACGGACACCGTTTCCCGTACAGCGAGCCCGACCGACGAGTCGGACCTGCTCCGAAGCCTGGCCGACGCGCTGGGCGCCGTCGAGCGGGGCGACTTCTCGGTGCGGCTCCCGCGCGGCGAGGGACTCGCCGGGGAGGTCGTCGACCGGTTCAACGCCGTGGTCGAGCAGGCCGACCGGCAGACCCGCGACCTCGCGCTCATCGCCCGCGCCGTCGGCCAGGAGGGCTCCTGGAACCACCGGCTCGTGATCGAGCACCTCGACGGCGGCTGGTCAGAGGGCGCCGCGAGCGTCAACCGCCTGGTCGAAGAGCTCGTGCGGCCCACGATCGAGCTCGGCCGCGTGCTCGAGGCCGTCGCGGCCGGCGACCTCACGCAGGAGGCCGTCCTCGAGATCGAGGGCAAGCAGCTCCGCGGCGAGTTCCGCCGCCTCGGCGAGACCGTGAACCAGATGGTCGGGCTCCTGCGCTCCTTCGCGGGCGAGGTCACCCGCGTGGCCCGGGAGGTGGGGACCGAAGGCCAGCTCGGCGGGCAGGCCGACGTCCAGGGCGTCTCCGGCACCTGGCGGTCGCTCACCGACGCCGTGAACACCATGGCCTCCAATCTCACCGAGCAGGTCCGCTCCATCTCCACGGTGACCCGCGCCATCGCCGCCGGCGACCTCGGCCAGACCATCACCGTCAAGGCCTCCGGCGAGGTCGCCGAACTCGCCGACACCATCAACTCCCTCACCGCGACCCTCCAGGTCTTCGCGGGCGAGGTCACGCGTGTGGCCCGCGAGGTCGGCACGGAAGGCCGCCTCGGCGGCCAGGCGGCGGTGCCCGGCGTCTCGGGCACCTGGAAGGACCTCACCGACTCGGTGAACGACATGGCCGCGAGCCTCACCGACCAGGTGCGCGACATCGCCAAGGTCACCAGCGCGGTCGCGCGCGGCGACCTGACGCAGAAGATCGCGGTGCCCGCGCAGGGCGAGATCCTCGAGGTGAAGACCACGGTCAACACGATGGTGGACCAGCTCTCGAGCTTCGCCGACGAGGTCACGCGCGTGGCCCGCGAGGTCGGCACCGAGGGCCGCCTGGGCGGCCAGGCGCAGGTGTTCGGCGTGTCGGGCACGTGGCGCGACCTGACGCAGAACGTGAACCAGCTCGCCTCGAACCTCACCGAGCAGGTCCGCTCGATCTCCACGGTGACCGCCGCCGTCGCCCGCGGCGACCTGACGCAGAAGATCGCCGTCGACGCGCAGGGTGAGATCCTCGAGGTGAAGACCACCGTCAACATCATGGTGGACCAGCTCTCCAGCTTCGCCGACGAGGTCACGCGCGTCGCCCGCGAGGTCGGCAGTGAAGGCCGCCTCGGCGGCCAGGCGAACGTCCAGGGCGTCTCGGGCACGTGGAAGGACCTCACCGAGAACGTGAACCTGATGGCGTCCAACCTGACCGCCCAGGTCCGCAACATCTCCTCGGTCGCCACCGCGGTCGCGACCGGCGACCTCTCCCGCCAGATCACCGTCGACGCGCGCGGCGAGATGCTCGAGCTGAAGTCGACGATGAACTCCATGGTCGCGCAGCTCTCGCAGTTCGCGGACGAGGTGACACGTGTGGCCCGCGAAGTGGGCACCGACGGCCGCCTCGGCGGCCAGGCGAACGTCCAGGGCGTCTCCGGCATCTGGGAGGCGCTCACCGACAACGTGAACTCCATGGCGTCCAACCTGACCGCGCAGGTGCGGAACATCTCCTCCGTGGCCACCGCGGTCGCCCGAGGCGACCTCAACCGGCAGATCACCGTGGACGCGCAAGGCGAGATGCTCGAGCTCAAGACCACCATGAACACGATGGTCGCGCAGCTCTCGCAGTTCGCGGACGAGGTCACCCGCGTCGCCCGCGAAGTGGGCACCGACGGCGTCCTCGGCGGGCAGGCCAACGTGCAGGGCGTGTCGGGCACCTGGAAGGACCTCACCGAGAACGTCAACTCGATGGCCTCCAGCCTCACCAGCCAGGTCCGCGACATCGCCTCGGTCACCACGGCCGTCGCGCGCGGCGACCTGACGCAGAAGGTCACCGTCGACGTCCAAGGCGAGATGCTCGAACTCAAGACCACGGTGAACACCATGGTCGAGCAGCTCTCCAGCTTCGCCACCGAGGTCACGCGCGTCGCCCGCGAGGTCGGCGTCGAAGGCAACCTCGGCGGCCAGGCGGAGGTCGCCGGCGTCTCCGGCACCTGGCTCGCCCTCACCCGCAACGTGAACTCGCTCGCGGCGACGCTGACGCTGCAGCTGCGCGCCATAGCGAACGTCGCCCACGCCGTGGCCCGCGGCGACCTCACCCAGTCCGTCGACTTCGAGGCCGCCGGCGAGATCGCCGACCTCACCGAGTCGATCAACCAGATGATCACCGCGCTGCGCGACAAGACCCGCCAGAACACCGACGCGGACTGGCTCAACTCGAACCTCGCCCGCATCTCCTCGCTCCTCCAGGGCCGCCGCGGCGTCGAAGAGGTCACCCGCATGGTCCTCGACGAGGTCACGCCGCTCATCGACGCGCAGACCTCCACGTTCTACGTCCGCCACGAGGACGTCTCCGGGCACGTCACCTACCGGCTCAACGCCGTCTACGGCCACCCGAACCCGGGCGAGAAGAAGCTCATCGAGGACAACGAGGGCATGGTCGGCCAGGCCGCCGCGTCCAAGCGCACCATCCACCTGCACGACATCCCCGAGGGCTACCTCGAAATCTCCTCGGGGCTGGGCCAGGCCACCCCGACCGACCTCATCATCCTGCCCGTCCAGTTCGGCGACAAGGTGCGCGGCGTCATCGAGTTCGCCTCGTTCAACACCTACTCCGGGCTGCACAAGCGGTTCCTCGACGCGCTCGCCCCGAACGTCGGCGTCACCCTCGCCACCATCGAGGGCAACGCCCGCACCGAGGTGCTCCTGCGCGAGTCCCAGCGCATGGCGCAGGAGCTGCGGGCCCAGTCGAACCGGCTGCAGGAGACCAACGTCGAGCTCGAGGAGAAGGCGCAGCTGCTCTCCGCCCAGAACAAGGCGATCGAGCTGAAGAACGAAGAGGTCGAGACCGCCCGCAAGGACATCGAGGAGAAGGCCGAGCAGCTCGCGCAGGCCTCCAAGTACAAGTCGGAGTTCCTCGCGAACGTCTCGCACGAGCTGCGCACGCCCCTGAACTCGCTGCTGCTGCTCGCGCGCCTCCTCTCCGAGAACACGGACGGGAACCTCACCGAGCGGCAGATCGAGTTCGCCCGCACCATCTACAACGCCGGCACCGACCTGCTCACCCTCATCGACGACATCCTCGACCTGTCGAAGATCGAGGCCGGCCGCATGGACGTCTCGGTGCACCCGGTCGACCTCGCCGAGATCCTCGGCGACATCGAGGCCGCGTTCCGGCCGCAGGCCGAGGACAAGGGCCTGGAGTTCGCTGTCGACGTCGGCACCGGCGTACCGCAGCTGATGCAGACCGACGGCCAGAAGTTCCAGCAGGTGCTGCGCAACCTCCTGTCGAACGCGGTCAAGTTCACGCGCAAGGGCTCAGTGACGCTCGCGGTGCGGCGGGTCCCGGCGGACCTGCGCTTCGACGCCCCGCACCTGAACGCCGCGGGCGAACGCCTCGCGTTCAGCGTCATCGACACCGGCATCGGTGTGGCCGAAGGCAAGAAGAGCATCATCTTCGAGCCGTTCCACCAGGGCGACGGCACCACGCGGCGCCTGTACGGCGGCACCGGGCTCGGGCTCTCGATCTCGAAGTCCCTGTCGCTCATGCTCGGCGGCGACGTGTACATCGAGCACACCGGCGACGCCGGCTCGAAGTTCACGTTCGTCGTGCCCGTGGAGATCGACACCGACGGCGACTACACGCCGGTCCACGCCGAGATCCCCACGGTGCGCGAGCCCTCCCCGGGCATCCTGACGGGCGCACCGGAGACGCCGTCGTCCTCGGCCGCGGCCCAGCATCTCGAAGGGGCCACGGTCCTCATCGTCGACGACGACATCCGGAACGTCTTCGCGCTCACCGCCGCGCTCGAACTGCACGGCATCGACGTGCACTACGCCGAGAACGGCGCGGACGGCATCGACGCGCTCCAGCACCACCCGGGCATCGACATCGTCCTCATGGACTCGATGATGCCCGGCATGGACGGGAATGAGACCACGCGCGTCATCCGGCGCATGCCGCAGTTCGCGGACCTGCCGATCGTGTTCCTCACCGCGCAGGCCCTCGCGGAGCAGCGCGAGAAGTCCGTCGAGGCCGGCGCGAGCGCGTACCTGACGAAGCCGGTGGACCTCGACCTGCTGCTCGACACCATGTCGCAGTGGATCGTCACCGGGCCGGGCGCGAACGGACGCCACGCTGCGCGAGGCGGCGCACACGAAGCGGCCCCCGGGCGGGACGGTGCTGCGTCCGAACGCGACAATGGCGGACCGACCGTTGGAGGCACCGCATGAGCACCGCCCGCGTCCTGCTCGTTGACGACCGTTCCGAGAACCTCCTCGCGCTGGAAGCCATTCTCCAAGGGCTGCCGGTGAACACGATCGCGGTCACCTCCGGCGAGGAGGCGCTCAAGCGGCTCCTCTCGGAGGATTACGCGGCGATCCTGCTGGACGCGCAGATGCCCGGCATGGACGGGTTCGAGACGGCGCGGCACATCAAGCAGCGCGAGAAGACCCGGCACACGCCGATCATCTTCCTCACCGCCGCCGACCGGGACGCGCATCTGGCGATGCGCGGGTACTCGGTGGGCGCGGTCGACTACATCACGAAGCCGTTCGACCCGTGGATGCTGCGCACGAAGGTGAAGGTCTTCATCGACCTGTGGGCGCAGGGCCAGGCGCTGCGCCAGACTTCGGAGCGCACCAGGGACCTGCGCGAGCGCGAAGGGCTCCTCACGCGCCGCCTCGACCAGGCGCGGGACGCCCTCGCCGCCTGGCAGGACGGCCGCGACGCGGACCCGGAGATCGACCGGATCCTGGCGCTGCTGGAGCCGGGCCAGGCTTAGGGCTCGGGCGGCGGCAGGCTGAAGAGGTCCGACCGCCGATTGGGCCCCCGGTTCAAACCCTGACATGCGGGTGTGACAACGCAGTTTCCCACCGTGTTCGAACGCGGCCGCTGCGCATGCTGAAGAGGTTCGACCGCCGATTGGGCCCCCGGTTCAACCCTGACCGGTGGGTACGACATCGCTCGCCGGTGCGTGTTCGAACCGCAAGTGCGACAACGTTTCGCGTTGAATCCTGCGCCGGGCTCCTCCTTTCGGGGTAAACCGGCTAGGGTTGGACCCGTGACGCACCAAAAGCTCGACATCTCGGTATACCGCGAGGCGAACGAGACGATCGTGGTGCTGACTGGCGAAATCGACCTGCACACCGCGCCCCGGCTCTCCGCGGCCGTGGACGCCGCCCTCGTGGAGGACCCCGTGCGGGTCGTCCTCGACATGCGCGGCGTGACCTTCTGCGACTCCCGCGGCCTGGGCACGCTCGTCGTCCTCGCCCGCGCGGCCGCACGCGCCAGGGCCGTACTCGTCCTTGCGAACCTCGGCGACTTCCTCAAGCGCCTCCTCGCCGTCTCCGGCATCGGCGAGCACTTCGTCATCCGCGAGCCCGCCCCCGTGACCGACGGGCCCGAGCTGGGCCTGAGCGACGTCGAGGAGACGGGCACCGACAGCGGCCAGACCCTCGGCAGGCCGGAGTCCGGCCAGGAGCCCCCGCGATGAACCTCACCACCACGGCGCAGGCGATCCTCGCCGCCGCCGCCATCCTCGCGCTCGGCGGCATAGCGCTCGCCTGGATCGGCCTGGCCCGCAAGGCCACCGGCGTCCTCATCGCCGGCACCTCCCTGCTCTTCGCGGGCGGCGCGACCGTCCTCGCCTGGGCCATCGTCGAAGGCGCCGGAGCCGAGGCGTTCGCCGTCGGCCTCGCCGCCGCGATCCTGCCCGCACCGGTCCTCGTCGGCACGTTCCTGTGGCTCGGCCGCTACCGGCGCCGCCCGTGGCTCGTGCTCGCGTTCTGCTTCGGCTGGGGCGCGTGCGTCGCCACCGCGATCTCCCTGATCGTCAACACCGGCACCTCGATCCTCCTGGACAGGAACGACCTCGACCCGAACCTCGCGGCCGTCTTCTCCGCCCCCGTGATCGAGGAGATCACGAAGCTCCTCGGCCCGCTGCTGGTCTACTGGATCGCCCGCCGCCACCTCACCGGCACCCTCGACGCCATCGTCTACTGCGGACTCGCCGGGGCCGGTTTCGCCGTCGCCGAGAACGTCCTCTACGCCTCCGGCGCGTACTTGAACGGCGCCGAGAACCTCGACGCCGCCGCCGGGATCGCGCAGGTCACCCTCCTCGTGGCCGTGCGCGGCCTCGCCACCATGTTCGCCCACCCGCTCATGACCGGCCTCTCCGCGATCGGCCTCGGCAAGGCCGCCCGCAAGCCCGGACGCAAGGGCCTCCAGACCACCTGGATCATCGGGATGCTGCTGTGCGGCATGGGGCTCCACGCCCTGTGGAACGGCTCCTCCGTGCTCGGCGTCAACCTCGACATGCCCGCGCTGTGGTTCGCGCTCTATCCCGCGTTCCTCGCGCCCCTGTTCTTCACCATGGTCGGCGCGGCCCTGTGGCTGCGCGCCGCCGACGCCCGCCGCACCCAGACCGTGCTCGCCCCCATGGTGGCCGCCGGCCAGGTCTCGCCGCCCGAGCTGGCGTCCCTCGCCACGTTCTCGCGCCGCTCCGCCGCCCGCGCCTGGGCCTTCCGCCTGCTCGGGAAGCCCGGTGAGACGGCCATGAAGGACTTCCAAAGGGCCGCGTCCGATCTCGCCGAGCAGTACGACCTGGCGTCCATCGGCCGGCCCTGGGACGAGCGGCGCATCGAGTACGCCGTCCACCGCATGAACGCCGCCCGCGCCGTCTACGCCCGCGCCGACCCGTACCTGCCCCCCGCGCTCTGGGACGGCCGCCAGTACCACATCACGTTCCCCGACGGCCGGATGCGGGCCGTCGAAGCGCCTGCGCAGCCGGTGATGCCGCTACCGGTGGCGCCCCCGCCTGCGTACCCTGTCTCGTATGCATGAGGGACCCATCGGGCCCACCTCCTGGAACGGCCCCGCTGAGCCGTCCACGACAGTGCCCCCGACGCGCTCCGGCAGGCCCCGCTGGAGGGAGCCCCATCAAGTCCGCGTCGGCCCGGTAGCGGCCGGCTCGGTCCTGTCCGGGCTGTGGGTGCTCCTGTGGCTCTTGGCGTACGCCAGAAGCACCGGAGAGGCCCTGCCCACCGGGGCGGGCTTCGCCTGGGTGACTTTGGCCGCGAGTACGATCGGGGCGGTCGCCGCCGCGCTGCTGGCGCGCTACGGTGACCGCGGGGCCGCGGTCGGCGTAGCGGCGGTCGCAGGGACGGCCGCTGGCGTCACGGGGCTCTCATGCGAGCTGTATCTTTTGCTGACCGGCGACTGGATCCTGTGGTTACATCAACCGCAGGTCGCCACATCCTTCAGTAGGTCGTATCGAACAGCTGCCCAATCGGGCCGCAGGTTCCATTGAATGAGAAGACGGGGACGGATCGTGTCGTATTTCGCTGTGGCTGTGGGCCGCGAGGGCGACGAGTGGGAGGCCTCCGAGGTCGACCTCGACGCTGTTGCCGACGTCGAGGACGCTGCCGAGGTCATGCGTGAGGCTTTTCCTGACGCCGACCTGACGCTGCTGTTCGTCGATGCCGACGACGAGTACCTGACGGTGATGCGCCTCGACAACGGGGACGACCTGCGCACCTTCGGCTCTGACGCCGAGTACGCGTCGCAGTCGCGCCTGGGCGAGGCCCTCTTGGGCGACCTCGAGCCCGAGGGCACCGAGGAGATCGACACTGAGGACGAGGAGTCGATCTCGGCCCGCCCGACCGAGCTCGACGCCGAGCCCGTCGGCGAGGCGGACGTGCTGAGCGACCTGGGCGTGCCCGGTTCGACCCTGCTCGCCCTGTGCGCCAAGGAGGGCATGCTGCCCACCGACGTGGTCGCCGAGGTCGCCAAGACCATCGGCTTTACCGAGGCCCTGGAAGACGCCATCGGCTCCTAGCGCCCGATCCCAATGCAGATCCGCCGCGAAGTCCACGAGCACTGGATGCGCCGCGCCCTCGACATCGCGCGCACCGGGGGCCTTCCGGCGGACCTCGACCCCCGGCCGGGCGTCCCGGCACCCCCGGCCGACACTCCGCTCCCGGCGCACCCCGACACCCCGGAGGCGCCCCGCCAGGACCTGCCAGTGGGGGCCGTCGTCATCGGCCCCGACGGGAGCGAACTCGCCGCGGCCGCCAATGCCCGTGAGGCCCTGGGCGACCCGACCGCGCACGCCGAGGTGCTGGCGCTGCGCGCGGCGGCAATCGGCCATGGGGACGGGTGGCGGCTCGAGGGCTGCACCCTCGTGGTCACCTTGGAGCCGTGCACGATGTGCGCGGGCGCGGCGGTGCTCGCCCGAGTGGGTGAAATCGTGTTCGGCGCCTGGGAACCGAAGACGGGCGCGGTCGGCTCCCTCTGGGACGTCGTGCGCGACCCGCGCCTCAACCACAACCCCGACGTCTACGGCGGCGTCCTCGAAGCCGAATCCGCAGCCCTCCTGAGGGAGCATTTCGGGCGAAGCCCGAACAGGTGAGCGGCGCCAGCCTTCAAAACGGACATGCGAAGGACCCCCGGCCTCGGTGATGCTTGCGAGCCGTAATTACGCAAGGTGAAGGGCGGCACGGGGGTCCGACATCGCTCAGCCTCTTTAGGCGCTATTCCGCCGCGACCGCCTTCTCCGCTCGCTTCTCCTGGGTCCTCGCGAGCAGCTGGGCGATGTCGATGACCTCGACGTCCTCCCGGCCCGCGTCAGCGACGCCGTCGCGGAGCATCGTGGAGCAGAACGGGCAGCCCACCGCCACCGTGGTCGCGCCGGTCGCGACCGCCTCATCCGCCCGCTCGCGGTTGACGCGCTTGCCGAGCGGCTCTTCGAGCCACATCCTGGCGCCGCCGGCGCCGCAGCAGAACGAGCGCTCCTCGGTACGCGGCATCTCGGTGACCTCCGCGAACGACCCGAGGAGTTCCCTTGGGGGCGTGAAGATCCGGTTATGCCGCCCGAGGTAGCAGGGGTCGTGGTAGGTCAGCTTGCCCTCGTGCTCCTCCACCGGCGTGATCTTGCCGGCGTTCACGAGGTCGTTGAGCAGCTCGGTGTGGTGCACGACCTCGTACTTGCCGCCGATGTCCTCGTACTCGTTGCCGATGGTGTTGAGGCAGTGCGGGCAGGTCGCGACGATCTTGACCGCGCCGACCTCGTTCAGCGTCTCGACGTTCTGCTCGGCGAGCATCTGGTACATGAACTCGTGCCCGATGCGCCGCGCCGAATCGCCCGTGCAGGTCTCGGCCTCGCCGAGGACCGCGAACTTGACGCCCGCGTCGTGCAGCAGGGTCGCCACCGCGCGGGAGGTCTTCTGCGCCTTGGGGTCGTACGCGCCCGCGCAGCCCACCCAGTACAGGTACTCGAAGTCGCCGCCGGCCTCGGCGATCGGCACCTCGAAGTCGAGCGGCTCGGCCCACTTGAGGCGGTGGGCCGGGTTCTCGCCCCACGGGTTGCCCTTGTTCTCGAGGTTGCGCAGCATCGTCTGCGCCTCCTCGGGGAAGTCCGACTCCATCATGACCATGTTGCGGCGCAGGTCGAGGATGTGGTCCACGTGCTCGATGTCGACCGGGCACTGCTCGACGCAGGCGCCGCAGGTGGTGCACGACCACAGCACGTCCGGGTGGATCACGTTGCCGATGATGTTGATCTTCTCGTGCGGGTCGGCGACCTCCCCGCCGCGCTCCTTCGCGATCGCCGCGGCCTTGAGGTACGGCGCCTGCTCGTACAGGTGGTCGCGCAGGTCGGTGATGAGCGTCTTCGGCGAGAGCGGCTTCCCGGTGTTCCATGCGGGGCACTGCGACTGGCAGCGCCCGCACTCGGTGCACGTGGAGAAGTCGAGCAGGCCCTTCCAGGAGAAGTCGCCGATGGTCGCGACGCCGAACGGCTGCGTCTCGGGGTCGGCGGTCTCGAAGTCGGCGGGCTCGCCGTCGATGAGCATCGGCTTGGCCGCGCCGAGCGAGACCGCGCCGTCCGCGTTGCGCTTGAAGTAGATGTTGAAGAACGCGGTCACGCGGTGCCAGCCGATGCCCATCGCCGGAATGAGCGCGAGCATGAGGAAGAACGTCCAGGAGACGAGGATGTCGAGGCCCGCGGCGAGGGTGATGGCGGTCAGCAGGGCGGACTCGGACGCGCCGCTGAGGCCGTTCGCGAAGAACGACGAGACCGGCGAGGACCACTCCGGGACCTTGTCGAGCGCCATCTGGAACGTGCGGACCGCCATGTGGGAGAGGACGATCGTGAAGATCGTCGCCTCGATGTAGAAGGCCCTCCACTGGCGGGAGTTCTCGAACCTGGAGGAGGAGTGCCGCTGCCCCGCCTCCGACGCGGTGCCCTGCGGCGGCACCGGGTTCACCCGGGGCTGCCGGACCATGCGCACGACGAAGAGCGCGACGATGGCCACGCCCGTGAGCACGGTGAGGATCTCCGAGGCGAGCAGCCACGGCCCCCAGTGCCCGACGATCGGCAGGCCCCACTCGGGGTTGAGGACCTCGAAGTACGACTGCGCCAGGGCCGGGGCCAGCAGGAAGAACCCGAAGAACACCGCCCAGTGCGCGAGGCCCACGCCGGTCCACTGCAGCATCCGGGTGTGGCCCAGCGTCTCCCGCAGCATGGTCTTGATCCGCGTCTCGCGGTCGCCCTTGCGGCTGTTGTCGGGCCTGCCGAGCCGTATGAGCTCGAACATCCCCACACAGGCTCGGGTGAACAGCCCGATGGCGACCGCGGTGTACGCGAACGCGATCGTGGCCGTGACGATTTGGACGACTCCCATGGCGACCTCTCGACGTGCTGTCTCAGCGACAGTGCGGTGTTCCCGATCACGATACATGTTACTCGTCGGTAATCACCCGGTCCACAGCGCTGTCGAGGAAGCCGCCGCTTCCGGCCCGCTCCGCACTGCAACCGTTCGCTACCAGCGCGCGTGTACCACAAGCCGGTACCCGGTTGAAAACCCATAAACCCCTTGAACTCCCCCCAGGACATCTGAATGAACGAAGCTTCCCCCGAGAAGCCCCGCCGCCGCGTCGTCGGCCGGACGGCGGCCGCCACCGCGGCCGTGTTCGCCGCGACCCTGCTGGCGTATCCCGGCGGTTCCGCCACCGCCCAGACCCCTGTCGACTGCGCCGCCCTCGGCGGCAACCCGGCCCCGGTCCGCATCGGCCCCGCGCTGGACATCGCCAAAACCTGTGGCATCGAGGTCCGCGTCCACGGCAGCGCCTCGCACCACGCGACGATGTCCGTGACCCCGGACGGGCAGCTGCACCTGGTCTCGACCGCCGAGCCGGTCCAGATGTACGGCGACCTCGGCATCCCCGATGCGGAACTGGCCGATTACAGCGGCTCGCTCTCCCTGCCCGGCTCAGGTTGGTCGGTCTTCCTGCAGCACACCGACCAGTCCTACCCCATGATCGAGACGCCGACGGCGACCCTCGACTGGGCCGAGGAACCGCCGGTCCCCACCTACAGCGGTGCCACCGCCGTCTACGACGAGCTGGCGCCGGGCCTCGACCTCTCCGTCGACGTCGGCCTCTCCACCTTGGGACTCGAGTTCACCGCTGCGGACGACGCCGCCTGGAGTGCGCTCTCCACGGGGCTCCGCGCCAAGGGCGTGTACGGCGCTCCGGTCGAGGCCGTCGACAACTCCCTGCGCATCGACCACGGCGACGGGTTCTACGTCGAGTGGTCCACCCCGTTCATCGTGCGGGACGCCGAAGGCGAGACCTACCCTGCCCACGTGACGATCGACGGGGACGGGGCCGTCATGGCCGAACTCCTCGACGAGACGCTCGCTGAAGCCGTGTTCCCGCTGACGCTCACCACGCAATGGGCCAACCGCTCGGACGAGGTCAACGAATGGGGTTCGGTGACCTCCGCGTTGCCCGATCTCCCGCTCTACCGGGGCGAAGCGGGTCTTGACGAACCGTATTTCGCGGCGGCCGGCCAGAACGCCGACACGGTCGCGGGCGGCTACTGCGACGCGCTCGCAAGCGCGCCGTGCGCCCAGGCCGAAGCGGTCGCCTACTGGCACTTCGACGCGACCATCAACAGCATGCGGGACCCCTCGGCCGGCCACGTCTTCGACTACCCGGTGACCTCAGCGGTCTTCACGGTGGACGCCGCTGAAGGCGCGGACTGCGTCGCGCCCGACCTCGACTTCACCGGCGAGTACTCGACCGCGGTCGACTGGAACGACCGCCCTGCGGTCCTGGGCTCCGCCGCCTCCGGCTCGTGCGGGGAAGGCGCCGCCGTCTACGACCTGACCGGGCCGATCGGCGAGGCCTGGGGCGATGCCGAGACCGCGGCTCCGATCACCCTCGGCACCGCTGCGACCGAGCAGACCGCCCGCTTCGACGGAGGCTCGGCCCGGCTCGACGTCTACTTCGACATCGTCGGCTTCGACACCAACGAGTGGTGCTCGCGCTACCCGGACTCCCCGGACTTCTACTCGCACCAGGTGGACGGGGGACTCTATGTCGAAGCCTGGCGCGATGACGTCCTCGACCTCGACCTGACCTGGACCGCGAAAGCCCAGGACCGAGCCACGGGCGCGACGGTGCTGACGACCGAGCCGGCGGCGGTGCCCACCGGTGGCGCCACGGTAGGCGCGATCGCGGGGCTGCCGCAGGGCTCCTACGAGATCGAGTACACCCTTGCGTCCGGCACCGGCGACTTCACGCACACGGCCTCGCCGTGCTACGTCGTCGTCGACACCGCGACGCCTACGCCCGAGATCGAAGTGGAGCCCGGACCGCACCGGATCGGCGACACCGTCTCGATCGAAGTCTCGCTCGGAACAGAGGACTTCGCCGCCGAGTTCGACTCGGTCGACGTGTGGCTGCAGAACTCCACCAGCCTCGACCCGATCGACAGCGAGCGGCTGACCGCCGCCGGAACGGCAGTGCTCGAAGCGAAACTGACCGGTCCGCTCACCCACTGGTGGGTCCAGGCCGAGGACCGGGCGGGCCACGAGTCCATCACCGGCACCTCCGTCTCCGCGACCCTGGACTTCCACGACTACAACGGCGACCGGCGCGAAGACCTCATTGCCGTCCGCAAGTCCGATGGCGCGCTGATGTTCTACGCTGGCACGGGCGACGGGACCTTCGCGTCCGGCGTCGCCAAAGGTACCGGTTGGGGCGGCATGGAAGTCGTCATGGCCGGTGACCTGACCGCGGACGGCAGGGCCGACCTCCTCGCCCGCGACACGAAGACCGGGACGCTCTACACCTACCCGGGCAACGGCTCGGGCGGCGTCGGCACCCGCATCACCGTCGGTTCGGGCTGGAACGCCATGGGCGCGTTCACCTCCGGCGGGGACTTCAACGCCGACGGCGACATCGACCTGTACGCCGTGGGCAAAGCCGACGGAGTGCTCTACTTCTACGACGGCCAGGGCAACGGCAGCGGCAAGTTCAACCCGCGCACCGCGGTCGGCGGCGGCTGGAACGTCATGGACGTCATAACGGCCGTCGGCGACCTGAACGACGACGGCAAGGCCGACCTCCTCGCCCGCGACTCCCGCACCGGCCAGTACTACCTGTACAAGGGCGACGGCACCGGAAACCTCGGCAGCCGGGTCGCGATCGCCGCGAACCTGGACGGCACGGGCACGGACCGCTACAGCCAGATCATCGCGGTCGGCGACGCGGACGGCGACGGCAAGGAAGACCTCGTCGCCGTCGACTCCCGTACCGGCGAGCTGGAACTCCACTCGCTCAACGGGAACGGCACCGCCGTGCACGCGGGCAAGGTCATCGCCACCGGCTGGGGCGCCATCCGCCTCGCCGCGGTGAACGAGGAACGCGCCTACGACTACAGCGGCGACGGCAAGACCGACGTGCTGGCGCGGCGCGGTTCGGACGGGAAGCTCTACTTCTACTCCGGCAACGGCACGGGAGGCTTCGGCCCGATCGGCTCCTGGGGCACGGACCTGAAGCAGTTCAGCCTGATCGAGACCGCCGGGGACTTCAACGGCGACGGCTTCTCCGACGTGATCGGGCGGGACGCGACCGGGGTGCTGTACCTGTTCCCCGGCAAGGGGAACGGCACGTACGACTACGCCGCGAGGAAGCAGATCAGCACGGGCTGGAACTCGATGAGCGCCATCGTCTCCGGAAGCGACTACAACGGCGACGGCAAGGTCGACGTCATCGCCCGCGAGCAGTCCACGGGCTACCTCTGGCTCTACTCGGGCAAGGGCGACGGCACGATCGGCTCGCGGGTGAAGATCGGTTCGGGCTGGAACGGGATGCGCGAGATCACCGCGGTCGGGGACCTCGACCACGACGGCCACGCCGACATCATCGCGATCCGCAGCTCCGACAACTGCATGTACTTCTACGGCGGCCGCGGCGACGGCACCCTGAAGGCCGGGGTCGAGACGAGCTGCAACTGGGTCGGCTACGACCAGGTGGCAGCGGTCGGCGACTTCAACGGCGACGGCCACGCCGACTGGATCGCCCGCCGCAAATCCGACGGAGCGGTCTACCTGTACAAGGGCGACGGCGCCGGCGGTTACAGTTCGCGATCCCTGATCGTGTCCGGCTGGACCTGGGCGAACGCCATCGCCTAGCAGACGGTGAAGCAGTACCGGGCCCGGGAAGCCGCACCCAGCGGCCACCCGGGCCCGGCGGCTTTCCGTCCGCGGGTCGATTCCCGGCGAAGCCCGCATCGCCTTCCCGCTTCCTACATTGGGGAAACGCTTGCAACCGGTCGCCTCCCGACGACGTGTTGTCGATGCCCCATCGGCAACTCCACGACCCGCAACCCCTCGCCCTCCCCAGGACATCTGCATGAACCGAACCCCCCTCCGCGGCCGTCTCCTCAGGCGCACCGCGGTCACGACCGCCGCCGTGGTCGCCGCCGCGCTCCTCGGCGCCCCCGGCACCGGCGCCGCACAGGACACCGCGTCCTGCCCCGAACCCGGTACCAGCCCCATGGCCGACGGCATCGCCGCCGCACTCGACCTGGCCGAAGCGTACGACTCGGTGACCGCGATCGCCGACTTCAGCGGTGACGGGCACACTGACTGGCTCGCCCGAAGGAAGTCCGACGGTGCCCTGTACCTGTACAGGGGCAACGGCGCGGGAGGCTACAGCTCGCGCGTGCTGATCAGCACGGGATGGAATTCGCTGAACATGATCGCCTGACGCCGACGAACGAGGACGGAGGCCGCGACCGGTTCCGGTCGCGGCCTCACCGTCCCGAACAAGCACCTGGCTGAACAGCAACGCAGGTCATCGCCGCATTGCTGCGAACCGAGTGCAACCAGTGGCGGAAGGTGAGCGTGTCACCGATGCCCCCCACGGCCCTACCCGTAGCCCGAACCCCCCAAGACCCGCAGGACACCTGAATGAACCGAATCCCCTCCCGGGGCCGCCTCCGCAAGCGCATCGCCGCCCTCACCGCAGTCTCGGTCGGTGCGGCGCTCGCCACCGTGCCCGGCGCCGCGACAGCACAGGAAGCGACTGCGTCCGGCATCGACTGCGCCGCCCTCGGCGGCAACCCGATCGCCGCCGGACTCGAAGCCGCCCTCGAAGCCGCCATCGCCTGCGACGTGGAAGTACGCATCGACAGCCGCTCCGCACCCCACGCCACGCTGTACGCCACCCCCGACCGGCAGCTCCACTACGTCGGCACCGCCGCACCCGAACAGGACAACCTCGACCGAGGGCCCGCCGACCCGACCCTGGTCGAATCGGACGGCGTCCTCATGCAGGCCAATGCCGGTTGGACGGTCCGTCTGAGCGGCAGCGATACCACGGCCCCCCTCCTGGCGACCGACGGCGTCACGTTCGACTGGAGCGGCGCCCAGCCGGCGCCGGTGCACGACGGCGCGACCGCCGTCTACGACGAGCTCGCGCCCGGACTCGACCTCACCGTCGAGACCGCGGCATCCTGGGCCGATCTGACCTTCACCGTCGCCGACGAGACGGCATGGGACGCTTTCGACACCGGCTTGTCGCTGACCACCGCCGGCACGGTCACCCTCCCCGGCGACTCGCTGCTCGTCACCGGCACCGACGGGGCCGGCGCAGCGAGATGGGACGTCTCCGCGCCGTTCACGGTCCATGACGCGGCCGGCACCACCATCCGCGCCGATCTCACACGCACCGCGGACGGCGCACTCCGGGTGATCCTGGCCGAGGGTGAAGCGCAGTTCCCGCTCGCCGTCACCACTGCTTGGACCGGCATCGGCACCGGTGCGGCATGGTGGGGAGCGGTCACCTCCGCGCAGCCCGGCCTCTCCCTCTTCCGGGGCGGGGCCGGACTCGACCAGCCCTACTTCGAGGCCGCCGGAGCCGCCGCCACCGCCGTGGTCGGCGACTACTGCGACGGCCTCGCCGACCCGAACTGCGAGGGCACCGCCAGTGCGGCCGCATACTGGAGCTTCTGGAACCCTGCGCTGGTCAAACTCCTCCCGAGCGAGGCGGCAGGCGTCGTGTCCTTCGCGCCGGTCCGCGGGACCTTCCGCGTCGACGCCGCCGAGGCGAGCGCGTGCACTGCGCCCGCACTGACTCGGACGGGCACGTATCTGCCGACGCACTATTGGGGTTACCAGCCGTCGGTTTCGGCGGTAACGGCCGCCGGTGCCTGCGAAGACGGCACCGCCGTCTACGACGTCACGCGCATGATGTCGGGTCCCAACCTGCCCGGGACCCTCGCGATGCTCGGCGGCACCGAGACCGCCCGCTTCGACGGCGACTCGGCCCGCATGGACGCCTACTTCTCGATCAGCAACTTCACGGCGCCCGTGCCGCCCTGCTTCACGGACCCGGACAGCCGCAACGTCACCGATTCGGTCAATCTCTCTTACGGCAAGTTCTACGCGAGGAACTGGCGTCCCGACCTCTTCGGGTCTGGGATGACCTGGGCTGCGACGGTCCGCAACCGCGACACCGGTGCGGTCCTGGCCTCCACCGAGCCGGTCCCGGTCGTGTCGGGATGGACGGCCGGAAGCGTCATCGCGGCTCCGGGGGAGGGACGCTACGTGACCGAGTACGAGTTCGTGGCCGACGACCCCTCACGCAGCTTCAACCTCGCTTGCTACGCGGAGATCGACACCTCCGCCCCCGAAGTGGTCTCGATCGAAGTGCTCCCCGGCCCGCGGAACGTCGGCGGGACGGTGACGTTGGCGATCACCGTGTCCGACAACGCGTTCCCGAACGGCGTCGACTACCGGTGGATCTCCTACAGTGCGACCTCCGGCGACAGCGAGTTCCACGACGACTATGCGACGCAGAGCGGCACGAGCCACGTGACGGTGCCGCTCCTGGGAGCCGAGACGACCGTCTCGGTCCGGGTCGAAGACCAGCTCGGCCGCTTCGATGAGGCCTCGACCAGCGTGATCGCGCAGGACTACCAGACCGATTTCGACGGCGACGGCGACCAGGACCTGATGGTGGTGCGGAAGTCCGACGGCGCGCTGATGTTCTACCCGGGCAAGGGCGACGGCACGTTCGGAGCCGGAGTCTCCAAGGGCACCGGCTGGGGCGGCCTCGACCTGGTCATGGCAGGGGACCTCACCGGGGACGGCAACGCGGACGTGCTCGCCCGGGACACCAGGAACGGCAACCTGTGGACCTACCCGGGCAACGGAACGGGCGGACTCGAGTCCCGCGTCGTCGCCGGCAGCGGCTGGAACACGATGAGCATGCTGACCTCCGGCGGTGACTTCGACGAGAACGGCACGATCGACCTTCTCGCGACCGGCAAGTCCGACGGGAAGTTGTACTTCTACCCCGGTCGCGGCAACGGGACATTCAGCAGGCCGACTGTGGTCGGCTCCGGCTGGAAGGGCATGGAAGGGCTCACCACGATCGGTGACGTCGACCACGACGGCCACACCGACATCATGGCCCTGAGGGCCAATGGCGGCAACTACGTGATCTATTCGGGCACCGGCACCGCCGGCTTCAAAGCGCTGAACTGGCTCGACACCTCGCTGCGGGACTCCATGCACACCGAGCGGTACAGCCAGGTGATCGGAGCCGGAGACCTCGACGGCGATGGTTCCGCCGACCTCCTCGGCATCGATGCCCGCACCGGCGAACTCGACCGGGCCACGATCGATGAAAGCGGCATTGCGGCATCGGTGACCAGGGTCGGCACCAGCTGGGGGGCCATGCGGCTCCCGCTGATCTCGCTCGACGGCGTGTACGACTTCACCCGCGACGGCTACGCCGACATCATCGCCCGCAGCAGCTCCTGGGGTACCGGCTACCTCTACAGCGGCAACGGCAAGGGCGGATTCCTCGGCAGCGGCCAGTTCGGCGTGGACGTCGGCGACGCGACCCTGATCGAGACGGCCGGCGACATGGACGCGGACGGCACCACGGACTTCCTCGTCCGTGACCAGAAGGGCGATCTCTACCTCAACTACGGCAGGAACTACCAACGCAGGATCGGCACGGGCTGGAACGGGATGAGCGCCATCGTCTCCGGGCATGACTTCAACGGCGACGGCAAGGTGGACATCATCGCCCGTGAGAAGTCGACGGGCTACCTGTGGCTGTACCCGGGCAAGGGGAACGGGTACGTGGGCTCGCGGGTGAAGATCGGTTCGGGTTGGAACGGGATGCGCGAGATCACCGCGGTCGGGGACCTCGACCATGACGGGCACGCCGACATCCTGGCGATCCGCAGCGCTGACAACTGCATGTACTTCTACGGCGGTCGCGGCAACGGCACGCTGAAGCCGGGTGTGAAGCAGAGCTGCAACTGGACCGGCTATGACCAGGTCGCCGCCGTGGGGGACTTCAACGGTGACGGCCTTGCCGACTGGGTCGCCCGGCGGAAGTCCGACGGGGCCTTGTTCCTGTACAAGGGCAACGGCACCGGCGGTTACAGTGCCCGCTCCCAGATCGGCACCGGCTGGAACGCGATGAACATGATCGCCTAGCAAGGCCGCTCGAACGCAGGGCTGCAAGGGCCGCGATCATCGGTTCGCCGATGATCGCGGCCTGAGTTGTTCACGGGGTGGCGGCAGACGCGATCGGCGTGGCCAGGAAGCGAAAAGGCGCGCCGACCCGACGCTCCACCGCCCGCCGATGAGTCCGCCATGCTTCCCGGCAATGCGTCCGGAGATCGAAGCAGGAGAAAGGGCCCGGCTCCACTCGGAGCCGGGCCCTTCCGCGTTGTGTCTTAAGCGGATTCGCGGACGACGATCCTCGTGCCGAGGATCGTCACCAGCGGTCCGGCCTCTTCGCCGCGGATGCGGCCGCACAGGAGGCGGGCCATTTCGCGGCCCATGGTCTCGGTGGGCTGGTGGACGGTGGTGAGCGGCGGTTCGGCGACCTCGGCGAGCGGGGAGTCGTCGAAGCCGACGAGCGCCAGGTCCTCGGGGACGCGGATGCCGCGTTCGCGGGCGACGCGGAGCGTCGCGATCGCGAGGGGGTCGGAGTGGGCGAAGACCGCGTCGAGGTCGCCGGCGGTGTCGAAGAGGTGCCGGGCGGCCTTGATGCCGCTGGCCTCGTCGAAGCCTTCGGCGACCGAGACGAGCGACTCCTCGACGGGCAGGCGGTTGCCGCGGAGGCCGTCGCGGTAGCCCGAGAGGCGGTCGACGCCCACGGCCATGTCCTGCGGGCCGGCGATGAGGCCGATCCGCTTGTGGCCCTTCTCGGCCAGGTACTCCACGGCCTGCCGGGCGCCCGAGCGGTTGTCGCAGTCGACGTACGCGATCGGGCGGAATCCGGCGGGCGTGCCGCACAGGACGATGGGGATGCCGGCGTCTTCGAGCCGTTCCGGCAGCGGGTCGCCGGAGTGGCTCGAGACCATCATGACGCCGTCGACGTGCTGGCCCAGGAGGTACGCCTCGAGGTCGGCCCGGCTGCCGTCGCGCGGGGCGAAGGTCAGCATGAGCCGCATGTTCTCCTCGGCGAGCTGCTCGGTGATGCCGCGCAGCACGCCGGCGAAGAACGGCTCCGACCACAGCCACTCCTGCGACTCCGTCACGACCAGCGCCACGGTGTCCGTGCGCTGGGTGACGAGGGTCCGGGCCGCCTGGTTGGGGACGTACCCCAGTTCCTTGATCGCGGCCAGGACCGCCGCCCTCGTGTCCTCGGCGACCTTGGGGGAGCCGTTGATGACGCGCGAGACCGTGCCCCGGCCGACGCCGGCGTGGCGGGCGACGGTGTCGAGGGTCGGCCGGCCGCCGGAGCGGCGGCGGCGTTCACTCTTCAAGGGCTCGCCGGGCGCCTCAAGCTGGGTCTCGGTCATCGTGCATCACCTCGGGCAACGGTTGGTCTGGTCTATTCTGCCTCACGGTTCGCACGGGCCCGTCGCACCAGGTCGCCGTACCAGCGCCCGGAGTCCTTGACCGTGCGTTCGCCGGTCTCGAAATCGACGTACACCAGTCCGAACCGTTTCGTGTATCCCCAGGCCCACTCGAAGTTGTCCGCCAGCGACCAGGCGAAATACCCTACGAGCGGGACGCCCGCGTCGACGGCGTCGGCGCACGCGGCCAGGTGGGCGCGAGCGTACTCGAGCCGCTCGGGGTCGTGGATCCGGCCGTCCTCGATCTTGTCGGGGAACGCCGAGCCGTTCTCGGTGACCGCGAGCCGCACCTCCGGGTGGGAGGCGTGCAGCCGGGTGAGGGTCTCGGTGAGCCCGCCGGGGTCGATCTCCCAGCCCATGTCGGTGACGGGCAGCCCGGAGGAGACGAACCCGATGTGCTCGTTGGCAGGCCAGGCCGATCCGGCGCCCGTGGGGGCGGCGGAAGCCGAGGTCGCGCCCCCGTTACCGGTAACGGTGAAGCGGCTGTAGTAGTTCACCGAGAGCACGTCCACGGGGGCGTTGATGACCTCCATGTCGCCGTCCTCGACGAACGAGAAGTCGGTGACCGCCTTGAAGTCCTCGACGATGTCCTCGGGGTACACCCCGCGCAGGGCGGCCTCGGTGAACCAGCGGTTCTGGACGCCGTCGACGCGGCGCGCGGCGTCGAGGTCGACGGGGGTCTCGGTGGCGGCGTGGATCGGGTAGAAGTTCAGCCCGACGCTCACGGTGGCCTGCGGGTCCGCGGCCTTGATGGCGCGGGCGGCGAGGCCGTGGCCGAGCATGAGGTGGTGGGCGGCGGCGATGGACGCGGCCGGTTCGCGGCGCCCGGGGGCGTGCTCGCCGGAGGCGTAGCCGAGGAACGCGGCGCACCACGGCTCGTTCACGGTGATCCAGTGCTTGACGCGGTCGCCGAGGGCGGCGTGCGCGATGGCGGCGAACTGGCCGAAGCGCTCGGCGGTGGCCCGTACGGGCCACCCGCCGGCGTCTTCGAGGGCCTGCGGGAGGTCCCAGTGGTAGAGGGTGATCCACGGGGTGATGCCCTCGGCGAGGAGGGCGTCCACGAGGTTGGAGTAGTAGGCGAGGCCCGCCTTGTTCACGCGCTCGTCGCCGTCGGGGCAGATCCGGGGCCACGACAGCGAGAAGCGGTAGGCACTGAGCCCGAGGGCTTTGACGGTGGCGACGTCCTCGGGGATGCTGCGGTAGGAGTCGATCGCGGTGTCGCCGTTGGAGCCGTCGACGACCCGCCCCGGCTCGTTCACGAACGCGTCCCATATGGACGGTCCGCGGCCGTCGGCGCCGGTCGACCCCTCTACTTGGTAGGACGAGGTGGCCGCGCCCCAGGTGAACCCGGTTGGGAACCGGGCCGCGAGCGCGGCCAATTCGTTTTCGTTGCTCATCACTTGCCGGTACCTTCCATGATGCCGTGCACGATCTGCCGCCCGAAGACGAGGAACAGGATCGCTATGGGAATGATCGAGAGCAGGGTGCAGGTGAAGACCATCGACATGTCGGCGTTGAACATGGCGGTCGAGGCCTGGCGGATCGCGAGCTGGATCGTGGGGTTCTCGTCGCTGAGCACGATGAACGGCCACAGGAACTCGTTCCAGTTGAGCATGAACGTGAGCAGTCCGAGGACGACCATGGCCGGGCGCAGGGCAGGCAGGACGATGCGCCACCAGATGCCGATGGTCGAGGCGCCGTCGATGCGGGCGGCCTCGATGATCTCGTCGGGAATGCCCTGCTCGCAGTACTGGCGCATGAGGAAGATGCCGAAGCCGTTGACCATGAACGGCAGGATCACGGCCTGAAGGGTGTCGATCCAGTCGAGCTGGACCATCATGATGTACATCGGGACGACGCCGAGCTGCTGGAGCGGCACCATCATGGAGAACAGCACGGTGGCCATGAGGAGCTTGGAGCCGCGGAACCGCAGTTTGGCGAAGGCGAAGCCGCCGAGGGTCGAGATGAGCACGACCGAGAGCGTGACGGTGCCGGTGATGATGAACGAGTTCCGCAGGCCCAGCAGCAGGTCGGCCTCGGGGTGGGCGAACGCGGCCTGGATGTGCTCGCCGAGGTTGCCGCCGGGCAGGAGCGCGGGCGGGAAGCCGGCGGCGTCGGAGGTGGTCCGCGAGGCGATGACGATCATCCAGTACAGCGGGAAGATCGAGAGGATCGCGACGAAGACCAGGCCGATGCGGGTCATGACCGTGGGGGCGAACACCCCGTCGGACTCGACCGGTCCCTTGCGGCGCTTGCGGCGCGGGGGCTTGGGCGCGGCGGGCTGCGGCGCCGCGGCGGCGGCGCGCGGGGCGGTGGCGGTGCTCATTTGTTCCCCTGGATGCGGTTGACGACGAGGAAGTTGACGAGGGCGACGATGACGATGACGACGAACAGGAGCCAGCCGGCCGCGGAGGAGATGCCGTAGTTGCCGTGGGTGCGGAGGATGTCGACCAGGACCATCGAGGTGGTCTGGAACTGGCCTTCGGGGCCGCCGTTGAGGGCCCCGCCGCCGAACATCATCGGTTCGACGAACATGGTCATGCCGCCCACGGAGGAGACGAACACGGTGAAGATGAGGATCGGCTTGAGCTGCGGGATCGTGATCTTCCAGAACTGCTGGCGGGGCGAGGCACCGTCCACAGTGGCCGCTTCGTACATGCTCTTGGGGATGGTCTGCATGGCGGCGAGGAAGATGAGCGCGTTGTAGCCCATCCAGCGCCAGTCCACCATGGACGAGATGGCGAACCAGGAGGAGAGCCGCTCGCCCTGCCAGTTGATGCCCTCGATGCCGATGAGCTCCAGGGCGCCGTTGACCATGCCGTACTCGTTGCCCCAGATGCGGGCGAAGATGACGCCGACGGCGACCACGGAGGTGACGATGGGCGCGAGGATGAGCATCCGCCACATCATGGGGCGGCGCAGCCGCTTGTTGAGGGCGTTGGCCACCATCATGGCGACCACGAGCTGCGGCACGGTGGCCAGGACGAACATGCCGAGGGTGTTGACCACGGACCAGTTGAACCGCTCGTACGTGAACAGCAGGAACTCGTAGTTCTCGAGCCCGATGAAGGTGCGCTCGTCGTTGCCGATCTTCCACTCGTGCAGCGACGCGTACAGCGTGTAGGCCATGGGGAAGATGCCGAAGACGGCGAAGAGCAGGAAGTACGGGGATACCAGCACGTACGGGGTGATCTTGATGTCGGCGCGGGACAACCGCTCGCGCCAGGTCAGGCGCGGTGCCGCGTTCTGGGTGGTCATTGGGGCCTTCCTTGCAGTCACGGCTCGCGAGCTTCGCCGAGAAGGGACGGTCGGGTCGGTGCGTGCCGAGCCGTCTCGCGGCCCTCACGGCGGACCCCTGCGGATCCTCGGTCCGGGTCCGCCCGCGCATCCGGTACGCGGGCGGCCGTGCGGTTCGGGGGAGCCGGCCCGCCGCGGGTTGGGGCGCGGCGGGCCGACATGTCGCCGCCGATGCCGGGTACCGGTCCTGGGGGGCGCGTCGGGCGGTTGCGGTGAACCGCTCGACGCCGGTCCTAATCGGCGGCGCTGGATCCGGCGGCGCTCACGCGCTGCCGGATCCGGACCCGGTCCGGCGGCGGCAGGTGCCGCCGGACCGGGCCGGGGTCACATGCCCGCGCCGGCCAGTTCGACGGCGTCGGAGGCGGCGGATTCGATCGCGCTGTGCGCGTCCGCCATCGGGATGGAGCCGTCCACGATGCCGTTGATCGTGGTCTCCACCGCGCCCTGCACCGGCGGGTGGAAGTACGAGTACTCCAGGGCCGGGAAGGAGGCGAGCGAGGCGATCAGGATCTGGCTCGAGGGAGCGTCGTTGAAGTAGTCGCTGGTGTAGTCGGCGACCCGCGGGTCCGCCTGCGCGGCGGGGGAGGACGGGAAGTTGCCGACGGCCTCGAAGACCGCGATCTGCTGCTCGGGCTCGGTCAGCCAGGAGGCCAGTGCGGCGGCCTTCTCGGGGTTCGGGCCTTCGGCGGGAACGGCCAGGAACGAGCCGCCCCAGTTGCCGGCCACGCCGGGCACGGCGGCCATGTCCCACTTGTCGGCGTTGTCCGGGCCGGAGGTGGGTTCGATGATCGCGCGGGCCATCCAGCCCGGGCACGGCATGACGGCGTAACCGCCGGCGGCCATGGCCGCGTTCCACTCCTCGCCCCATGACGGGAAGTTGCCGACGGCGCCCATCTCGGTCAGTTCGAAGACCAGGTCGAGGGATTGGGTGGCGGCGGCCGAGTCGAGGGTCAGGTTGCCCTCGTCGTCGACGTACATCTGTCCGTCGCCCTGGCCCGCGAACTGGCTCAGCAGCATGTTCTGCAGCTGGGTGCCGTTGTCGAGGAAGGCGGCGTCCACGTCGGAGTCGACGAACTGCTGGGCGACGGTCTTGAAGCCCTCCCAGTCGGACCACGCCGCGGCGACCTCTTCCCGGTCGGTCGGAAGACCGGCGGCCGCGAACAGGTCGGAGCGGTAGCACATGGCCATGCCGCCGATGTCGGTGCCGAGGCCCACGAGCTTGTCGTCGGGGGTGTGGCCGAGGTTCCACGTGTTCGGGTGGTAGTCGCCCTCCCGGCTCGCGTACTCGGAGAGGTCGTACCAGTGGTCGCCGTTCTGGAAGAGCTGCGGGGTGGCCTGCTCGTCCATGGCGACGACGTCGCCGAAGCCGTCGCCGGCGTCGAGCGCGGTCTCCAGCGCGGTGCGGTACTCGCCGAACTGGACGCCGTCGCCTTCGAAGACGACGTCGATGTCGGGGTTCTCGGCCTCGTACTTGGCCTCGAGTCCGGCTTGGACGTAGCCGAACGTGTTGAACGTGGCGACGGTGAGCTTGGTCTTGCCGTCTTCGCCGGTGGAGTCGTCGTCACCGCCGCCGTCGCCCGAGCAGGCGGCCGTGATGGCGAGCGCTCCTGCGGCGAAGGCAGCGAGGGCGATCCTGCCGTTCTTGCGATTGAGGCCGTACTGGCCTTTGAGGAAATGCATCTTTGCTGGTTCCTTCCGGGCGCCTCGGCGGCGCTGTGTGTTTCCAGAGGGGTTTTGAGGGACTCGTTCTTGCCTTGGCGCCCGTGGCGGCGGGGGCGCGGGCCGCCGTGGGTGCACGGCGGCCCGCGACTGAACCGCCGAGGCGATCGCCCTTGGGAGCGATACCAGGATCGTACGGGAGCGTGTTCCACAGCGCAAGTCCGGGTGTGAGGGTCGTTACTCGGTTGTTACAGCGCCGCCCACGGCCAGGAAATCGAAGGTCGCAGATCCATAACTGTGCAATCGACAAAACGGGCCCCTGAACTGGAAAAATGTTTGCCAACCAGGGGTGGATGCCGTGGTCCAGATAGAAATTTAGAGATGTCAATGTATTGACATTTGGGTCGTACGGTTGGCAGCATGACTTGGGAGCGCTTCCGCAAACCGGTCCGATTCGTTCCACTCATGCGGTTCGAAGGGGGCCATCCCGGCATGAGCGCTCCCACGAAAACGGACACACCACCCACAGGAGTAGCCAAATGGATCTCGACAACCTGGCCCCGCCGCGGCGTGCCAAGCGCCGATGGCGCCGCACCGCCGCGGTGACGCTGCCGGTCGCCCTCGTGGGCACCTTCGCAGCGGTGGCCGCCCCTCAGGCCCTCGCCAATCCGACCTGCGGCGGCTTCGAATACAACGTCGTCTCCACCTGGGGCGGCGGCTTCCAGGCCAACGTGAGCCTCACCGGCGGCACCGCCGGCCTCAACGGCTGGGACCTCGAGTGGCAGTTCCCCGCCGGGACCACCGTCGCCAACGCCTGGAACGTCGACTGGAGCCAGAGCGGCTCCACGTTCCGCGGCAGCGACGTGGGCTGGAACGGCACCGTCGCGTCCGGCCAGAAGCGGGAGGTGTTCGGCTTCATCGGCTCCGGTGCGGCCACCGCCCCCACCGGCGTCAAGGTCAACGGTGAGACCTGCGGCAGCGTCACCCCGGTCGAGCCCGAGCTCGAGGTCTCCCGCACCAACGTCGTGATCGACGCCGGCGCCACCGCCTCGATCGACGTCGGCTTCTCCGCCGCCACCACCTCGGCCGCCACGGTCACGACCGCGCGCACCTCCGGCTCGACAGCCATCTCGGTCGCCTCCGGCGGCTCGCTCAGCTTCGCCGCGGGCGCCACGGCGACCAAGCCGGTCACCTTCAGCGCGACCGCGAACGCCGCCCCGGGCGACTCGGCGACCTTCACGGTCTCCGCGCCCGGCTTCGAGCCGGTCCAGGTGGTCGTCACGATCGCCGACCTGGGCGAGGTCACGGAGAACGAGGAGCGCTTCCTCGCGATGTACGACCAGCTCACCGGGGCGGACTCGCCGTACCTGCACGAGACGGGCGTCCCCTACCACTCGGTGGAGGAGCTCATCGTCGAGGCGCCTGACTACGGGCACCAGACCACCTCGGAGGCCCTGAGCTACCTGATGTGGCTCGAGGCCGCCTACGGCCAGGTCACCGGCGACTGGTCGGGTTACAACGAGTCGTGGGAGATCACCGAGCAGTACGCGATCCCGGATCTGAACCCGACCAGCTACAACCCGAGCTCGCCGGCCTCCTACGCGCCCGAGTCGGGGGACGTCACGGACTACCCGACCCAGCTCGACTTCAACGCGCCGGTCGGCGACGACCCGCTCGGGGCGGAGCTGCGCAACACCTACGGCAGCAACCAGGTCTACGGCATGCACTGGCTGCTGGACGTCGACAACGCCTACGGCTTCGGCGAATGCGGCGACGGCACGACCGAGCCGGTGTACATGAACACCTTCCAGCGCGGCTCGCAGGAGTCGACGTGGGAGACCATCGGGCACCCCTCGTGCGAGACCTTCGACTACGGCGGTGAGAACGGCTTCCTCGACCTGTTCGTCGGCGACTCGCAGTACTCGCAGCAGGAGCGCTACACCGCGGCTCCGGACGCGGACGCGCGCGCCGTCCAGCTCGCCTGGACCGCCCAGCAGTGGGCGGCCGAACAGGGCCAGGAGTCGGCCATCGCCGGCTCGCTCGACAAGGCGTCCAAGATGGGCGACTTCCTGCGGTACGCCATGGCGGACAAGTACTTCAAGCAGATCGCGGGCGACTGCATCGGGATCAGCAGCTGCCCCGACGGCAGCGGCAAGTCCTCGTTCCACTACCTGATGAGCTGGTACTACTCATGGGGTGCGGGCATGAACGGCGACTGGTCGTTCCGCATCGGCGGCTCCGGCGTCCACCAGGGCTACCAGAACCCGATGGCCGCTTACGCCCTCTCCGAGGGCGGGCTCGCACCGGAGTCGCCCACCGCGGCGGCCGACTGGGCCAAGAGCCTCGACGCCCAGATGGACTTCCTGGAGTGGCTCCAGGTCCCGGCCGGGGCCGAGGGCGCCGGCGCCATCGCGGGCGGCGCGACCAACAACTGGGGCGGCAACTACGGCAACCCCACGACCTCGGCCGAGCACGCGGGCCTGTACTACGACGAGCAGCCCGTGTGGCACGACCCGCCGTCGAACCGCTGGTTCGGCTTCCAGGCGTGGGGCATGGACCGTGTGGCGCAGCTCTGCTACGAGACCGAGGACGCGCGCGCCTGCGCGATGCTCGACAAGTGGGTGGCCTGGGTGCTGTCCGTGAGCGACATCAGCGCGACCGACTACAGCCTGCCCGGCGACCTGGAGTGGAACGGCGAGCCGGGGGCGGGCCTGTCCGCCACGGTGACCTCCATGTCCAAGGACCCGGGTGTGGCCGGTGCGGTGGCGAAGATCCTGTCGTACCACGCGGCGGCCACCGGTGACACGGCCTCGCAGACGGCGGCTTCGAACCTGCTGGACACGCTGTGGTCGGTCAACGACGGCATCGGCGTGACGCAGACCGAGGGCCGGGCGGACTACTGCCGCTTCGGCGACGAGGTCTACATCCCCGAGGGCTGGACCGGCACCATGCCGAACGGCGACGTCCTGGAGAACGGGGTCACGTTCATCGAGACCCGCTCCTTCATGAAGGACTTCGAAGGCTGGGACCAGGTCCAGGCCTACATCGACGGCGGCTGCACGGGCCCGGCTCCGGAGTTCGAGTACCACCGCTACTGGCACCAGGTCGAGGTCGCCACGGCGTTCCAGACCTACGCCGCGCTCTTCGAGCAGTAGGTCGACGCGGCCTCGGCTGCACCGATATATGAGCGGCGCCCGGTGACCAAGCCGGGCGCCGCAACCACCAATACGCAGTGAACGGCGCGATCGGTTGCATGAGCTTCCGATCGCGCCGTCGTGTTCGCCTTGCTGCGCCGCTGCGCGTGCGGTCGCGGGTCCGCTGCTGAGCACACAGGTCGGGTCCGCCGGACGGGGATCGCTGGGCCCACCGGGCCCGACCTCTATGCTCAGCGCCTGCTGGCCCCCACCGCCAGAGCGCTGATTTCAGTTGTGGCAGTCCGGAACCAGGGCATTCAACCGACGTCGATGTCCAGGTCCTGCGCGGCGTCCCAGAAGCTCTCGGAGACGGGACGGGCGCTGGCGATGCCGGCCATGACCGGGACGCCGCCGGGGAGGTAGGTGGAGGCGATGGTGGTGTAGTCGACGCCGTCGTCGGCGTGGGCCACGGTGATGGTGCCGCCGGCGCGGATGAGCCGCAGCCAGATCTCGTCCGATTCGGTGTCCACAGGGGACAGGGACCAGTGGGTGTGCTCCCGGGTGGTCACCGTGGAGACGAGGTGTTGGCCCCCAAGGTATTCGGCTCCGGTCTTGATCCAGTTGGAGTCGTCGACGCGGATGGTGAGGGAGGCCTCGGCGTGCTGGTGGCGGTGCTCGGGGCGGAAGCGCATGGCGATCTCGCCGTCGCCTTCGAGCTCGAGACCGTAGATGTAGACGTGCTCGCGCAGGTGCTCGCTGCCCGCGCTTCGACTGAAGGTGGTCTTGATCTCGAAGTAGGGAGTGATCAATCCACCGTCAACCGTCCATTGTACTTCTTCTGAAGGAGACTGCATAATCCTATGATGCCACACGTCATCGGGGCGTTTTCGGGCAAAACGGACGTGGTAACCCAAAGTTAATCCAGTCTTCGAGTCCGTCACATTCTTGAAATCCCAGCTCAACCAGGATGTGCAGCCCAGAGTGCGGCCTCGGTTACGCTTCTTGGAGAACGCGTGTCCAGCGCTCCGGCCTTGGGCCGGAACGCCTCTCGCCCAGGGGCCACAGCCCCCACTGCCGAAACTCTTGGCCCGCAGGCCACCCCGAATCGGTACGTGAACTTCGCCGGGAATTCGCGGGCGATGCGCCCCAGGCTACCTGCAAGGCGGGAGAATGCAAATGGTGAAAGTGAAAGGACTTTCGTGTCGCGTGTGATCCGGAATGGCTCGCGAGTTCGCCCCCGCATCCATAGGCGCCAGGCGGACTAGAGTGCCGAGTGCTCATACCCGTGTCCTTGCGGCCCGCTCGACCGTTAACCCGTGAGAGAGGCGTACGCAGTGCACGGAAGCGAAGGCGAATGAGGAGATAGCGTGAGCATGCAGCATTCAGCGAGGCAGGCGCCGCACGACACCGACGCGCCGGAACCGGGCCGCGGCCTGCCGCGCCAGGAGCGCTCCGCACCGCCCCGCCGCTCGCGTCACACCGCCGAAGCCGCCCCGGCCGCGCCCGACCCGGCCTCGATGGTGGTGCCGATCCCCGCCCGCTCGCGCCGCTCCCGCCGCGAGGAGCCCTCGAAGCTCTTCTCGCTGGAGGAGCCGCCGCCGCTCGAAGCGCCCCAGGGGATCACCGAGATCATGGGCTGGTCGCTCGCCGCCGCGATGTGGCGCGACCACCTGCCCGAGCAACTGCTCGGCATCGACTGCGCCTCCTGCAACCAGGCCTGGCCGTGCGACACGTGGAAGATCGCCGACGACCTCCTCACCGAGTGCTGCGAAGCCGCCGGAGCGGTCCGCTAGGCACCGCCCGCGGCCCGCTCGGGCACCGCCCGACCGAAAGTTGAGCCGACCCGACTCAACTTTCGTGCGATGCATCACAATGTCCGTGATCCACTTGACAGTCGACACCTGCCGTTCGAACATTGAGTCTATCCGGCTCAACTTGGTTCGGGGTTCCCGCCCGGCCGCTTGAGACAGAGACTCGCCTCCAATCCCGGAGGCATCTGTTCGACTACGTCAGGAGATCAACATGGCACGTGCGGTCGGTATCGACCTCGGCACGACGAACTCCGTGGTCAGCGTCCTCGAAGGCGGGGAAGCCACGGTCATCACCAATGCTGAGGGGGCCAGGACCACCCCGTCCATCGTCGCGTTCGCGAAGAACGGCGAAGTGCTCGTCGGCGAGGTCGCCAAGCGCCAGGCGGTCACGAACCCGGACCGCACCATCCGCTCGGTCAAGCGCTACATCGGCACGGACTGGGCCGTCGACATCGACGGCAAGTCCTACACCGCGCAGGAGATCAGCGCGCGCATCCTCATGAAGCTCAAGCGGGACGCCGAGGCGTACCTGGGCGAGAACGTGACGGACGCGGTCGTCACCGTCCCGGCCTACTTCTCGGACGCGCAGCGCACCGCCACCAAGGAGGCGGGCGAGATCGCGGGCCTCAACGTCCTGCGCATCATCAACGAGCCCACCTCGGCGGCCCTCTCCTACGGCCTCGACAAGGGCGAGGAAGAGCAGACGATCCTCGTCTTCGACCTCGGCGGCGGCACCTTCGACGTGTCCCTGCTCGAGATCGCGGACGGCGTCATCCAGGTCAAGGCCACCTCCGGTGACAACCACCTCGGCGGCGACGACTGGGACGACCGGGTCATCCAGCACCTGGTCAAGACCTTCAACGGCCAGTACGGCGTGGACCTGTCCAAGGACAAGATGGCCATGCAGCGCCTCAAGGAGGCCGCCGAGAAGGCCAAGATCGAGCTCTCCAGCGCCACCAACACCTCGATCAACCTGCCCTACATCACCGCGGGCCCCGACGGGCCGCTGCACCTCGACGTCTCGCTCTCGCGCGCCGAGTTCGAGCAGATGACCTCCGACCTCCTCGACCGCTGCAAGAAGCCGTTCGAGCAGGCCGTCAAGGACGCCGGGATCAACGTCTCCGAGGTCGACCACGTCATCCTCGTGGGCGGCTCGACCCGCATGCCGGCCGTCTCCGACCTGGTCAAGCGCCTCATCGGCCGTGACGCGCACAAGGGCGTCAACCCGGACGAGGTCGTCGCCGTCGGCGCGACCCTCCAGGCCGGCGTCCTCAAGGGCGAGGTCAAGGACGTGCTGCTCCTCGACGTCACGCCGCTGAGCCTCGGCATCGAGACCAAGGGCGGGATCTTCACCAAGCTCATCGAGCGCAACACCACGATCCCGACCAAGCGCTCGGAGGTCTTCACGACCGCCGACGACAACCAGCCGTCGGTGCTCATCCAGGTCTTCCAGGGCGAGCGCGAGATCGCGGCCTACAACAAGAAGCTCGGCACCTTCGAGCTCACCGGCCTGCCGCCGGCGCCGCGCGGCGTCCCGCAGATCGAGGTCACCTTCGACATCGACGCGAACGGCATCGTGAACGTCTCCGCGAAGGACTCGGCCACGGGCAAGGCCCAGTCGATGACCATCTCGGGCGGCTCGAGCCTGGCCCAGGACGACATCCAGCGGATGATGGCCGAGGCCCAGGAGCACGCCGAGGAGGACCGGCAGCGCAAGGAGGAGGCCGAGGCCCGCAACATGGGCGAGTCGCTGGTCTACCAGACCGAGAAGCTGCTGGCCGAGAACGGCGACAAGATCCCCGAGGACCTCAAGGGCCGCATCAACGAGGCCACCGGCTCCCTCAAGGGCGCCTTGGGCGGCAGCGACATCGAGGCGATCAAGACCGCCACGGAGGAGCTCTCCAAGGTCAGCCAGGAGGCCGGGCAGGCCATGTACGCGGCGGCCCAGGCGGAGCAGGGCTCGCAGCCCTCCGCCGCGCCGAACACGGACGCTCCGGGCGCCGAGGAGACGATCGTCGACGCCGAGATCGTCGACGACGACAAGGACCAGAAGTGACGGACGAAGGCAACAAGGACGCAGAGGACGAGCGCCCCGAGGACTCCGGCGCGCCGTCCGACGCGGGCGACGCCGAGGCCGAGCTCACGGTCGATGACATCCTGGCGGCCGCTTCGGACGACGGCCAGGCCGCGGACGACACGGTGGCCGTCCTGCAGTCCACGGTCGAAGAGCGCACGCGGGACCTGCAGCGGGTCACCGCCGAGTTCCAGAACTACCGCAAGCGCGTCGAGCGGGACAAGGCCCGCTCCGGCGAGCTCGCGACGGCCGCGGTGCTGCAGAGCCTGCTGCCGGTGCTGGACGACATGGACCGGGCGCGGGACCACGGGGACCTCAACGGCCCCTTCGGTTCCGTCGCGGAGCAGCTCGTCAACGCGCTTGCCAAGCACGGCCTGGAGTCCTTCGGCACGAAGGGCGACGCGTTCGACCCGCAGATCCACGAGGCCGTGGCGCACATGCAGATGCCGGGGGTCGACGGACCGACCTGCATCGACGTGATGCGCTCGGGCTACCGGCTCGGCGACAAGCTCCTGCGCCCCGCCCTGGTGGCGGTCGCGGAGCCGTCCGACGACGCCGAGCCCGCTGCGGCGGAAGAGCCCGAGGTCGTCGAGGCCGAGCCGGTGGACGCGGAAGTGGACGAAGCCGAGGGCGACGAGCCCGAGGACGCCGCCGACGCGGACGCCGAGACGGTCGAAGCCGAAGCGTCCGGGGACGACGAGGCCGAAGGCAAGACCAAGAAGAAGAAGGACAAGGGCGACAAGGACTCCTGAGGTCCCCGCCCGAACGATAAGCAAGCAGAGGAGGCGTCCCGTGGCATCGCAGGAATGGCTTGAGAAGGACTTCTACGCCATGCTCGGCGTGCCGCAGGACGCCTCCAAAAAGGACATCGAGCGGGCGTACCGCAAGCTCGCGCGCGAGCTGCACCCCGACCACAACCCCGACCCGGCCGCCGAGGAGCGCTTCAAAGGCGTCTCGGAGGCCTATTCGGTGCTCCACGACGACAAGGCGCGCAAGGAGTACGACCAGATCCAGTTGATGAAGTCCGGCCGCGGCGGCTTCGGCGGCATGCCGGGCGGCGGGGGCGTCAACCTCGAGGACCTGTTCGGCAACACGGGCGGCTCGGGTGGCTTCGGCGACATCTTCAGCGACCTGTTCCGCGGCGGCGGCAGCAGCGGTGCCCACCGGCGCCGCAGCGGCGCCCAGCGCGGCAACGACCTGCGCACCCACATCACCCTCGACTTCGCCGACGCGGTGAAGGGCACCACGACCGAGCTGCGCATGCGCGCGCCGGGCGAGTGCGAGACCTGCCACGGCTCGGGCGCGAAGCCCGGCTCGGCGCCGACCACCTGCACGCGCTGCGGCGGCCGGGGCCTGATCACGGAGAACCAGGGCGCGTTCAGCTTCGCGCAGCCCTGCCCCGAATGCGAGGGCACGGGCACCGTGGTCAGCGACCCGTGCGCCGACTGCGGCGGCACGGGCGCGACGACGAAGGAGCGCATCATCACCGTGCGCGTCCCGGTGGGCATCGGCGACGGCCAGTCGATCCGGCTGGCGGGCCGCGGCGCCCCGGGCGAGCGCGGCGGACCCGCGGGCGACCTGCTCGTGAAGGTGGCGGTGCGGACGCACCCGCTGTTCGCGCGCGACGGCGACAACGTGACCGTGCGACTGCCGGTCTCCTTCCCCGAAGCGGCCATGGGCGCGAAGGTGAAGGTCCCGACCCTCGACGGTCCGGTGACACTGCGGATTCCCGAGGGCACCCCGACCGGGCGCGTCCTGCGCGTCAAGGGCCGCGGCGTGCCGGGCAAGGGCGACCTCCTGGTGACGGTGGACGTCGAAGTGCCGCAAGCACTCTCGCCCGAGGCCCGGGAGGCCCTGGAGAAGTACGCGGCCACCGCCCCGCCGCCCGACCGCTCGAAGCTGGAAGAGCTGACGGGCCAATGATCTCCCTGCCGCGGCACACGATCCGAGACTCGGCGCGAGAGCGCCGGGAGTCTCGGGGTGCCGGTCGAACGGCCCGCCCGGAGCCGGTCGTTGCGCCGGAGGCGAACGAGGGCCCGGTGCAGGATGCCAACGGGCCGATGACGACTGCGCAGCACGCGAACCGCGATGCGGCACTGCTGGGCTGGACGCTTCAACGCGTCGCTCGAGCGGTGCGCCTGGCGGCGGTCGGCGCTGCACCCCAGGTGAGCGACCGTGCGAGGTCGATTGCAGCCGACTCGCCGCAGAAGTCGGTGGCGCAGAACGCGAACCGCGACTCGGCGGTGCTGCGCCGGGCGCGGCGCGTTGGCACTTTGCCTGGTCGCCCGAGTGCGGCCGTCGCTGCGCCGTCGGCGGACGGCCCGATCCGTGGAGCGGGGGCGGGACGATGAAGGTGCCTGGAGTGCAGCGCGTGCGGGATCGTTTTGCGCGCCCGCCGCGCGAAGCAGACGATGTCGACCGGGTCCCGGTGCGCTTTCGCGTCGCGCGGGCGGTCGGCACGGCCGCGAGCGCCATTCCCGAGTCCCGCGCGGTGAAGTTGGGGACCGCTGCGGCGAACGTCATCGCGGCGCACCCGAACATCGTGCGCGCCGGGCTCACCGCCGCCAGCGCCGTCCCGGTGCTGCGCCCGTACGTGAAGGTCGCGGTCGCCGCGACGAGCGCCATCGCGGTGGTGCGACGCCTCGCAGAGGCGAAGTCCGCGGCGACCGACGTCGTCTCGACGCTGCGCAGCCGCCCCGATTCGACCACGATCGCTCACGCGGGCAACGAATTCGGACTCGGTTCCGCGGCAGAGCCGATCGTCGAGACCGACGACAGGGCCGCGCCGGCGACGCTGGCGAACCCGGCGGCCATCACCGCGCTGCCTGCGGATCCGGCAGCCGTCCCGGCGCAACCCGCGAATGCGGCGGCCGACGCCGGCAAGTTCGCGAACCCGGCGGCGTATCGCGCCCGGTCGGCGAATCCAGTGGCCGACACCGGTCGGTACGCGAACCCGGCCGCCTACCGCGCCCGGTCGGCGTCCGCTCCTGCGCAGGCGACCAGCGGGACCGCCTCCGAAGCGGACCGTTCCGCGAGCACGGCACCCGTCCCCGCTCAGACACTGAGTGGCGGCGCGGCCTCGGAAGCGGACCGTATTGCGAGTGAGGCGTCCGTTCCCGCGCAGGCGCAGAGCGGTACGGCCGCTGCATCGGACCGGCCGGAAGAAGTCGACCGCCCGACGTTGTTGCAACGGATGCACCGGCGTTCGCCGCGTGCGTCCCGCGGCACGGACGCGGCGACGAGCAATGAGCGAGGGAGGGAACCGTGACCGCTTCGAGCCGCACCGGCGGCCCCGACGATCGCGCTGCCGGCCGTTCCGACATGGGCGCCCGCCACCAGGTGCGCATCGAGATCACCTACCACCAGCGCCTCCCCGGGGGCGGCGCCGACGAGATCGACTACGACGCCAAGATCCTCGCGATCTCGGCCGCCGCGGAGATGGCCGGGATGCACCCGCAGACCCTCCGCCAGTACGACCGCCTCGGACTGGTCGAGCCCGCCCGCACGCCCGGCGGGGGCCGCCGCTACTCCGTCCGGGACGTGACGCGCCTGCGGGAGATCCAGCGCCTGTCCCAGGACGAGGGCGTGAACCTCGCCGGGATCAAGCGGATCATGGACCTCGAACGCGAGGTCCAGGCCGTGCGGGCCGAGGCCGGCGCCGCCGTCGAGGAGCTCGCGCGCGAGCTCCAGCGGGCCCGCGCGCAGCTCGCGGACCTGCAGGCGATGGCCGGGCCGTTCGGCCGCTCCACTGACATCGTGTTGTGGCGGGGCGAGCAAAGATGACCGCTTGCCGCGCCCTTCCGTCCCGTTAAGATCGGGCCCATGCGACGAAGAAGACGACGCTCGGTCACGGCCCGCAAGCCTCGCCGAAGCCGACATCGAAGTCCCCGGCCCGGTGCGGGCGAACCGCTCCGGGCCACGGACCCGCACCTGAGGTGTGATCGATGCTCATAGTCATCGGACTGGTCATCATCCTGGCCGTCACCACGGCCACGGGCTTCTTCGTGGCGCTCGAATTCGCGTACACGGCGGTCGACCGGTCCCGTCTCGAGGACATCGCGAACGACGGCGACGCCCGCCGGGCCGCCAGGGCCAGCCGGGCGCTCCAGATCTGCTCGTCCCTGTCGTTCGCGCTCTCGGGCGCACAGCTGGGCATCACCGTCACCGCGCTCTTCGTGGGCTTCTTCGCCGAGCCGTACCTGGGCCAGGGCCTCGCCGACCTCCTCGGCGTCGCCGGTGTCCCGGCGGGCGTCTCCGTCACCATCGGCGTGGCGTTCGCGTTCCTGTTCGCGAACGTCGTCCAGATGATCCTCGGCGAGCTCGGCCCCAAGAACCTCGCCATCGCCCGCACCGAAGCCCTCGCGCTCGCGCTGGCCGCGCCCACCCACGCCTACCTCACCGTGTTCGGGCCGGTCATCCGGTTCTTCGACGCCGCCTCCACGAAACTCCTGGGGCTCTTGGGCATCCAGCCCGTGGAGGAGCTGGAGCACAACGCCACCCCGGAGGACCTGCACCGCATCATCGACGTCTCCCGCGACGAGGGCGCGCTCGACCGGGGCCTCTCCGAACTCCTCGACCGCGGCCTCGACTTCTCGGCCACCGTCGCGGACCAGGCCATGACCCCGCGCGTCAACGTGCAGACCCTCTCGGCGGAGGCCACTGTGGCCGAAGCGGTCACGGCGCTCGCCGGGGGCCATTCGCGGTTCCCGGTCGTGGGCGACGACGTGGACGACCTGCGCGGCGTGGTCGGCCTCAACCAGGTCATCGGCGTCCCGCGCGAGGACCGCGGCACGGTCCGCGTCGGCGAGATCGCCGACCCGGCCCTGCTCGTGCCGGCCTCCCTGCCGCTGCCCACCTTGCTGGAGCGCATGCGGAGCCAGCACCGCCAGTTGGCGTGCGTCGTGGACGAGTTCGGCGGCTTCGCCGGGATCGTGACCCTCGAGGACCTCGCCGAGGAGCTCGTGGGCGAGATCCGCGACGAGCAGGACCGCTTCGAGGCCGTCCCGGTCTCGCTCGCGGGCGGCGCCTGGCTCATCCCCGGGCGCTGGCGCATCGACGAGGTCGCCGACGCCACGGGCATCCAGCTTCCCGAAGGCGAGCATTACGAGACGATCGCGGGGCTCGTCATGGCCCTGCTCGGCCGCATCGCCCAGCCGGGCGACACCGTCGACGTGGACACCGTGCCCCAGCTCGGCGACGCCCCGGAGGTCGCCGAGAACGCGCCCCGCCGGGTGCGGATGGTCGTCGTCTCCTGCGCCCGCCATGTGCCGCAAGCGATCGAGCTGCGGCCCCTGCCCGTGGAGGTGAACGCGTGAGCACCGGTCCCGCACTGCTGATCTCCCTGCTGCTCTTGGCCGCCAACGCCTTCTTCGTGGCCGCGGAGTTCGCCCTCGTGGCCTCCCGGCAGCACCGTCTCGAGCAGGACGGCTCCCGCGCGGCCCGGGCCGCCTTGCGCGGCACCAGGAACCTGTCGCTCATGCTCGCGGGCGCCCAGCTGGGCATCACCGCGTGCACCGTGGGCCTCGGCGCGCTCGCGGAGCCCGCGCTGGCGCACGCGCTCGAGATTCCGTTGCACGCCATCGGCCTGGAGGGGGCGGCGCATCCGATCGCGTTCACGGTCGCGCTGCTCATCGTCGTGTTCCTGCACATGGTCGTGGGCGAGATGATGCCGAAGTCGTGGGCGATCACCCACCCGGAGGCTTCGGCGATGGCGCTGATCTGGCCGTTCACCGGGTACGTGTGGGCGACGAAGCCGATCCTGCTGGGGCTCAACCACGGTGCGAACGCGATCCTCAGGGCGCTCAAGGTCGAGCCGGCGGACGAGAAGGCGCAGGCGCACTCGCCCGAGGAGCTGCGGTACCTGCTGCGGTCTTCGGCGGAGGCGGGGATGCTGGGCGAGCCGGAGCACCAGATGCTCACGCACGCCATCGAAGTGCAGCGCCGCCCGGTGGGGGAGTTGTCGATCCCGTGGCCGGAGGTCGTGACGATCGCGGCCGGTTCGACTGCGGTGCAGGCGGAGGAGCGCAGCCGCGACACGGGCCGCTCGCGGCTGGTCGTGGTCGACGCGGAGGAGCGCCCGGTGGGTCTCGTCCATGTGCGCGAGGCCGTGCAGGCCGAGCCGGGGGCCGCAGTCGCCGACATGGCCGCCGCGCCGCTACTGGTCGACGCCGCGACCACCGTGGCTGCGGCCGTGACGCTCATGCGCCGCCAGCGCGCCCAGCTCGCGCTCGTCACGGGCCCGGACCGCGAGGTCACCGGCCTGGTCGCCATGGAGGACCTGCTGGAGGAGATCATGGGCGACTTCGAGGACGAGACCGACCGGGCCCGTTAACGGTTCGAACACAGTAGAGGGCCTCACCGGAGCCGTCGACTTCGGTTGAGGCCCTTTCGCATACAGGCTTCTAGACGTTTTCAGCACGACACGCGGCGCGGGCGTGTTCATCTCCGGTTTCCGGCGCTTCAGGCGTGATGATGACTCATCAACCGTTTCCTGTGACTCTGGAAGACCATGTCGAAATTCTTCGAGGAATCCGGGCCCGAATTCGCTGTCGCCATGCGCGGCTACGACCGCAATCAGGTCGAAGAGTTCACTTCCCGGCTGTACCAGAACATCAAAGCCCACGAGCAGCACCGCGACGAGGCGTCGCGGGCATTGGAGGCCGCGGAACAGCAGTTGCGCCGCGCCGAGGAGCGCATCGCCGCTCTGGAGCGCCGCGTCACCGACCGGGCGACGCAGATAGCCGAGGCCGAGGCGCCGACCCTGGCGGGGCTCGGCGCGCGCGTCGAGAAGATCCTGCGCGCCGCCGAGCAGGACGCGGGCGTCCAGAAGGCCGATGCCAAGCGGCAGGCCGCGTCGATGCTGAACGAGGCGCGCGCCGAGGCCGAGACGATGATGCGCACCGCCCACTCCGAGGCCGCCGAGATCACCGCGACCACCGACCAGGACGTCACCGAGATCCGCGCCCGAGCGGTGAACGAGACGACCGAGCTGCGCGAGAACGCCCGCCGCAACCACGATCTGGCCCTTGCCGACGCGCATCGTGAAGCGCAGACCGCCCAGGGCCAGTCGCGGGCCGAGGCCGAGAAGCTGCGTTCGCAGGCCGAGCGTGAGATCGCGGTCCAGCGTGCCACGGCCGAACGCGAGGTCACCGAGCTCAAGGCGCATGCCGCCCGCGAGTCGGACGAGCAGCGCAATGCGGCCCAGCGGCTGCTCTCGGAGGCCGCCGAGCACCGCAAGAAGAAGACTCAGGAGCTCATCCTGACCGAGGCCGACCGGCGCGAGCGCGCCCAGAAGGAGGAGGCCGACCGGCACCAGCAGGCCATCGCGACCGCGCAGCGGATCGTGTCGGAGGCCGAGGACCGGCTGGCGCTCGCCGAGGAGCGGGCCCGCAGCGCGGAGAACCGCTCGGTGGAGCGCCGCGAGGAGGCCGAGCAGCAGGCGAGGGACGCGCTGCACCGCGCGGTCGAGCAGGCGAAGATCGTCAAGGCCGACGCGGCGAAGGAGGCGGAGCGCCTGCGCCGCACCGCGGAGGAGCGCGCCGCCGAGCGCGTGCAGCCCCTCGCCGAAGAGGTCGAGGCGCTGTCGCGCCAGCGCGACAGCGCGGGCTCGAACCTGACGGACCTGCGCCGCCAGCTCGGCCTGGTCTCGGGCGGCGAGGAGGAGCCGACGCTCGCGTCGTCCTCGCCTTCGTCGTCCCTGAGCGGGTCGAGCTTCGACCTGCCTTCGGCGGGCAGCGGGTACGAGTCGCCGTCGTCGCTGGGGGTCTTCGAGTCGGAGTCGGCGCCGCTGCCGATCAACAAGCAGCGGGACGGTTCGGACATGGACCGCACCCAGCAGCTGCCGGTGGTCCGCTAGGGCGGAGCGTCAACTGCATAGGCGATGCCGCGCGCCGCGGTCGGCCGGGAAGGGAGCGAAAACGCTCTCCGCACTGGCCGACCGCGGCGCGGCCCTATATTATAAATAAACTGAACTAATTCGGTGGGGGCACGACACCGCCCCCGCGCACCCCCTCGGGCCCGCGAAGCCACGCGAGCCGGACAGCACCAGACCACAGGAGCCCCCGCACATGCAGCGCCGCATCTCGCTGATCCCGCAGCCGCAGCAGCTCACCGCCGCAGACGGCGACCTCGACCTGAGCCTCCTCAGCGCCATCGCCGCAGCGCCCGAGCTGCACCCCCTGGCCTGGCTCCTGTCGGACCTCCTGGGCCGCGGCACCGGCCTGCGCCTCCCCGTCGTGCAGAGCACCGCGAACGACCCCGTCGAAGGCCGCGTCCTCCGCCTCGCCCTCGACGGCGACCGCCCCGAGGACTTCACGACCGCCGCCGAGGCCTACCGCCTCGACGTCACCCCCGAAGGCGTCGACCTCACCGCGGCCCACCCCGCCGGCATCGCCCGCGGCATCGCCACCCTCCGCCAGCTCCTCCCCGCCGACGCCCTCCGCGAGGCCCCTGCCGCCGACCCGGTCGTGCCGCTCGTCAGGATCCACGACGAACCGCGCCTGCGCTGGCGCGGCGTCATGCTCGACGTCGTGCGGCACTTCCAGCCCAAGGACTTCGTGCTCAAGATGATCGACCGGGCCTGGCTCCACCGGCTCAACGTCGTCCACCTGCACCTCACCGACGACCAGGGCTGGCGCTTCGAGGTGCCCACGCGCCCGAAGCTCACCGAGATCGGCTCCTGGCGCGCCGAGACCAAGATCGGCCACGCCCGCGACGAGGCCGCCGGCTACGAGCCCACCCCGCACGGCGGGTTCTTCTCCGTCTCGGACCTGCGCGAGATCGCCGCGTACGCGCGCGAGCGCCACATCATGATCGTCCCCGAGGTGAACCTGCCCGGGCACGCCCGCGCGGTGCTCGCCGCCTACCCCGAACTCGGTGCGGGCCAGGACACTGCGCACATCGACGGCTCGCAAGCGTCGCCGAAGCCTGTCTGCCCGACGTTCGGCGTGTTCGAAGAGGTCCTCGAACCGACGCAGGCCGCGCTCGACTTCGCGCTCGAGGCGTACACGGCGATCGCCGAGGTCTTCGACGGCCCGTTCATCCACATCGGCGGCGACGAGGTCCCGATGACCCAGTGGGAGTCGTCCCCTGTCGCCCGCGAGCTCATGGAGCGCGAGGGCATGGAGGACGTGCGCGGCGTCCAGGCCTGGTTCACCCGCGCCTTCTGCGACCACCTCGCCAAGATGGGCAAGCGGGTCATCGGCTGGGACGAGATCCTCGACGGCGGCGCGCCCGCCGAGGCCGCGGTCCAGGTGTGGCGCACCGAGGCCTATGTCGAGAAGGCCCTGGAGGCCGGGCACGAGGTGCTGGTCAGCCCGCAGACGCACGTCTACTTCGACCACTACGAGAGCGACGACCCGAGTGAACCGCTGCGCATCCACGGCCTGACCCCGATCGAGAAGGTCGCGGCGTGGGACCCGGCCCCCGCGGGGATCGACGAGGCCCGCATCCTCGGCGTGCAGTGCCAGCTGTGGTCGGAGTACCTGCCGAACCCGCGCGACGTCGAGTACGCCGCGTTCCCGCGCCTGGCCGTCTTCGCCGAGGTCGCTTGGACCAATCCCGATGTGCGCGAAGCGGACCCGGTCCTCGACCGGCTCTCGGTGCACCTGGAACGCCTGCACGCCATGGGCATCGGCTACCGCCCGCTCGAAGGCCCGAAGCCCTGGCAGCAGGGCGGCACCGGCCGCTACCGCCGCTTCGACTGGGACTTCACCGAGCCCGAGGTCGAGTAGCGGCCTTATCTCGCGGCCCTAACGCGCGGCGAGGCCCGTGCGGCCCGGAATCGTAGATCCTATTTCCTATAGGATCCCGATCCCAGGCCGCACGGGCCTCGTCTGCCATCGACTCGGTCCCCGGCGGCGGCGCCGGCGCATTGCCGGGTCAGCAGCAGGTCAGCAATCAAAAACTCGCCTGCGCCCCCGCCGGGGAGTCTGCGGCCCGGGCCCCACCAGGCCCGGGCGGCACTCACGTCACTCGGTCAGGGACGGCCGTAGCCGTCGATGCCCATGATGTCGATGTCCGCGATCTTCACCACGGTGGTCGAGTTCGGGGCGTGGATGATCTGCCCGTCGCCGATGTAGATCGCGACGTGGCTCAGCCCGTTGTAGAAGACCAGGTCGCCTTCCTGCAGCTCGTCGCGGGAGATCCGCGCCGTCTCGTTCCACTGCATCTCGGTGTTGTGCGAGAGCGAGGTGCCCACCGAACCCCACGCGCCCTGCGTCAGACCCGAGCAGTCCCACTCGTCGGGGCCGTCGGCGCCGTACACGTACTGGTCGCCGAGCTGGTCGTACGCGAACTGCACGACCCCGGACGAACCGGAGTAGTCGCCCCAGTCCCGCGACTCCTCGGGGTTCTCCTCGGCGTACTGGTCGTCGTACTCCTCTTCGAGGGCCTCGATCTCGTCCTCGATCGCCTTCTGCTGGTCCTCGATCTCGCCGAGGATCTCGTCGGCGCTGGCCTTGAGCGTCTCGAGTTCCGTCTTGCGGGTCTCGAGCTCCTGGACCTGGGCCAGGTTCTCCTGGAGCGCCGCGTTCTCTGCGTCCGTGAGGCTCTCGAGGTACATGAGGCGGTCGGCGAAGTCGCCGGGGTCGCCGCCGAGCACGGAGTTGACCATTGCGAAGTCGCCGCCGGCGTAGGCCGAGGCGGCGTAGTCGGCCAGGGCCTCGCTCGCCTCGGCGGTGGCGAGCTCCAGCGCGGGCAGCTGCGCTTCGATGTCCTCGATGAGCGCGTTGGCGTCCTCGAGTTCCTCGCGCTTGGCGTTGTAGTCCTCGATGACCTTCTCGAGCTCGTTGTGCCGCTCGTCGATCTCCGCCTGGATCTCCTCGCTCGACTGCGCGTTCGCCGAAGACGACGTGAACAGCGCGGCGGTCAGCGGGAGCAGGGCTGCGGCAGCTAGGGCGGCAGTGATTCGCCGGGTACGCACCAGGGAGGCGCTCCTTCCTTTGGCCGCCTACCGGGTTAGCTGTCGGGTTCGGGCGGAAGGAAGGGTCGCCCTACGCGCCGTGGACGCGATTCACCCCGTCGGCTCTGCGTGGAACGCCGACTGCTGGTTCCCCGGTTCAGCGAACAGCACCGATTGATGGCTCGCAAGCTTCGCCAAAACTGGGCTTCGCCGACTCGGCGGTGCCGCGCGGCGGGTGCGGGGTGCCCCCGAGTTTCCGACGCGACGGGTTCACGTTAGAGGCCGTTGTGGCCCTTGACAAGGGCGGGGGGAGAATTTTTCACACAATGGCACGGAATACTACGGGCCGCTCCACCAGGCTAACGAGCAGTTGCCGAGATACCCCTGAGGGGTATACACTGGCGGCCGGAGGACCGAGCACACGAAAGGTGTGACATGAGCGAGCAGACCGACCGCACTGGAGTCGCCGGCGACACGCCCCCGGCACCGGAAGCGCACGGCCACGACGGACACTACTGGTACCACGGGGACAAGGCCGCGCTCACCCGCCGCCTCAAGCGCATCGAGGGGCAGGTCCGCGGCATCCAGCGGATGGTCGAAGCAGACGAGTACTGCATCGACATCCTGACCCAGATCTCGGCGTCCACCAAGGGCCTCCAAGCCGTCGCGCTCAACCTCCTCGAAGGCCACCTGGCCCACTGCGTCGCGGAGGCGCAGACCTCGGGTGACCCGACCGCCGCCCAAGCCAAGGTCAAAGAGGCCTCGGACGCGGTGGCCCGACTGCTCAGAACCTGAACACCCGCCGAGCCGCCACCCGGCTCGCAAGCTCGCTTAAGGAGTAGCCATGGAAACCGTGTACGTCGTCAAAGGCATGACCTGCGGCCACTGCGTCGGCAGCGTCACCCAGGAGCTCTCAGCGCTTCCGGGCGTCGAGGGCGTCGACGTCGTCCTGGAGACCGGCAAGGTCACCGTCAAGAGCGAGACCGCCCTCACCGAGGACGCGGTCCGCGAGGCCGTCGACGAGGCCGGCTACGAACTCGTCGGCGTCGCGGGCTAACGGCTCGCGAGCATCGCCGCGAGTGCCGCACGGTCCAGCGCTATGGCCCTGAACACCCGTTCACCGGGTGTTCAGGGCCTCGTCGTTGCCGCCCGGGCGACCCGCTGCGATAAAGTCGGAGGCATGGCAGTCTCCGACGACGAACGTTCCGTCGAGCTCGACGAGGACTTCTCGGTGCTCCCGGACCAGACCTCCGACGACACCGACCGCGGCTGGGGCGAGGCCCCCGTCCGCCGCCCCCGCAAGTCCGCATACTCGGTCCGCGACCTCGACCTCCTGGCCGAGCGCCCCCCGCACTGGTAGCGAGCGCCCCCCATGACCGACGACCCCCGGGGCGAGGCGTACTCGCCCGGCGAACGCATCATCCTGGCCGCCGAGGCCGTGCTGCTCCGCGCCGAACTCGCCGACCACCGCGACGAGCGCCAGGCCAACTTCGACCGCCTCGCCAAGATGTGGCAGCCGACGATGGACGAGGTCGTCAACGCCAACGAGCTCCAGTCGATCGCCATCAACTCCTACACGACCGCGCGCATCGAGAACGCCGAAGACCTCGCGATCCTCAACCGCGCCATCGCCCTCGTCGACCAGGCCGTCGCCCTCCTCGAACGCCCCACGAACCGCCTCACCCCGCATCTGCCGCTCACCCTCGAGCAGCTCCAGGCCGCGATCATCGACCCGGAGACCTACGAGGAACTGCTCCCGCCCCTGGACGCCCTCGGCCTCCTCATCGCCGAAGCCGCCGCGACGGAGGAATAGGCCCCGCGCGCGCAAAGACCCGGATCCTGGAGAGGGAGGCTCTCCGGGACCCGGGCCTTCGGTGCCCGCCGAGGCGGGCACCGGTGTGTCGGGCAGTGGTCGCTTGTCTTAACCCTTCACTGCCCCGCCGGTCAGACCGGACACGATGTAGCGCTGCAGGCTCATGAACACGGCCACGGTGAGCACCGAGGTCAGCAGCGTGCCCGCCGCGAAGATCCCGAAGTAGCTCGCCGGCGAGTTGTCCGCCGTCAGCGTCTTCAACCCGACCGCGAGCGTCATCTCCGGCCGGTCCGTGAGGAACAGCGACGCGAGGATGAAGTCGTTCATGGTGCCCACGAACGCGAGGATGCCGGAGATCGCGATGATCGGCGCCGCCAGCGGCAGGATCATCCCGAAGAAGATCTGCGCGTGCGTGGCCCCGTCGATCGTCGCGGCCTCGTCGAGCTCCTTCGGGATCGTGTCGAAGAAGCCCTTCATGAGCCACGTCGAGACGCCGAGCGCGCCGCCCATGTACACGAGCATCAGCCCGAGCTTCGTGTTCAGGCCCGCGACCGGGTAGAACTCGCCGATCCGCCCGAAGATCAGGTACAGCGCGACGACGGCCAGGAACGCCGGGAACATCTGGATCAGCAGCAGGAACAGCAGCATCGGCCGCCGCCCCTTGAACCTGAAGCGGCTGAACGCGTACGCCGCCAGCGAGGAGATGAAGATGGAGATGAACGCCGCCGGGACGGCGATCATGAGCGAGTTCAGGAACCACCGCCCGAACGGCACGTTCGGGTCGGTGAACAGCTTCTCGAAGTTGCCCAATCCGAACGAGGTCGGCAGCAGGCTCGTCGAGGAGAGCGTCCCGTTCGGGTTGAACGCCGCCGAGACCACGTACACGATCGGCACGAGGCCGAAGAGGAGCACGGCGACCGCGACGAGGTGGCGCCACCCGAACTCGCCCATCCACTTCGCGAACGGGTTGCGGCCCTTGCGCTTCACCGCGGCAGTGCCTTGCGGACCCTGGGTCATGAGTACACGTCCTCCTGGTTGCGGGTGAAGCGGAACATGACCGCCGACATCGTGGCGACGATGAGGAAGATGAAGACGCTGATGGCGCTGGCGAAGCCGTAGTCGGCGGTGGTGGCGCCGAAGGCCTGCCGGAACGCGTAGGTGATGAGGAGGTCGGTGCCGCCGACGGCGTCGCCGGCGCGGAACGGGCTGCCGCCGGAGAGGAGTTCGATCGCGTTGAAGTTGTTGAAGTTGAACGCGAACGAGGAGATGAGCAGCGGTGTGAGGGCGATGAGCAGGAGCGGGAGGGTGATCTTGCGGAATGCCGTCACACCGGTGGCGCCGTCGATCTTCGCCGCTTCGAGCGAGTCGGAGGGCAGGGCCTGGAGGGCGCCGAGGCAGATGAGGAACATGTACGGCCAGCCGAGCCAGGTGTTGGCGATGATGACCATCGCGCGGGCCGACCAGGTGCCGCCGTACCAGTTGACGTCGAGGTTGAACAGGTCGTTGACGAGCCCGAAGTCGCGGTTGAACATCTGCGCCCACACCAGCAGCATCGCGAAGGACGGCATGGCGTACGGGAGGATCATGAGCGTCCGGTAGACCTTCGTGCCGCGCATCGAGGGCTTGTTGAGGGCCATGGCGGTGCCGAGGCCGATCGCGAACGTGAAGAGGACCGAGCCGGCCGCGAAGAGGAGGTTCCAGGTGAAGATCCCGAGGAACGGCCCGCGGATGTCGGGGTCGGTGAGGACCGCGGTGTAGTTGTCGGCGCCGATGCCGACGCGCCAGCCGACGAGGGCGGCGTCGCCGTCCTCGGTGAGGAAGCTGCCCTGCTCGTTGTCGGCGTACCAGGTCGTGCCGGTGGCCGAGTCGGTGATGCAGTCGCACGCGGCGTCGTAGGAGCGGGTGGAGGTGCCTTCGAACGCGGAGAGGCCCTGGACCTTGATGCCGGAGTCGTCGCCGGTGGGGACGGCGAGTTGGGCGAGTTCGGCCTGGCGCTCGTTGAGTTCGGCGAGGGTCCACACGGTGTAGCCGGGGGCGGCGGTGATCTGGCCGGCGGCGTCGACGCTCGCTTCGGGCAGTTCGGTGAGGCCTGCTGCCGTTCCGGCCCAGGTGGAGCCGTCCTCGGTATCGGTGAGCAGCAGGGTGAGCTCACCGGAGGCGGACTCGCCGACGGCGAGCCGGTAGATGGCGCCGCCGGGGGTCTGCTGGACGCCCGCGGCGATGATCGCCTCGGTGGCCTGCTCCTTGTCGACCCGGTGCCCGTCCCCGTAGTTGGAGAAGGACGTGCCGACGGTGAGGATGACCGGAAGGATCTGGAAGGCGATGAGCAGCAGCGTGCCCGGGACCAGGTACTTGAGCTGGATCGCGCGGCGCTGCAGGTAGACGTAGAAGACGAGTCCCACGACGGCCGCCTCCAGGGCGAGGCCCCACCAGGCCTCGGCGCTGAGCAGCGGCAACGCCGCCCAGACGGCCAGCGCGGCGACCACCGCGAGTACCGCGATCTTGATGATCAGGCCCGCGGCGGTGGCGGAGCCGGCCGTCCGGGAACGTTGTTCGAGCACCGTGTGTTCGTTCCTTCGCTCGTCTGAGGATTACCGGGGGTGCTTCGGGGCTACGCGCCGACGGCGTCGCGGATGGTCTGCGCGGCGGTCTTGGCGGCGTCGGGGCCGGTGGAGGCGCCGTCGATCGCGTCGGCCTGGGCGCGGCCGAAGGGCTCCCAGACGGCGTCCATCGCGGGGATGTTCGGCATCGGGACGGCGTGCTCGCCGGCGGCGGCGAAGCCCTGGGCGTCGGCGCTGCCGGCGGTGTAGGCCTCGGCGGCGGCGGTGAGCGCGGGGACGCGGCCGCCGGCTTCGGCGAGCTTGAGCTGGAGGTCCTCGGTGAGCACGTAGTTGGCGACGAACTCCTGCGCGAAGACGGCGTTCTTGGCCTTGGAGGAGACGTAGAAGCCCTGGACGCCGAGGAACGGCGCGGCCGGGGCCTGGCCTTCGAAGCCGGGGATGGCGGTGACCTCGTAGTTGAGGCCGGCGCCCTGCACGTCGGTGAGGGCCCACGGCCCGGAGATGAGGAAGGCGGTCTTGCCCTCGACGAAGAACGGCGTGCAGTTGGTGGCGTCGTAGGTGGTCTTGAGGACGCCTTCGGTGCCGAGCTCGGCGAACTTCTCGAAGGCGGCGATGCCGCCGGGGGAGTCGACGCCGACGTCGTGGGGGTCGAGGGTGCCGGTGCCGTCGTCCTTGAAGAGGTAGCCGCCCATGGAGGAGAACAGCGGGTAGGCGTTGTAGGCGTTGCCGTTGACGCTGACCTCCATCATGAGGACTTCGTCGGTGCCGGCGGCCTGGCCGGCGCTGATGAGCTCCTCGAAGGTGGCGGGGGCGTCGGGGGCGAGGTCGGTGTTGCGGATGAGGCCGAGGTTCTCGAGCGCGTAGGGGACGCCGTAGACGTTGCCGTCGACGGTGAACGCCTTGACGGCGGTCTCGTTGAGGGAGGACTGCTGGTCGGCGGTGAGGGTGATGGGGGCGACGGCGCCGGCGCCGGCGTACTGCCCGGCCCAGTCGTGCGCGCCCACGACGATGTCGGGGCCCTGGCCCTGCTCGGTGGCGGTGAGGTAGTCCTCGCGGAGGGTCTCCACGTGCTCCTCGACCGTGACCTTGACGCCGACCTGCTGCTCGAAGTTCTTCACGAACTCCTTGAGGACCGGGGTGCGGGTCTCGTCGGCCCAGATGACCAGTTCGCCGGAGAACTCGGCGGTCTCCTCGCCGCCGTTGTCGGCGCTGTCGTCGCCGCAGGCGGCGGCCGCGCCGAGGGCGGCGGCTGAGACGGCGGTGATACCCAGGGTCCTTCTACGCATGGCTGATCTCTCCTCATTGAGGGGCCCCGGGGCGGGGGCCGGTGACCGGGGGCTCGCGCCCCGAACTTCCTCGAAGGTTAGCAAGATGTTTCAGAAACAGGAAACCCTTGCAACCAAACTGTTGCCAAATTTCAGATAGGCTACGCTGTCATCATGCGGCTTCGACTCTCTGACATCGCCCGGCAGGCCGGGGTCAGTGAGGCCACGGTGTCCCGGGTCCTCAACGACAAACCCGGCGTCGGTCAGCAGACCCGACAGTCCGTCCTCACTGCTCTCGACGTGCTCGGATACGAACGGCCCCAGGCACTGCGCAAGCACGCCATCGGCCTCATCGGCCTCGTCGTGCCCGAACTGGAGAACCCGATCTTCCCGCTCTACGCGCAGACGATCTCCAACGTGCTGGCCGGCTCCGGCTACACCCCCGTCCTCTGCACCCAGACCCCCGGCGGGGTCTCCGAGGACGAGTTCGTCGAAATGCTCCGCGAGCGCGCCGTCGCCGGCATCATCTTCGTCTCCGGCCTCCACGCCGACACCACCGCGAGCACCGAGCGCTACCAGGAGCTCAAGGACAAGCGACTCCCCGTCGCGTTCGTGACCGGCCACCCCGAAGGCGTCGAAGCGGCCTCCTTCTCCTGCGACGACGCCGTCGCCGCCCGCATCGCCGTCGAACACCTCGCCGGCCTCGGCCACCGGCGCATCGGCCTCGTCTCCGGCCCCGACCGCTACTGGCCCGTGCGCCGCAAGATCAACGGCTACCGCGCCGCCATGCAGGGCGTCGGCCCCGAACTCATCGAACTCACCCTCTTCGGCGAGCAGGGCGGCCACGCCGCCGCGTCCCGCCTCATCGACCGCGGCGCCACCAGCGTCGTCTGCGGCTCCGACATGATGGCCCTCGGCGCCATCCGCGCCGCCGAAGAACGCGGGCTCAACGTCCCGCAGGACTTCTCCGTCGTCGGCTACGACGACTCCCCCCTCATCGCCCACACCAACCCTCCACTCACGACCGTGCGGCAACCGGTGCGCGACATCGCCACCGCCGCCGCCCGGGCACTGCTCGACGAGATCGCCGGGCAACCCACCCCGAACTCGGAATACCTCTTCCGACCCGAACTCGTCGTACGCGGTTCCACCGGTGCGGCACCCAAGGACTGAAAGGTTTTGCACGATGACTGAAGCACCGGTGAGTGAAGCACCGCAGCGCGGGCACTGGTGGCGCGACGCGGTCATCTACCAGGTGTACCCGCGCTCCTTCGCCGACGCGAACGGCGACGGCATGGGCGACCTCGAGGGCATCCGCACCCGCATCCCCTACCTCGCCCGACTCGGCGTCGACGCCATCTGGCTCTCCCCGTTCTTCGCCTCGCCCCAGAACGACGCCGGCTACGACGTCTCGGACTACCGGGCCATCGAACCGCGCTTCGGCGACCTCGCGGACTTCGACCGGATGCTCCAGACCGCCCACGCGCACGGCATCCGCCTCATCGCCGACCTCGTCCCGAACCACACCTCCTCCGAACACGAGTGGTTCAAGGCCGCGCTGGCGGCCGGCCCGGGTTCGCCGGAGCGGGCCCGCTACTGGTTCCGCGACGTGGACCCGGCCCGCCCGGACACGCCGCCGAACAACTGGCAGTCGATCTTCGGCGGCCCGGCATGGACGAAGACCGGTGACGGCGAGCAGTGGTACCTGCACCTGTTCGACGCGACCCAGCCGGACCTGAACTGGGAGAACCCCGAGGTCCACGAGGAGTTCAAGTCGATCCTGCGGTTCTGGCTCGACCGGGGCGTGGACGGTTTCCGCATCGACGTCGCGCACGGCATGGTCAAGGCCGAGGGGCTGCCGGACACGGGCGGGGACGGCACGATCGAGATGATCGGCACCACCTTGGCCCCGTTCTTCGACCAGGACGGCGTGCACGACATCTACCGCACGTGGCGGCCGATCATCGAGGAGTACGAGGGCGACCGGATCTTCGTCGCCGAGGCGTGGACGGACTCGGCCGAGCGCCGCGCGCTCTACCTGCGCCCCGACGAGCTCCACCAGGCGTTCAACTTCGACCTGGTGCTCGCGCCGTTCAAGGCCGCGGACTTCCGCAAGGCCATCGACGCCGAGATCGCGAACAACGCCGGGGTCGGCGCGCCGTGCACCTGGGTGCTCTCCAACCATGATGTGCAGCGCCACGTGACCCGCTACGGCGGCGGCGACATCGGCCTGGCCCGCGCGAAGGCCGCGACGCAGCTGCTGCTCGCACTGCCGGGCGTCGTGTACGTCTACCAGGGCGAGGAGCTGGGCCTCAACGAGGTCCTCGACCTTCCGGCGGAGGTCCGCGAGGACCCGACGTTCTTCCGCACCAACGGCGAGCAGATCGGCCGCGACGGCTGCCGCGTCCCGCTCCCGTGGACGCGGGAGGGCGACTCGCTCGGTTTCGGCACGGGCGGCTCCTGGCTCCCGCAGCCCGCCGACTGGTCCGAGCGCTCGGTCGAGGCTGAGGACGGCGTCGAGGGCTCCACCCTGGAGTTCTACCGGGCCGCGATCAACCTCCGCAAGACCTTGCGCGGCCGGGTCACCGGCCTGACCTGGCTCGCCGACCCCGGCGACGACGCCTTCGCCTTCGACAACGGCGCCCTCGTCTGCGTCGTCAACTTCAGCGACGAGCCCGTCCCCGTGGCCGGCTACGGCACCGAGGTCCTCCTGGCGAGCACCCCGCTGGAGAACGGCACCCTCCCGGCAGGGTCCACCGTCTGGTTCACCAAGTAACGCAAGGACTCAGCAGGCGCGGCTGCAAAGCGGCCGCGCCCTGCCTTCACACCGCCGACACGTCGCACGGGCACGGTTCGGCTTTTTGGGGCCGAATTTTTCCTATCCTGTCCGGATGATCGAGAGTTACGCTCAGTCCATGGACATCGTCAAGGGACTGCCGCCCGAGACCCGCGAGTACTGGGAGCGGCGCGCCGCGATCGCCGGCGTCTCCCTTGAGGAGTACCTCCTCCAGAAGCTCATCCGTGAAGCCCGCCTCCCCAGCGCCAAAGAGGTGTTCGACCGCTTCGACCGCGAAGCTACCGGCCACCTGTCGAGCGCCGACACCGTAGCGATCCTCCGCGACGAGCGGGAGTCCCGTTGATCGTCGTCGACTCCTCCGTTCTCGCCCCGGCCCTGGTCGACGCCGACCCCGACGGCGCAGGCCTCCGCGCCCAGCTCACCGGGCACGAACTCGTCGCACCGCAGATCCTCGACCTCGAGGTCATGTCGGTCTACCGCCGCCACTGCCGCTCAGGGAAGATCACCGCCGCCGAAGCGGATCTCGCCGTGCAGCGGCTCGCCGAACTGCCCGGCATCCGGTGCCAGACGGTCGTCCCAGCGGGGGAGTGAACGCCGAAGGGCCCGGCCGCATCGCGGCCGGGCCCTCTCGTTCGCCTTGCGGCGCTTGGCTACTTGATCTTGTTGCCGGCGGAGCGGAGCTGCTGGCAGGCTTCGACGATGCGGGCGGCCATGCCGGCCTCGGCGAGCTTGCCGTAGGCGCGCGGGTCGTAGGCCTTCTTGTTGCCGACCTCGCCCTCGACCTTGAGCACGCCGTCGTAGTTGCGGAAGATGTGGTCGACGACGGGGCGCGTGAACGCGTACTGGGCGTCGGTGTCGATGTTCATCTTGATGACGCCGTGGTCCACCGCGTCGCTGATCTCCTGCGCGGTCGAGCCGGAGCCGCCGTGGAAGACCAGGTCGAACGGCTTGTCCTTGCCGACCTTGGCGCCGACCGCGTCCTGGATCTCCTTGAGGATCTCCGGGCGCAGGTGCACGTTGCCCGGCTTGTACACGCCGTGGACGTTGCCGAAGGTCAGGGCCGTCATGTAGCGGCCCTTCTCGCCGGAGCCGAGCGCTTCGACGGTGGCGAGGCCGTCTTCGACGGTGGTGTAGAGCTTCTCGTTGATCTCGGCCTCGACGCCGTCCTCTTCGCCGCCGACGACGCCGATCTCGATTTCGAGGATGATCTTGGCCTTGGCGGTGCGGGCGAGGAGCTCCTGGGCGATCTCCAGATTCTCCTGCATTGGCACGGCCGAGCCGTCCCACATGTGGGACTGGAAGAGCGGGAGCTCGCCGCGGGCCACGCGCTCCTCGCTGATGGCGAGGAGGGGCCGCACGAACGAGTCGAGGTGGTTCTTCGGGCAGTGGTCGGTGTGGAGCGCGACCTTGACCGGGTAGTTCTTGGCGATCTCGTGGGCGGCGGCCGCGAGGGCGACCGAGCCGGTCACCTTGTCCTTGATGGTCGGGCCGGAGAGGTACTCCGCGCCGCCGGTGGAGACCTGGACGATGCCGTCCGACTCGGCCTCGGCGAACGCGGCCAGTGCGGCGTTGAGCGTCTGGGTCGAGGTCACGTTGATGGCCGGGTAGGCGAAGGAGCCAGCCTTCGCCCGGTCGAGCATCTCGTTGTATTCCTCGGGTGTTGCGATAGGCATGCTGCCAGCTCCTTAGACAAGTCGTTGATTGCTCCCCGACCGGGGGCGGGACTCAGACGCCGCTGTCTGATGGCCTCGAACTATTGCGTCGAGATGAAGTATTGCCCACAGCCGTGTGAAGGCATAACTCAGGCTACCTGGTGGTTCACTGGCCGGGCGGCCTTGGGCGCGTCTACGGTGGGTTATATGAACTATCACCAGGAATGGACGGACGAGTCCGGCGAGTTGTCCGAGTTCGACCTGGCGGATTCGGCCGATCCTCCGGCCGAGGACGACCCGGAGGAGGCGGTCGAGGTGCCGAACGGGGCGCTCCCCGAGGAGGTCGACGCGGCCGACGCGGCCGAGCAGCGCCAAGAGGTGCCCGAGGACGAGGACGAGCGCCCGGAGTAGCCCGGGCGCGCAGCAGCTAGCGCAGACGTGCCGGAGGCCCGGCCCCGCGTGTCGATCGCGGGACCGGGCCTCCGTTCGCCGTGCGTCAGGCGATGCCGAACGTGTCGAGCAGCCACGCGAGGTTGAAGGCCTCTTCCTCCCACGCGCCGTACCGGCCGGAGCGGCCGCCGTGGCCGGCCTCCATCTCGGTCTTGAGCAGCACGTCGGACTCCGGGCTCTCGTAGCGGAGCTTCGCGACCCACTTCGCGGGCTCGTGGAAGCCCACGCGGATGTCGTTCAGGCTGGTCACGGCCAGGATCGACGGGTACCGCACGCTGGTGACGTTCTCGTACGGCGAGTACGACTTCATGTACTCGTAGACCTCGGCCGACTCGAGCGGGTTGCCCCACTCCTCCCACTCGCCGGCGGTGAGCGGCATGGTCGGGTCGAGGATGGTGTTGAGCGCGTCCACGAACGGCACTTCGGCGAGGATGCCCGCGAACCGCTCGGGGGCCAGGTTGGCGACGGCGCCCATGAGGAGGCCGCCGGCCGAGCCGCCGCGGGCGATGATCTTGTCGGGAGCGGCCCAGCCGGTCTCGGCTAGGCGGTCGGCGCTCGCGGTGAAGTCGGTGAACGTGTGCTTCTTGTGCAGGAGTTTGCCCTGCTCGTACCACTGGCGGCCCATCTCGCCGCCGCCGCGCACGTGGGCGATCGCGAAGACCACGCCGCGGTCGAGCAGGCTCAGGCGCGGGATGGAGAAGTACGGGTCGATCGAGGCCTCGTAGGAGCCGTACCCGTACAGCAGGCAGGGCGCGGTGCCGTCGGCCACGACGTCGGCTTTCGCGACGATCGAGATCGGCACCTTCGTGCCGTCCTCGGCGACCGCCCATTCGCGGTACTGCCGGTAGTCGGACGGGTCGAAGTCGCCCAGCACGGCTGTGCGCTTGCGCAGCAGCAGTGCCGCGTTGTCGATGTCGTAGTCGTAGACCGACGCCGGGGTGATCAGCGAACCGTAGGAGAGGCGCAGGTGCCGCGACTCGTAGTCCGGGTTGGCGCCGATCCCGACGGTGTAGATCGGCTCGTCGAAGGCGATCTCGTTGAGCGAGCCCTCGCGGTCGAGGATCGCGATCTGGGAGAGCCCGGCGCGGCGCAGTGACACGACGACGTGCTCGGCGAACGCGTCGGCGGATTCGAGCCGGACCTCCGGGTGGTGCGGGATGACCTCGTTGAACTGGGTCGTGTCGTCGACCGGGGTCCAGCCGAGGGTGAAGTTCTCGGCGTTCTTGTTGTGGAGCACCCAGAACCGGTCGCCCTGGTGGTCGATCTCGACTTCGACGCCCTGCTCGCGGCCGTTGTTGAAGAGCGTGAACTCGCCGGTCGGGTCGGTGGCGTCGAGGTAGCGGTACTCGGTGGTCGTGGTGGAGCCGGACCCGATGATCAGGTACCGCTCGGAGCGGGTGAGGGCGATGCCGACGCGGAACCGCTCGTCGTCCTCCTGGTAGATGAGCGCGTCCTCGTCCTGCCTGCCGAGGAGGTGCCGCCAGATCTGGTACGGCCGCCAGGCGTCGTCGATCTTCGTGTAGAAGAACGCCGCGCCGTCGGCCGACCAGGCCCCGCCGTAGAGGACGCCTTCGATCGCGTACGGGAAGTCCTCGCCGGTGCGCAGGTCATTGAACTTGAGCGTGAAGGTCTCGTTGCCGGTGTAGTTGACGCCGTAGGCGAGGAGGTTCCCGTCGGGGGAGATGTCGTAGACGCCGAGGAGGAAGAAGTCGTGCCCGGCCGCGAGCTCGTTCTCGTCGATGACGACGGTCTCGCCCGCGACGGGGACGCCGGGTTCGACCGTGGGCGGCGTGTCGCCGGTGGCGGCTACGCGGCAGCGGATCGGGTAGTCCTTGCCCTCCTCGGTGCGGCTGTAGTACCACCAGGCGTCCTTGCGGTAGGGGACCGAGAGGTCGGTCTCCTGGGTGCGGTCCTTGATCTCGGCGTAGATCGTCTTGCGCAGCTCGGCGAGGTGCCCGGTGCGCGATTCGGTGTAGGCGTTCTCCGCGTTGAGGTAGGCGAGGACCTCGGGGGCCTTCTCCTCGTTGCGGTCGTTGAGCCAGGCGTACGGGTCGTTCACGGTGTCGCCGTGGTGTGTGCGCGGGTGGTCGCGGCGGGGAGCCGCTGGTTTCGCTGCTTGCGTTTCCGACATGCCTCAACTGTAAGGGCCGCGAGCGGGACGCGCCGGTCACAGCGGGGCCGCCTCGCTCCGCACATAAGTTACCGGTGAGTAACATTCTTGTGGTCATCAACCCGTGCAATCGCCCGAAACCGGGCGCACCGGCCTGTGAGGATAGTGTCCATGAGCGACAGGAGCGACGAAACGGGGCCCGCGCCCGAAACGCCCGGCGGCGAAAGCGATGCCGCCCACGGCGAAACGGCCCCCGAGTCCGCCCGCCACGAAACCCCGCCCCCCGCCCCCGCGGACGACACGGCCGACCCGCACCCTGACGACACCATCACACTCCCCGCCGACGCCCTCACCGCGCGCCCCACCGAGGAGACCCCCTCGCCCCCGAGCGACGACAGCGCCGGGCCGCCGACCGGCGACCGCGACACGCCGGCCATCCGCGAACCCGAGACCACCGCACTGCCGACCGGCGACACGCCGGACCACGAGACCCGGGTCCAACCCGCCCCCGCCGCAACCCAACCCGCCTTCCAACGCGCCGCCATCGCGGCGGACCGGGCCGAGCCGCCCGCCGGCCCGCTCCAGCACACCGCCGTCTTCGACCGACCCGGCGGCAAACCGTTCCTCGCCGCCTCAGGGCTCACCGCCCACGGCCGGCAAGGCCCGATCTTCACCGACATCACCGTGACCGCCGGCCTCGGTCAGCTCGTCGCGATCTGCGGCGACGGCGGCGACGGCCGCTCCTCACTCCTCCTCGCGCTCACCGGCCGCTTCCCGCACCGCAGCGGCGAACTCGAAGTCGACGGCCAGACCACGCCCGGCCAGATCCGCCGCCGCTTCACCATCGCCCAAGCCGGACCGCCGATCCGCTTCGAGCCCTACGCCACCGTCGGCGCCTGCATCAAAGAGACCACCACCGTCTCCAAGGGAACCGCGACCCGCGCCAACATCAACGCCTGGCTCGACCGCCTCGCCGTCGGCGTCGACACCGGCGACACCTTCGGATTCCTACCGCGCATCGACCAGATCCGCTTCGCCATCGCGTGCGCCGCCGCGAGCCGCACCCCCGCCATAGCCGTCGACGACGCCGACACCGGCCTCGACCGGTGCGGCTCCGAACGCGTCTTCGAAGCCCTGCGCACCGTCGCCGACGCCGGACAGCTCGTCCTCGCCGCCTGCACCCGCTCCGACCCGCCCGCCGACACCGTCGTCGACCTCCGCGCCCAACCCGCACCCGACGCCAGCGCGCTCCACGCGAGCGACCGAAACGGAGGCCACCGATGATGAGCCCCTTCAAACTCGCCGCCGCCGAACTGCGCCGCTTCCGCGGCCACCCCATCCGCACCGCCGCCCTCGTCGCCATCGTCCTCATCCCGCTCGTCTACGGCGGCCTCTACCTCTGGTTCGCCTGGGACCCCTACGGAAAGCTCGACCAGATGCCCGTGGCCGTCGTCAACGAGGACACCGGCGCCTCGGTTGAGCAGGACGGCGAGACCACGGCCATCAACGGCGGCGACCAGCTCGTACAGCAGCTCAAAGAAGACCGCATCTTCGACTGGCGGTTCGTCGACGCCGACGAGGCGAGCCGCGGCCTCGAAGACGGCGACTACTACATGGTCATCACCGTCCCCGAAGACTTCTCCACCCGCCTGGCCAGCCTCTCCGGCACCGACCCCGAGCAGGCCACGGTCGAGTTCGACCTCAACGACGCCAACGGGTACGTCGCCGGGATCATGGCCTCCACCGTCGAGTCCGAGCTGCGCAACCAGATCAACACCGCCGTCTACGTCACCTTCGCCACCACCATCTTCGGCGACCTCACCGAACTCAACCAGGGCCTCACCCAAGCCGCCGTTGGCGCCGACCAGCTCGCCGACGGCATCGGCAGCGCCCAGACCGGAGCCGAAACCCTCGAGAGCGGCCTCGGCGACCTCAACTCCGGCGCCCAGCAGGTTGCCGACGGCGCCGACCAGGTGAGCGACGGCGTAGACCAAGCCGTCGGCGTCGCCCAACCCGTCATCGAGACCCTCGCGGACAACTGGAGCCAGATCCAGTCCGGCGCGTCCTCAGCCGCCGACCTCTCCGACCGCGCCAACAGCGACCTCAACACCGTCTACGCCACCCTCTGCGCCGCCGACACCGCCGACCCGGACGCCTGCGCGCAACTCCAGGGGTACATCGACGACGCCAACGCCGTCAACGACGACATCCAGACCGCCGACGACACCGTCCAGAGCACCTCCACCGACACCCTCGACCAGGCCTCCAGCGACCTCACCGCACTGCAGACCGGCGCCGCCGACGTCGCCACCGGCGCACAGCAGGTGGCCGACGGCGCCTCCTCCGCACAAGCCGGAGCGGGCGACCTGGCCAGCGGGCTCACCGATCTCCAGGACGGCGCGACCACGCTCGCGACCTCGCTCTCCGCTGCAGCCGAGAGCGTCCCGAGCACCAACCCGGCCGACGACGCGGACAACGCCGAGGCCTACGGCAGCCCCGTCACCATCGACGAGGACAACCTCCACGCCGCCGGCACCTACGGGCGCGGCCTCGCGCCGTTCTTCATCGCCATCGCACTGTGGGTCTTCGGCCTCATGGGCTACCTCGTACTGCGTACGGTGAACAGTCGGGCGCTCGCCGGCCCGCTCCGCTCAGTCCCGATCGCCATCGGCGGCTGGCTCCCCGGCGCGTTCCTCGGCATCCTCTCGGCCCTCGTCCTCTACCTCGCAGTGGAACTCGGCCTCGACCTCGACCCGAAGGACGCCCTCGACACAGTCGGCCTGTCGATCCTCGTGATCCTCACCTTCACCGCCATGGCACACCTGCTGAAGCTCGCGTTCGGCACGGCCGGCAGCCTGCTGCTGGTCGTACTGCTGATGCTGCAACTGACGAGCGCTGGCGGCCTGTACCCGGTGGAGACGACGCCGAAGTTCTTCCAGGTGCTGCATCCGCTGCTGCCGATGAGCTACGTGGTCGACGCCCTGCGTGTGACCATCAGCGGCGGTGAGACCTCGCATGTGGTCAAAGCACTGATAGTCCTGGCGGCCTACCTGGTCGGCTCGCTCGCGCTCTCGTCCCTGGTCGTGGCCGCGCGCCGCCGATGGAGGCCCGACAGCCTCAACGTGCCGCTCCAGGTCTGAGCGCGAGCCGGTCTTCGGCCGGGATCGATCGGCCCGGGACCGCCGCGCTCGGCGGGGTCCGGTGTGCCGCATCGCGGTCGACGGCGACGACGAACGCGGCGTCGCCGTAATCCGGCACCTGCGCTGCTCGGCCGTGCGACACGCGTCGCGCGAAACGCGACGGCCCGGCGGCTGCCGGGCCGGTCGCATCTCGATGCGCTGCCTTTCGACGCCTACCGCTCGGTGCGCAACGTTGCGATGCCTAGCGCTCGATGAGCGCCGCGAGGCCGTCGAGCGTCCGCTCCAGGCCGAACGCGAAGGCGTGCTCGGCGTTGTACGCCGCGTCGTGCGCCTCGCCGGCGGCTTGGCCGACGCGGACGGCGGTCGGGAACCGCTCGGGGTCGAGGACCTTCGCGAGCAGGGGCCCGTTGGCCTCCCACCACTCCTGGTCGTCCATGCCGCTGGCCGCGCGCTCGGCCTCGGACTGGGCCGCGTCCTGCGCGGCCGTGCGCACGAAGGCGAGCAGGTACGCCAAAGCGTCGTCCATCTCGACATCGTTGAGCCCCAAGCCCTCCAGCGCCTGGAGTTCGTGCTCGTACTTCTCGCACTGGCCGGGTCCGAGCGGCGGGCGGCTCGGCGAGGCCGCAGCCGCCCAGGGGTGCTCGCGGTAGAGCCGGTAGTTGTCCCGCGCGACGGCGGTGAGCCGATCGCGCCAGGCGCCGGACTCCTGGGGCCGCTCCATGCCCTGGAAGAGCGCGTCGAGCATGAGGGCGACGAGCTCGGTCTTCCCCGGCACGTAGGTGTAGAGCGTCATCGGGGCCTTCCCGAGCTCTTGGGCGAGGCGGCGGACCGTGACCGCTTCCAGCCCTTCGGCATCGGCCAGCGCGATCGCGGCGGCGACGACCTCGTCCACGGTCAGGCCCTTGCGGGGCCCGCGCCCGCTCTCCGGCGCGGCCCTCCAGAGGAGTTCGAGCAGATTGGGCTTCGGTGTCTCAGTGGTGGCACTCACAAGAAGATCCTAACGTGTGAACTTGTACGCCGTACGACGTACGTTGTACAATATACAACGTACGAAGAAAAGGAGCCGCACATGCGCATCACCTCATCCGCCGTCTCGCTCAACGTCACCGACCCGACCGCCTCGGCCGAGTTCCTCAAGCGGCACTACGGCTTCACCGAGGACATGGCCGCCGAAGGCTTCGTCTCGCTCTCGCGCCCGGACGCCGGCTTCAACGTCATCTTCCTCAAGACGGGCCTGTCCACGTTCAAGCCCGAGAGCGCCAAGGGGCACGCTGACGGCCTCCTCCTGGCCTTCGTCGTCGAGGACATCGACGCCGAATACGCCCGCGTCCAAGCCGAGGGCGTCGCCATCACCACGCCGATCGAGACCGAGGAATGGGGCGAGCGGTACTTCCAGACCGCCGACCCCAACGGCGTGATCATCCAGCTCGTCCAGTGGATCACCGACCCGACTGCCGCGAGTTCCTGACCTGCGACGCCGGCGCGATCCACAGGGTTATCCACAAGAAGGAAGCTCACGGTTGTCGACCGACTGCGTGGTGTGACACCGTTGCGGCATGTATCGAAATCACCTGTCCACCAGCGACGCAGCCGCCCTCAATGTCACCATCCACAAGCAGGTATCCACTGTGGATTCATCTTCGCGGAAAGTTATCCACAGGCGGAAACTTTCTGTTGCCGACCGATCACGAAGCGTGCCAAGGTTGGTGCAAAAAAGCCATCTGGCCTTGCGGGATGGCGGCGATAGAGGGGATTCGCGAACGCCACCATACCGAGACCGCGCGCGGGAAGCCGCCCGCGCGCGGTCCCCGCACGGGCCACACTCCACCGCGGAGGAACACCAGCGGGCGGCCGGACACACCAGCCCGGCCGCCCGCAACATGTCTGCCCACCAGCCACGCCCGTGCCCGAGAGCGCAACGCCGAGGACGGCAAGGACCTCAAGCCGTTCGGCTGCATGCGCGTCGCGCACCGCCGCCCAAAGTCAGGCCGGCTGATCGTGAAGCGGGACGGCACGGTGCTCGGCTCTGACATCTCGGAGATCGGGTCGGGCATCCCGATGTTTCACAAGTTCCAGGGGCTGTTCGAGTCGGCGCTGTTCACGCCGGTCGACGAAGTGCCCCGCTTACACGGCCGCGCCGGTCGAGCGGGCGCCGCTAACGACAGCCGGAACAGCGCCGCGCTGTGCGGCTGCAGCTTTGCCCTCAGTTGGTCCCCGGGCACGATGTCCGAGCGGTACCAGCAGTCGCGCACCCGCTCCGGGCGATTCAGCCCGAGGGCCGACCAGGGCAGGTGCAGCTCGGCCGCTTCCGGGCCCCGGTTGAACACCGCTGCGAAGGCGCCGTCGGTCGAAGCCCAGGCCACGTGCCGGCCCTCGCGCCAGACCTCCTTGGCCCCCGCGCTGTGTCGCTGGGCCGAGAGGACCTCGGGGTTCGTCAGGAGTTCGATCGTTTCAGCGCTCGAGCCGGGCAGGTCGGCGCCGACCATGAGCGGCGACCGGGCGATGCACCACAGGGTGAGCATCGTCCGCTGCTCGTCGGGCGTCAGCAGGCTCTGCCGGGGCTCGCCGACCTCCGCGCGGAGGCCCATGCGGCCGAGCGGGAGCATGTCCGCGTCCGGCCAGTGGCCCGGGCCTGCGAACGGGGCCCAGTCGCGGAGCAGGTCGAACTGGGCGTCGATGTCGCGCCAGCGGTCCCACAGGTCCGCCGAGATCCGCCACAGGTGCGAGTGCTCCTGCAGATGCTGGGCGTGCTCGGTGGAGAGGCTCATCCCGGGGGAGAGGCTGAGCACGATGTCGCGGTCGGCGCGGTCGACCGCGTGCCAGAACGCCTCCACCTCGTCCTCCCAGTAGGGCGCGATCATGTCGTCGGCCTTGATGTAGTCCACGCCCCAGGCCGCGAACTGGCGGACCAGCGCGTCGTAGTACGCCTGGCCGCCCGGGTGGGAGTGGTCGATGCCCCAGTTGTCGTCGATCCACGAGGAGACCCGCTCGCGGTCGGGGATCTGCGCCGCCGAGTACTCGCTGCCCTTGATCGGGGTGTTCGCCGCGACCGCCTGCCGGGGCACGCCGCGCAGGATGTGGACGCCGAACTTCAGGCCCAGGGAGTGCACGTAGTCGGCCAGCGGCTTGAACCCGGCGCCGCCGGCGGAGGAGGGGAAGCGGTTCGGGGCCGGCTGGGGGAGGCCGTACTCGTCGAGGGTGAGGCGGGTTCCGAGGTTGTAGCCGCCGGCGCGGGCCGCGGGGTCGTACCACTGGATGTCGACGACCACGTACTCCCAGCCGTGTCCGGCCATGTGCTCGGCGATGAACGCGGCGTTGGCGCGGATCTCGGCCTCGGTCACCGAAGTTCCGTACACGTCCCATGAATTCCAGCCCATGGGTGGCGTGGCAGCGAGTCGGGTCACAGAAACCTCCTCGGGGGTAGGGGCCCATTACGCTACTCGCGTTCGCGGCCGCCCGTGATCACGGCTCCGGAAGGGGTTGCAGCCCTTGGGGTCGCCCCGTCTGCGCAGGCGAAACAGCCAGTACCGCGCGGCCCGGCACGGGCGGCCGGGCCCGTCCGGGCCCCGGCAATACCGCTTGGAGCAGGTGGCCGGGGGTGCTGTACAGTGTTCACGGCGGTGCGCGCGACGCACCTCCGGCCAGGTAGCTCAGTTGGTACGAGCGATCGCCTGAAAAGCGATAGGTCGCCGGTTCGATCCCGGCCCTGGCCACCACCCGAAATCCCCGCCCGCCGAGCAGCGGACGGGGATTTTTCATGCGCCTGTGACTGCGGACATGCCGCCGTCGCGGGGAGCGAACGCCCGCGATGCCTACACTGGTCGCGAATGTCCCCGACACGCGGCGGGCGTCCGCCGAACACTGAGGGAACCGGCATGGCAACACGCAAGACCCTGCTCTCCATGGCGGCCGATTCCTGGCCCGTCGCCAAAGAGGAGCTGCTCCGCCACGTCGAGGACGCCGTCGAGATCCGCCGTGTGGGCGAGGAGTCCGCCGTCCTCGAGGCCGCGCACACCACCGCGAAGGACGTCGCCGCGCTGGCCCGCCAGGTCCCGCTCGTCTTCCCGCGGCACCTCACGAACGTCGTCGCCGAGTACGACCACGCCGCGGCGGGCCTCGACTCGGTCATCGACTTCCTCGACACCGCGATCCGGGAGTACAGCGCGGGCGCCGAGATCTCGCTGCAGATCTGGCTGAGCGGCAAGACCGCCTACAAGTTCAGCCGCCACGACGCCTGGGAAAAGGCCGCCCAGGTCCTCACTGACCGCGGCTACCAGGTCACCCGCACCGGCAGTCCCCTGGCCGTCTCCATCTGCTTCACGCCCAAGACCGCGATCGTCGGCGTGAACCGCGTCGCCGACAGCCTCTCCTCCTGGCCCGGGGGCGAGGTGCGGCTCTCCAAGACCGCCGACCAGGTGTCGCGCGCCGAGTTCAAGCTCGAGGAGCTGTTCAAGGCGCACCCGATCGACGAGGGCGTCGAGCCGAAGGGCACGGCCCTCGATTACGGGGCGGCCCCCGGCGGTTGGACGCGCATTCTCGCTGAGCGCGGCTACCGGACCACTGCCGTCGACCCCGGGGATCTCGACCCGCGCGTCCTGAAGCTGCCTGGAGTCGTCCATGAGCGGACGACTGCGGGGAACTTCCTGCGCGAGACGAAGCAGCGGTTCGATCTGCTCGTCAACGACATGAAGATGAGCCCCGACCGTTCCAGCCGGCTCATGGTCGACTCCGCCCGGCTGCTCAATCCTTTCGGCGTGGCCGTCACGACGTTGAAGACCGGCAACCACCGTGTGCTGGAGCAGATCGACGAGTCCTTCGCGATCCTCGGCGCGGCGTACGACATCGAGTTCGCGCGCCAGCTGCGGCACAACCGGAACGAGATCACGGTCGTCGTTCGCCGGTTCGACTAGAGCGCGGCGGTCGAGCCGCCCGCGCATGCTGGCCTGAATTGGGGATATAGGCGCTCCCGCGTCATGACAGAGTTGTGACGGGGGGTTCTAGCGTTGCGAATCATTTGGGAATCGCCGAATTCAGGAGCCGTCGCATGAAGCCACTCCGCGATGACGAACCGCGGGAGATCGGGCCCTACCGGGTCCTCGCCGAACTCGGCGAGGGAGGCATGGGCCGCGTCCTCCTCGCCGCCGCCGGCGACGGACAGCTGGTGGCGCTCAAGGTCATGCGCCCCCACCTCCTCCACGACCCGCAGTTCCGGTACCGGTTCCGCCGCGAGGTCATCACCTCCCGCGAGGTCGCCGCCAGCCGCTGGACCGCCGCCGTCCTCGCCTCGGACGAGCACGCCCCGGAGCCGTGGCTCGCCTCCGAGTTCTTCCACGGCCCCACCCTCGCCGAGGCCCTGCATGCCAACGGGCCCTTGGACGAGGCGTCGACGCGCCGGCTCATGCACGGCCTCGCCGCCGCGCTCGCCGAGATCCACTCCTACGGCGTGGTGCACCGGGACCTGAAGCCCTCCAACGTGATCCTCACCGAGGACGGCGTGCGCCTCATCGACTTCGGCATCGCCCGCGTCACCGAGGAGGCCGGCGGCGACGCGTCGATCACCCAGACGGGGGCGGTCATCGGCGCGCCCGCGTTCATGTCGCCCGAGCAGGTGACCCGCCAGGCCGTCGGGCCCGCGTCCGACCTGTTCTCCTTGGGCGCCACGATCATCACCGCGAGCACCGGCGCGAACCCGTTCGACGCCGAAGCACTGTACGAGGTCATGAACCGCGTCGTCAACGGCGATCCGGGCCTCGAGCGCCTGCCCGAGGCCCTGCGGTACCTCGTGGAACCGTGCCTGCGCAAGCAGGCCGACCAGCGCGTGAGCGCCGCCGAGCTGGTGCTGCGCATCGGTGAGCCGCTCGCCGCGCCGTGGCCGCCCGCCGTGGCCGCGATCGAGCAGCGGCAGCGCGCCGAGGTCGCCGACCTCGCCCGCCGCCACGGCTGGGACACGTTGGTGCGCCCCGACCGCACGGTCGTCATGTTCGGCCCGGGCATCGTGCCCGCGGCGTCGCAGCCGGGCCTGTCGGAGCCGTCGACGATCAACTACACGCCGGAGCCGCCCGCGTCGTACCACATGTCGGCGCCGCAAGGGTATTCGCCGGTGCCGGTGGCGCAGCCCGGGTACGTCCCGTCCGCGCCGGGGTATGCGCCGAGCCCGGGGTACGCGCCCGTGGGCGCGCCGTCCCAGCCGGGCGGGCCGGTGCTGCCTCCGGGCGTCCCGTACCACCCGCCGCAGGGGCAGAAGCCGGACCGTACGGTCATGTACGCGGGGCTCGCGGTGCTGGCCGTGGTCGTGATCGCGCTGGTCGTGATCCTGCCGAACCTGGGCGGGGACGACGGCAAGGACCCGGACTACGCCGCCAGCGACGGCACCGCCGAAGCGACCGGCGACGACTCGGGCCTGGGCGGCGAGGAGACCAGTGAACCGGTCGACACCGAGACGGATCCGGTCGCGACCGCGGTGGTCGGCGACTGCTTCTGGGACTACGGCGACGAGACCACGGCCGACCTCGAGCCGTCCTCCTGCGAGGACGGCAGTTTCGAGGTGGTCGAGGTCTACCACGACACGACCGATCTGGCCTCGTGCGACGGGGTCGACGACCTGTCCACGAGCGTGTCGTCGTCGGCGGCGAACCTGGTGCTGTGCCTGAGTTTCCTGCACGCCAACGGGGAGGCGTACCACGCCGAGGTCGGGGAGTGCGTGTTCGGTCCGAACGACAGCGTCTCCGAGTGGTATCCGATCGAGTGCCAGGAGGGCGCGTTCGAGGTGCTGGAGCGCCTTGAGGGCGTGAGCGATCCGGGCTCGTGCGAGGAGTCGGCGTACTACAACCAGAACTACACGTTCACCACCGGGCAGGCCTATTTGGACGTGGTGCTGTGCCTGAGCATGATCTACCCCGACGACATGGGGTACGCGTCGCAGGACGACTGCATGTCGATGAGCGGGGACCCCGACGCGGGGACCGCGCTGTTCCACTTCGCCGACTGCGACAGTGCGAACACGTATGTGACGGGCCGCATCGACGAGTACGAGAACCTGGACTGGTGCGGCGACGACGGGTGGAGCACCTGGCAGAGCTACGACTTCCCCGACCACGCGTACACCGTCTGCTGGCGGTACCTGTAAGTCCGAAATGGACTGATCGAGTCCGCTGATCGCTACAGAATGCTTGGGAGCGTGGGTCATCCATGCCCTCCTGCCCGCTTATAGCGCGCGCAAGTGGGTTGGTATGATCATTCCAAGCTTGTCTTCGAGGGGTATGGGCCCTGGTCGGCGTCACCGCCGGCCAGGGCCCGTTTTCGTCGGCGCTCCTTCACCCCGGGACCAACACGCATCGTTAGTCCTGCTAACGCCGCTGCGGTAGGCTGTGCGGATGGAGACCGACGCTGAACTGCGGTTCGACCGGGGCGACGAGACGCCCGAGCGCCTCAAGCGCCAGATCCAGCGCCTCATGGGCATGACGGGCGCGCAGATGGGCAAGGTCTCCGGGGCGGCGCTCGCCGCGGTGGGCGCCCGCCGCGACCACTTCGTGGTGCTCGCCGTGCTCGCCGAGTGCGGGCCCTCCAGCCAGTCGCAGATCGCCGACCGCGCCCGCGTCTACCGCAGCGACCTCGTGGCGGTCCTCAACGAACTCGAAGGCGCGGCCCAGATCCGGCGCGACCCCGACCCGGCCGACAAGCGCCGCAACGTCATCACCCTCACCGACGCCGGCCGCGAGCGCCTCGCCGAACTCGACGCGGTCCTCGAAGGCGTCAACGAGCGCATCATGGCCCCGCTCAGCGAGACCGAGCGCCGGGAGCTGTTCCGGCTGCTCGGCCGCATCAACGCCCACCTCGCGGCGGACGGCGCCTGAAGCCCGCCTAGCGCAGCCGCCGCAGCACCTGCTCTTTGATCTGGGTGAACGGCGGGTACACCACGCGCATCGTGTCCGGTGCCAACGGCTTGTCCAGCACCGACTTCGCGTGGCTGAACGTCTCGATCGAGGCCTTCCCGTGGTAGGAGCCGATACCGGAGTGCCCGACCCCGCCGAACGGCAGGCCCGGCACGTCGATGTGCGCCATCGGCACGTTGAAGCCGACCGCGCCGGATGCGGTGCGGGTCAGGAGCTTGCGCCGCGTCAGGTCCGAGTTCGTGAAGGCGTACAGCGCGAGCGGCTTCTCGCCCTTGTTGACGAAGCCGATCGCATCGTCCAGTGTGTCCACGGTGAGGATCGGCAGGATCGGACCGAAGACCTCCCCGCCCATGACCGCGTCGCCGGGCGCGATGTCCCCCAGGACCGTGGGCGCGATGTACTTCTCGTCGCGGTTGTGCCCGCCGCCGCACACGAGCCGGCCTTCTTCGAGGAACCGCGCGAGCCGGTCGAACGAGGCCGAGTCGATGATCCGCCCGAAGTCGGGGCTGTCGGCCGGGGCGTGCCCGTACATCTCCCGCACCGCCTCGGCGAGGTGCTTCTCCAGTTCGGGGCCGACGCCGTCGACGGCGAGCACGTAGTCGGGGGCGATGCAGGTCTGCCCGGCGTTCATGAACTTGCCCCAGGCGATGCGCCGCGCGGCCGTCGCCAGGTCCGCGCCCGGCTCGACGATGGCCGGGCTCTTCCCGCCCAGTTCGAGCGTGACCGGGGTGAGGTGCTCGGCGGCGGCCTTCGCGACGATCTTGCCCACGCGCACCGAACCGGTGAAGAAGATGTGGTCGACCCGCTCGGCGAGGAGCGCCTCGGTCGCCTTGGGCCCGCCCTGGATCACCGCGACCGCGTCCGGGTCGAGGTACTCGCCGATGAGCCGCTCGAGCACGGCCGCAGTCGTGTTCGCGGCCTCGCTCGGCTTCACGACCACCGCGTTGCCGCAGGCCAGGGCGCCCGCGAGCGGGGCGAGGAGGAGTTGCACGGGGTAGTTGAACGGCCCGATGACGGTGACGACGCCGAGCGGTTCGCGCAGCACGTACGCCTTCGCGGGCTGGAGGTGCGGCGGCGTGTAGACCCGCTTGGGGCGGAACCAGGTCCGCAGGTGCTTGCGCAGGGCCCGCACTTCGGCGGCCACGAAGTCGATCTCGGCGAGGAACGACTCGGGCGCGGCCTTGCCCAGGTCGGCGCGCAGCGCGTCGGCGAGTTCGTCCCCGGCTTCGCGCACCATCCGGTCGAGGCCCTTGAGCTGCTCGAGCCGCCACGGCAGGGGTTTGGTGCGGCCAGTGGCGAAGTGCGAGCGCAGGCGCTCGACCGTGGAGTGAATCTCGTTGCCGGTCATGCCATGAGCCTAGCCGGATTCCGCTCAGAGCGGGAGGACCGCGCACGCCCCCGACCCTCCCATGCTGCCAGGGACAATGGGGACGATCAACGGTTTGTGGGCGGTTCCATCCGATCCGTGAACTGCACCGACCTGTGGCCCCGGTTGTGAAACCATGCGCCCATGGCCGCCGTCAAGAGCAACCCGCTCCTCTCCTGGACCGTGATCGCACCGATCCTGGGGGTGGCGGTGCTGGCCGCGGTCTGGGGCCGGGAGCTCGGCGCGCCGCTGGTCATCCTCGCGGCGGTCGCCCTCGTCGCGACCGTGCTCGCCGCGGTCCACCACGCGGAGGTCGTCGCCCACCGCGTCGGCGAGCCCTTCGGCTCGCTCGTCCTCGCCGTCGCGGTCACCGTGATCGAGGTCGCGCTCATCGTCACCGTCATGGCCGGCGGCGGCTCCGAGGCCGAGACGCTCGCGCGCGACACGGTGTTCGCGGCGGTCATGATCACCACCAACGGCATCGTCGGCATCGCCCTCCTCGTCGGCGCCCTCAAGTTCGGCACGACGCTCTTCAACCCCGAAGGCAGCGGCGCGGCCCTCGCCACCGTCGCCACGCTCGCGACCCTCGGCCTGGTCCTGCCGACCTTCACCACGAGCGAGTCAGGCCCGGAGTACTCGGCGTCGCAGCTGGTCTTCGCCGCGCTCGCGTCGATCACGCTGTGGGGCCTGTTCGTGTTCACGCAGACGGTGCGCCACCGCGACTTCTTCCTGCCGATCACCGAGGACGGGGTCGTCACCGAGGAGGACCACGCCGACCCGCCGAGCGGGAGGACCGCGCTGCTGAGCCTCGCGATGCTCATGGTCGCGCTCGTCGGCGTCGTGGGCCTGGCGAAGGCCGAGTCGCCCGCGATCAAGGCCGGGGTGCTCGCGGCCGGGTTCCCGGCGTCCTCGGTGGGTGTGGCGATCGCGCTGCTGGTGCTGCTGCCGGAGTCGATCGCGGCGATCCGCGCCGCGTCGCGCAACCGCATCCAGACCAGCATCAACCTCGGCTACGGCTCGGCGATCGCGTCGATCGGCCTGACCATCCCGGTGATCGCGGTGACCTCGTTCTTCATGGACGGCCCGCTGCTGCTGGGCCTGGGCTCGACCGAGATCGTGCTGCTCGGGCTCACCGTCGTCGTCAGCGTCCTGACGATCGTGCCCGGCCGCGCCACGCGCCTCCAGGGCGGCGTCCACCTGGTGCTGCTCGCGGCCTACCTGTTCCTCGCGATCAACCCTTGACGGACCCGGGTTTCAACGAGCCCAGACGTCCCAGCTCAGCCGGGCCAGGAGCGCGAGCACCACGATGACCAGCACGACGCGCACGAACTTGCTGCCCCTGGACATCGCGGTGTGCGCGCCGAACCACGCGCCGAGCATGGCGCCCAGGCCCATCACGGCGCCCAGCAGCCACCAGATGTTGTCCTGCGCCGCGAAGACGACGAGCGCGCCGAGGTTGGTGGTCATGTTGACCACCTTGGTGTGCGCGGCGGCGGCCAGGAAGTCCATGCCGAGGATCGACGTGAACGCCACCGCCAGGAAGATCCCGGTGCCGGGGCCGATGATCCCGTCGTAGAAGGCGATCGCCAGGCCGCACACGACCATCACGGCCGCGGCGCGCCACCGGGTGTGCAGCTCCGGCTTCGGCTCCAGGCCCAGCTGCGGCTTCGCGACGACGAGCACGAGCACCGCCAGGAGGACGGCGATGATGATGGGCTTCAACGCGTCCGAGGAGACCGAGAGCGCGGCGAGCGCCCCCGCGCCCGAGCCGAGGAGCGCGAGCCCGACGGTGGGCCACAGCAGCCGGTGCTCGAGTTTGATCTTGCGGGCGTAGGCGATCGCCGAAGTGGTGGTGCCGAAGACCGACGCCATCTTGTTCGTGCCCAGCATGAGCGCGGTGGGCGCTGTGGGAAAGGCCACCAGGAGCATGGGGAGCTGGATGAGCCCGCCGCCGCCGACGACCGCGTCGACCCATCCGGCGAAGATTGCCGCGGCGATGAGCAGGGCGAACAGGCCGGGATCAAGGTCGAAGGGCACCACGCCAAGTTACTTGCCGCGCGGCTGGCAGACACGCCGATGAGGTGAGGAACACGTGTCGGAGTGTAATCGTCTGATATCAACAGGTCATGGACATGACGAAGCCTATGACCCACTTGGTGAAACGCGGCTACGAGTATACGTTCGACCCCGATGAGCAGCAGCGGCGGAATCTGGAGGAGACGCTGGAAGCGGTTCGGGCCGTGTACAACTGGTCGCTGTCGGTGTTCCAGCGCGAATGGCGCGCCAAGGGGGAGAAGATCTCGTACGCCGAGATCTCGGCCCGTCTCACCAAATGGAAGAACCAGCCCGCGAACCGGTGGGTGAAGGTCTATTCGTCGGTGCCGCTCCAGCAGATCGCCCGGCAGCTCCACACCGAGTACCACTCGTTCCTCAACGGCCGCAGCCGCGAACCGGTGCCGAAGGAGCACGGCGAGCAGACGCAGCTCGTGTACTCCCGCGCCGGCTACTACCTCAAGGGCCGGGAGGTGAAGCTCGCGAAGCACAAGGAGCCGCTGGCGATCTCGTGGGGCCTGGAGCGGCCCAGCCGCGACGACATCACCTCGATCACCGTGAACCGCGAGAGCGACGGCCGCTGGAAGCTGTGGATCGTGGCCGAGGAGTTCATCGAGGTGCCACGCCAGAAACCGCCGGAATGCGGCGAGTGCGGGCGCGTCCTGGAGGACTAGCCCCGCGAAGCGGACAGGCCCGGCGTCGCGCACGCCGGGCCGCTTCGCGTTTGGCGCGGGGTCGGCGACCACGGGTTTCTTCGCGGGGACGCGATACGCCCGGCCGGGGTGCCCTTCCCAAGGCCCCGGCCGGGCGGCCGGACCCGGTCCGGTGTCCCTCGCGGGCGCACCGGACCGGGTCGCTGTCGAAAAGCCGCGGGCCTGGCGGCTACTCCCACCCGCGGCTCTCAACGCGTCTTGCATGCGCAGCTTCGCTTTCGGCTGCGCGGCTCCGTGCTGCTCGCGCAGCACCGCGCTCCACTACTTGCGCAGCTCCGCCCTCTATTACTTGCGCAGCTCCGCTACGGCGACGGCGAGGCGCTTGCCGTAGTTCTCGTCGGCCTTCGCGAAGTTCGCGATGGCGCGCTCGATGATGTCCTCGCGGCTGACCTTCGCGATGAACCCGGAGAGGTTCGCGATGAGGCGGTCCTGCTCGTCCTCGCTCATGAGGCGGTAGAGCTTGCCGGCCTGCACGAAGTCGTCGTCCTCGGCGTGCTTGGGGGTCTCCCACTCGCCGGTGAGGCCGCTGACCTGGGTCGGGCCCCACAGCGGCTGACCGGTCTCGTACGGGCCGCCGAACGAGTTGGGCTCGTAGTTCTTCTGGCGGCCGTGGCGGCCGTCGTAGCCCTGGCCGTCGCGGTTGCCGTTGCGCGCCTCGGTGGCGTGCGGGCGGTTCACCGGCAGGTGGTCGGCGTTGATGCCGACGCGGTAGCGGTGCGCGTCGCCGTAGGCGAACAGGCGGCCCTGGAGCATCTTGTCCGGCGACGGGCCGATGCCCGGCACGAAGTGCGCGGGGGAGAAGATCGACTGCTCGACCTCGGCGAAGATGTTCTCCGGGTTGCGGTTGAGCTCGAGCTTGCCGATGGTGATGCGCGGGTAGTCCTCGTTCAGCCACACCTTGGTGAGGTCGAACGGGTTGTACCGGTAGGTCGCGGCCTCGGCGGCGGGCATGATCTGCACCTGCACGGTCCAGGACGGGAAGTCGCCGCGCTCGATCGACTCGCGCAGGTCGCGCTGGTGCGAGTCGGGGTCCTCGCCGGCGAGCTTGTTGGCCTCGTCCTGGGTGAGGTTCTTGATGCCCTGGTCGGTCTTGAAGTGGTACTTGACCCAGAACTGCTCGCCGGCCTCGTTGACCCACTGGAAGGTGTGGGAGCCGAAGCCGTCCATGTGGCGGTAGGACGCGGGGATGCCGCGGTCGCCGAAGAGCCAGGTGACCTGGTGGACCGACTCGGGGGAGAGGCTCCAGAAGTCCCAGACGTTGTCGGCCTCCTGCGAGCCGGTGTACGGGTCGCGCTTCTGGGTGTGGATGAAGTCGGGGAACTTGATGGCGTCGCGGATGAAGAACACCGGGGTGTTGTTCCCGACGAGGTCGTAGTTGCCCTCTTCGGTGTAGAACTTCAGGGCCCAGCCGCGCGGGTCGCGGCGGGCGTCGGCGCCGCCGAGGGAGTCGGCCACGGTGGAGAAGCGCAGGAACGTCTCGGTCTCCTTGCCCACCTGGGACAGGAACTTGGCCTTCGTGTACTTCGTGACGTCGGCGGTCACGGTGAAGGTGCCGTAGGCGCCCGCGCCGCGGGCGTGGACGACGCGCTCGGGGATGCGCTCGCGGTTGAAGTGCGCGAGCTTCTCGAGCAGGACCTGGTCCTGGATGAGCAGGGGCCCGCCGACGCCGGCGGCCTCGCTCTGGTTGTTGTTGGAGATCGGCGCGCCGGACTCGGTGGTCAGCGGCCCGGCAGTGTTGTCGAACTGCTCGCTCATGCGGAGGCCTTTCTAGCGATTCACGACTCTGTTTGTTTAAGACTCGATCCTAGCTTAGACTATGTCTAAACAAAGAACCAGTCCCAGGTAAGTAGTGCCACAGTGTTTCGCCTGCTAGAGTGGTATTCAATGCCCCGACCGCGTGAGAGAACAGCATGAGCGACCTCGTTACCCGACTCCGGCGCCACAACTGGCGCATCACTCCGCAGCGGCGTGTCATCGCCGAGACGCTCGAGGGCTCCCACGTGCACTTCACCGCCGAGGAGATCCTGGAGCGCGCCGTCGAGCGCATGCCCGAGCTCTCGCGCGCCACGGTCTACAACACCCTCAACGAGATGGTCGCCCTCGGCGAGGTCCTCGAGCTCACCCTCGACGGGCGCTCGAAGCGGTACGACCCGAACGCGGACCACGAGCACCACCACCTCATCTGCGAGGGCTGCGGGCTCATGAAGGACGTGCACGCCATGGCGGACCCGGTGGACTGGCTCCCCGGCGACGAGCGCCACGGCTTCAGCGTCACGCGCGGCTCCATCACGTACCGCGGCCTGTGCCCGGACTGCCAAGGCGCCGAGGCGTAAGCGACGCGGACGCGGCCCCCCCGGGCGCCATTCCTGTCGCGCTCTAGCCGCACTTCGGTGACGAATCGGCCACGACCGCTCCGATGCCTTGCTTTGTCCTATTCCGCTCCGTTATCGTCGGCGGGCCGTCGGCGACCCCGAACCGGCGGCATGCACCCCGCTCACCCGTTAGGTTCAGGTCACGAGCCTGCCCGCCCGACCCAAGGAGCCCGCCGTGGACGACCTGCTCGAACAGGTGCTGACGGTCAACGACCAGTTCTGGACCTGGGGCATCATCCCCTTGATCGTCATCACCAGCCTGCTCTACCTCGTGCTCACCAAGGGCGTCCAGTTCCGGCTGCTCGGCCAGATGTTCCGCGGGCTGCGCGAGGACCCGGGCGACCTGCCGGACGGCACCAAGAAGATCTCGGCGTTCCAGGCGTTCGCGATCTCCTCGGCCGCCCGCGTCGGCACCGGCAACATCGTGGGCGTCTCCACCGCCATCGCCCTCGGCGGGCCCGGCGCGGTGTTCTGGATGTGGCTCATGGCCCTCGTCGTCGCGGGCGCGGCGTTCGCGGAGTCGACGCTCGCGCAGGTCTACAAGGAGCGCACCCCCGAAGGCGGCTTCAAGGGCGGGCCGGCCTACTACATGAAGCACGGCCTCGGCCTGCCGTGGATGGGCGTCGTCTTCTCGATCATCCTCATCTTCACGTACCCGTTCAGCTTCAACATGGTGCAGGCCAACACCTTCACCGGCGCAGTGAACGACTCCCTCTCAGGGCTCGGCGTCGAGACCGGCGACGGCACCTCGCTGGTCGTCGGCATCGTCCTCGCGGCCATCACCGCGGCGGTCGTCTTCGGCGGCCTCAAGCGCATCGCCCACTTCACGCAGCTCGCCGTCCCGATCATGGCCGTGGTCTACCTGCTCCTGGGCGCGGCCATCGTCATCATCAACGCCGACCAGCTGCCCGGGGCGATCGCGAACATCGTCAATTCCGCGTTCGGCATCGAGCAGTTCGCCGGTGCGACCGTCGGCACCGTCATCCTCATGGGCGTGCGCCGCGGCATGTTCTCCAACGAGGGCGGCATGGGCTCGGCCCCCAACGCCGGCGCCACCGCCTCGGTCAGCCACCCGGTCAAGCAGGGCCTCACGCAGGCGTTCGGCGTCTACTTCGACACCCTGTTCATCTGCTCGATCTCGGCGTTCATCATCCTCACCACGAACCCGGTGTACGGGGACGCGAACGTCAACCTCGTCACCCGCGGCGTCGACGCCGCCCTCGGCGGCTGGGCCCTCCAGGTCATGGCGCTCATCCTGGTGCTGTTCACCTTCACCTCGGTGGTCGGCAACTACTACTACGGCGAGTCGAGCGTCAAGTACATGCTCGACAAGCCGTACATGGTGCACGGCCTGCGGGTCGTCGTCGTGGGCCTCGTCCTGGTCGGCTCGGTCGCCTCGCTCGAGGACGTCTGGGCGATCGCCGACGTCACCATGGGCCTCATGGCCACCGTCAACCTCATCGCCGTGCTCGGCCTCGCCGGCGTCGCCGTCAAGGTCCTGCGCGACTACGACCGGCAGCGCAAGGCCGGCCTCGACCCGGTGTTCACCCGCGAGTCCGTGCCCGGCCTCAAAGGACTCCAGGTGTGGGAGCCGGACACGGAACCGGTCGTGAGCGCCTCCGAAAAGTGACGACTCGCCGAGCCGCCGCAGGCGCATCGATAGGCTCTCCCGCATGACGCAGTCGAAGGAACCCTGGAAGTCACCGATCTGGCGCTCCGAGCCGGCGTTCCTCTACTCGCGCCGCCCGCTCGCCCGCTACGTCGGCCGCCCCGCCGCCGCGTTCCTCCAGATCGAACCGGCGGCGGGCGTCGTGCTCGTCGCGTGCGCGGTCGTGGCCATGCTCTGGGCCAACTCGCCGTGGGCCGCCTCGTACACGGCCGTGTGGGGCCTCGACGTCACGTTCGCGTTCGGCGACTTCGAACTCCACCACACCCTCAAGGACTGGATCAACGACGGCCTCATGGCCATCTTCTTCTTCGTCGTGGGCGTGGAGATCAAGAGCGAGATCGTCTCCGGAGAACTCTCCAACCCCCGCAACGCCGTCCCGCCCATCGCCGCCGCCGCGGGCGGCATGGCCGCGCCCGCCCTCATCTACGCCGCCTTGAACACCGGGACCGCGGGCGCGGGCGGCTGGGGCATCCCCATGGCCACCGACATCGCGTTCGCCGTCGGCGTCCTCGCCCTCTTCGGCTCCCGCATCCCTTCGGCCGCAAGGATCTTCCTGCTCACCCTCGCCATCGTCGACGACCTCGGCGCGATCGCCGTCATCGCGGTCTTCTACACCGAGGACCTCTCGATGGCCTGGCTGGCGACCGCCGGCGCGATCATCGCCCTCGCGATCGTCCTGCGCGTCCTCAACGTCTGGTCCGGGCCCGTCTACCTCGTCATCGGCGTGCTCCTGTGGGTCGCCATGCTCGAATCGGGCGTGCACGCCACCATCGCCGGCGTGGTCATGGGCCTCATCATCTCCGCCAGGCCGCTCCTGGACCCGCAGGTCGCGCACGCGCGGGCGCAGGAGATGGCCAAGGACGGCCTCACCGCCGAGGAGACCGAGCAGCTCGTCAAGTTCGCCCGTGACGCCGTGCCCCCCACCGAGCGCATCCAGGCCCGCAACCACCGGTTCTCCTCGTTCGTGGTCCTCCCGCTGTTCGCCCTCGCCAACGCCGGCGTCGCGCTCTCCAGTGACCTGTTCGCCACCGCACTCACCTCCACGGTGACGCTGGGGATCATCCTCGGCCTCGTCGTCGGCAAACTCGTCGGCATCACCAGCGTCACCTGGATCGTCGTGAAACTCGGCTGGGGCCGCATGCCCACCGGCACCACCTGGCCGCTCCTGGCCGCCATCAGCATGGTCGCCGGCATCGGCTTCACCGTCGCCCTGTTCATCACCGAGCTCGCCTTCGGCGGCGGCGACGCCCGGCTCCTCACCGACGAGGGCAAGATCGGCGTTCTCTGCGCCTCGTTCCTGGCCGCCGTCATCGGCGCGCTCGCCGTCCACCTGACCGCCCCGAAGACCCCGCAGCCCGAGCCCGCCCACGAGGACGAGCGGGCTGTGGAGGACGCCGCGAACGCGGGGTTAGGCTTGGCCCACTGCTGTTCACAGCGACTCGAACCTCGAGTGAGACCCGACCTTTGGAGGGACGCCGTCTTGGCTCCGCAGAATCTCATGTCCCAGCCTCCGGCGACGAAGATGCCCGAGGACACCGAGGCCAGGAAGTTCCTCGACGAGCACACGCCCGAGGACACCGTGCGCCGCTACCCGTGGTTCTGCGCCGCCTGGGCCCGCCTGGCGAAGAACGCCCTGGAGTCGGGCGACGACGTCGCCGCCTACGCCTACGCGCGCACCGGCTACCACCGCGGCCTCGACCAGCTGCGCCGCAGCGGCTGGAAGGGCCACGGGCCGATCCCGTGGGACCACAAGCCCAACCGCGGGTTCCTCAAGTCCCTGCACCAGCTCTCGCGCGCCGCCGCGGCCATCGGCGAAGCCGACGAGGCCGCCCGCTGCGCGCAGTTCCTGCGCGACTCCGACCCGGCCGCGGCCGACGCCCTGACGTAGACCGCACCGCGAACGCGAAAGCGGCCGGGAAGCACCTGCTTCCCGGCCGCTTTCGCTGTGCGCCTAGGCGAGTGCGATCTGGCCGTCCTCGACCGTGATCTCCACTGTCGAGAGATCCACTTCGGCCGGGCCCTGCTCGAGCGCGCCGTCGATCGTCCACGTCGACTGGTGGCTCGGGCAGATGATGTTGCCGTCCGCGTCAGGGGCCGCGACGATCGAGCCCTGGTGCGGGCAGACCGCCGAGAACGCCAGGAACTCGTCGGCCGCGGGCTGCACGATCAGCGTCTCGTCTACGACGATGCCGCCCCCCACCGGCACGTCCGAGGTCGCCGCGATCCCGCCGCCCCCGCCGCTCTCACCGGTCGTGCCGCCGTCCGTGGCGCCGCCGGTCGAACCCGTCGTCGCAGCGTCGGCGCCGTTCGGGGACTCGGCCGTGCCGCAGGCCGCGAGCGCACCCGCCGCCCCCAGCCCGGCCAGCCCGCACATCACCCCGCGCCGGCTCGCCGACTGCCGGCCTGCGCGCAGCGCTGCGGCCGCAGTGCCTTTGTCCGGCAATCGCACTGCCGGATCGGATCCGGTCCTGGTGTCGGTCATCGTTGAGCTCCTTGCGCTTCAGATGCGGCGCCGCGAACCGCCGCCGCATGGCGAGCCGAGGCCGTGTGCCGTTGCAACGCCTGCGGTCGCAACGCTAACGCCCGGATGCCGAGCTTGGCACGCCGTAGCGCCGCAGATCAAGCATTTTAGTTGAAGCTTCATCAAGTTCTCAGGAAGCTCACAGCCGCCCTAGACCCCCAGGGACCTCGCGATCAGCATCCGCTGCACCTCATTCGTCCCCTCACCGATCTCCAGCACCTTGCAGTCCCGCCACGCCCGCGCCACCGGCGTCTCGTTCATGAACCCGTACCCGCCGAAGATCTGCGTCGCCTCCCGCGCGTTCTCCACCGCCGCCTGCGACGCGTGCAGCTTCGCCAGCGCCGCATCCGTGCTGAACGGCTCGCCCGCGTCCGCCTTCAGCGCCGCGTCCTGCCACGCCAGCCGCGACGTGTGCGCCCGCAGCCGCATGTCGGCCAGCATGAACGCGATCGACTGGTTCGACGCGATCGGCCGCCCGAACGCCTCCCGCTCCTTCGCGTGCGCCACCGACTCGTCCAGGCAGCCCTGCGCCGAACCCGTCGCCAGTGCGGCGATCGCGACCCGGCCGCTGTCGAGCAGCTCCAGGAACTGCACGAACCCGCGCCCGCGCTGGCCGATGAGGTTGGCCTCGGGGACGCGGCAGCCGTCGAAGTAGACGGGCCGGGTGTCGGAGGCGCGCCAGCCGACCTTGGAGTACTCGGGGCCGATGTGGAGCCCGGGGGTGCCGGGTGCGACGGCGATGCAGGAGACCTCGCCGGGGCCGGTCTGGGCGGTGGTGACGATGAGGTCAGTCATCTCGGTGCCGGCGTTGGTGATGAAGCACTTGGCGCCGTCGATGACCCATTCGCCGTTCTCGAGGCGGGCCTTGGTGTCGGTGTGGCCGGCGTCGGTGCCGCCGCCGGGTTCGGTGAGGGCGAAGGCGACGAGGCCCTGGCCGGCGGCGAGGCGCGGGAGCCATTTGTCGCGCTGTTCGGGGGTGCCGTAGCGGGCGATGCCTTCGGCGCCGAGGGTCACGGAGGCTTCGACGGTGACGGCGACGGAGGCGTCGACGCGGGCGATCTCCTCGAGGGCGAGGCCGAGCATGAAGAGGCCTGCGCCCGCGCCGCCGTACTCCTCGGGGAGGGTGACGCCGAGGACGCCGAGTTTGCCGAGCTCGCGGATGAGGTCGGCGGGGAACTCGCCGCGTTCGTAGAAGTCGCCGATGACCGGTTTGATCCGGTCTTGGGCGAAGGCGCGCACGGCGGCGGCGAATTCGGTCTGCTCGATGTCGAGTCGCATGGTGGGCTCCCTGTTGATGTGCGGATCGCAGGCGTCGCGGCGGCGGCTACACCGGTGTGATCGGGTGTCTGCGGTCGGAGAACCGGCGGTCCTTGTGGGTCAGCCGGCGGTATCGGGCGATGAGGTCATCGCGGAGGCGGGCGGGTTCGATGATGTCGTCGACGACGAGTTCGCCGGCGAGGCGGCGCAGGTCGACGTCGGCTTCGTACTCGGCGCGCTTGTCGGCCACGAACTGCTCCCGTTCGGCGGGGTCGTCGATGGCGGCGATCTTGTTGGCGTACACGGCGTTGACGGCGGCTTCGGCGCCCATGACGGCGATGCGGGCGGTCGGGAGGGCGAGGCAGGCGTCGGAGCCGAAGGCGGGTCCGGCCATGGCGTAGAGGCCGGCGCCGTAGGCCTTGCGGACGACGATGCAGAGTTTGGGCACGGTGGCCTCGGCCACGGCTGCGATCATCTTGGCGCCGTGGCGGATGATGCCGCCGTGCTCGACGGCGGAGCCGACCATGAAGCCGGGGACGTCGGCGAGGAACAGCAGCGGCACGTTGAACGAGTCGCAAGTGGACACGAAGCGGGCGGCCTTGTCGGCGGAGTCGGAGAACAGGACGCCGCCGCGCACGGCGGAGTTGTTGGCGACGATGCCGACGGGGCGGCCGTCGAGGCGCGCGAACGCGGTGATGAGCTCGCCGGCCCAGCGGGCCTGCACTTCGAGCACGGAGTCGCGGTCGACGAGCCCGTCGAGGAACGCGTGCATGTCGAACGGGGCGGATTCGCTCGCGGGGATCTGGGCGGCGAGGTCGACCGGGAGCGGCGGGCGGGCCGCGCGCACGGGTGCGGGCTGCGTCCAGTTCGACGGCAGGTAGGAGAGCCAGCGCCTGACCGAGGCGATGGCCTCGTCCTCGTTGCGGCACAGGAAGTGCCCGACGCCGGACTGCTCGCAGTGGACGCGGGCGCCGCCCATGTCCTCGAGGGTGGTCTTCTCGCCGGTGACCATCTCGACCATGCGGGGGCTGCCGAGGTACATGGAGGCGTTGCCGTCGACCATGGCGACGATGTCGCAGAACGCGGGGATGTAGGCGCCGCCGGCGGCGCTGGGTCCGAAGAGCGCGCAGGCCTGCGGGATCTTTCCGGAGGCGCGGACCTGCTCGTGGAAGATCCGGCCGGCGCCGCGGCGGCCGGGGAAGAGCTGCACCTGGTCGGTGATGCGGGCGCCGGCGGAGTCGACGAGGTAGACGATCGGGTGCTGCTCGAGCTGGGCGGCCTCGACGGTGCGGATGATCTTCTCGACGGTGCGCGCGCCCCAGGATCCGGCCTTGACGGTGGAGTCGTTGGCGACGAGCCGGATGGGGCGGCCCTGCACGGTGGCGGTGCCGACGACGACGCCGTCGGCGGGGAGTCGGGGGTCCGGGTTGGCCCAGAGGGCGTCCTCGCGGAACGAGTCGGGGTCGCACAGGCGCCGGATGCGCTCGCGCGCGTGGTACTTGCCCGCTGCCGCGGCGGCCTGGTGGTACTTCTCGGCGCCACCGCGCTCGATCCGCTCGCGCTCAGCCGGGTAGTCCCCGAATTCCACGTCACGGCCTCCTTGCCGAAACAGCGTCCCTTAACGATCGTTAAGGCAAGCTTATTGTGTCCCGCCGATCCGCGCGTGTCAACGCATTCGCCGCACCGGTAATTCAGTTGTTCACCGGCGGGTTCACAGCCGGTTGCGAAGGTCGTCCACCTGCTTCCTCGCCGAGGCGCCGAGCCTCGTCCACCAGGCGCTCCGCTCACAGCCCGAGCCGTCCACCTGCGGCATCGCTCCCGGCCTCAGGCCGATGTCGTACCCGCCGGGCACCCTGGAATCGGGGGTGCCTCCTGATGCCCGATTTGCGGGTATCCGCCGCGAACCGCCGTACTCGCGTTCCACCCCCGCGCGCCGCCGCAACCGCCCCGTTCCCCCGCAACCTGCCGCGGCTACCCTCGGGGAACCACCGCGCGCGCCCGCAAAGCCGCGCCCGACGCCGCGCCCCCAACGCCGTGCCCCCAGCACGCCCCCTCCCCCGGAGTTCGATGAGCAACCGCGTGAGCACCAGCGACACCCCGATCGCCACCCCCGCGCCCGCACCACCGGCCGCCCGGCCGCCGCGCCTGCGCGAGATCGACGGCCTCCGCGGCCTCGCCATCGTCGTCATCGCCGTCTACCACATCTGGTTCGACCGCGTCTCCGGCGGCGTCGACGTGTTCCTCCTGCTCTCGGGCTTCTTCATCACTGCGAGCCTCCTCCGCTCGGTCGACCGCACCGGCTCGGTCGCCCCCCTCGCCTTCGCCTCCCGCATCGTCCGCCGCATCTTCCCGCCCGCCCTCGTCGTCGTCGCCGCGAGCGTCGCCATGACGGTCCTCTGGCTCCCGCGCGCCACCTGGATCCAGCAGCTCGGCGACCTCCTCTCAGCGGCCCTCTACTACGCCAACTGGCACCTCGCCTTCAACTCCGTCGACTACCTCTCCTCCAACAACGGCGCGAGCATCGTCCAGCACTACTGGTCAATGGGCGTCCAAGCCCAGTTCTACGTGCTCTGGCCGCTCCTCATCGCCGCCGCGGTCGGCCTCGCCGCCCGCACCGGACGCAGCCCCCGCCGCACCCTCGCCGCCGCCCTCACGCTCGTCTTCGCCGCCTCGTTCGCCTTCGCGCTGTGGGAGACCGCCGCGAACCAGGCCTTCGCGTACTTCGACCTCCGCGCCCGCCTCTGGCAGTTCGCCGCGGGCGGCCTCCTCGCCCTGGCCCTCCCGCGCCTGCGCACCGCCTTCACCGACCCCGCAGCGCCCCAAGCGACATGGACGGCCGCACTGCTCGGCTGGGCCGGCGTCGCCGTCCTCCTCGGCGCGGGCTTCTTCCTCGAGAGCACCCAGTTCCCCGGGCTCGCCGCGCTCTGGCCCGTCGGCGGGGCCTGCGCGGTCGTCATCGCCGCGTCCCTCAGCCCCGGCGCCGGCGCCGGGCGCCTGCTCAACACCGGGTTCGTCCAGTGGCTCGGCGACCTCTCCTACACGCTCTACCTCTGGCACTGGCCGATCCTCATCTGCTACCTCTCCGCGACCGGCCGCGACACCGCGACCCTCCCCGGCGGCCTCGCCGTCCTCGCCGCCGCGACCGCGCTCGCGGCCGCCACGCACTGGGCCCTCGAGCGGCGCCTCCCCGCCACCGGCCTCGGCCAGCGCACCAGGCGCGGCGCCTTCGCCCTCGGCGCGGCGTTCATGGCGCTCGCGCTCGCCGCCTGCGCCGCCCTGGCCGGGTACATCGCCTACGAGCGCGACCGGCTCGCCGAGGCCGCGAACGACCCGGCCCGCTACCCCGGCGCGGCCGTCCTCGCCGAGGGCGTCGAGGTGCCCGAAGCGGACTTCACGCCCTCGACGCTCGACGCCGCCCTGGACTACGACCCGGCGCTCTCGGGCCGCTGCAACCAGACCATGGAGGGGTACGAGCCGATCCGCTGCGACTTCAGTCCCGGCGACGGCGACCTGGAGGAGGACGGGGCGGCCGACGGCGCGGGCGCCGCCGCCACCGTCGTCATGTACGGCGGCTCCAAGATCTGGCAGTGGCTCCCCGCGGTGCTCGACGCCGCCGCGACGCACGACTGGCACGTCATCGCGTTCACCAAGAACGCCTGCATCATCGAGACCGGCCAGGCGGACCTCGGCGAGGAGCGCTACCGCTCCTGCGCCGCCTGGAACGACGCGGTCGTCGCCGAGATCGATGCCATCGGGCCCGACCTGGTGCTCACCTACGGCTCCCGGGTCGGCTACGAGGCGTACGAGACCTTCCCCGACTACACCGACCGGTACGAGCAGCTCCTCGCGACCGGCACCGCCGTCGTCGCACTGCGCGACACCCCGAGCCCCCGCTTCGACATCCCGCTCTGCGTGGACCTCAACGGGCCCAACGCGAACGAGTGCACCGTCGACCGTGCCTCCTACTACGACGAGGGCGCGTTCGCGGCCCTGGAGGTCCCCGCGGGGGTCCACAAGGTCGACCTCACCGGGTACATCTGCGACGGCGGCGCCTGCCCGCCGGTGGTCGGCAACGTGCTCGTCTACCGCGACGACGCGCACCTCACCAACACGTACGCCGCGACCCTCGGCCCCTACCTCGGGGCCGAGCTCGCCGCGGTCCTCGCGGATCCCGCTGCGGGGTAGGCGAAAGGCCCGGCTCGACCGAGCCGGGCCTCAGGCGGTGCGTTACGCGGTGACGGCGTCCAGGGCGATCTCCACCATCTCGGAGAACGACTCCTGGCGGTCGGCCGCGGGCAGCTCGGTGCCCTTGAGGATGTGGTCGGAGATGGTGCACAGCGCCAGGGCGCGGGCCTTGAACTTCGCGGCGAGCGTGTAGATCGCCGCGGCCTCCATCTCGATGGCGAGGATGCCGTAGTCGGCGAGCTTCGCCTCGACGTCGGGGGCGTCGGTGTAGAACGTGTCCGAGGAGTACAGCTGGCCCACGTGCAGGTTGACCCCGCGTGCGCCCGCGGCGTCCACGGCGGCGCGCAGCAGCCCGAAGTCGGCCACCGGCGCGTAGTCGACGACGCCGTTGAAGCGGATCCGGTTCATCGAGGAGTTCGTGGAGGCGCCGATGCCGGCCACCACGTCGCGCAGCTCGATGTCATCGTGGATCGCGCCCGCCGAGCCCACCCGCACCACCGTGGTGACGCCGTACACGTCCAGCAGCTCGTGGGTGTAGATCGAGGCGGACGGCTGGCCCATCCCGGTGCCCTGCACGGACACGCGCTTGCCCTTGTAGGTGCCGGTGAACCCGAACATGTTCCTGACCTCGGTGTAGCAGGTCGCGTCCGTGAGGAAGTTCTCGGCGATCCACTTCGCACGCAGCGGGTCCCCGGGCAGGAGGACGCTCTCGGCGATGTCGCCCGGCTTGGCGGAGATGTGTGCAGTCATGACGCCAGCTTCTCATAAACATCCCATGAATTTGCGAGGACTGGCTGTGAGCTGGATCGCCGATCCCGCCGCAGTGCGCGCCCCCGCGATCCGGTAGTGTTCTCGGCGGTGGCGTGTCCGAGCGGCCGAAGGAGCTCGCCTCGAAAGCGAGTGTTGGGTAACCCTCAACCGTGGGTTCAAATCCCACCGCCACCGCCAACGTAATCCCAGTTCAGACGCCCGACAGGGCGGATGGGCTGGGATTTTTCCTTGCCCGCCGACCTGCGGCTCCAGGTACGTCAGGGCTGCTCAGGACTGGATTCCCCGGCGATTCCCCATCGGAGACGCGACGATGAATTGTGAAGGGCCGCATCGTCATAACCGTGAGCGCCGGAACCGACCGGCGCCTCTCGCAGACGGGATCCACCATGAGCAAGATCTTCAGCCACATGACGATGTCCTTGGACGGTTACATCGCGCAGCCGGACGACCAGATCGGCGAGCTGTTCGACTGGTATTCGGCCGGAGCGGTGGACGTGCCCAACCCGAACGAAGTCGTCACCTTCGCTGTCGACGACGCCAGCGCACAGCTCCTGCGCGACATGACCGAGAACACCGGCGCCCTCATCGCCGGCCGGCGCCTGTTCGACATCGCCGAGGGCTGGGGCGACAAGCACCCGGCCGGCACGCCGGTCGTCGTGGTCACGCATCACCCTCCGGAGAACGCGGCCGAGCAGTGGCCGACCACGACGTTCGTCGACGGCGTCGAGGCCGCGATCGCTCGCGCGAGGGAGATCGCCGGCGGCAAGGACGTGACGATCGCCAGTGCGAACGTGACCCAGCAGGCGCTCGCGCTCGGCCTGGTCGACGAGGTGTGCGTCAGCCTCGTTCCGGTGCTGTTCGGCGAGGGCATCCCCTATTTCGCGAACCTCGGCGGCAAGCACGTGCTCTTGGAGGACCCGGTCGTCGTCCAGGGCAAGCGCGCCCTCCACCTCCGGTACCCGGTTCGCCGCTAGGCTTCACGGACCCGGCCCGCCCGCCGGCATGGAGTGCAGCCGACGCTTCACCTCCCACTGCCGCCGCCGACGTTGCGAATGCCGGGCTTGTGACCGCAGCCCGGCATTCGCCGTTGCTCGCCGAGGGCGGCTAACCTGTCGGGACCGCGCCGCCACCCGGCGGCGCGACCGGCGCGGCAGCGCCGCTCACACGGAGAAAGGCGGCGGCGGGTGAGCCGATCATCGACGGGCGGGAAGATCTTCAGCGGGGCGGTCATCGTCCTCTCACTGCTCCTCGCAGCGATCCTGCTCCTCCACCGGTTCATCCCCAACCGCTGGTTCAACCTCGGCAGCCTCATCGAGACGTTCCTGCCCTGGTTCGGCCTCGCCGTCCCGCTCCTCCTCGTCCTCGCCGCGATCCGCCGCCGGCCCCTGGCCATCATCTGCGCGATCCTGCCCGGCCTCGTCTGGTTCCAGATGTACGCCGCGCTCATCCCCGACAAGCACAGCGGCGACGGCGACTTCCGCGTCGTCGCCCACAACGTCAACGCCGACAACACCGACGCCGCCGGCACCGCCGCGACCCTCCTCGCCGCCGAACCCGACGTCATCGTCCTCGTCGAACTCACCGAGGACCAGCGCCACGCCTGGAGCGACGTCCTCGAAGACCAGTACGAGTACTCGGTCTCCTACGGCACCGTGGCCCTCTGGTCCACGCACCCCGTCGTCGACTCCAACGAGGTCGACCTCGACCTCGGCTGGGCCCGCGCGTTCCGCGCCGCCATCGAGATCGACGGCGAACCCGTCGCGTTCTACGTCGCCCACCTGCTCTCCGTGCGCGTCAACTCCGAAGGCTTCACCTCCGCCCAGCGCAACGAGACCGCCCGCCTCCTCGGCGAGGCCCTCGCCGACGAGCAGCTGGAACGCGTCGTCCTCGCCGGCGACCTGAACGGCACCTCCCAGGACCGCGCGCTCGCGCCGATCACCTACCAGCTGCACTCCGCGCAAGCCGACGCCGGCAAGGGCTTCGGCTTCACCTGGCCCGCCGACACGCCCATGGCGCGAATCGACCAGGTCCTGTACCGCGGCATGGAGGCCACGGGCTCGGACGTACTGGACGCGACCGCTTCCGACCACCGCCCGATCTCGGCCGACTTCGCGTTCTCCTAGCACCCGCCGGCCCTGCCGCAACGCAAACTCGCCGCGGCGTGCAACCACTCGCGACGGTCCGGGCGTCTTGGAGACGTGACCGAAGACGACGCGACCATGATCCTGCCGACCGTCAGCGGCGGAGCCGCGAACGGCCCCGCCGACGACACCGCGGTGTTCGCGCGCGTCGCCGATGCCGGACCCGCCGCGAGCGACCGCGCGCTCATCGAGCTCGACGGCGTGGGCATGACCTACCCCGGTCCGCCGCCCGTCGAAGCCCTGAAGCCGGTCGAGCTGCGCATCGACGACGGCGAGTACGTCGCGATCGTCGGACCCTCCGGTTCGGGCAAGTCGACCCTCCTGAACCTCCTCGGGCTCCTGGACGCCCCCACCGCGGGCACGTACTGGCTCGACGGCCACGACACCTCCAAGATGAAGGAGGCGCACCGCACCCAGCTGCGCGCCGACAAGATCGGCTTCATCTTCCAGGCCTTCCACCTCATGGCCCACCGCACCGCGACCGAGAACGTCGCCATGTCCCTGGTCTACCAAGGGGTCCCCAAGCGCAAGCGGCGCCAGATCGCACGCGAGAAGCTCGAACTCGTGGGCCTGTCCCACCGCCTCGACGCCCTGCCGACCACCCTCTCGGGCGGCGAGCGCCAGCGCGTCGCGATCGCCCGCGCCCTCGCGGCCGGGCCGAGCCTGCTGCTGTGCGACGAGCCCACCGGCAACCTCGACTCCAAGACCGCCGACTCCATCATGGCCACATTGGACGAACTGCACGCCGAGGGCCTGACCATCCTCATCATCACCCACGACCACGAAGTGGCCGAGCGCGCCCAGCGCGCCGTCACCATCCGCGACGGCCAACTCCGCGAAGGCAACCACCTCCACGACGACGGCCACAAGACCACCCCCACCGACCGGGCCGCCCCCGGCACCCTGGTGATGCCCAAGGCCACCTGACGAACTTCCTTCCTCCCAAAAGGACTGCGGGCCCGCGCCGAAAGGCGCGGGCCCGCAGTTCGCCTGCAGCGGTGACCCTCTCGGGACCGCGTCAGTCCCGATCCGGGGGAGTGCCGTCCGGCGGCGTCGTGCCGTCCTCGGGCTTCTCGTCCTCCTCCTTGTAGTCCTTGCCGTTGGAGACGAGGATGTAGATCGGGCTGCCGCTCGGCGCCGAACCCGTCATCGAGGTCGAGAACGCCTCGCCCTCCTTGCAGTCGGAGTCGAACGTGCCGGCCGCGATCGACGCGTCGAACCCGGCGTTCGCCACGCGCGACCGCGCGTCGTCGGGGTCCATGCAGTCGATGGACGGGATCGACACCAGGTTCTTGCCGGTGCTCATCGCCTTGGTCGGCTTGCTCCAGTCCTCTTCGTCGAGGTCCTTCACCGCCGACTTCAGGATCGAGACGCCGACCTCCTTGACCGAGTCCTTCAACGAGTCAGTGGCCACATTGGACCGGAAGCTGGCGTCCGGGTCGCCGACGAAGGTCGCCGTGGTCGCGTTCGGCGTCGAACCGATGAACCAGTACGAGCGGTTCGAGTCCGCGGTACCGGTCTTGCCGAACAGCGGCCGGCCGAAGTCCCCGGTGTACGAGGCCGCGGTGCCGTTGCCCGAGCACTGGGTGCCTTCGGGGCGCTGGCCGACGACGCAGCGCCCGGCGCTGACGGCCGCGTTCGCGACCTCCTTCGGGAAGGCCTGGTCGCATTGGGGTGCAGCGGCATCGGGCAGTTCCTTGCCGTCCGCGCCGATCACCTGCATCACCGGCAGCGGCTCGCAGTGGAGGCCTTCGGCGGCCACGGTCGCGTAGGCCTCGGCCATCTCGAGCGGGGTGGTCGCGTCGAATCCGAGGGTGAAGGTGCCGTAGTCGTCGAGGTCGCCGGCTTCGGCGCGCTTGGCCGCTTCGCTGCTGGGGGCGAAGTCGATCCCCGAGGCCACGGCGGCCTCGTAGGCCTTGCTGGTGCCCACGGCCTGCTGCAGCTGGACGAACGCGGTGTTCGAGGAGCGTCCGAACATGGCCCACATGTTCATCGGCCCGGAGGACCAGTTGCCGTCGTTGGTGGGGCACCAGTGGCGCTGGTTCTGGTTGACGATGCTCCCGCACGCGGAGGGGTCGCTCTCGCCGGTCAGGTACTGCGAGGTGAGTCGCGAGGGCGAGGGGAGCGCGGTCTTTAGCGGGAAGCCCGCGTCGAGGGCGGCGAGCATCGTGAAGATCTTGAACGTCGAGCCCGCCGGGTAGCCGGAGACCTCGTCGTTGCCGCTGAGGAGCGGGATGGTCGTGTTCGGGTAGTTCGACGGCTTGGAGTCGTCGCCGTCGGTGCGCGGTTTGTTCTCGGTCTGGTCGAGACTGTAGTTGCGGTTCACGGCCATTGCGCGCACGTGCCCGGTGCCCGGGGTGATGGTGACCGACCCGAGCGCGGCGGAGTTGTTGACGCTCACCTCTTCGGTGAGGCGTTCGGTCGCCTTGTCCTGGAGTTCCGCGTCGAGGCTGGTCACGATCTTGAAGCCGCCGCGCTTGAGCAGGCTCAGGCGGTCGCGTTCGGTCTCGCCGAAGGCCTCCTGGTCGATCCACCACTCCTTGAAGTAGTCGCAGAAGAAGCCCCAGTTGGGCGTCGCGACGTCGACGCACTCGCTGCGGACGGGGCGCGGGTTCAGGCCGAGCGGCAGGGTCTTGGCCTCGTCGGCCTCGGCCTGTTCGATGGTGCCGAGTCCGACCATGCGGTCGAGGATCCAGTTGCGGCGGTCGATGATCGCCTTGTCGTCGCCTTCGCCGTCGAGGAGGCCGTCGGCGAGCGAGGGGAATTTCGGCAGCGAGGCGAGGGTCGCGGCCTCGGCGGCGGTGAGCTCGCTGGGCGACTTGTTGAAGTACGTGTACGAGCCGGCGTGCACGCCGTAGGCCTGGTTGCCGAGGTAGATCACGTTCAGGTAGCCCTCGAGGATCTCCTCTTTGGACATCGTCTCTTCGATGCCCATGGCGTATCGGGCTTCTCGGAGCTTGCGTTCGTACGTGTCCTCGGATGCGGCGATCACGTCGTCGATGGTTGAAGCCGAGTAGATCAGGGTATTGCGTACGAACTGCATGGTGAGTGTCGACGCCCCCTGGGAGTCGCCGCCCTGGTTCGCCACGGCGGCCCGAATGATGCCGGCCCAGTCGACTCCGTTGTGCTCGTAGAACTTCGAGTCCTCGGCCGCCAGGAGTGCGTTGATCATGACAGGGGAGACCTCGTCGAGGGAGACCTCGCGGCGGTTCTCCTCGTAGAAGGAGGTGATGAGCGTCTCGCCATCGGAGGCGTACACATAGGTCGTCTGCGGCAAGGTGGGTTGTGTGAGTTCTGTCGGCAGCGACTCGAACGAGTTGACGCTGTTCTCGGCGACGAGGCCGCCGAGTCCGACAAGGGGAAAGGCGGCTGCGGCCGCGAGCACGCCGGCGAGCACACCGCAGATCAGCAGCGCGATGCCGTCCCTCAGGGGACTCCGGTCGCGTATCAAGGTCTCCACCGCCTCAGATTAGAACGAACGTCGGGAAGTGCGAAGCGGCAGCTTCCTCCAACCGGAAGGCGTCTCGCGTGCAAGGCGACATCTATGCCCGCAATTGAGACGCCCCGATCCGGAAGGGGAGATGCGCTCGTATCGGAATCGTTATTATCGCGAGCTGCCATCGCGTAGTGAACCGTAGGGGTGAAGCCGTCCCACGGCGTCCGATTTTCGTCTCGGAGAGTAGTCAAACCCTTACGAGAGGTGTAAGGTCCGTTCTGACGGCCACATTGAGTGATCGAGAGGTCACTCGAATGTAGTCGTCGGGGGGTATGAAGGGGAAAGATCTCACGGGGAGGTCATGCGGATGGGACTGCTGATCGACTGGACGACCAAGGCGCTATGTCAGGAAGGTGATCCTGACGCCCTGTTCGTGCAAGGGGCAGAGCAGAACAACGCCAAGAAAGTGTGCCGAGGCTGTCCGGTACGGCTGGAATGTCTCGCCGACGCGCTCGACAATCGCATCGAGTTCGGCGTCTGGGGCGGCATGACCGAGCGGGAGCGGAGGGCACTGCTGCGCAGGCACGCAGACGTCCGCTCCTGGAGAGCGGTCTTCGAGGTCGCACTTGAGGAGGAGCAGCGAAGCGCCCGCAAGGGCAACCGGCGCCGGATACCGGTAGACGTGAACTTCTTACCGGCGAGCCTCTCGATGAAAGGCATCAGCATCGCGCCTGGACGGCATCCCCGTCCGGGCGCGTTTTTCATGCCCTCGTGCCACCACGGGTCCTGTGGATAACTCTACGCCTCACGAACAGGCAAAATAAGCAAATTTCGCAAAGTTATCCACAGGTCGGAAAAGAGTACTTGGCATCCGGTACCGGACCTGTGATTGTTGATAGCAAAAACAGCTGCTTCGCCGGTGGTGGTGGAAGTGCGGAGTGGCGATCCGGTCCTGGCAGGACTGGCGGCGAATGTGGGAACCCCGGGGGCCGCCCCCGAAGACCGCGCGGGAGTGCACTCCCGCGCGGCTCCTGCCAGGACACCTCGCGAGGAGATATACGCGGGAGCACCGGCAAAGGCGCCGGTGCGCCCGCACCAACCTCACCCAGCAACCCGCGGCCGAACAGCCGCCTGAAAACCCGCCGGAAAAAGCGGCACAAAAATCGCCGGCCCAACCCACAGCGAGGCGGGCCGCAACCGAACGACCAACGCTCGCGGCCACGGCCTCCACGAACACTCGCAAGAGAACGCCGCCGCCGAACGCCCGCACCGACCATCGGCGGATAAACGACCGTCAAGCGCCCGCGGCCACCGCGCCGAACGCACGCAGGTCATCCAGATCCACGACCTCGACACCCAGCGACGGCAGCCGCCGCTGCGGGACCTCCGGGCACGCCGCCGCATACCGGGCCGCGACCCGCTCTTCGGCGGCGCGCCGCCGGGCCAGGTCCGCGTGGGTCCGCAGGACCGCCGCGACCGGGTCGTCCGCGTCGGACTCCTCGAGGGCCGCGGCCGCGCCGAGGGCCCGCTCCGCCGTCAGGTCCGCCGCGACCGGGGTCAGCCGGTTCAGGATCATCCCGTCGAGCGGCATCCGCTCCTCGGTGAGCCGCCGCGTGAAGTACACGGCCTCGCCCACCGCCGCCGGCTCAGGGGCCGCGATCACCAGGAACGAGGTCTGGTCGTCCTGCAGGGCCCGGAAGGTCGCCTCCGCGCGCTTGCGGAAACCGCCGAAGGTGTCCTCCAGGCTCGCGGTGAACTCCGCGACATCCGTGAGCAGATGCCCGCCGAGGACCTTGTTGAACACGCGGGTGAACACCGCCGCGCTCGCGCCCATGAGCGACAGCATCGACCGCCGCGCGCCGGGCGTCGAAGCCGACAGCAGCCGGATGACCCGGCCGTCGAGCAGCCGCGCGAGCCGCGCGGGGGCGTCCAGGAAGTCCAGGGCCGACCGTGAGGGAGGCGTGTCGAGCACGATGAGATCCCACTGCCCGGTCGCGCGGAGCTGGCCGAGTTTCTCCATCGCCATGTACTCCTGCGTGCCCGAGAACGTCGACGACACCGCCTGGTAGAACGGGTTCGCGAAGATCTCCGCCGCCCGCTCCGGGGTCGTATGCGAGGCCACCACCTCGTCGAAGGTGCGCTTCATGTCGAGCATCATCGCGTCCAGGGAACCGCCGCGCACCGCCTCGACCGCCTTCGGCACATTGCCGAGGGCCTCCATCCCCAGCGACTGCGCGAGCCGCCGGGCCGGGTCGATCGTGAGCACCACCGTGCGTCGCCCGTGGACCTCCGCCGCGCGCAGCGCAAGCGCCGCCGCGGTCGTGGTCTTCCCGACGCCTCCCGAACCGCAGCAGGCGATCACATGCTTGCCCTCGTCGCCCAGCAGGGCGTCGATGTCGAGCTCAGGGATCTCAGCCATTGCGCCGTCCTCCGATGATGCCGGGCCGCAGGACGCGGGCGAGCTGGTAGAGACCCGAAAGGTCCACGCCTTCAGGGAGCAGCGGGAGCTCGGCGACAGGCCGGCCGAGCTGCTCCAGGCGGTCACGGTACGCGTCCACCGACTCGATCTCGGCCCTCGCTGCCGCGTACTCCTCGACCAGGCCCGACACCAGGGCGTCATCCGGGTGCAATCCCGCCCGCTCCAGGCCCGCCCTGATCTGCGCCGCATCGACCTCCACGGCCTTCGCGCCGGCGACCTTGTTCAGCACCAGCTGCCCCACCGGCAGGTCGGCGGCCATGAGCTCCTTGTACGCGTCCACGGTCTCCTGCACCGGCATCGCCGCCGGCGTCGTCACCACATGCACCGCCGTCAGCGACGAATGCAGCATCCGCGCCACCGACCGCGAGTGCTTCCCGATAGGGCCCGTCTTCGCCAGCCGCCCGCTCTCCACGGTCACATTCAGGAACTTCACCACCCGCCCCGTCGGCGGCGCGTCCAGCACGACCGCGTCGTACGCCATCCGCCCCGACTCGGTGCGCGACGCCGCCTCCTTGAGCTTCCCGGTGAGCAGGATGTCCCGCAGGCCCGGTGCGATCGTCGTCGCGAAGTCGATCGCCCCGAACTTCTGCAGCACCTTCCCCGCCGACCCGAGCCGGTAGAACATCGTCAGGTAGTCGAGCAGCGCCTCATCGGCGTCCACCGACTGCCCGAAGACCTCCCCGCCGTCGAGCCCCGCGGCCAGATGCCGCTCCTCATACCCCAGCGACGGCGCCTCGAACAGCGGCGCGATCCCTTGGCGCCCTTCGACCTCCACCAGCAGGACCCGCCTGCCGGTGCCGGCCAGCGCCAGGGCCAGTGCGGCCGCGACCGAGGTCTTGCCCGTGCCGCCCTTCCCGGTGACGATGTGCAGGCGCGGCACCGGGAACGCTGAGGCAGTCATTCATCGGAGTCTAGTCATTCCGCGGTGATCCCGCAGATGAGCCATTGCGGCTCGCCTTCCTCGGCCACGAGCGCGAACTCCCACGTGGCCGGGTCCGAGTAGGCGCCGTCGTTGCCGCCGACGCGGATCTCGGCCGTGACGGTGGCCGCGCCGACCGAGCGGCCGGTCTCCTCGACTGCGCCCCAAGCGAAGTCGCCGGGGCCGTCGATGAACGACAGGGCCGTGACGGCCTCGCTCAGGTCGCGGTCGGCCTTGTCGGCGCACAGCCAGGTGGCGGCGGCTGCGGCGTCGCGCTGGTCGAGCAGGGCCCCGAGGAACGCGTCGACGGTGCGTTCGGGGGTGTCGTGGACGTCGCCGACGTCCACGAACAGGCGCATCGCGCCGAGGACGAGTGCGATGCAGAACGCGGCGGCGGCGGCCGCGATGATCCACGTCCACAAGCGGTTCGACTCTTTGTGCGGCGGTTCGTGCCGGCCGGGCATCGCGGCGGTCTGGACCCGCTGCTCGGGGATCTCGGGCGGCGGGGCCGCCGCACCGCTGGACGGTTCGTCATGGGGCGCGGCTGCTGCGGACGGCGCACTGGTGTCTGACGACACGGGAACTCCCTGGTTCGACTGGTGCGGTCCGTGACGGCGCACCGTAAGGACTTCGGGGGAGGCGACGCACTCTGAGCGTAGCGGTGCGACGCCGCCGGATCAAGACGCCGTACTGTGGGCGCATGGAGAAATGGGAGTACCTCACCGCGCCGCTGCTGATCCACAACACCAAGATGATCCTCGACAACTTCGGGGACGAAGGCTGGGAACTGGTCACGGTCCTGCCCGGCCAGAACTCGGAGCAGCTCGTGGCGTACTTCAAGCGCAAGAAGGAGCAGTAGCGGTGACCGATGTGGACAAGGCGCTGGCGCGCCTGGGACTCTCGCTGCCGGAGGTCGTGAAGCCGCTGGCCGCCTACCAGCCGGCCGTCCGCTCCGGTGACTACGTGTACACGTCGGGGCAGCTGCCGATGGTCGACGGTTCGCTTGTGGCGGCCGGCAAGGTCGGCGCCGAGGTCGACCCCGAGCAGGGCTACGACCTGGCGCGGATCTGCGCGTTGAACGCGCTCGCCGCGGTGGCGTCGATCGCGCCGCTCGACCAGGTCGTGCGGATCGTGAAGGTCGTGGGCTTCGTGGCTTCGGCGCCCGGGTTCACCGGTCAGCCGAAGGTGCTCAACGGCGCTTCGGAGCTGCTCGGGGAGGTCTTCGGCGAGGCCGGGACGCACGCGCGCAGCGCGGTCGGCGTGGCCGAGCTGCCGCTGGGCGCTCCGGTCGAGGTCGAGCTGATCGCCGAGCTCGCCCCGAGCGCGAAGACCGTCCTGGTCTGATCACTCGTTTCCCGGCCGGTACCGCGATTGCGGTACCGGCCGGTTTCGCGTCCCGGGCTGCCGGGACGCGGTCGTGACCGACGGCGGTGCGTCAGGTGATGGGCGGCAGGACGCGGGTCTCGACCTCGCCGAGGGCGATGGTGGTGCCGCGCGGGCCCGGAGCGGTCGCGGTGACTTTGACCGTGTCGCCGTTCTCGAGGTTGAACTGGCCGGTGACGGCCTCGCCGGAGCCGTAGAGCAGGCCCGGGCGCAGGAGTGCGCCGCCGGAGGTGAGGTGGGCGAGCTGCTGCGCGGGGGTCCAGTAGGACTCGGCGAAGTCGGCCCCGGCGACGGCGACGCCGTTCACTTCGATGCTCAGGTGCAGGTCGAACCCGTACCGGTCGGATTCTTTCAGGTAGGACGCCATGTCGGCGTTGGGCACGGGTGCGGTGGTGCGGGCGGCGTTGAGCGCTTCGATGGGGGTCACCCACGCGCTCATGGAGGTCGCGAACGACTTGGACGCGAACGGGCCGAGCCCGTCGGTCTCGAGTTCGGCGAAGTCGCGGGCGGTCCAGTCGTTGAGGAGGACGGCGCCGAACACGTGGTCCTCGAACGCGTCCGGGGACACCGGCTGCCCGAGCTGCGATTCGCCGCCGATGATGAAGCCGACCTCGGCTTCGATGTCGAGGGCGCGGGTGGGCCCGAAGACGGGTCGGCCGTCGTCGCCGAGGCGGTGCCCGGCGGGGCGGATGAGGTCCAGGCCGGAGGGGATGATCGTCGAGGCGCGGCCGTTGGAGGCGCGCGGGTGGATGCGGGCGGCGTGGGGTGCGCGCATGGTGAAGTCGACGTAGTCGGTCACCAGGAGCGGGGCGTGCATGATCGCGTCGCTGAGCGGCGTGAGCCAGTTCGTCGCGGTGTCCTGGATGCTCGATTCGGTGAGGGCCTCCTGGGTCTGGGTCCGGATCTGCTTCCAGGCGGGCTTGCCGAGCGACAGGAGCCGGTTGAGGGCGGGGTCGCGCAGGGCGGTGCAGGCGGCGCAGGACTGGCAGTCGCCCGAGAGGACGGCTTTGTGCATGTCGAGGATCTGGTCGCCGATGCGGACGCCGATCCGCGGCAGCGTCTCGTCGGCGGTCGAGAAGACCCCGAACGGCAGGTTGTGGATGTTGTAGGGACTCTCGTCGGCCCCGGGAACCCAGCAGGTCGTCACTAGCTCGTCCTCCAAAGATCGTGGTGAAGGAGTAACGAGTGCCGCGCGTGAAAGGTCACTCGGGGTTGCGGTGCCTGCGCAGAACTGTGAACCATCCCACCCATGCGGCGACGGCGACGACGGCGAGGAACAGCCGCGGGCCGGGGTCGATCTCGCTGCCGAGCAGGGCCGGGACGGCGAAGACGACGGCGATGCCGAGGAGCACCGAGCGTCCGAGCGCGCCGCGGAAGAGGCCGCTGCCGTAGATCTTGCTGCGCCACTCGGGGTCGGCCGCGTCGGCGTCGACCCAGCGGCGCGGGATGCGGCGGGCTTCCGGCGGCAGGCTGTCGCCCGGCGCGAAGCCCTGCAGGACTTCCTCGACGCCGGCGGCGCGGTCGGGTTCGAGGTCCTCAGCGGCTTGACGCGAGCGTTTCGCGAGGTCGTCCATGTCGAGGCTCTCGGCGATCGCGGCCAGCGCCAGGTGCGTGCGGGGCTGGGAGGGCGCGAGGTTCACGGCGTTCCACGCGGCGTCGAGGGCGGGCTGGGCGGCGCCGGCGCGGCGGGTGATGAGCGCGTAGTGGACGTGGTGCTGCCACGATGCGCGGTCGAGTTCGAGCATGCTGGCGGCGGCCTGGAGGGCCTCGTCGCGCCTGCCGGTGTCGGCGAGCGCGTAGCCGCGGGTGATCATCGCCCGGGAGTGCCCGGGCTGGTGGGCGAGGGCGGCTCCCGCGTAGGTGAGCGCCTCGTCGGGGTCGTGGGCGGCGAGCGCGCAGGCGGCGGCCATGGCGTTCGCATCGGGGTCGAGGGGGTCGACGCGCAGTGCGGCGTCGACTTCCGCGCGGGCGTCGGCGACCTGGCCGAGGTCGTACAGCATCTCGGCGCGCTGGAGGTACTCCGCGACGGTGCGGCGGGTGGGGTCTGCGTCCATGGGATAACTTCCGAATGGCGGTCAGTGCTGGTACAGCAACGCTACCGCGGTCGCGGCGAGACCTTCGCCGCGTCCGGTGAAGCCCAGGCCGTCGGTGGTGGTCGCGGAGAGGCGCACGGGGGCGCCGACAGCGTCGGCCATGGCGGTCTCGGCTTCGGCGCGGCGCGGGCCGATCTTGGGGCGGTTGCCGATGACCTGCACGGACACGTTGCCGATGAGCCAGCCCGCGGCGCGGACGCGGCGGGCCGATTCGTGGAGGAGGGCGGCACCGGAGGCTCCGGCCCATTCGGGTCGGGCGGTGCCGAAGTTCGAACCCAGGTCGCCGAGGCCGGCGGCGGAGAGCAGGGCGTCGCAGGCCGCGTGGGCGGCCACGTCGCCGTCGGAGTGTCCTGCCAAACCGGCCTCGCCCGGCCATTGCAGGCAGGCGAGGCGGCATGGTTGGCCCTCGTCGAAGCGGTGCACGTCGCTGCCGTGCCCGATGACGAAGGGCGTATGGGGACTCGCGTTCACGCTGGCGCGTTCGTGGGAGTCCGCGGTGTGATCGAAGCTCACGTTGATGCGGCTCTGGTCGGGGGACCGGCTACTTGACCGGGGCCTCCGAGAGCAGGACCTTGTCGAGGATGTTGTCGGCCTCGGTCTTGATGCAGTCCTCGGCGAGGGCGATCTCGCCGGTGAGGATCTCGCGGGCCTTGGAGAGCATGCGCTTCTCTCCGGCGGACAGTCCGCGCTCGCGGTCGCGCCGCCACAGGTCGCGCACGACCTCTGCTATTTTCAGCGGGGAACCGGAGGCGAGCTTCTCGACATTGGCCTTGTAACGCCGCGACCAGTTGGTGGGCTCCTCGGTGTGCGGGGCGCGCAGCACCTCGAAGACCTCTTCGAGGCCTTCGGCGCCGACGACTTCCCGGACGCCGACGAGCTCGACGTTCTTGGCTGGAACCTTGACCGTGAGGTCACCCTGTTCGACGCGCAGCACGAGGTATTCCTGTTCGATACCACCGATGGTGCGAGTCTCTACAGCTTCAACGAGTGCGGCCCCGTGGTGGGGGTAGACAACGGTCTCGCCGACACTAAAACCCATAGGATCGAAACCCCTTTCGCTGTGTCCAGCTTAACACGGGATCGGGGGTTTCCCCGACAGCGGATCGCCGCGAATTCCCTGGTCAATTGGTATGTGACTGATTACTCTACGGCACCTTGGGCTTCCGGGCGGCGGGCAGAGGAGACAAATGAGGCCTGCGTCCCTCTTTCGTGTCCGACCCGTCCGGCCGGGTCGCCCGCCTGCTCCTCAGTGGCGCGCGCCCGCCGGGCGCCGCCCTTCCGGCAGGTGCGGCGACCTGCCGTGATGATCGTTTGCGTTGCCACTATCGTTGCGGTGCAACGCTAAAGGACCGGGATGAGATCCAGGGCTCGCCTCGCGCCCGGCCAAGGGAAGCGAGGAGTGCTCGTCGTCTACGCTGTCGTCAGCATGCCTGTCGGAACTCAGGGAGGACCAGCAGTGGTCAGGGGAATCAGCACGGCGATCACGGTGCGTCGCGCGGCCGCAATCGCGATCGCGGGGGCCGCTGCGACCGCTCTGTCCGCATGCGGCGCGAGCCTCGGCTCGCAGACCGAGGTCAAAGACAGCGCGATCGCCGGCGTCAACATGGACCACGGCACGATCGCGCTCCGCGACCTCCAGGTCGAGTTCAGCTCCGCCGAGGGCTACGCCGCCGGCGACGACGCGGCCCTGCGGCTGTGGATCGGCAACGAGGGCGACGCGGAGATCAGCCTCCAGAGCATCACGACCGAGGCCGGCACGGTGACGTACGTCGACCCCGCCGCCCAGGCCGCCGAGGCCATGGAGGAAGCCCGCGAGGGTACCGGCGAGACCCCCGCCGGCGAGGAGACCACCGGCGCCGGGTCCACCGAGGAGCCGAGCGCGGACGCGACGACCGAGGCCCCCGCGGCCGAGGAGTTCGACGGCGCAGAGGTCTACGAGCCGATCAGCATCGCCCCGGCCGATTACGTGCGCCTCGACCAGGGCGCCGAAGCCGGCACCTACTTCCTGATCGAGGACCTCCAGGAGGAGCTCAGCTCCGGCGACACCATCACGGTGACCTTCACGTTCACGGACGGCACGACGTTCGACGCGGACCTCCCGGTCGGCCAGTCGCTCGAAGCCGAAGAGCGCGAGTACTACGAGCCCGAGGCGCCGGCCGAAGGCCACTAGAACGCGAACCGCACTTGCACTGAGGGCCCCGATCGAGTGAATCGGGGCCCTCAGGCGTTCGTTCGGCCGGTTTTTTGTCGGGGCCGGCTGCCACGATCGGCGCCAGGGTTCTTTCCCTTCTAGTGGTGGGTGGGGGTTTGTGGACGGTAGAACGACCGCGAACCGAACCGAACCGAGCCGCGCGTGCCGCAGCAGCGCCGCCCTCAGCGTTTCAGCGGCACAGCGGCCAGCGGCGGTCCACCGCCTCCTCGCGGCCCTTGCGGCGGAAGTACGCCTCCAGGCTCGCGGCGTCCTCGGCGTGCCACAGCACCTGCGCCGCATGGAGTTCCGGTGCCGTAATGCCACCGACCTCCGGGTACATCGCGCCGATCGCGCGCGCTAGGCCCACGGTCGCGATCGCGTCGCCCGCCGCCGAGTGCGCCTGCGCATGCGGCACACCGTAATGCGCGGCCGTGACGCCCAACGTCCGCTTGCCCTTGCGGTAGCGGTCCACGCGCTTGTCGAGCACCGAAGGGTCCACGATCGCCATCCGGACCCAGTCCGGCTGCTCGATGCCGTGCCGCTCCAACTCATAGGACAGGAGCGTGCAGTCGAATCCGGCCCGGAACGCGACCACCGGCACCCCGGCGTCGACGGCGCCGCGCAGCGCGGCGGCGACCTCCGCGAGAGCCGCGGCAGGCGCGAGCCCGTCGGCCTGCACCCGCTCGTCGGTGATCCCGTGGACCCGCGTGGCCCCCGGGGGGATCGGCACGCCGGGGTCGATCAGCCAGGTGCGCGCCGTCTCCACGCCCGGGTGCGGGCCGCTCACCAGCGCCGCCTGGACGATCCGGTCCCGGTCCACCGCGACACCCGTGGTCTCGGTGTCGAAGCCCAGGAGGGGTCCCTCAAACCATCGTTCGCTCATGGCCACACCGTACCGGGAGGGTCCGACAATCCCCTATATGCTCTGCGGGCGCGGGAGCACCCCGACTTTCCCGTGCATACCATCCCTGAAAGGAGCATGTGGACTTCATGGACTTCCTCGACCCGGTAACGAATGCCATCCAGTCCTGGGCGGACGGGCTGAACGAGGAGTACGGCTCCGCGGTGGCGACCGTGGGCGAAGCGGTGTGGGGCCCGGTCCTCATCTTCACGCTGTTCGCCGTGGGCCTGATCTTCACCATCGTGCTCAGGGGCATCCAGTTCAGCAAACTGGGCTACGCCCTGTGGCTCGCACTGTTCAAGCGCAGTGAGAACTCGGACTCCAAAGGCGACCTGAGCCATTACCAGGCCCTGTCCGTGGCGCTCGCCGCCACAGTGGGCGTTGGCAACATCGGCGGTGTGGGCGCGGCGATCGCGATCGGCGGTCCCGGCGCCCTCTTCTGGATGTGGGTGACCGGCTTCCTCGGCATGGCCACCAAGTACTCCGAGGCGCTCCTGGGCGTCAAGTACCGCGTCACCAACAAGAACGGCGAGCAGTCGGGCGGGCCCCAGCGGTACCTGTCCGACGGCATCCGCGGGCCGGTCGGGAAGGTGCTCGCGTTCCTGTTCGCGCTCTTCGGCGTCATCGCGTCCTTCGGCATCGGCAACGCGGTCCAGTCCGGGAACGTCACGAGCGCCATCGACGCGCAGCTGCCCGCCGACTCCTGGTGGAGCCCGAGCCTCACCGGCCTGGTGATCTTCGTGCTCGTGGGCGTGACGATCCTCGGCGGCATCAAGTGGATCGGGCACGTCTCGGCGGCATTGGTGCCGTTCATGATCGTGTTCTACGTGCTCGGCGCGCTCGCGGTGCTGGCCTTCAACTGGGACGTGCTCGGCACGACCTTCGCGATGGTCTTCGAGCAGGCGTTCACCGGCGGCGCGGCCGTCGGCGGCTTCACCGGTTCGGCGATCCTGCTGACCATCCAGATCGGTTTCGCGCGCGGCATCTTCTCGAACGAGTCGGGCCTGGGCACCGGCGGCATCGCTGCCGCCGCCGCCAGGACCGACCAGCCGGTGCGCCAGGCGATGGTGTCGATGACGCAGACGTTCATCGACACGATCATCGTCGTCACCCTCACGGGCCTGGTCATCATCTCCACGGGCGTGCTCGGCGCGGTCGACGGCGACGGCGAGCTGGTCACCTCCTCGGCGCTGACGCGGCTCGCGTTCGAAGAGGGCCTGGGCGGCGCGGGCACTGCGGGCGGCGCGATCGGCGGCTTCATCGTCGCGGTCGGCCTCGCCACGTTCGCGTTCTCGACGATCATCGGCTGGTCCTACTACGGCGAGAAGTGCCTCGAGCGGTACACGGGCCGGAAGCTGATCCTGCCTTACCGGATCGTGTACGTGCTCGTCTCCTACCTGGGCGCGGTCACCAGCCTCGACCTGCTGTGGGGGCTTTCGGACATCGCGAACGGCCTCATGGCCCTCCCGAACCTCATCGGCCTGCTGATCCTGACCCCGATCGTCTACCGCGAGACCAAGGCGTTCTTCGCGCGGCCGGACTGGCGCCTGCTGCCGTCGGACGCGGTGCAGGGCACCGACGACCCGCCGACCGCGACGCACCGGCTGGTGCTCGCCGACGAGCCGGGCGAAGCGGGCGAGTCGGAACCCGACAAGCGGTGACACACCTGCCGTCTACGGTTGTCCCATGGCGGAACCCCGGGGCGGCGACGGTGCACATGACACCGCTGAACTAGCGGCGGTCCTCGAGCGCGTCACCTACGCGAACGAGGAGACGGGGTACACCATCGCCCGCGCCAGCCCGGCGCGCGGCGGCGGTGACCTCGTCACGATCGTCGGCCCGCTCCTGGGCGCCCAGGTCGGCGAGTCGCTGGCGCTCCAGGGCCGCTGGTCGAGCCACCCGAAGTACGGCCGCCAGTTCGAGGTCCGGTCCTACCGGACGGTGCTGCCGGCCACCGTCCAGGGCATCGAGCGGTATCTGGGGTCCGGCCTCATCAAAGGGGTCGGACCCAAGACCGCCGCGAAGATCGTCGCGCATTTCGGCGTGAAGACCCTCGAGGTGATCGACGCGGACGCCGCGCGTCTGGTCGAGGTCCCCGGCCTCGGCCCCAAGCGCACCAAGGCGATCGCCGCCGCCTGGGAGGAGCAGCGGGCGATCAAGGAGGTCATGGTCTTCCTCCAGTCCGTGGAGGTCTCCACGTCGCTCGCCGTGCGCGTCTACAAGCAGTACGGGGACGCGGCGATCGGGGTCGTCAAGAACGAGCCGTACCGCCTCGCGAACGAGGTGTGGGGCATCGGGTTCCGCACCGCCGACTCGATCGCCCGCGCGGTCGGCATCCCCCACGACGCCCCCGAGCGCATCAAAGCGGCCCTCCAGTACACCCTCTCGCAGGCCTCGGACGCCGGCCACTGCTTCCTGCCCGCGCCGAACCTCGTCGCCGACACCGTGGAACTCCTCGGCCTCGAGCCGGCGCCGGTCGCGGCGGCCCTCGCGGAGCTCGCGGCGGCGGGCGAGCACGTGATCGCCGACGAGGTGCCCGCGCAGGACTCCACAGTCCCCGCCCGCTACCTCGCACCGTTCTTCCACGCCGAACGCGGCCTCGCCGCCGGGCTCACCGCGCTCCTGCGCACCGGCGAGGACCGGCTCCCGGCGTTCGCGGACGTCGACTGGGGCAAGGCCTTCGCGTGGCTGAGCCGCCGCTCCGACGCTGAACTCGCCCCCGAGCAGGCCGAGGCCGTGCGCCTCGCGCTCACCGAGAAGGTGGCGGTCCTGACCGGCGGTCCCGGCTGCGGCAAGAGCTTCACCGTCGCCTCGATCGTGGCCCTCGCAAAAGCCAAGGGCGCCAAGGTCATGCTCGCCGCCCCCACGGGCCGCGCCGCGAAGCGCCTCGCCGAGCTCACCGGCTTCGAGGCCCGCACCCTCCACCGGATGCTCGAACTGCGGCCCGGCGGCGACGCCGCCTACGACCGCGACAACCCGCTCGACGTCGACCTGCTCGTCGTCGACGAGTCGTCGATGCTCGACACGATCCTCGCGAACAAGCTCGTGAAGGCCGTCCCGCCCGGCGCGCACCTCCTACTCGTCGGCGACGTCGACCAGCTGCCCAGCGTCGGCGCCGGCGAAGTCCTCCGCGACCTCCTCGCCGCGCCCGCCGTCCCGCGCGTGCGCCTCACCCGGATCTTCCGCCAGGCCGCCGAGTCGGGCGTGGTCGCCAACGCGCACAAGGTGAACCACGGGGTGCTCCCCGAACTCGAGGGCTACCCGGACTTCTTCTGGTTCGCGTGCGACGACAATGAGCAGGTCGCCGACCGCGTGGTCGAGATCGTCGCCCACCGCATCCCGAAGCGGTTCGGCCTCCACCCCGTGCGCGACGTGCAGGTCCTCACCCCCATGCACCGCGGCGGCCCCGGTGCCGGGAACCTCAACGCCCGCCTCCAGGAGGCGCTCGCGCCCGCGAAGGACGGCCTGCCCGAACGCCGCCACGGCGGCCGCGTCTTCCGCTTGGGCGACAAGGTGATCCAGATCCGCAACAACTACACGAAAGGCAAGGCCGGGGTCTTCAACGGCACCGTGGGGCTCGTCCAGGCCATCGACGCGGTCGCGCAGACCATGACCGTACGCACCGACGAGGACGAGGACGTCGAGTACGAGTTCGCCGAACTCGACGAGCTCGTGCACGCCTACGCCATCACCGTCCACCGCTCGCAGGGCTCGGAGTACCCCGCCGTCGTCATCCCGGTGACCACGAGCGCGTGGACCATGCTGCAGCGCAACCTGCTCTACACGGCCATCACGCGCGCGAAGCGCCTCGTGGTGCTCGTCGGCTCGAAGCAGGCCCTCGCGGTCGCCGTGCGCACCAAGGGGACCGGCAAACGCCACACCGGGCTGACGCACCGGCTCGCGGGCTGACTCAGTCCTCGTCAGCGGTGTCGCCGGACCCCTTCCGGGCCCGGCGGTCCGCGCGCAGCGCGGCGACGATCGCGGCGGCCGACCCGGCCACGAGCATGAGGACCAGCGCGACCATCGCGACGTTCGGGTCGCGGTTCACGGACGCGCCGTCAGCGGTAGTTCGTGAACTGGAGCGCGACCTCGAGGTCCTTGCCCTTGAGGAGGCTGATGACCTCCTGCAGGTCGTCGCGCTTCTTGCCGGTGACGCGGAGCTTGTCGCCCTGGACCTGGGGCTTGACGCCCTTGGGGCCCTCGTCGCGGATGATCTTGCCGATCTTCTTCGCGTCCTCGGTCGAGAGGCCCTGCTTGAAGGTCACGTCGATCTTGGTCTCCTTGCCCGACTGGCGCGGCTCGCCCGCGTCCAGGGCCTTCAGGGAGATCCCGCGCTTGATCAGCTTCTCCTTGAGCACGTCGAGGGCCGCCTTCACGCGGTCCTCGGTCTCGGCCGTGATCAGCGCCGCCTCGTCACTGGAGCGCTCGACGCTCGCGCCGGTGCCCCGGAAGTCGAACCGGGTGGCCAGCTCGCGCTGGGCCTGGTTGATCGCGTTGTCGAGTTCGGCCAGGTCGATCTCGGAGACGATGTCGAACGAGGCGTCAGCCATGGCAGTCCGGTCCTTCCTTGCGGTTTCAAGGCTCAGCGTGGGGGTGGCGCGAGGGGCGCGAGCGCCAAGCTTAGTCCTGCCCCACCGGCCCGGGCGGGCGCATTGCGGCACGGCCGCAGTGAACGCCGTCTCAACTGGGGATAACCCGCTTGCGCGGGCCCCCGGCGGGGAGGTTATTCTTGCTCTCGCTACAAGCCACGGCAGGTTACCCAAGTGGCCAAAGGGAGCTGACTGTAAATCAGCCGTCATCGACTTCGCAGGTTCGAATCCTGCACCTGCCACCAGTAGCGGAAGGCCCGCGACCACCAGGTCGCGGGCCTTCCTGCTATCCCCGGATCCTACAGCATATATCCTATAGGATTTTTAGGGCGCGGGCTGGACTTCGGCCGCCGCCCGCGGGAGCCACGCGGCCGTCTCCCAGCCGCCCTCGGGCCTCGGCTGAGCCCTGAGCTGGCCTCCGACCGCTTCGATGCGCTCACCGAGACCGAGCAGGCCCATGCCGCCACCCGAGTCCGCCAGCTTGCCGCGTGCGGCCCGGCCGTCGTCGCGCACCGACACCTCGAGGCCGTTCCCGCTCGCGGCCGCCACGACGACGCGCACGCGGGTCGCCCCGCGCGCGTGCTTGCGCACGTTCGTCAGCGCCTCCCGCACGATCCGGTGCGCCGTCGCCGCGATCTCCGGCGCGACCGCGCTCCCCGCCAGCTCCGGCGAGATGAAGCAGGTCGTGTCCGTGCCCTCGCGGTTGAACCGCTCCACGAGGTCCTCGATCTGGGCCAGGTCCCCGAGCGGGTTGGTGCCCGCGCCCGCGTCGTCGTTGCGGAGCATCTTCACCATGCGCCGCATCGAGGTCAGCGCGGCGAGCCCGGCCTCCTCGATGTCCGCGAACGCCTTCTTGGGGTCGGTGTTCGTCACCTGCGCGGCCTGCGCGAGCACCACCATGCCCGTGACGTGGTGCGCGACGAAGTCGTGCATCTCCCGGGCGAGTTCGAGCCGCTCGGCCTGCCGCACCTCCTCCTGCGTTTCCCGCCGCAGCTTGTCCATGCTGCGCAGGTACGCGCCGAAGCCGATCACCGTGGTCAACGCCATGGCGGTCAGCATCGTCCCCCCGACCGCGGCCTCCTGAAGGTCGTTGGCGTACAGGCGCGCCACGCCGATGAGCATCGCCGCCGCGCCGGTGGCATAGGCGACCCACCGCCCGGGCGCAGCGTCCCAATGGCGGACGGCGAAGAGCATGAGCAGGCCCAGCGCCAGCAGCTCGGCCGTACCGACACCGCGGACGCCCTGGTCGTAGAAGAAGTCGAGCATGGTCGCCGTGAGCGACGCGATCGAGGCGGCCGCGATCCAGTGCTTGCGGCCCGGCCGGTACCAGAAGTACACGAAGATGACGAACAGCGAGACCGCCGCCTCCAGCCAGGAGACCCAGGAGTACGCCGGCGGTTTGTCGTCCGGATGGTGCGAGACCATTTCCATGGCCAGCATGAACAGCAGCGTGCCGATGATGCCGATCTTGAGCAGGCGCATGGAGAGCCGGTTGAGGCGGCTGCCCCAAGCGGGCCGGGCGGACGTCGAGGTCATGCCACGACGGTAACCGTCTTTCCAGGACCCTCGGTCGAACGGCCGACCCGTGCCGCCCGAAACCGGCCCGCGAGCCGAGGCGGCCGGCCCCCGTTCCGGGCGAAGCTGGCCCCATGAACGAATTCCTGCAGATCAGCATGGTCGTGAGCCTGGTGCTCACCCTCGCGTTCCTCATCGCGGGCACGGCCCTCCCCTTCATCTCGCACGAGAAGAAGGCCCGCCGATGAGGCCCCCGATGCTCACCGCCCGCGCTCTCACCAAGCGCTTCGGCACCGCCCCCGCCCTCGACGGCGTGGACTTCAGGATCGGCCCCGGCGAGTCCGTGGCCGTGACCGGGCCCAGCGGCTCCGGCAAGTCGACGCTGCTGCACTGCCTGGCCGGGATCATGCGTCCCGACTCGGGCGAGGTGCGCCTGTTCGACGAGCGCATCGACACCCTCTCCGAACGGCAGCGCAGCCACCTGCGGCGCACCCGCTTCGCGTTCCTGTTCCAGTTCGGGCAGCTCCTGCCGGAGCTGCCGGCGGACGAGAACGTGGCCCTGCCGCTCATGCTCGGTGGTACGCCGCGCAAGACCGCCTTGGAGCCGGCCCGCGCGGAGCTGCGGCGGCTCGGCTTGGAGGGCAAGGAGGGCCGGCGTCCCGGCGAACTGTCCGGCGGCGAGGCCCAGCGGGTCGCGCTCGCCCGGGCGCTCGTGGTGCGCCCGGCGGTGGTGTTCGCGGACGAGCCGACCGGCGCGCTCGACCGGGCCACCGGCGACCAGGTGATGGGGATCCTGCTCGACACGGTCAGGGAGCTCGACGCGGCGCTCGTCGTGGTCACGCACGACCCGCGGATCGCCGCGCGCTGCACCCGGACCATCGAGATCCGCGACGGCCGCCTCAGCGGCACGCCGCGGACCGGCGACGGCGGGGAGGCCGGCGGCGGTGTCTTCGTGGACGAGCCGGTCGGCGCCGGCCTGCGGGCCGGTTCGGTGCCGCAGGGCGCGGGTGTGCTGCCGCTGCGGGGCGTCGAAGGTGCTCCGGGTGCAGCAGTCGGTTCGCCCGTTTCGTCTGGGGCGCAAGGTGGTTCGGAGTCGGGCCCGGTCGCGTTCGCGGCGGGGTCGGTCCCGGCCGCGGCCGGCGGAGACGCCGGTTCGGCGGGGCCGCATGGTCCCGGTCCGGACGCTGACCGCACGGAGGCCCGCATGGTCGGGCGGGGCGGTGACGCGTTCGCGTCCGGTGCGGCGCCGGCCGGTCCGGCTGCGTCCCTGGCGCCGACTCGGCCCATCGGCCAGGTCGGCGACGCCTTCGCCGCTCGCGGGAACGGCGCCGCCGTTCCCGGCGGGGCCGTGCTGAGCACCGTGTCGGACCCGGCCGCGTCCCCGGCGAAGACCCGACCCGTCGGGATGGGCGGTGGCGCCGTCGCGTCCGGTGGCGGGGCGGTTCCCGGCTCGGGCGCCGCTGCGTCGTCGTCGTACTCCGCGGGCCCGGACTTCGGTCACGAGCCTGTCGTCGAGGTGTGGCGATGACCGAGCTGGCCTGGCGGCTCACCCGCCTCGGGGGCCGCAGCGCCCTCCTGAGCACGGGCTTGACCGCGCTCGCCGTCGCCGTCGCGACGCTGCTGCTCCAGTTCGCCGTAGCCGGGAACTTCGCGTTCGACGAGCGCGCCGACCGCACGGCCTGGCGCGATCCGGCCGCCGCGTCCGGCAGCGGCGCGGCGGTCATCGCCACGGCCGCCGACTACTTCGGCGGCGACTCGGTCAACCGCGTGGACCTCGCAGGACTCGACGGCGACGCGCCCGTCCCGCCCGGCATGGACGCGTTCCCGGCACCCGGCGAGGTCTGGCTCTCCCCGGCCGCCGCCGACCTGCTCGAAGGCGTCCCCGCCGCCGACTTCCTCGCCCGCTACGGCGACGCGCACATCGCCGGTGAACTGGGCCCCGAAGCGCTCGCCCACCCGAACGAGCTCGTGGCCGTGGTCGGCCGCGACGCCGCCGACCCGGCGATGACCGCCGAGCGGACCAGCGCGGACGGCGTGTCGCCCAGGGAGATCGACTCGTTCGCCGTCGGCAGTGCCGACACCGTGTACGGCTTCTACCTGATCCTCATGGTGCTGGCCGCGATCCTCATGGCCGTGCCCGCGGCGGTCTTCGGCGCGGCCGCCGCCCGGCTCACCGTGGCCCGCCGCGACGAGCGGCTCGCCACGTTGCGGCTCATCGGCGCGACGCCGGGCCAGGTCATGCGCCTCACTTTGATCGAGACGACGCTGGCGGCCGTCGCCGGGTCCGTCGCGGGCACGCTCGCGTGGATGGCGGTGACGCCCCTGGTGGCGCTCATCCCCATCGACGGCGGCCGGTGGTACGTGAGCGACCTGTGGGCCGGGGCCCCGTGGATGCTCGCGGTGGCGGCCGCGGTGCCGGTCCTGGTGGCCGTCTCGGCGCTCATCGGCCTGCGCAGTGTCGTGATCAGCCCCCTCGGGGTGGCGCGGCGCGTGAAGACGAAGGGCCTCAAGGCGATCCGCCTGGTCGTGTTCGCGGTGCTCGCGGTGGCGTTCATGGTCGGCACGAACCTCGTGGGCGGCGACATGATCGCCGTCGTGATCCTCATCGGGCTGTTCGCGGCGACGCTCGCGGCGGTGAACCTGGTCGGGCCGTGGATCGTGCAGAAGCTCGGCCGGATGCTGGCGCGTACGGCGCGGGGTCCGGCGCGGCTGCTGGCGGCCCGGCGGCTGGCGGACGACCCGAAGTCGGCGTGGCGTGCGGTGGCCGGGGTGGCGATCGCGGGGTTCGTGGCCGGGTCGGTCGCGATGTTCCCGATGCTGCAGACCGATACGAGCGCGCAGGAGACGGAGTCGGTGGCCGTGCTGGTCCCCGCAGGTGAGGCGGACGCCCTCGCGGCCGACCTCTCCGACAGGCTCGGCGACGCGGCCGAGGTCGCGGTGGTCGAGTCCAGCGGGTACCTCACCGGCGGCGACGGTCAGGCGGTGCTTGAGGCGACCACCTCGGGCGCGCAGCTCGAGGCGGTGCGCAGCACCATGACCGCGGCCCTGCCGGGCGACCCGCCCGAACGCGAGGTCGACTCGAGCATCATGTCGAACCGGCTCGTCGGCTCCGTCCGCACCGGTGTCACCGTCGTGCTCGCGGTGGTGTTCCTGACGGCTGCCGTCTCGGCGGCGATCAGCGCCATCGGTTCGGTGCTCGACCGCCGCCGCACCTACCGGCTCCTGCACCTCGCCGGAACCGAGCAGCAGGTCCTGGACAGTGCCCGCCGCCAGGAGACCCTGCTGCCGCTCGGCATCATCGGCGGCGCGTCGATCCTCACCGGGATGGTCCTGACCTCGCCGGTCATCGGCGGCATGGGCTTCGACGCGAGCGGCGCGCTCATCCTCGGCACCACCGTGGCGGCCGGCGTCGCCGCGGTGATCGCGGCCGGGGCCCTGTCGCGGCCGCTGCTGCGCTCGGTCATGCAGGACGTGAGCCCGCGACCCGATTGACCCCGAATCCTCCGGGGCCGCCATGCCAGGGCCAAGCCCTGGGGGTGTGGCGGCCCCGGCCCGTGTCCCATCCCACTGGCGCCGCCCGGTTTCCGAATGTGATAGTTAGGGAAACCTAAGTAGCCCGCGATGAGGTTGCCGGACGACCCGCAAGGGCCGCCGTTCGCGACGCGAGCCGAGTACCGGAGGAGCCAGACATGGCTGAAGCCAAAGGACGCCGGACCCCCAGGGTCACCACCGCGGAGGTGGTGCGCACCGAGCGGGTCACCCCGCACATGATCCGCGTCGTCCTCGGCGGCGACGGCCTCGCGGATTTCGAATGCGCCTCCACGAACGGCGGCGACTGCACTGACAACTACCTGAAGCTCCAGTTCCCGGCCGCGGGAGTCACCTACCCTGAGCCGTTCGACCTGGCCCGCATCCGCGAGGAGTACCCGCGCGAGCAGTGGCCGGTCACCCGCACCTACACGGTGCGCAAATGGGACAAGGCCGCCCGCGAGATCTCGATCGACTTCGTCTACCACGGCGACGAGGGCGTCGCCGGGCCCTGGGCCGCGAACGTCCAGCCCGGCGAGCTCGTGCGCTTCGCCGGCCCCGGCGGCGCCTACGCCCCGGCCCACGACGCCGACTGGCATCTCCTGGCCGGTGACGAGAGCGCCCTCCCCGCCATCTCGGCCGCCGTCGAGCGCCTCGCGCCCGGTGCCCGCGCCCACGTCTTCCTCGAAGTCGAAGGGCCCGACGAGGAGCAGCAGTTCAAGTCCGCCGCCGACCTCCACGTCACCTGGCTCCACCGCGGCGGCGCCCGTGTCGGCGAGCGCCTCGTGGCGGCCGTGCGCGCCTTCGAGTTCCCCGCCGGGGACGTGCACGCGTTCGTCCACGGCGAGGCCGGATTCGTCCGCGACCTGCGGCGCCTCCTGCGCTTCGAGCACGACGTCCCGAAGGAGCGCATGTCGGTCTCCGGCTACTGGCGGCTCGGGCACGACGAGGACGGCTGGCAGTCCAGCAAGACGGAGTGGCGCAAGGTCGACGACGAGGACGAGGCCAGAGCCGCAGCGCGGTAAGCGAACACGGGAGAAGGGGCCGCGACCGCGGCGACGCTTGCGAGCCGCGCATTGGCAGAGTGCGCGGCCCCCTTCCCTCTGCCCGTCTTATTCGGTGCTCGCGCTCGCGGTCTCGTCGGCCGGCTCGGTGGGCGTCTTCCCCGGGGTCTTGACCCACTCGGGGTACTGGGTCATCCACTGGTCGAGCGTGTCGTTCTGCAGGGCCGACCACAACGCGTCGGCGGCCTCCTGCTCGGCGCCCTCATGGGTCATCACGATCGAGACCGCCTCGCCGCCCAGCGTGGTCTGGTCGGCCGTCGAGGGGACCTGGACGCTGGTGATGCCCTCGGGGTCGATGTCGCGCAGGTTCACCGCGAGGTCGGTGATGCTCCAGTCCTCGGGCTTGTCGATCGTCAGCGAGTCGCCGAAGCCCTCCAGGATGTCGGTCAGCTTGCCCGGGTCCGTGAGGTAGCCGTTCTGCTTGAACGCCTTGAGGAGCGACTTGATGGCCTGCTGCTGCATGGCCTGGCGGCCGTAGTCGCCGCCGCGGCCCTCTTCCCAGTCCGAGTCCCAGTCCCACCCGTAGCGCTGGCGGATGAGGTCGAGCGACTCGTCCTTGTCGTACATCGCGCAGCCCTCGGGGAAGACCCGCTTGTCGCCGTGGATCGACTGGATCTCGTGCCAGGGGCACAGCTCGATCTCGCCGACCATGTCGACCAGGCCGAGGAAGCCCTCGAAGTCGACGGTGGCGCCCATGTGGAACTCCACGCCCGTGAGGTCGAAGATCGTCTGCACCACGTTCGGGCGCGTCACCTCCCAGTCGCCGCTGATCGACGCCGAGTGGTTGATCTTGTTCTCGCAGGGGTTGTTGTCGTATCCGGGGCCGCAGTCGGGGATCTCCACCCACAGGTCGCGGGGGAGCGACACCATGGTGGTCTCGGTCAGGTCCTCGTTGATGTGGACCAGGATCATCGTGTCCGACCGTGTCGAATCGCCCTGCTTGTCCACGCCGAGCACCAGGATGTTCAGGGGGCCCTTGATCTCCTCGACCTCGGCCTGCGCGTCCCCGAGGATGTTCTCGGTCGGGACGGCGTTCTCCGCGGTGGTCGTGGCGAACTGCGCCACACCGGCCGTCGCGCCGGCGACGACCATGGTGAGGCCGCCCGCGTACGTCATCAAATGCGCCCACCAGGGCGCGCCGCTCTTGCCGGCCATGGTCACTCCAGGGGTCAGACACGCATTGCCGAAGGAGTCACGCGCGAACAGGCACCGGCGGTTGCATCCGCGCCCTGTGGTGTTGTCAGTCCGCGGTCTGGGTGGCGGTCTCGCCGGCCGTCTCCCCGGCGGTCTCCGTGGCCGCGCTGCCGGTCTGCTTGACCCACTGCGGGTACTGGGCGATCCACTGGTCCATGGTGTCGTTCTGCAGCGCGCTCCACAGGGCGTCGGCCGCGATCTGCTGCTCGCCCTCGGCGATCACCTCCGAAGCGCCCACCTCGGTCTCCAGCGAGGTCGCCGGCACCCGGATGGACGTGATGTCCTCGGGGTTGAGGTCGCGGAGGTTCATCGCCAGGTCGACGGCGGTGAGGCCCTCGGGCAGGTCGAGCGTGAGCTTGCCCTGCAGGCCCTCGAACAGGTCGGTCAGCTTCCCGACGTCCTTGTGGTAGCCGTCGGCCTTCAGCTCCTTGATGAGCGCCTTGATGGCCTGCTGCTGCATCGCCTGGCGGCCGTAGTCGCCGCCCAGGCCGTTCTCCCAGTCGGTCCAGCCGTACCGCTGCCGGATGAGGTCGAGCGACTCTTCCTTGTCGTAGTAGGCGCAGCCCTCGGGGAAGAAGCGCTTGTCGCCGTGGATCGAGGTGATGTCCTCCCACGGGCAGAGCTCGATCTCGCCGACCAGGTCGACGAGGTCCATGAAGCCGTTGAAGTCGACCGTGGCGCCCATGTGGAACTCGACGCCGGTGAGGTTGTAGATCGTGTCGACCACGTTCGCGCGGGTCACGTCCCAGTCGTCGCTGATCGACGCCGCGTGGTTGAGCTTCTGCATGCACGTGTCGTTGCCCCAGTCGGGGCCGCAGTCGGGGATCTCGACGTACAGGTCGCGGGGGAGCGACACCATCGACACGTCGGTCAGGTCCTCGTTGACGTGCACCATGATCATGGTGTCCGAGCGGGTGGAGCCGCCCTGCTTGTCGACGCCGAGCACCAGGATGTTCAGGGGGCCGGAGATGTTCTCGACGTCCATGTCGGCCTGCGAGTCGCCGAGGATGTCCTCGTTCTCGACCGCGCTGTTCGCGGTCATCACGCCGATCTGCGCCACCGCCGCCGCGCCTCCGGCGACGACCATCGTCACGCCGCCCGCGTACAGCATTACGTGTGCCCACCAGGGGGCGCCGCTCTTGCCAGCCATGGTCCTCCAAGCGTCAGGACTGCATTATTCACTACGCATAACGCTTTGATAAACGCGAGGGGTTGCCAGGAACGGGTCCCGGGGCGCGCAGCTCAGTCGGCGCGTGCGCTCCAGGAACCATAGATCATGAGCACCGCGCACCTGCTTCCTCTACCGTCCCGTAGCACTGCGAGACGGGAGGAAAGGGATAAACCCCGGAAATACAGTATGGCCCCCGCCACAGCCAGCGCGAGGAGCATTGCGGCGACCAGTTTCGCCGCGCTCCGCGGCCGCTCGCCCACCACCCGGCCGCTCTCGCCGTGCACCGCGACCATCCGCCGCCGCCCCCGGTGCGCATACGACACCAGCCACACCGGCAGCAGCACCAGCCGGTACCCCAGCCCCGCGTACATGGTCTCGATGCTCGGCACGTGCTGCTCGTCCCCGCCCACCCGGGCCCGCACCTCCCGCTCCACCTCGGCCGCCATCCGGGCCTTCGCCAGCTCCAGGCCCACCTCCGGCCCCAGGTCGTAGCCGTGCGTCCAGTAGCCGTCGAGCATCCCCGGCTCGAACCCCACCGCCGCATCGAGGGTCCAGTCGCGCAGCAGGTCCGCCAGGGCCCTCCCCTCCAGCCGCACCGTCGCCGCCACCGGCACCGCCGCGAAGTCCCGGTCCACCACACCCGCGGCCGGCGACCACTTGACCCCGCGCACGCGGCCGCCGCGGCCCTGCACCCACTGGTAGTCGCCCCGCGCCGCCCGGTACCGCGACCGAGTCCGCGCCTGCCACACCCAGAACGGCAGGTACGCGCCCCGGAACGACGCCGACTCGTCGATCCTGCGGAACGCCCGCGGCGCGAACCGCGACCGCCGCGCCCACTCCCGCAGGAGCAGCCGCGCCGCAGCCCGCTCCACCCGGAACGGCACCAGCGCCTCCGGCGCGGTCAACGCCTCCGGGGTGTCGTCCGCGTACCGCAGCGTCGGCTTGGGCGCCAACGCAGTCCAGTCCGGATCCACGAGCCGCCGCGAAGCCGCGCGCCCGTGCAGCTCCGTGCCGCACGCCCCGCAGGCCAGCACCGTCGCGCCGGGAGCCGCCCGCAGTAGCTCGCCGCAGGCGCTGCACGGCCGCACGCTGTGCGGACTCCGAGGGAGCAAAGCCCACCATCCTTCCATTTCGGGCACTGCCTGTACTTTATGCGCCGCGGCCAGGACGGGGAGGAAAACGGTTCGGGCGCTTGACTCTTCGAGAACACAAGGCGAATACGGCCACGACGTGCGCCACTGGATATATCGGCTCCGCGGTGGCAGGATAGAGCGCGTGACGCCACGGAGGGGGATCACGTCTGCGCGTGATTATGCCGATCAGTACCGGCGTCTGCGCGCCCTCATGCGGTCAGGGCAGGTCGCCGAGGCCGTCGCCGAGGCCACCTGGATCGTCTACAACTCCGACACCGTGCACCAGCGCGCCCAGGCCTGGCTCTTCATCCTCCAAGGCCAGATCTCGCAGCGCGCCACCGACAAGATCCCCGGCACCATCGACCAGGCCGGCGCCGCCGTCTCCCGCTGCCAGGACCCCCGCCTCACCGGCAAGTACCACGCGCTCGCCGCCTGGTACTACCACCACTACATCAAGGCCCTCGGCCTCACCGCCGAGCAGCTGGTCCTCTCGCGCCGCGCCCTCCAGGCCATGACCGAGGCGAGCCAGGCCGCCGTCGACGCCTGGTACGACCTCGCGGTGATCCTCTCCAACTGCGGCTACCAGCAGCAGGCCTCGCACGCGCTCGACGAGTGCCACACCCTCGCCGAGCGCACCGGCGTCGGCCGCTCCTCGGTCGAAGGGGTCGAGGTCCGCGTCCGCGACGCCCTCCTGCGCTACTACACCGGGGACGCGCGCGCCTGCAACTACCTGCTGCTCAAGGAGCTGCGCCGCGTCAAGCCGAGCCTGCACGAGCTCGACGCCCGCGAGATCGAGTGGATCCACTACGCGCTGGCGCGGGTGAGCCTGCTCGGCGTGGGCGAGAACTGGACCGTGGAGCACCTGCTGCCGGAGGACACCTCGTCGGTGGAGGCGATGGACCTGCGCACGCTCGCGCGGGCGTCGCGCCTCATCGCGCAGGCGCGCGGCCTGGAGGCCCTCGAAGTGCTGGAGGCCCGCGACATCGGGGACGAGACCCTCGGCGTGATGGAGCCGCAGCACCTCAAGTCGCTGGCGCTGGTCGCGAAGGGCGACCATGCGGCGTCGATCCTGGCGGCGCACGCGACGACGTACGCGCTGTACAAGCAGATCAACGAGTTCCACTCGATCTACCTGGACTCGGCGGGGGCCCTGGTGGACCGCGACCAGCTGCGGCGGGCCGTCGCGGGCTGGGCGGACCGGGCGAACACCGATGAGCTGACGGGCCTGCCGAACCGGCGCCGCCTCGACGAGTTCCTGTCCGGTGTGGACAGTGACGGGATGATCGCGGTGCTGGACCTGGACGGCTTCAAGGCGGTCAACGACACGCACGGCCACCAGGCGGGCGACACGATCCTGCAGCGGGTCGCGGCGCTCCTGTCGAGCGTGGTCCGCACGGGCGACCTGCTCGCGCGGACCGGCGGCGACGAGTTCATCCTGGTGCTGCCGGGCGCGACCGAGTACGACGCGGACGCGGTGTCGCAGCGCATCCGGATCGCGGTCTCCAGCGAGAACTGGGAGTACTCGGTGCCGGGCACGCCCGTGGACGTGTCGATCGGGTGGGCGCGGCTGGCCGCCGGCGGCAACCCATCGCAGACGCTGTGGGCTGCCGACCAGGCGATGTATCAGATGAAGCGGTCCCGTAAGCCGTTGTTCTTAGTGGCGGGTTCGAGTTCCTCGGGCGTCGCGTCGCGGTAGTGGCCGACCCAGGCGCGTTCCGGCCGGCGGCCGGTGCTGCCGCCGATCCAGGCGGCGAGGAGGCCCGCCGCGAAGCCCGGCAGCAGGGAGTAGACCCCGCCGGGCGAGTCGAGCGCCTCCCAGATGACGACGGTGCCGGCGCCCGCGAGCATCCCGGCGAGTGCGCCGATCCAGGTCATGCGCGACCAGTACAGCGACAGGATGATGATCGGTCCGAAGGCCGCGCCGAAGCCGGCCCATGCGTAGGCGACGATGTCGAGCACCGTGCCGCCCTGGAGCGCCAGGGCGTAGGCGACGACGGCGACCGCGACGACGGCGGCGCGGCCGATCCACACCAGTTCGCTGTCGCTGGCCTCGCGGCGGGCGTAGCGGCGGTAGAAGTCCTCGGAGACGGCCGTTGAGGCCACCAGCAGCTGCGAGTCGGCGGTCGACATGATCGCGGCCAGCACCGCGGAGAGGAAGAGCCCGGCGATCCAGGGGTTGAACTGGTCCTGGACGAGCGCGAGGAAGACCGTCTCGGGGTTGGCCAGGGGCTCTTCGATGTAGGCGATGCCGGCCAGGCCGATGAGCACGGCGGCGGCGAGGGTGATGAGCACCCACGTCATGCCGATGCGCCGGGCGACGGGGATGTCCTTTGCGGAGCGGATGCCCATGAAGCGGGCGAGGATGTGCGGCTGCCCCGGGTAGCCGAGGCCCCAGGCGAGGAGTCCGGCGATCGCGACGAAGCTCAGCGTGCCGCCGGCGCCCCAGGCGCCGTCCGCGTAGCTGGCCTCGTCGATCCAGTTGAGCAGGTTGGGGCTGGCCTGTTCGACCTCGCCGAACATGGCGTCGAAGCCGCCGATCGCGGCGATGACCATGACCGGGACGGCGACCAGGGCGATGAACATGAGGACGCCCTGGACGAAGTCGGTGAAGGACACGGCCAGGAAGCCGCCGAGGAACGTGTAGAGCACCACGACGAGCACGGCGATGGTCATCGCCAGGGTGGCGTCGATGTTGAAGATGTCCGCGAAGAGGAGGCCGCCGGCGACCAGGCCGGAGGCGACGTACACGGTGAAGAACACGAAGATGATGAGCGCCGAGATGACGCGCAGCAGGTTGGTCCGGTCCTCGAAGCGGGACTCGAAGTAGGCCGAGAGGCTGATGGAGTTGTGGGCGCGCTCGGTGTAGGTGCGCAGGCGCGGGGCCACGAACAGCCAGTTGAGGTAGGTGCCGGCGGCCAGGCCGATGGCGATCCACGCCTCGCCGATGCCGGCGGCGTAGACCGCGCCCGGCAGGCCCATGAGCAGCCAGCCGGACATGTCGGAGGCCTGGGCGGAGAGTGCGGCGGTCGGGGCGTTGAGCGAGCGGCCGCCCAGCGCGAAGTCGGAGAGGGTCTTGGTGCGCTTGTAGACCCACACGCCGATGAGGACCATGACGATGAGGTACGCGATGAAGGTCGTCACGATCGGACCTGAGAGTTCAACCATTGGATTACCTCGCAATCGAAGGTATTCGGGCAATGGTGCTTACCATACAGTGGTCTTCGTCGCAGAAGAACCACTGTTCATGTCCCTCTTGCGCGCGCAAGGTCGATAGATCGCCCTCAATGCCCGTCTGGGTGGTCTCGGACACAGTCTATGGGGCGCGTCTCAGTGCATCGGATCTTCTGCCGGTCGACCGGTGGCCCTGGTCAGTCGCAGGGCGCGTTGACCGCGTCCAGGTCCACTCCCGCGACGGCTCCCGCGAACCCCTCTGCTTCGTAGTGCACGCAGGCGGCGGCGATGTTGGCCGGGTCCGAGGCGTAGTCGACGGCGAGGACCAGCTTCCCGGCGTCGTGGATCGCGCGCGTGTGGTCGAGGTTCTCCGCGCACCAGTCCTCGGTGCAGGGCTCGTCGGCGTTGAGGAAGAACAGCTCCTCGATGCCGATCCCGTCGATCGCGTCGAGGTAGCCGGGGTACTCGCGCAGTTCAGGCGAGTTCTGGACGAGGATCTGCAGGTCCTCCCCGGCGTAGTCGCTCGCGGCGATGACGAGGTCGGCCATCTTCTGCGCCAGCGACTCCCGGGTCTCGCCGGGGACGAGCGCGAGGTCGATCTCCTCGTAGGCGTTCGGCACGTCGAGGTACACGCCGTCGAATCCGGCGGTCACGGCCTGGTCGAGGCGCGGCTGCATGACGAGGTCCCACCAGCGCTGGTCCCAGTATTCGACGAAGAACTCGTCGGGCCAGTCGCCCCACTGGTTGAGGACCATGTCAGTGGCGGCGACGGCGGCGTGCTCGGGCCGGTAGGTCTCGATGGAGCCCATGGTGAAGTACGCGTAGACGTGTTTGCCGGAGTCCTTGAGGGCGGCGATCTCCGCGGCGGTGAAGTAGTCGTCGCCGCCGTCGCGGGCGAGGTCGATGACCGCCGCGTCGTGCGGTGCCGCGACGAGCGCGTCGAGCCCGTCCTCCTGATAGCCGGAGAGCTGGTAGATCCAGGTCGCGGGCGCGTCGGCGGCTGGCGGTCCCAGCGAGCCCGCGTCGGTCGGCGTCGCGGTCGCCGACTCGATCCCCACGCCGCCGCTGGAACAGGCGGCGAGGAGCAGCGGCAGTGCGAGCAGCGCGGCACGGAGTGGTCTCATGCTGCGCAGGATAGTCAGTACGCGCTGATCGCCTCGGCCACCGCTTCGACCGCGAGGGCCCTGACCACGTCGACCGACGCTTCGAGGCCGCCCGTGGAGGCCGCGACGAACGCGTCGCCGTCCATGCGCGTGTGCACCGGGCTGATCGCCTTCGCGAGGCCGTCGTGCGCGCCCTGCGCGACGAGGGCGCATTCGACCTTGTCGAGCCGGGCGTTGGTGACGACGACGCCGATGGTCGTGTTCCGTCCGAAAGCGCCCGTGGCGAACCCCTCGGGCCGCAGCAGGCCCCGGTCCAGCGGCCCCGGCTCGCCGAACGCGTTCACCGCGGCGAGCGCGCACACGCCCACGGGCCCCGCCCAGACGGTGGCCGTGCGCAGGCCCGAAGGCAGCGTCACGCCCCGCCACTGCCCCACGGTGGCGCCCCGGCCCGCGCCGATCGGTCCGTCGAGGGCCGGCTCGAACGGCGCCATGGCCGCGTCGCACGCCTCGTAGCCTTGGGCCGCACCGGGAACCGTGCCGGATCCGTCGAGGTCGAAGAGCCCGAGGGTGGGCACGATCGGCACGGGTCCGCCCGAGGTCAGGACGCCGCGGCCGTGCTCGGCCAGCCACTGCATGACGCCGTCGGCGGCGGCCAGTCCGAAGGCGGAACCGCCCGTGAGGAGTACCGCGTCGATGCCGGTGTTCGCGCGCAGGGGGTCGAGCAGCTCGATCTCGCGGCTGGCGGGGGCCCCGCCCCGCACCTCGCCCGAAGCGGTGGTGGCCTCCCCGAACAGCAGCACCGTGCAGCCGGTGTGCTCGCCGGTCCAGTGCCCGACGCGAACTCCCAAGTCCCGCATCCGGAAAGAGTACCGCCGCCCAGGCTCGAACCGCTCCTGGAATGCGATAACCGAACGGTAACTAAGCTCTTTGTGGACAGTGTCGCGGGACACCTGTGACCCACGCAAAATACCTGGATTTACCGGGCGCGCACGCCTTAGCATTGATTACGAAGCCGAGGGAAGCAGGAACGGAGCGGCGAACCCGCAAACGTTCTCAAAGCCCCGGCCCGGAGGCGGTCCACCGCGACCGCACCGGATTCCCGCCGTCGACAATGGCGTCATCGACGAGCGGTTCCCCAAGGAATACCAAAACCGGCTTACCCTGCCGGGAAGGAATCATCATGAACGAGCTCGTAGGTGCATACCTCGCAGTCGACGCCGCCAACACCGTTGCCACCTCGGCCCTGCCGAACGCCCCGGTCGTTGACGACGGGCGTGCCGACAAGCCTTACGCTTTCGGCGTCACCCGCCCGGAGAAGGTCCGCCTCTCGACCGCCGGCGTCCTGCGCCGGGCGGCCAACCGCATCGAGGGCCGCGCCCTCGCCGGTCTGGCCCGCTAAGGACCGAGGCGAGCGCGCCCACAAGGCGCCGGCCGAAGACTGCAGACTCGAAAACCCACTAGAACGCGACGCGCTGCGGCTCCCCGAGAGCCGGGCGCGTTTCGCTTTCGCCAGGCGGGTCCTGCCGGAAGGCAGGGCCCGCCTTCGGCGTCCCTGCCCGGCAACGGCCGCACATGCACGCGAACGGGCCCGGCCGTGCGGCCGGGCCCGTCTCGCGGGTTTCCTTGCGGTTCAGGCGGGTGCGCCTACTCTTCGGCGCCGGCCTTGCGGCGGCGGGCCGTGACGACCATCATCACGACGCCGGCGACGAGGACCAGGGCGGCGATGCCGATGATCATGCCGAGCGAGGTGCCGGTCTTCGGCAGTTGCGGGGTGCCGCTGCCGTTGACGGTGATGTCGGCCTTGTTGTTGGTCGCGACCGCGTCGGCGACGCCGGGGTAGCCGTCGTTGTCGATCGCGGCGACCTCGAGCGTGCCCTTGCCGTTCGCGGTGGCGTCGGTGATCTTCACGGTGAACTTGAAGTCGAAGGACTCACCGGCGTCCAGGCTGTAGAAGAGGCACACGAAGTCGGCGTTCTTCAGGTCGGACTTGGGGAACGAGTCCTTGACGAACGTGTCGTCCGACTTGAAGCAGTTCACGTCGTCGTCGCCGTCGCTGTCGACCTTCACCAGCTCCAGGCCCTTCGGCAGCTCGCCGATGAGCCCGTACGAGCCGGGTCCGTCGAAGAAGCTCCACGCGTCGGCCGTGCCGAGGTTCTTCACCGGGACGGTGAGGGTGACCTGGTCGCCCTTGGCGCCCTTGGCGTTGGAAGCGGACACCGACAGGTCGAACGGATGCGCCCTGGTGGTGATGCCGATGTACCCGGAGTGGGAGTCCTCGAACTCCGATTCGGGTTCGGTGACGACGCGCAACCCGAACAGGTTGTCGGAGTCCTCGTCCCAGAACACGCCGCCGTAGTGCTCCTCGAGCTCGTCGGCGTTGACGGTGCGCACCGAGTAGCTGCAGGCGCACACCTCGACCGGGCCGGGCGCGGTTCCGCTCACCTCGTAGGTGATCGGGTCGTCGAAGCCGAACACCGTGTCGGGCAGGTCCTCGAAGTCGGTGACGACGCAGGAGACCGTGTCCTCGTACTCCTTGCAGTTGTCGTAGCCGGCGGTCGCCCGGGTGAGTCCGTTCAGGACGTAGTCGGAGCCGAAGGCCGTGACGACCACGGCCGCGGTGTCCTCCGGGAGCGGCTCGACCTGGAGGAAGTCGGCCGCGACCTCGACGCCCTCACCGGGCTTGGCGTCCGTGTACTCGGTGCTGCCGTGCAGGTAGGGGCGGTCCTCGGTCGGGTCCCCGCCGTTGTCGTCGTCGCCGTCGACCTCGACGGTGCCGTTGATCACCTCGAGGTTCACGCCGTCGACGCCGATGAGCAGCGAGTAGTTGTACTCGCCGGAGGGCATGTCGGCGCCCGCCAGGTAGTCGAACGCGAACTCGATCTCGGCGTCGGCGTCCGCGGCGGTGCAGTTCACCCACTGCTCGGGGGTGCCGCCGAGCTCGCAGGAACCGTCGTCGGTCGTGCCGCCGGCGAGCTGCCAGCCGTTGCCGTAGACGCTCAACTGGGCGGTCACGTCGTGCTCGCCGGGCTCGAAGTCGTCGCCGAAGACGAGCTTGATCGCGCCGGTGGCGGAGTCCGCGCCCGCCTCGACGGGTTCGTCGAACAGGACGTCGGCGGCGGGCTCCGGGGTCTGCGCGGCGGCCGGGAGCGCGAACGCCCCGACGCCGAATGCGGCCGTGCCGAGCACGGCGAGTGCGCGCCTTCCAGCGCGCCGAGGGTATGACGAATGCATGGGTGGCTTCCTTTTTGGAGAGACCGCGGTGCCGTGGTCAGGGGCGATGCGGGGTGGAGGGACTTGATATGTACTAGACGCCTTCGACCCGTCACCTGTTGCAACCGGATTTCAGAAATTTCCCCGAGGTGACCGGGAGCACGGGAGAGGGGCGCCCGACCTGTCGGTCGAACGCCCCTCTTCGCCTGTGCCGCTTGGCTCTACGCCCGTCGGCTCTGGCTGTGTCCTACTTGTGCGATCCCGGCTGTGCCCTACTTGTTCCATCCCGGAATCGGGAACGCCTTGGTGTGCTCGCGGATCTCACCGGCGACCACGTCCAGTTCGGAGTCCTTGCCGTCCTTCGCCGCGGCGACTGCCCGGTCGATCCAGCCCGCGATGAGGTCCATGTCGCCCTCGGTCATGCCGCGGGTCGTCACCGAGGCGGTGCCGATGCGCAGGCCCGACGGGTCGAACGGCTTGCGCTGGTCGAACGGCACCGAGTTGAAGTTCAGTTCGATACCGGCCGCGTCCAGGGCCTTCGCCGCCGGCTTGCCGGGGATGTCCTTGCTGGTGAGGTCGACGAGGATCAGGTGGTTGTCGGTGCCGCCCGAGACAAGGTCGAACCCGCGCGAGGACAGGCCCGCCGCGAGCGCCTTCGCGTTCTTGACGATCTGCGCCGCGTAGTCCTTGAAGGAGTCCTTCGCGGCCTCCTTCAGCGCCACCGCGATCGCCGCGGTGGTGTGGTTGTGCGGGCCGCCCTGGAGGCCCGGGAAGACCGCCTTGTCGATGGCCTTCGCGTGCTCCTCCTTGGTGAGGATCATCGCGCCGCGCGGGCCGCGCAGGGTCTTGTGCGTGGTGGTGGTGACGACGTCCGCGAGCCCGACCGGGGTCGGGTGCGCGCCGCCGGCCACGAGGCCGGCGATGTGCGCGATGTCGGCCATGAGGACCGCCCCGACCTCGTCCGCGATGGCCTTGAAGCCCGCGAAGTCGACGGTGCGGGGGATCGCGGTGCCGCCGCAGATGATCATCTTCGGGCGCTCGCGCCGGGCGATCTCGGCGACCTCGTCGAGGTCGATGCGGCCGGTGTCGCGGCGGACCCCGTACTGCACGGCGTCGAACCACTTGCCCGTGGCCGAGACCTTCGCGCCGTGGGTCAGGTGCCCGCCCGCGGGCAGGCCCATGCCGAGGACCTTGTCGCCCGGGTTCAGGAACGCCATGTAGACGGCCAGGTTCGCCGGCGAGCCGGAGTACGGCTGGACGTTCGCGTGGTCGGCCCCGAAGAGGGCCTTCGCCCGGTCGATGGCCAGCTGCTCGACGACGTCGATGAACTGCTGGCCCTCGTAGTAGCGCTTCCCGGCGTACCCCTCGGAGTACTTGTTGGTCAGGATCGACCCCGTCGCCTCCATGACCGCCTGGGACACGTAGTTCTCGGACGCGATGAGACGGATCTTCTCGGACTCGCGGCGTCCCTCGTTCTCGATGGCCTGTTCGATCTCAGGGTCGATGGCCGCGAGCGACGCGGTGAGGGCCTCGTAGGCGTCGGACATGCAATGCTCCTCGCTGATCGGCATGATCTCGCACGGCGACCGGGCAGGTGGCCTTGATGATGCGAGCATAGCCGGGGCTGCTGAGCTGGGCACCGCGCATTTCCTCACCTGTGAGACTGCCCGGCCTCGGGGGAGCCGGTCCATCGGCTCGCAGGCGCCTTCGGCTCCGCGCGGCTGCGGCTCGCGGGCGACCCGGCCGTGCTCGATCGGGGCCCGCGAGCGGCCTCGGCCCGACTCATTTGCGGCTCGCAGACTTCGCCGAGGCCGCTTGCGAGCCGATGACGGGCGTCGGCGAGGCCACCTGGGACCCGTGAAGCGGGTATCAAGGGGGGTGGCCGCGGCCGCCCATGCACACCGAGCGTCACCTCACCCGATCGCCCGTCCGAGACTCCATTGCGTACACGCAGTACGGTGCGACGTATGTCACCTAGATTCGCCGCGAAGACCGTCGGCGCCGGGTTCGCGGTCGCGGCGCTCGCCGCCCTCGCGCAGCTCGGGCTGGCCTACGGCTTCGGGCTCCTCTCCTGGGCTGACGCCGCCCCCGGCGCCAGCGACCCCGTGCTCGACCACCGCTCGAACGCCAACCTCGCATGGGTGGCCTGGTTCTCGGCCGCGTCCTGCGTGGTCGGCGGCCTCGCCTCCGGCGCGATCGGCTCCCGGGCCGCCGCCCGCCTCGGCCCCGCGATCCGCGTGACCGCCGTGCTCGCGAGCGCCGTCGGCGCGTTCGCGGTCGGCCCGCTCGTGTCGCTCTCAGCCGAGCAGGGCGCGGTCTTCAACAGCTTCCCCACCGATCCGCTCATCGCCGCCGGGATCGGCGCCGCCGTCGGTTTCGCGCTCGCGCTCATCGGCCTCAGCTCCCGCTCGGTCGCGGTCAACGTCGGGGCCTCGGTGCTCCTGGTGTGGACGCTCGCGATCCTCGCGGTGTTCTGGGAGATCGGCGACCGGGTCTCGCCCGTGAACGAGCTCGCGGTGTGGGGTTCGTGGGCCGGACCTGACACGTTCCTCGGCACGCGCGGCTTCGCGATCGCCGTCCCGTTCGTGGTCGGATCGGCCCTCATCGGCGTGGTCGTCGCGGTGCTCGCCCGCCGCGGACCGATCTCCAGCTCCGGGTACCGCATCGCCGCGGCCTCGGGCATCGCCGGGCCGCTCATCGTCACCGTCGCCCACCTCTACGCGGGGCCGTCGCCCGTGGACGGCGCCGATTCGATGTCGGTGATCCTCGTCGGCCCGTACGCCGCGATCGCCGGTCTCCTCGGTTCGCTGATCGTCTGCGCGCTCCCGAAGGGCGGCGGGCAGCTCGACGACGCGCAGCACGAAGCGCCCCGCGAGGACCGCACCGGCCTCGTCGAGACCGCCCCCGGCTGGACCGTCCCCGAACCGGCCTCCGCCTACGACGACACCCGCCACGGCGACACTGCGCAGGTGTACACCTCCGCGAGCGCCGCCGACACCGCGGACCTCCCCGCCAAGGCCCCCGACCCCGACCTCGACTGGGTCCAGGAGCTCAAGCCCGTCGAACCCGGCGCGACCCTCACGGCCGAGCCCGAGGCGACGACCCAGGACGAGGCCGAGGAGAAGCCCAAGCGCCGCCCCCGCAAGTCCGCGCGGACCCGCCGCAAGCTCGATTCGGAGGAGCCGCCCGCCGACGACCAGGCGTGACGACCCCTCGGGTTCGGCCGAGTGTCGGACCCGTGTGGGAGAGTCGTCTCATTTCTTCGGTTGGTCGGAGGTGGATGCGGGTGGGAAGGGGCATGCCCTATGCCCGCGCAGCCACGCAGCCACGCAGCCGCGCAGACGCCCGACCACATCGACACGCAGCGGAGGCCGGGACCCCAGGTCCCGGCCTCCGCTGTTCGTCACTCCGAGCGCCGGTTCATTCGGACCGGCCGCTCATACCTCCCAGTCGTGCACCGGCCTGCCGTCGGCGGATCGGGCCGCGTAGTCGAGCACCATGGCCCGCAGCGCGTCGCGCCGCTCCAGGCGCTGCCGGTGCTCGGCCACCTGGACGCGCGCGACCTGCCAGGACGCGCCGTTCACGCCCCGGCGGCACCGCGCTTCGATGACCCCGAGGTAGCGCCCGATGTCCCGGCTCACCACGCCCATCGCGGACAGCCCCTCGGCCGCCGCGGGCAGCAGCTCCTCCAGGACCAGCGCCCGCACCGGGACGAGTCCGCGGCCGGGCCACCACTGGTCGGCCTGGATGCCGTGCCGCGCCGCCGAACGGAAGTTCGCCGCCGCCTGCGCGAAGCCCATCTGCTCGCTGAGCGGGACCGGCGCGTTCGCGTAGTGCACCACCAGGCCGTAGAACAGCGCCATGTTCGCGCAGATGTCCACGGCCGTCGGTCCCGCCGCGACCACCCGGTTCTCCACCCGCACATGCGGGCGGCCCGAGAAGACGTCGTACACCGGGCGGTTCCACCGGTACACCGTCCCGTTGTGGTACCGCAGTTCGCGAAGCGACGGCACCCCGCCGGCCGCGGTCACCGCGAGCGGGTCCTCCTCGTCGCAAAGCGGTAAAAGCGGCGCGAAGTGCCGGTAGTTCTCGTCGAACAGCTCCAGCACCCCGTCGATCCACCGCTCCCCGAACCACGCCCGGGGCTTCGCACCCGCCTTGCGCTGGTTCGCGCGCCGCGTGTCGGTGCCCTGCTCGAACAGGATCACCCGCGTCTCCGCCCACAGCTGCCGCCCGAACAGGTACGGCGAGTTCGCACCCGTCGCTACCTGCACGCCCGCGATCGCCTGCGCCGCGTTCCAGTACCGCGCGAAGTCCTCAGGGGACACCTGCAGGTGGAACTGCACCGACGTGTTCGCCGCCTCCGGCGCGATCGTCGACGACGTGAAGTCGACCGACTCGGCCCCGCGGATGTCGATCCGCAGGTCCTCCCCGCGCTGCGACATGATCTCGTCGTTGAGGATGCGGTACCGCTTCGTCCGCGAGAGCGCGTCGACGCTCATGTGGTCGGTGTACAGCGTGGGCATCGTCCCGATGGGGCAGATCTGCACCCCGGCCTTGTCCCCGGCCTCCCGCACCTCCGACAGCACCGCCGCCAGATCGCTCTCGTACCAGGAGATCCCGGCCCCGTCGAGGAGCCGCGGCGGCAGGTTCAGCTCGATATTGAAGGCGCCCAGCTCATGCTGGGCGCCGTAGAGCGCGTCCTCCTCGCCCGAGGTGTGCAGGTGCTCCAGCACCGCGTCGTTGGCGAACGCCGGATCCCCGTTCGGCTCGATCAGGTCGAGCTCGAGCTCGAGTCCCGTCATGGGCCGGTCCCGGTCGAGACGCCGGTCGGTCAGCAGCTGCGCGAGGGCCGTCCGACCTGCCTGGAGTCTCGCCGTGTACGCGGGATGATCCCAGTGCCGCAGGGCAGAACCGGTCACCTCGTCCCCCATATTTTCCTCCCCAGGAATGAAAGGTCCATCAACCTTAAGACTTTCGGTCATGTGCTGGCTACCAAGGGAGAAGCACTTTCGTCCCAAATGGTGTGGATCGCGCTCATATTAGGGACCGGCGATGGGTCGTAGTGTCGGGATCTTGACACAACAGGGTTTCGGAAGTTCACTATCTGTATCAAGGCAGCTCACGAGCGGCGTCATACAGAACACGTTCCGCTGCCGGCCGGGCACGCCTCGTGCGCCCTATAGGATGCCCGCGTGACCGACCTGCGCCCGTCCCCACGGCCATCCGACTTCCTCGCCGCCAACCGCGGCGGCGGCCTCGCCACCCTCCTCGACCAGCGCGGCGCCGCCTACTTCGCTTACGCCGCTTGGCGAACGGGCCTCAAGCCCACGCACCTTTCACTTGTGAACCTGGTGCTCGGGATCGGCGCGAGCGTCGGCGTCATCGCCTACATCCCGGCCGCCCGGGAGGGCGCGCCGTGGTGGCCGGTGGCCCTCGCCGCGCTCGTGCTCTGGCAGGTCGCCTACATGCTCGACTGCGCGGACGGCCAGCTCGCCCGCGCCACCGGCACCGGCTCCGAGGCGGGCGCGCGCGTCGACATCCTGTGCGACATCGCGATCCAGGCCTCGGTGGTGTCCGTGGTGGTGGCCGTGACCCGCGCCTACTCGTACGAGGTGCCGGCGTGGTGCGGCGCGGCGTTCGCGGCCCTGTGGATGACCAACCTCGTCACCGCCGTGATGGCCAAAGCGGACGACGGCGTCTCGATGGTCAAGAGCACCAGCATCATCGTGCGGCTGATCAAGCTCGTGCGCGACTACGGCTTCATCATCGTGGTGATCGCGCTGGCGCTGATCCGGCCCGAGTTCATGTGGGTGGTCCTGCTCGGCTTCGGCGCGGTGAACGCGCTGTTCCTGCTGGCGAGCATCGCGAGCAACGCCCGCGCCTCCCTGCGCTGAATCCTATAGGATATATGGTGCAGGATCGGGCCTTTAGGCGGCGGCGATCAACTCTTCGTAGATCTCGATGAGCCGCCGCAGCGTCACCTCGGGAGCGAACACCGATTCGTAACGCGCCCTTGCATTCGCGGCGTAGGACGGGTCCTTCGCGACCGCTTCGAGCCCGCTCGCGAGCGCTTCGGCGTCGGGTTCGACCGCGACGCCCGCGGGCGCGGCGGTGTCGGCCCCGGCGATGAACGGCGCGCCGCCCATCCGGGTCGCCACGATCGCGCGGCCCGCGGCGAGCGCCTCGATGCCGGTGGTCGGCAGGATGTCCTGCCAGATCGAGGGCACCACGACCGCCGCCGAAGCGGCGAGGGCCGCGTCCCGCTCGGCGGGTTCGAGCTGCCCGAGGTACACGATGTCGTCGCGTTCGGCCGCAGCAGATTCCACAAGGGACCGCAGCGGCCCGTCGCCGGCGATGCGCAGCACCTGCCCCGGCAGGTCCGCGCGCCGCCACGCGTCGAGCAGCAGCGCGACGCCCTTCTCCGGCACCAGCCGCGCCCCGAACAGGAACCCCTCGCCGAGCGGCACCACCCCGGGGTCGGCGACCGCGTTCGGCTTCACCCGGATCTGCTCGTCGCGGATCCCGATGCTCCGCAGGTACTCGGCCATCGCATCGGTGAGCGCGATGAACCGGTCCACGCCGCGCCACGTCCCCTGGTGCACCCCGAGCGCGACCGCCATCACGGCGCTCTGCGCGCGCGACCCCCGGTAGCACGCGTGCTGGACGCCCGGCCGGTTCCAGCGCTTCCCGTGGCAGTCGCGGCAGTCATGGCCGTCCCTGAAGTAGAGCCCGTTCATGCAGTCGTGCCGGTAGTTGTGAATGGTCTGCACCACTTTGACCCCGTGCTCGTGGGCGGTGCCCACCACCGAAGGGGACAGCAGCGGGTACGGGTTGTGCAAGTGCAGCAGGTCGGGCCGCTCGCGCTCCAGGAGCGCGGCGAGCTCGCGCTGCGTCCCGGCCGCGTGGATCGGCGATACGGCGAGTGCTGCTTTCTTATGCGCGGGAAGCGAAGCGATCTCGTCCGAGGAGCGCAGGAACGGCACCACCTCGACGCCGGCCTCGCGGAGCGCCCCGATCTCGTAGTCCACGATCGTGTTCTCGCCCGACGGCTGCGCGGACGAGTACCTGTTGTGGGCGATGACGATCTTCACAGGGGGCGGTCCTTATGCGGTGCGGTCTCGTGGTGTCTTCTCCGGGGGTGGCGCGGGCTGCTTTCCGCTCGGCCGAACATACCGCAGGAGCGGAATAGGTGTAGGTTGTCGGGTACCGTGTCGGCGGGCCGCCCAGCTCGAGAAAAGGCGCAGTCGGAGACGCAGCGCTGATCTCCGCCCGCGGACACTCACCTCCACCGTAAGCTGACGACCGCAGGGATGTGCAGTGGCTACGAGCCTGGAACGCCCAGCAAAGGATCTCCACGGAAGTGGGGGTGCTCCGTACGGACGGACGGGGACGCCGGTGGCCAGAACTCGCGAATCCGGTGACCCGCAGCTCGTCACCAACGGAGTCACCCGATCCACCTGGCGCCGCCTCGTCCGGGCCTCCAACTGGCACCGGTACTACCAGGCCGCCCTGGTGGGCGCGGACCTCCTCGCCGTCCTGATCGCCACCGTCATCACGGTCAACTTCACGCGCTCCCCGAGCGCCGGGTTCGACACGAACAACCAGCAGCACTTCTTCTACCTCACCGTGTGGCTGCTCCTGCCGCTCGCGTGGCTGCTCGCCCTGTGGGGCACCGGCTCCTACGACCGCCGCTACTTCGGCATGGGCAACGAGGAGTTCAAGCGGGTCATCCGCGCCTCGATGTTCATGCTGGCCCTCGTCTCCTTCGCCGCGCTCACCTTCAAAGCGGACGTCTCGCGTGTCGCGGTCGCGGTGATCCTGCTGGCCGCGGCCGTGCTCGTCACCACGTTCCGCTACGGCGCCCGCTACGGCCTGCACCGGATGCGCGCGAACGGGCGCGGCGTGCAGCGCGTCCTGCTCATCGGCTCCTACCCCGAGGCCCTCGAGGTCTACCGGACGGTGCGCCGCGCCTCCGCGGCCGGCCTCGTCCCCGTGGGCATATACGTGACCGAGGGCGCCTCCTCGGTCCGCAACCTCGACACCCCGGTCCCGGTCTTCGCCGGGACCGACGTCGTCACCTGCGCCGAGCAGCTCGAGGCGGACACGCTCGCGGTGTGCGGCTCGGCCTCGGCCGACGCCTCCGACCTGCGCCGCCTGGCCTGGCAGCTCGAGGGCACCGGCCGCGACCTCGTGGTCGCCCCGCAGCTGACGGACATCGCGGGCCCGCGCGTGCACATCCGCCCCGTCGAGGGCCTGCCGCTCCTGCACGTGGAGGAGCCGAAGATCTCCGGCATCGGCTGGCTGATCAAGAACGTGCTCGACATCTCCTCCTCGGTGATGGGCCTCGTGCTCCTCTCACCGCTGTTCCTGGGCGTCGCGATCGCCATCAAGATGGACAGCCCCGGGCCGGTCTTCTTCCGCCAGAACCGGGTCGGCCGCGACGGCGAGACCTTCTCCTGCTGGAAGTTCCGCACCATGTACATCGACGCGGAGGAGCGCCAGGCCGCGCTCATGATGCACAACGAGACCGACGGCCTCCTGTTCAAGATGAAGGACGACCCCCGCATCACCAACGTCGGCAAGTGGCTGCGACGCACCTCCATCGACGAGTTCCCGCAGCTCATCAATGTGGTCCGCGGCGAGATGAGCCTGGTCGGCCCCCGCCCGCTCCCGGCCGAGAACGGCGACTTCCTCGGCGACGTGCGCCGCCGCCTGCTCGTGCGGCCCGGCATCACCGGCCTGTGGCAGGTCTCGGGCCGCTCGGACCTGTCGTGGGACGACGCGGTCCGCCTCGACCTCTACTACGTCGACAACTGGTCGCTCACGACCGACCTTCAGATCCTGTTCCGCACTGTCGCTGTAGTGTTGCGCCGAAAGGGCGCGTACTGACCGGGCACAGCGGCGTGCATTGAGGGAACACTCAGCTTGCGCCCAGGTGAACGCCAGGCCAACCCTGATAATCTTGGATCTTGATGACTACTTACGGAACCGGCAGCCGCATCCTCGTCACGGGTGGCGCGGGCCTGGTGGGCAGCCACCTGGTCGACGCGCTCCTGGCGAAGGGCTGCGACGTGACCGCTGTCGACAACTTCGTCACCGGGTCCCGCGAGAACCTCGCCGAGCACCCGCGCCTCACCGTGGTCGAGGCCGACGTCACCGAGGGCCTGCCCGTCGGCGACGCGCCCTTCGACGCGGTCCTGCACTTCGCGTGCCCGGCCAGCCCGGTCGACTTCGCCACCCTCCCCGTGGAGATCCTCCGCGTCGACTCGATCGGCACGTTCCACGCACTTGACCGCGCCCTGGCCGACGGGGCCCGCTTCCTCATGGCCTCGACCTCCGAGGTCTACGGCGACCCGCTGGTCCACCCGCAGCCGGAGTCCTACTGGGGCAACGTGAACCCGATCGGGATCCGCTCCTGCTACGACGAGGCGAAGCGCTTCAGCGAAGCCGCCGTCGCGGCCTACCACCGCCACAAGGGCCTCGACGCGGCGATCGTGCGGATCTTCAACACGTACGGCCCGCGCATGCGCCCCGACGACGGCCGGGTCATCCCGAGCTTCGTCTCGCAGGCGCTCGCGGGGGAGCCGCTCACGGTCGCCGGCGACGGCACCCAGACCCGCTCGCTGTGCTACGTCGACGACCTGGTGAGCGGCCTGATCCTGCTCCTGGAGTCCGGCGAGTACGGCCCGGTCAACCTCGGCACCGAGTACGAGCTCTCCGTCCTGGAGATGGCCGAGATCATCCTGCGGCTCACCGGCTCGCCCTCGAAGATCGAGTACATCGACCGCCCGGCGGACGACCCCGAGCGCCGCCGCCCCGACCTCACCGCCGCCCGCGAGCTGCTCGGCTACGAGCCGCAGGTGCACTACGAGGCCGGCCTCAAGGCGACCATCGACTACTTCGCCACGAAATCGGCGGCTTGAGCTGAAATCGGCAGCTTGAGCTAGAGCGCTGCGGATCCTCAGGTTGCGGACTCACCGTCACCTCAGAGGATTCCGAGACACGACCAGGCCTTCCACGACTGAGGCCGCTAGCGGCCACCACGTAAGCTGGGGCCATGACGCAATATGGCTCCAATTACCGCGGCAGCGCCTCGGTGCCGCCCGGAGGCGGCAGCGGCGGCGGAGCCCGGGTCGCCCAGGCGGCGGCCGGCGGCCCCACCCGCAGGGGCCTCATCGGCTCCGGGATCGGCCTGGTGGCCTCCATCGCGGCGGCCGGCGGCGGCTTCGCGGTCTGGTCCACCGCGAACAGCACCAACGAGGACCTCGACCGCGCGTTCGACCTCGACGCGATCCCCGAAGAGGACCGTCCCGAGCGCACGAACCAGGCGCTCAACCTCCTCGTGATCGGCTCGGACCACCGCGAGGGCAACGACGAGTCCGACGCCCGCTCGGACACCACGATCCTCATGCACGTCAACGAGGACGGCAATGCCGCTTACGGCATCTCGATCCCGCGCGACCTCTACGTCTACATCCCCGAGGACGCCGACGCCGAGGTCTCGGACACGTACGACAAGTTCAACGCGGCCTACGCGTGGGGCGGCGTGAACCTCACGGTCCGCACGATCGAGAACCTCACCGGCGTGCGCATCGACCACATCATCGAGATCGACTTCAACGGCCTCGTCGAGGTCGTCGACGCCCTCGGCGGCGTGACGCTCGACGTCCAGGCGGCCGACGCGGACGGCTACATCACCGACCCGCCCGGCGTCGAGTCGATCCACGGCGACCACATGTTCTTCGAGGCCGGCCCGAACAAGCTGGACGGCGAGCAGGCCTTGGACTACGTGCGCCAGCGGTACCAGTACAACGAGGGCGACTTCGCCCGCATGCGCCACCAGCAGGACCTCATCAAGGCCATCATGGACTCCGCGCTGAGCGCCGGGGTGCTCACCAGCGAGGACAAGCTCACCTCGTTCATCTCCTCCACTTCGGACGCGGTGAAGGTGGACACGGAGTTCAACGCGGTCTCCACCGCGATCAACCTGATGAACATGCGCAGCGACGACCTGGTCTTCATGACCACGCCGCACCTCGGCACCGGCGAGCAGGGCGGCCAGTCGGTCGTCGTGTACGCCGAGGACCCCGAGAACCCGGAGGCGAGCAACCCCGAGGCCGTGAGCCTCTGGGAGGCCGTGCGGGACGACAAGGTCGCCGACTGGATCGAGGCGAACCCCGAGGACGAAGGGGAGTAGCGACTTCCGCCGAAGGGCCCGGGCAGTGATGCCCGGGCCCTTTGACGTTCCCTCATGTTTTTGAGCGCCCGCAGTGGACCGTTGTTACTTGGAGTGGTTGGTGTGCTTATTGATTCGTCGGGAGTCAAATGTGAGCACTGTGGCCCGATGGGGTGATCCCGACGTTCGGCACTGTGATCAAGGTCGTACGATATTTTCACCGTTCCTTCGACGAAGAGGCTGAGCCGATGGCAGAGAACGCAGAAGACTACGTGCCCGACTTCGACATCTCCAGGCCCTCCATTGCCCGCGTCTACGACGCGACCCTCGGCGGCAAGGACAACTTCGCGGTCGACCGCGAAGGTGCCGCCATGATCGCCAAGCACGTGCCGAAGATCCGCGAGGCCAGCCAGGACAACCGCCTCGGCCTCAGCAAGGGCGTGGAGTACGTGGCCCGGCAGGGGATCGACCAGTTCCTCGACATCGGGGCGGGCCTGCCGACGATGGAGAACACCCACCAGGTGGCGCAGCGGATCAACCCGAACGCCAAAGTGTGCTATGTGGACAACGACCCGATCGTGCTCACGCACGGCCGGGCCCTGCTGGCCACCAACGATTCGACGACGATCGTGACCGCGGACCTGCGCGACCCGCAGAGCATCCTCAACCACCCCGACGTCAACAAGATGATCGACTTCACCCGCCCCGTCGGGCTGATGGTCGTGGGTCTGATGATGCACTTCCACCCGGACGAGGACCCGGGCAGCTGGATCAAGACGCTGCTCGACGCCTGCCCGAGCGGGTCCTACCTGCACATCACCGACTTCGCCGACACCGGGTACCCGGAGCAGAAGGCGATGGAGAAGTCCTGCATCCAGGCCCTCGGCAACGGCTGGATCCGCACGCCCGAGCAGATCGAGGCGCACTTCCAGGGCCTGCCGCTCGTGCCGCCGGGCCTGGACTACCCCACCCGCTGGTTCCCCGGGGAGCCCGACCGGGAGGTCCCGGCCGTGGAGGACCTCGAGGAGCACCAGCGGATCATCATGGCCGGCATCGGCTACAAGGCCTGACGACCGACGAGACCGAAGGCGAGCGCCGGGCCGGCGCTCGCCTTCGTCGTGTCCAGAAGAAGCCTCACTCGATCGAGTGAATTTCCATTTTCGGTGCAACAGCGTCCAGAGGCGCCGGCGGTTACTAGCTGTAATGGTCCTTGAGGACCTTGCTCAGGAAGTCCTGGGTCTTGTGGGGCTGGGTGGCCTGGACGCAGAGGTGCTCCATGGCCGCCTGGTAGGCGTCGATCTCGTTGTCGCGCTCAAGGTAGAGGCCGCCGGTGAGGTGCTCGAGGTAGATGACGTCGCTCAGCTCCTCGTACGCGAACCGCAGCCACGTGAAGGGCGCACCGGCTCCGGAGTGGGCGCCGGCGATGAACGGGACGACCTGGACGCGCACGTTCGGCTTGTCGCAGGCCTCGATCATGGACTTGATCTGCTCGTGCATGACGTTCGCGCCGCCGAAGGGTCGGTGCAGCGCGGCCTCGTCGATCACGGCCCACAACTCGGGCCGCTTCTCCTCGCGGTCGAGGATCTCCTGGCGCTTCATGCGCACCTCGATCCGCTTGTCGATCTCCGTGAGCGGGGTGTGGCCGTAGCCCAGCATCAGCACCGCCCGGGCGTACGCCTCGCTCTGCAGTAGACCGGGGATGACCTGCACCTCGTAGGTGCGGATCATCGAGGCGGCGCCTTCCATCTCCAGGTAGTTGCTGAACCAGTCGGGGAGGAAGTCGTTGTACCGCTTCCACTTGCTGGGTCGGTTGGCCTCGCGGGCCATCTCGACGACGCGCTCGATCTCGTCTTCATCGGTGACGCCGTACATGATCATCAGGTCGCGCACGTCGCGCAGCCGGAAGGAGACGCGGCCCAGTTCCACGCGGCTGATCTTGGTGGCGTCGGCGCGGATCTCGTAGGCCGCCTCCTCGCGGGAGATGTCGGCGTCCTGGCGCAACTGCCGCAGTTTCCCGCCGATCATGACGCGCAGCGTGGTCGTGCCGCTCGGCAGGTCGTCCGGACTCGCCTTGGCCATTGCTCACCCCCTTCCCAGATCGATTCGCAGTGGACGAAAACTCACCCTGACAGGGTAGCCGCTAGGCCGATCCCGCCAGGGTGAGTGTGCTGCCCAAGGGCTCTCGCCCGGAGGGGCTTAGGCGATCATGTCGTCGAACTCGCCGTCCTTGGCGCCCTCGACGAGCGCCTTGATCTCGGCGACCGTGTAGATGAGGGCCGGGCCCTCGGGGAAGCGCGAGTTCCGCACTGCGATCTCCTCGCCGCCGGGAAGCGTGGCCAGTTCGACGCAGTTGCCGCCGTTCGGGCCGCTCCTGGCGCTCTTGCGCCATGCCAGCGACGAGGGGAGCTCCCCAGCAGGGATGCCGTTGCGTGCCTTGTCCATTCGAGATCCTTCCACCAGTGGTCGGCGTGTCCGACCGGATCTTTCGGAAATTACGACCGGCATCCGGTTCGGTCGGGGTTCCGGGGCACGGCCCTACCAGAGCGGCCGCGCAGAGGAGTTTTCCGACATCCCCATCGCTGGTCGGACCAAGTGTCCCACATTACACAGCGTGAGTGCACATGAGGATGCTCGAGCGGATGCACGTGCATCTGCCCGGTGTTGATGCATGTTAAGATTCATGTGAGAATGCACATAGACACGGACGCTGAAAGTGTGCGACCGTGGTCACGGACTCGAAAAGCCGTCAAACCGGCGCTCGTGTACGCGACGGCGCATGGTCGGCCAAGGGACGCAAATCCCTCGGATCGGCAATCGTCTTCGCCGCGCGGCGACCTGCATCGCACAACCGGAAACGCCAGTGGTTTTGCAGAGCCTGATCGGACCAGTTCCGGTGAGGACCGATCGTCGCCGGAGAGGGGTTGAGTGCCATGGAACGTCTTGAGGCCAAGACGTTGCCGGGGGCAGCTGCGGCAGGCAAGCTGCGGAGCTCGATGTGCCAGCAGGTGATGGCGATCGAGTACGACCGCAGCGGTCAAGTGCTCTACCGCTGCGCCCGCTCGTGCGGGAAGCACACCGCGGATGCGGCCCAGGTCCAGGCAGGACTCCTGTGGCACTACCGCGGCCGGAGCCTCGGTGAGCACTACGGGCTGCCGGACGAAGAGATCGTCGACGACATGTTCGCCTCGCTCCAGCTCGCCTGGATCCGCGACGGCGACATCTACACAGCACGGTTCCGCTGAGGCGGAACACCAAGCGCGGCGACCTGGCAGGGAACGCCGCGCACCCGGGACTTTGTTCTGTTTGGTGGGATAGAGCCTCGGGGAGGCCGGTGGGGGCCTCCCCGAGCTCTGAAAATACGGCTTGAAAAGCAAGACAGCTTCATGTTCGCGAACAGTGCTGACACACTGAGAACGGCGGGCGGGACCTCGGGCCCCGCCCGCTTCCGCGTCCCTAGGACTGGTGGCGCTGCAGCAGCTCCAAGAGCTTCGACACCTGCTCCGCGAGTGCCGCGAACGGGCTCACCAGGCGTTCGATGGCTTTGGCCTTGCTGTGGAGGCGGCGGGGCGGCTTCGCCTCGACGACCGACTCCTCGAGGTCGTCGATGGTGTCCTCGATGACCGCGTACTCCTCGCCGACGCTCTCGCGCTGCTCGCGCAGCGCCGCCCGCAGGTCGCCCACGAGCCGCAGCAGCTCGGCCCGCAGCTCCCGGTCGGCGTCCGACGCGCCGGCGAACACGTACCCGCGCGAGCCCTCCCCGATGGCCCCCACGGTGGCCGAGGCCCCGGTCCCCACGGCCCCGGTCTGCACGTTCCCGCGGAACACGTACCCGCTCCGCTCTTCCTCGTCCATCGCGCTCCCGCCATATATTGTCATGGAAACAAATACTGGAGGATCAGCGTATCCGCGCGCGAGAAGCCTTGTCAAGACGGCGAAAAGGGGAGGCGCGCCACGCGCCTCCCTCCACTTCGGGCCGACCGCCCCGAATACCGGAGCCGCCGCCGGACCGGCACGGAACCCCCGGAATCCGAGCACGGCGAAGCGCCGCGAGAAATCACTAGAATTGCGGTGAAACCGCTGCATACGGTGGTGCCCCCGGCAGGATTCGAACCTGCGACGCACGGTTTAGGAAACCGACGCTCTATCCCCTGAGCTACGGGGGCGCGAGAGACGAGTCTAGCCGATCCGCGCGGACCCCTCACCACGCCTTCCCGTGGCGCAGCAGCCGCCCGGTAGTTTGTAACGGTGCCTCCCACCCCCTTCTGGCGCCCCGACAAGCTCACGGTCATAGCCCGGTTCCTCCAGTACAAACTGCGGTTGCCGGTCATCATCGCCGTGTGCGCCTCGGTGCCCGCCGTCTTCCTCACGTTGTGGTCCGATGGCGAGATGGCCATGGCGGGCAAGGTGATCGGCTGGGCCGCCGGGATCGTGCTCTGGGCCGAGTCCGTCATCCTGCTTCTCGCCGCCGAGCACAAGCGCGAATGGCTCTGGCGGCACAAGTGGATGCTCCTCGTCTGCGTCCTCACGCTCGCCAGCCTCGTCCTCGCCGCCGGCGGCGCGCAGGTGTTGCGGCTGGTCACGCTGGTGGGGTCGATCCGGGTGCTGCGGGCGAAGCGGATCTTTAACGCCGCGCAGGTGCTCGGGCGGCGCTTCGGCGTCGCCGGGGGCTGGCGGTCGTGGGCGGTCATGGCGGTCGGCGGGATCGCGGCCCTGTTCACGGCCCTGGTCCTGGTGGACCCGACCTCGCAGTACCTGGAGCTCCTGGACTGGCTCGGCGGGAACCTCCGCCTCATTCCGATCCTCATCGCCGGCGTCATCCTCGCCGCCGCCACCTGGCTGGTGGTGCGCGCCAGAGAGGAGGGCGGCCAGGCCGAGGCGGCCGAACGCGAGGCCGAATAGCCTGCGCATCGTCCTTCCTCGACGCCCCCGCCCGTTCGAGTAGGCTCGGCCCGTGGATACCGACCTGATCACCTTGACCGGCCTGCGGGTGCACGGTCGCCACGGCGTGTTCGACCACGAACGGGAAGCGGGCCAGGACTTCATCATCGACGTCGCCCTGCGCACCTCGACCACCGAAGCGGCCCGCAGCGACGACCTCGCGCACACCGTCGACTACGGCGCGCTCGCCGACGCCCTCGCCGACATCGTCGCGGGCGAGCCCGTCAACCTCATCGAGACCCTCGCCGAACGCCTCGCCGACGCCTGCCTCGCCCTCGACCGCGTCCACTCCGCCGTCGTCACCGTCCACAAGCCCCAGGCCCCCATCGCCCAGCACTTCGCCGACGTCGCCGTCACCATCGAAAGGCCCGCCAAGTGACCACTCGCCAGCAGTGCCCGGCCCTTTGGCCTCGCCGAGAAGGAGGCAGCAGATGACCCGCGTCGTCTTCAGCATGGGATCGAACCTCGGCGACCGCGAGGCCGCCCTCACCGCCGCACTCGAAGCCGTGAACCCCGACGCCGTCTCCGAGGTCTACGAGACCCCGCCCTGGGGCGGCGACGACGATCAGCCCACCTACTACAACATCGCGGTCATCGCCAGCGACCCCGAGCGCACCGCCGAGGACTGGCTCGCCCTCGGCCAGCGCCTCGAAGCCGAGGCCGGGCGCGTCCGCGACCCCGAGCGGCCCTACGGTCCGCGCACGCTCGACGTCGACCTCATCGCCGTCACCGGTGACGACGGCGCCCCCGTCCTCTCCGACGAGCCCCGCCTCACCCTGCCGCACCCGCTCGCCCACCAGCGGGCGTTCGTCCTGGTGCCGTGGTTCGCGATCGACCGCGACGCGGAGCTGCCCGGCCGCGGTCGGGTGAGGGAGCTGCTACGCGACGAGTCCGTCGCGGCGGATGCGCGCGCACTGCGCAGGCTCCACCCGATATGGTCGAAACACGGCGAAGCTCGGGAGCCGTGAAGGAGAGCACAGTATGAGCAGTGACGAGCACGGTCCCCGACCGAGCCTCAGGCCCACCGCGCCGTCCACCCTTGCGGTGGTCGGACTGGCCGGGGCCGCACTGACACTGCTGCTCGCCGCCCGCTACTACCAGCAGTTCCCCGACCTCTCCGTGTACAACTCCCTGGTCCTGTTCGCGCTGGCGGCCCTGCTGGCGTGGATGGCCTGGACCACGCGGAAGACCTTGCGCCCCAGCCGAAGGCAGACCCAGGCGGCGAGTGCGGGCGGCCTGCCGTCCCGCGCGTCCGGCGGGCTGGAGGGTCCGGAGCACGCGCTCCAGATCGCCCGCTTCGCGGTGCTGGCCAAGGCCGCCGCGATCGCCGGTGCCGCCTTCTTCGGCGCCTACCTGGGATTCACCGTGTGGCTCGCGGTCCAGTCCGGGCGCTTGACCGCCGCCGCCGAGGACCTGACGCCAGCGGTCCTGGGCACCATCGCGTGCGCCGCGCTCACGGCGGCCGCGCTCTGGCTCGAGCACTCCTGCCGCATCCCCCCGCAGGAGGAAGAGCCGCGCGGTGAGGATTCCCGCGAGCCGAACCGACCCTGACCGACCCCGACCCCATCGCTGGACCCATCCCCCATATCCCCAATATCTCGCGCGTTTAGAGGTGCGCCCCATGAAGTTTGACTCCCGCAGTGAAAGCACGGGTCGAAACGACGACTCGACCACGCTGATCCGAACTGACGCAGGGAAGTCGGCGCCTGCGGGCGACGACGAGACCCCCTCCGACCGCATGGCCGTCCACCTGGTCTGGGAGATCGGCCTGCTGCTCCTCGCGGGCGGCGTCGTGTTCGCCCTCACCCAGTCGGGCGGCGGCCCGTTCGCGGACGGCTCCTGGACCGGCTTCTTCGCGGCCCTGGCACCCGTGACCATGCTGGCCACTGCGATGGCCGTCTCCCTGCGCGTCGGCGCGGTCAACCTGGCGGCGGGCCCCATCGCCCTCATCGCCGCGTGGATGTTCGTCGACGCCTCCGGCTCCGGTTCGGCCATGGCGCTCGGCGTGGGCCTCGGCGTGGCCGCGTTCATCGGCATCGTCCTGGCGACCCTCACGGCCTGGCTCCGCGTCCCCGGCTGGGCCGCGAGCGGCGCGGTCGGCGGCGCGATCGGCCTCTGGGCCGGTTCCGCCGGTGACCCTGCGGCGTTCATGCTCGCCGAGCTCCCGCAGACGGGCGTGCTCGCCGCACTCGGCGCGGCGGTCGGCGTCTCCCTGTTCCTCGGGCTCGTCGGTGCGTTCGGCGGCGTCCGCGCCCGCCTCGCGCCCATCCGCGAGACGCCGGCGGGGGAGCGGCACGGCAGAGGCGGGCTCGTCTTCTTCGGCGTGCTCCTCTCCTCGACGCTCGCCGGCGCCGCCGGGGTCGTCTCGGCCTGGACCGCGGTCCCCGAAGGGGGCGCGGCTGTGCTGCCCGACCCGATCCTGCTCACGGTGGTCGCCCTCGGTGCGGCGCTGGTCGGCGGCACGAGTCTCATGGGCCGCCGCGGCGGCGTGTGCGGCACCGTGTTCGCCTCGGCGCTCCTGCTGGGCCTGATGTGGCTGGCGGAAGGGCGCGGCTGGTCGTTCGATCCGAGCTGGATCGCCTTGGGCGCCATCGTCGCCGGGTTCCTCGTCACCCGCCTCGTCGAGGTCATGAACACCGCGGACGAGGCCGAGGCGGCCTCCACCCGCCGCGCCGGGTCCATCGAGGACCTGCGTGAGGACGACCCGCCCGCCGCGCGCGAGCGCACCGACGCCTTCGACCAGTACGACGAGGACTTCGCGGGCCTGGGGTCCGGCGGCGACCAGTGGACGAACACCGGCGGCATCCGCACCACCGGGGGCATCCCCAAGCAGAGCGCGACCGCCGACCCCTTCGGCGCCTCGGGCGTCTTCGACGACCTGCGCGACGCCCCCCGCGACGGCTTCGGCTCGCCGCGCCACGGCCGCTGACCTCCCACAAAGGACGTACGCATGACCTACATCCCCCCAGAGCGCGACGACGCCCTCGACCAGACCCGCCAGCTCGAGTTCACACCGCCGCCGATGCCCACCACGGGCGACGGCGGGCCGGTCGATCCCTTTGCGGGCCAAGGACCTTACGAAGCCGAACCCGTAGCCGCCGCGGCCCCCCGCGACCGGCTCGTCTTCCAGTTCATCTGGGAGGCCATCCTCCTGCTGCTCACCCTGAACGCGCTGTTCATGGTCTACCGCCGCCAGGACGACCTCTTCGGCGTCGACGACTTCATGGAGTCGCTGTCGCGGCACGCCCTCCACCTCACACCGGTCCTGTTGGCGGCCTTGGCGATCGGGCTCTCGCTCCGCCTCGGCGCGGTGAACCTGGCGGCGCCGGCGCTGGCCTTCGCGATCACGGTCGCCGCGCCGTTCGAGACGGACGTGTGGCTCTACATGGGCTACGTGGCGGGCGCGGCGGTCGTCGCGGGCCTGCTGTACGTGCTGCTCGTGGCGGCGTTCCGGATCCCGCCCTGGTTCGCGGGCCTCGCGATCGGCGTCGCGGTCATCGCGGCCCTCCCGGTCACCTACCGGCTCGCCGACCCGGGCACGTACACCCTGCCGGCCCATCCGAACGGCCTCTACGTCCTCGGCGGGGCCGCGGTCCTGGCGGTCGCGGGCGGCTTCATCGGCCTCGCCCCGGGTATGCGCGACGGTTTCAGCGCGGTCAAGCGCCTCGCCGACGGGGACGGCGAGCGCTCCGCTTCGGCGGTGTTCCTGCTGCTGGGCGGCACGGTCCTGTCGATGCTGCTGGCGGCGGGTGCGGGGTACGTGACGTACATGTACGCCCTCGGTCCGATCGAGGGCGAGCACCACTTGAACTTCGGCCCGTACGGCGACTACGCGACGGCGGTCGAGCCGCAGCTCCTGGCCTTCGCCATCGTGCTCCTCGCGGGGACGAGCCTGTGGGGCCGCCGCGGCGGCGTCTTCGGCGTCGTCTTCGCCACGATCGCGGTGTGGGCCGGCCTGCTCCTGTGGAACCGGGCGGTGGCCGACGCGGGCGAGGGCTCCTGGCAGGCCGACTACTCGCAGGCGATGTACGCGGGCGTGCTGCTCGTCGCCGTCTTCGTCTCGTTCGCCCTCGACCGCCTCGGCCAGCCGAAGGACGCAGTGGAACCCGACGACGGCGCCTACCCACAGGAGATGCGCCCCTTCGAGCCCAACGCTCCTGAAGGGACCGGCCTCTTCGACCCGACCCTTCCGGACGCGACGTCGCAGCAGCGCTGATCGCACACGAAAGCGGCCGGTCGCCCGAAACGGGAGGCCGGCCGCTGCTGCGTCGGTCTTACCAACGCCACCAGAGGAAGCGGCGTTCGTAGCGGACATGGACCCGGGCGAAGTGGGTGCGGCCGGTGAGGCGGAAGCGCGGGCCGTCGCCTCCGGCTCGGCTCCGGTTGAACACGCGGCCGCCGTCGAGCTGGACGTTGTCGTCGACCGCGGTGGCGCCCTCGGGGAGGACGAGCGTGAACCCTGAGTACTTGAGATCGAGTTCGATCTCGATGTCGTCGCTGGTGAACACGGCGTCGCGGCAGTCGAGCACGGTCCGGCCGTGCTGGGGCCTGACGACGATGCGTGCGGGGACCTTCCAGGCCCCGTCCTTCCGCAAGGTCGTGTAGCTGTGCGTCAGTTCGAGGGCCGGCGCGGGGTGGGTGGTGCGCTCCGCGGGGACTGCGAGCGCGCCCGTGGTCTTGGGCAGGTCGGTGAGGAGCTGCTCGACCTCGGCGAAGGTCTTGGCCTCGTAGACCTTGCGGGAGCGCTCGGCGAACTCGTCGAGTTCGAGGCGGCCCTCCTCGGTCGCGGCGTGCAGGCGGCCGATGACGGCCTCGCGCTCGGCGTTGGAGATGCGGACGTTCGGATCGGGGGTCGCCATCGCTCGTAACCTTTGCTCGCGCCGGTGGGCACGCCCAGCCTATCGCCCGGGCGGCAATGCCCTCAAACGACGATGACGCGGATGCCCGCTTCCTCGAAGCCGCGCAGCTGCTCGGGCGGCGCGTTGCCGTCGGTGACGAGGGTGTGGACGCGGTCGGTCGGGCAGATCCGCGCGAAGGCGTGGCCGCCGATCTTGGAGCCGTCCGCGATGACCACGACCTTGCGGGCGCGGGCGGCCATGAGGGCGTTGATGGCCGCTTCGCCCTCGTGGTGGCTGGTGGCGCCGAGCTTCATGTCGATGGCGTCGACGCCGAGGAACGCGATGTCGAGGGTGATCTCGCGCAGGATCGGGGCGGCGAGCGGGCCGATGAGCTCGTACGACTGGGGCCGGACCACGCCGCCGACGACGACGACCTTGAGATGGGGCCGGACGATGAGCTCGTTCGCGATGTTCAGCGCGTTGGTGACGATCGTCAGGCCCGTGGAGCCGGGGGTCGCCACCAGGTCGGTGCGGGTCGCGAGCGCCCGCGCGACCTCGGTGATGGTGGTGCCGCCGTTGAGGGCGATCACCTGGCCGGGGCTGACGAGTCCGGCCGCCGCGGTGCCGATGCGGTGCTTCTCCTCGACGTGCCGGGCGGTCTTGTAGCGCAGCGGGAGGTCGTAGGAGATGCCGCCCGCGACGGCGCCGCCGCGGGTGCGGGTGATCATCTGCTGCTGGGAGAGCTGGTCGAAGTCGCGCCGGATGGTGGCCTGGGAGACGCCGAGCCGTTCGGCCGCTTCCTCCACTGTGATGCGTCCGGTCTCTGCGAGGATCTCCAGCAGGGTGTTCCACCGGGCGTAGCGGTCCACGTCGCTCCTCGGGTCGGGATCGCGGCGGGCGGGCCGCGGTCTGCGCGATAGTGTTCGTTGTACGTCTTTCGGCGCTCGAGCGATGCTCAAGTCATGCTCGTGCGCTCACGATCATTGTGCCGCACCGGGGTGGGCCCATACACGCCGGATCGATTGGAAGGAGCGCCGTGGACGGCGTCTTGCTGCCGGCCGTGGGCCGCATCGTCACTCCCGACGGGATCGTCAACGGGACCCTCATCGTCGACGGCGACCGGTTCGAGGGGATCCTCGAGCGGGAGGGCGATCCGACCGGCTGGGTCCTGCCGGGGTTCGTGGACGTCCACTGCCACGGCGGCGGAGGCTTCTCGCTGGCGAACGGCGACCCCGAGTCGGCCCGGGGGGCCGCGGCGTTCCACGCCTCGCGCGGCACGACCTCGCTGGTCGCCTCGCTGGTCTCGTCCACGCACGGGTTCCTGCTCGACGCGACGCGGGCGCTCAAGCCGCTGGTCGCGGACGGCACGCTCGCCGGCGTCCACTACGAAGGGCCCTATATTTCGGCCGCGAAGTGCGGCGCGCACCGCGTCGAGGTGCTGCGCGACCCGGACCTGTCCGAGCTGACCGAGCTCATCGAGGCCGGGCAGCTGGACGGCAAGACCGGCGCGGTCAAGATGGTGACGATCGCGCCCGAGCTCGAGGGCGCGCTGGAGGCCATCGAGTTCCTGGACCAGCGCGGGGTCGTGCCCGCGATCGGGCACACGAACGCGAGCTGGGAGCAGACCGTCGCGGGGATCGACGCGGGCGCCCAGGCGGCCACGCACCTGTTCAACGCCATGCGGGCTTTCAACCACCGCGAGCCGGGCCCGATCCCGGCGCTGCTGGACGACGAGCGGATCTTCTCCGAGATCGTCGCCGACCCGGTCCACCTGCACCCGGGCACGATGCGCTTCGCGTTCGACACGTCGCTGCCGGCGTGGACGCTGCTGGTCTCGGACGCCATGGACGCGGCGGGCCTGGACGACGGCCGCTACATGCTCGGACGCCACGAAGTCGAGGTCCACGACGGCGTCGCGACAGTGGCCGGGACCGACATCATCGCGGGTTCGACGATCACGCTGCTGGACGCGTTCCGCAACGCGGTCCGCCTGGCCGGGCAGTCGGTGGAGGCCGCGTCGCAGATGGCCTCGGCGACGCCCGCGGAGCTGCTGGGGCTGAGCGACGTCGGGGCGATCGAGACCGGGAAGTACGCCGACGCGGTGGTCCTCGACGACGACTTCAACCTCGTCTCGGTGATGCGGCGCGGGGCCTGGCTGCAGGTCTGAGACCTCTTGCACGCAGCGGGCCGGGCGCATTCGCGCCCGGCCACTGTCGTTCTGAGCGCAGTGCTCGCGCCCCTAGGCTGCGCTTCCCTAAAGCATGGGGGCTGCGTCGTACTGCATCCCGCCGCCCGCGCCGATGATGACGTAGATGAGGCAGAACGTGAAGAACGAGGCGATGCCCAGCACCAGGCCGGTGATGGCGATCGGCTTGTTCGTGGCGATGTGCTTGTTCGCGCGGCTCCAGCCGACCGCGCCGAAGACGATCGCGAGGACGCCGAGCGGCCACGTGAAGGTGTTGAGCACGGGGATGAACGACAGGACGACCGCGATGATGCCGCAGACCAGGGCCGCCGTGCCGAGGCCGTTGCGCGGTTCGCGGCCCTGCAGCGGCCCGTCGCCGTCGTAGGCCGGCGGGGGCGGAGGCGGCGGTGGGACCGCGCTGCCGGAGTAGGGCGTGTAACCGCCGCCGCCGGGCGGTGACTCGCCCGGCCCGGCGCCGGGCGGCGGGGGAGCGGGCGGGATGCCGCCGAACGGCCGGTCGGCGGGCGCCTGCGGCGTCTCGCCGGGCGTCTCCCCGTGCGTCGGGCGCGGCACCCCTTCGGGATCGGCCCCCGGCGGGCTCCAGCCCGGTTCGGGTCCGGACGGGCCCGGCTGGTTCCCCGAGAACGGGGTGCCGCCCTCCTCGGTCTCGCCGCGCCGTTCCGGCTCTGTCCGGTCCGGCCGTTCCGGCTCTGGCGGTTCGGGTTCGGGCGGGCCCGGGGTCGGCGGGTACGTCGTCATGGCGGCCTCCTCGTCTGGCGCGGGCTCTCGGCCCCGATGTCCCGCAAGGTAGACCACATCCCACCGGTCCCGTGGGGATTCACGGGAACCGGTGGTCCCGCAGGCCCCGCAGGTCGTGCCCGGCTCGGGCATTCGGAACTCCGCTCGGATTTTTTGCGGTTAGGGGTTTACTACCCGTCAGTAGACGAGTAGAAATGAGTTACGGATCCGGAAGGACTTCCCGGGGACAAGCTCTCCGCAGACCGGAAGGATTCGGGCACCGCCGCCGAGCACCCACGTGCGACCTGAGCCGTCGGGAGGCACAGCGGGACCAGCCACCTAGGGGCCAGTCACCGCTATAAAGACATCACGCTTGGTAACTCGGTCGGAAGTGCAGCACGTTGCGAGCGGCCCAGTCGAGGCAGTAACCGACTGGGCCGTGTCGTTGTCTTCAGGCAGGTTCCGCCCACCCCGATGCCGCTGTGGGCGAACTGACTGGGAATGTCGAGGCGAGGCTGCAAGAATGGCCTCGATGACCACGATCGAACCCGGCTGGTACCCGGACCCCGCCGACCCGGCCACGCAACGCTACTGGGACGGCGACGCCTGGGTCGGCAAACCCGTCCCCGCCGACGCCGAGCCCCCCGCCGAACCCGAACCGGTCGACCCCGAACCGGAACTCCTCCCCACGTCCCTTAAGGACGACGCACCGGAAGCCGCGGTGCAGACCCTCCCCATGGACCGCCGCTACGGCGACGGGCCGCCGCCGCGCATCATCCAGCGCACCCCCGGCACCGTGCAGCCGCCCGACACCGTCCCGATCCGCTCCCTCGGCGTCACGGTCGGCTGGATCACCCGCCACGACATCCACCGCATCCTCGGCGGCCGCGTCCTCGCCCACCCCGGCCAGCGCTTCGTCGCCCGGATCGTGGACGTCGTGTGCATGCTGGCGCTCAACGCGGTCGTCAACGGCTACTTCATCTACCAGATGATGCAGACGTTCTGGCCCTACTTCCTCGAGGTCGCGTCCTCGGCCGACCCGGGGGAGGTCGCCGTCCCCTCGCGCCTGTCCGACCAGCTGTGGGTCGTGCTGCTCATCGCCCTCGGCCTGTGGTTCGCCTACGAGGTCCCGGCGACGCTCAACACCGGGCAGACGCTCGGCAAGCGGCTCATGGGGATCAAGGTCGTCTCGCTCGCGCCCGTGAACCTCGGCTGGGGCCGGCTCCTGCTGCGGTGGTCGTACTTCGCGCTGCCGCTCCTGTGCTTCCCCTTCGGCGCGATCCTGTGGATCCTCGACGGGATATGGTGCATCCGAGACCAACCCTTCCGCCAATGCCTGCACGACAAATCCCCTGGCACCGCCGTCGTCGAGGTGGGCGGCGAGAAGGCCGAACCTGAGAAGGAGCCCTCACGATGAGCGATCCTCTGCGTGACGACCTCGCATCCATCCCCCGCTACGTTCCCGGCAAGGCGATCCCTGACGCCGTGAAGCTCTCCAGCAACGAAGTGCCGTACGGCCCGCTTCCCGGTGTGGTGGAAGCGATCACGGGCGCGGCCGCCACGGTGCACCGCTACCCCGACCTCGGCGTCGCCGAACTGCGGGGCGTGCTCGCGCAGCGGCACGGACTGCCCGTGGAGCGCATCGTCACCGGCACCGGCTCGGTCGCCCTCATCGGGCACCTCATGCAGGCGGTCGCGAAGCCCGGCAGCGAGGTCGTCTACTCCTGGCGCTCCTTCGAGGCCTACCCGATCGCGGCCACCGTCGCCGGGCTCACCAGCGTCCAGGTGCCGAACACCCCCGACCACCGCCACGACATCGACGCGATGCTCGCCGCCGTCGGACCCGACACGCGCGCGATCGTGATCTGCAGCCCGAACAACCCCACGGGCCCGGCCGTCACGACCGACGAGCTCGACCGGGTCTTCGCCTCGGTCCCCGAGGACGTGCTCGTCGTGATCGACGAGGCCTACCGCGAGTTCGTGACCGACCCGGCCTGCCCGGACGCGATCGAGCGCTACGCAGATCGCCCGAACGCGGTCGTCTTCCGGACCTTCTCCAAGGCCTGGGGCCTGGCCGGCCTGCGCGTGGGCTACATGGTCGCCCGGCCCGAGGTGGCCGACGCCGTGAGCCGCTGCGTGATCCCGTTCGCGGTCAACGCGGCCGCGCAGCGGGCGGCCCTCGCGGCCCTTGAAGCGGAAGGCGAGATGCGCCGCCGGGTCGCGCTCGTGACCTCGGAGCGCAAGCGCACAGTCATGGCCGCCCGGGAACTGGTGCCTGACGTGCCGGACTCGCAGGCGAACTTCTTCTGGCTGCCCCTGGGCGAGCGCGCGGTCGCGTTCGCCGCGCACTGCGAGCAGCGCTCGATCCTGGTGCGGCCCTTCGCAGGCGACGGCGTCCGGGTCACCATCGGCCTGCCGGAGGAGAACGACGCGCTGCTCGAAGCGCTGCGCGCGTTCGTCGAAGCCGAGCGGTAGCCCGCCAGAGTGCTTGAGCGGCAAGCGAAATGCGGCACCGTATCCGGTGCCGCGTGCGAAAGGATCTGAGAGTCCGGGCGCCCCACCGGCGCCCGGCTCCGTCTACTTGGCCGAGCGCTCGTTCTCGCTGCAGAAGGCCTCGTACATCTCGGCGAGGGTCTGCTTCTGCTTCGCGGTGAGGTCGCGGTCGGTGGCGATCGCCAGCGGCATCGCGGAGCCGTTCTCGGGCGTGAAGTTCGCCCGCAGGTACATGATCGGGGTGGTCATGCGCAGCGCCAGCGCCAGCTGCCGCAGTACCGCGCCGCTGGGACGGCGCACACCGCGTTCGCCCTGGAGGTAGGGGTTGGAGACCCCGGCGGAGTCGGAGAGCTCGCGGAACGAGACGTGGGCGCGTTTGCGCACGTCCCGGACGAATGAGCTGAAGTCGCGATCTGTCACCCGCGTCACCCTACGCGCCTTCGACCGGCACCGCCACCCGACCCTGCCTGGCCTGTCCGTCATTCGGTACCAGCGGCTGACAGGGGCCTCACCCGATCAGACGATATGAAAAGGACTCCGGGACGGGTTGCGTCTCAACCGCTCGCCGTCGCTGGAACCCAGCCGATACCATCGGGAGACGACGCGGCTATGCAAGGGAGCGTCACGGTCCGGATGGCGTCTGACGAGGAGGAGAACCGGTGAGCGTTCTGCAACGCTTGGAGAAACAACTGGAGGGCCTGTTCGAGGGCACCTTCAACAAGATGTTCAAGGGCGTTGTGCACCCGGTCGAGATCGCCAGCGCCATGCAGCGCGAGGCGGAGACCCACAAGGCGGTCCTCGCCGGCGGTCGCGTGCTGGTGCCGAACCGCTACGTCATCGACCTCTCCCCGCCCGACCACGACCGCCTCGCCCCGTACGCGGCGGCGCTGGCTCAGGAGCTGGCCCAGTCCCAGGCCGAGTTCATCGGCGAGAACGGCTGGACCGTGTACGGCGACGTCATCGTCGAGATCGAGCGCGGCGAAGGCCTCGACACCGGCATGTTCCGCGTGACCGCCGAGGTCGCGGCCCTCAACGAGGGCGTGGACCAGCCGGTCTCCGGCGGCGGCTACGGCCCCGCCCAGCAGCAGGCCCCCACGGGCCCGGTCCTGGTGACGGCCGACGGCCGCCAGTTCACCGTCGCCCACGGCGCCACGATCATCGGCCGCGGCGAGCAGGCCCAGATCCGCCTCCCCGACGTCGGCATCTCCCGCCGCCACGTGCGCGTCGACTTCGACGGCCGCCAGGTCTCGGTCACCGACCTCGGCTCGACCAACGGCACCCTGGTCAACGGCCAGCGGATCGCCACCGTCTCCATGCAGCCCGGCGACGTCATTCAGATCGGCACTACTTCTCTTACGCTCCAGGCCGGTTAGCGCCTGCGACCACGTGAAGCCCCGGTCCGCGAGGCCGGGGCTGCGTGCTACTCCGGGCCCGGTCGTGAAAGCCCTGGGCCCCTTGCCCGTAGCGGTGGGACGACCCGCTCGGTCCGGCGGCTCGCGCCTGCACCCGTGCCACGGTGGGCTACCGTGTCCGAGACCGATCGTTCATTCGCTGGGAGCGCCGAATGCCTGAGATAGTCCAGACCGTCGCCCGGTTCGGGTTCCTCGTGCTGCTGTGGCTGTTCGTGTTCGCCGCCGCCCGGACGATCACCCGCGACCTCCTCGCCCAGCGCCGTCCCGCGACCGCCGGGCCCGGCGCGGCCGGCCCCGTGTCGGCCCCGCCCGCCCCCGGCGGCCGCGGCGCCCGCCCGCAGGCCCCCCACGCCGCGCAGTGGCTGGTCGTGACCACCGGCGAGCTCCAGGGCCGCCGGTTCGTGCTCTCCGGCCAGCCCATCTCGATCGGCCGCGCCCCCGACTCGACGATCGTCATCTCCGACGACTTCGCCTCCAACCGGCACGCCCGCGTGCGCCCGCAGGACGGCCAGTGGGTGGTCGAGGACCTGGGCTCCACGAACGGCACCTACCTGGGTCGCGCTAGAGTCACTGCACCCACGCCGGTCCCGCTCGGGGTGCCCATCCGGATCGGGCGTTCCTCCTTCGAGCTGCGTCCCTAGCAGCGCGAGGAACGAGAGACGGCGATGTCGACATCGAACAGCGGGCGTGCCCGCGCTACGGCGGTTGATTCATGAGTTTGCACCTGCGATACGCGGCCATCTCCGACCGCGGGGTGGTGAGGCAAGGCAACCAGGACTCGGTGTTCGCCGGGCCCCATTTCATCGCCGTGGCCGACGGCATGGGCGGCATGGCCGCCGGTGACCTCGCCTCGGCCATCGTCATCAACACCGTCGCCCGGCTGGACGTGCCCCCGCCCGCCGACTCGGTCGTGGACGAGCTCGCCGACGCCGTGGCCGACGCCAACCGCGCCATCCGCCGCGCCGTGGCCGACGACCCGCAGAAGGAGGGCATGGGCACCACGCTCACCGCCCTCTGGTTCGACGGCGAGTGGTTCAACCTCGTCCACATCGGCGACTCCCGCGCGTACCGCCTCCGCGAAGGCGGCTTCGAGCAGATCACCGTCGACGACACGTACGTCCAGATGCTCGTCGACGAAGGCCGCATCACCGCCGAGGAGGCCGAGCGGCACCCGCAGCGCTCCCTGCTGCTGCGCGCGCTCGGCGCGGCCGAGGTCGAGCCGGCGTTCCAGACCATCAAGGGCGTCCCCGGCGACCGGCTGGTCCTGTGCTCCGACGGCCTCTCCGGGCCCGTCTCGGACGCCGACATCGCCCGCACCCTGCAGAGCGCCGAGTCGCCGCAGGAGGCCGCCGAGACCCTCGTGCAGCAGGCGCTCGACGCCGGCGCTCCGGACAACGTCACCGTCCTCGTCGCCGACGTCGTCACCGAGCACCCCGGCGAGCAGCGCCAGCTCATCGGCGGCGCCGCCGCCGACGCGCGCCTCGCCGAATCCGACACGGCCGTGCTCCGCGCCGTCAAGGATACCGAGGACACCGTCGACCCGGACGAGTCCGAGACCACCGACCTGCAGCCGAAGGCCCGCCGGAAGGGCCGGGTGTGGCGCACGATCCTCGCCACTTTCATCGTGCTCACCCTCGCCGCCGGAGCCGGCGTGTGGTGGGCCCGCACGCAGTACTTCATCGGCGTCTCAGAGGCGGGCACCATCAGCCTCTACCGAGGCCTCCCTTTTGAAGTGGCGGGTTACCGGATGGCGTGGCTCGACACGGACTCCGGACGGCCCGCCGAGGACGCCGTGGACTCGGTCGAGTCCGAACTCGAGAACGGCAGGACCGTCGACGGCGGCGCGGCCGCGGCCGAGGACGCCCTGAGCGACCTGGTCGACGCCGACGCCGCCAACGAGAGCCTCGACCCGCTGTGCGCCGCAGCGGAAGGCGAGACCGAGGCCGTCCCGGCGGCCGCGAAGGACTGTCGCGACGACTGAGCGCGGCCGATATAGGCTCGCAGAGCATTCTGGACCGAGACGCAAGGGGAACTGATGGCCCAGCCGATGTCGGCGACCGCCCGGCCGGCGGGACCGTCCGAGCCGCCGCTCACTCCGCTGACGGGCATGCCCAAGCGCGTCTTCCGCGAGATCGTCATGCTCGTCGTCGGCGGCGTCGCGGTCTTCCTCCTCCAGCTCTCCATCGACGTGGCCCTCACCGAGACCACCACCTCGGTGACCTTCATGCTCCCGCTGCTCATCTTCATCGTCTCGATGTGCGCGTGGACCGCGGTGAAGATCCTCGCCCCGTACGCCGATCCGCTGTTCGTGCCGATCGCCGCGTTCCTCACCGGCATCGGCATCGTCTACATCAGGCGCATCGACCGCACCGCCCAGACCGACGACCCGCTTCCCGCCGACGCGGGGATCTTCGCCGGCCAGGGCGGGCGCCAGCTCATGTACTACATGGCCGGCGTGTTCCTGCTGACCGTGCTCCTGATCGTGGTGCGCAACCACCGGGTGCTGCGGGGGTACGCGTACATCCTGCTGTTCGCGGGCATCTTCCTCGCCGCGATCCCGGGCTTCCTGCCCGCCTCCATCTCGGCGTCGGGCGGCTCCAAGAACTGGATCCGCTTCGGCAGCTTCTCGGTGCAGCCCAGCGAGTTCGCGAAGCTGATGCTGCTCATCTTCTTCGCCGTGTACCTGGTGCGCAAGCGGGACATGCTCTCGGTGGCGGGCAAGAAGATCCTCGGCCTGCAGCTGCCGCGCATGAAGGACCTCGGCCCGATCGTCATCGTCTGGGCCGCCAGCCTCGTCATCCTCGTCATGGAGCGCGACCTCGGCACCTCGCTGCTGCTGTTCAGCATCTTCCTCTCGATGCTGTACATGGCGACGCGCCGCGCCTCCTGGATCGTCATCGGCCTCACGATGTTCGTGGGCGGCTGCATCGCGATCTACCCGTTCTTCGGCCACCTCCAGGTGCGCGTGGCGATCTGGCTCGACCCGTGGAAGCACGAGTACGTCTGGAGCGACGGGTCGACCCCGTCGTCGTGGCAGCTCGTGCAGGGCCTGGTCGCGATGAACTCGGGCGGGCTCATCGGCAACGGGCCCGGCTCGGGCAACCCGAACTCGATCCCCGCGTCCGAATCGGACTTCATCCTCGCCGCCATCGGCGAGGAGGTCGGCCTCATCGGCCTCATCGGCATCCTGCTGCTGTACGCGATCCTCGTCCAGCGCGGCTTCAAGACCGGCATCATGTCGCGCGACCTGTTCGGCTCGCTCATGGCCGGCGGCCTGGCGTTCCTGGTGGCGTTCCAGCTGTTCGTGGTGCTCGGCGGCGTCACCGGGCTCATCCCGATGACCGGCCAGACCACCGCGTTCCTCGCCGCGGGCGGCTCCTCGCTCGTCGGTTCGTGGCTGCTCATCGCGCTGCTCGTGCGCGTCTCCGACGACGCCCGCAAACCCTGGCAGGCCTCGTTCGGCCTGCTGAAGACCGAGGCCCCGCCGGAGTTCCTCGCCGAGCAGGCCGCCAAGCGCGCCGCCGAGCAGGCCGAGCTGGCGGGCGTCATGGACTCCGGCCCGATCCCCGGCGGCGACCAGCCGACCGAGCTCATCATCCCCGGGCACCTCCAAGGCGGCGGCCCGCCCGCGGGGACCATGGAGGAGGACGTGCTCAGCCCGCCTCCGGGCGGCCCGGTCTCCGGCCCGCCGATGCCCCCCTCCTCGACTCCGCCCGGACCGCCTCCCCCGATGTCCCCGCCGCCCGACCGACTCGGCGGTCCCATGGGCCCCGGCGGCCCGGGAGGACCCGGCGGTGCCGCCAGGTTCGGCAACCCGAACACGCGCGGCCCGCAGTACCCGCCGCAGACGCCCCCGCCGCCGCCCGGTTCGGCCTACGGGAGCCCGCCCCCGGGCGGGAACACGACCCGCCCCGCCCCGCAGACCCCGCCACCGCCGCCGAGCTCTGCCTTCGACTACCGCCCTGAACCCCCGAACGGCTACGACGACAAGAGGAAGGAGGGCGGCGAATGAATCCGGCCCTGCGCCGCATGGGCGTCATCGCGCTGGTCCTGCTGGCCGCCCTCATGGTCCAGTCCACCTGGGTGGCGTTCTTCCACCACGAGGACTACGAGGACCTGCTCAACGGCCGCAGCCTCGTGGCCGAGTACGAGGTCCCGCGCGGCCAGATCCTCGCCGGGGACACGGTGATCGCCGAGTCGGTCCCGACCGACGGCGGCACGTACGGCTACCAGCGGAACTACCCCGAAGGCGACTATTTCGGGAACATCACCGGCTTCAAGTCGATCAACTACGGCGGGTCCAACCTCGAGGCGTACGAGAACTCGCTGCTCAACGGCACGAGCTCGCTCCTGGCCTTCGACGACTTTTGGGCGACCCTCCTCAAGGAGAACAAGATCGGCGGCAACGTCGTCACCACCATCGACCCGGAGCTGCAGAAGGCCGCCTACGACGCCCTCGCGGAGACCGACGTCGAGGGCGGCGCGGTCGTGATCGACCCGCGGACCGGCCGCATCCTCGCCCAGGCCTCCTACCCCGGCTGGAACCCGACCGAGGTCTCCTCGAACAACGGCGAGACCGCCGAAGCGGCCAAGATCGCGCTCGACGACTCCGGCGACATGCTCGACCTGACCCGCCAGGAGTACTACCCGCCGGGATCGACGTTCAAGACGCTCGTGGCCGCCGCGTACATCGAGAACGGCGGCAAGGCCGACGACATGGTCCCGGCCGGGAACGGCTACACCGCGCCGGACACGAACCACGAGATCACGAACTCCAGCGCCCAGTGCCCCAACGAGGAGTACACGCTCGAGAAGGCCTTCGAGCTCTCGTGCAACACCACGTTCGCGCGGATGTGCGTCGAGGACCTGTCCGTCGAGCAGATCACCGAGATCACCGAGGCCTTCGGCTTCGGCGAGGCCTACGAGACCCCGCTGGAGACCGTGCCCTCGCGGACCGGCGACCTCTCCGAGGAGGCGTTCCGGGCGCAGGCCTGCATCGGCCAGCAGGAGGTCCGCGAGACCGTCCTGCAGAACGCGATCGTCGCCGCGACCATCGCCAACGGCGGCGAGCGGATGGCCCCGCAGATCGTCGCCGAGCTCACCGACTCCGAGGGCAACACCGTCCAGAACTTCGCCGAGGACGACCTGGGCCGCTCGATCGACCTCGACACCGCCCAGGAGCTGCAGATCCTCATGGAGGCGGTCGTTGAGAACGGGACCGGCCAGACCGCGCAGATCGACGGGTACACCGTCGGCGGCAAGACCGGCACCGCCCAGCACTCCGACTCCAGCGACAACCCCGAGCCCGACCACGGCTGGTTCCACGGCTGGGCGATGGACAAGGACGGCGAACCGGCCGTCGCCGTCTGCGTGTTCCTCGACTCCTACGGCGACGGCGCCTCGGCCAAGGCCGCCGAGATCTCCGGCGACCTCATGCAGCAGGTCCTGGAAGGCGCCGAGGAATGACCGGCCGCGAGCCGGCCTCGGCGCCCCCGCCAACCGGGCCGGGCCGCGATCGGGAATGATTGCGGCAAAGACACGGTTTCCTCACGATCCCCTGACGTAGCAACCGAACGGCTCGCCCGAACGTGGATCTTCAGAGAGGTCGGGGCCGGGGTGTCGCGCGGCAGTGCCGCCGCACGACGAACCAGGGGCTGAGCTGCCTGCCAGTACACTGAAGCGTCGATCCCCCCGGAGCTGATCCCTCCCCAAGAAATGAGGAGACGCCGTGTTGAGCCCCGAAATGCTGCTCGGGCAACGCTATCGCCTGCGCGAACGCATTGCCGTGGGCGGCATGGGCGAGGTCTGGCGGGCCGAGGACACCGTGCTCGAACGCACCGTGGCCGTGAAGGCGATGCTCCCCGCGCTCCTGAGCGAGCCCGGCTTCGCCAAGCGCTTCGCCGCCGAGGCGAAGATGGTCGCCGGCCTCACCCACCCGCACATCGTCAACGTGCACGACTTCGGCAACGCCGACCTGCCCAGCGGCGAGACCACCGCCTACCTGGTGATGGAGTTCATCGAAGGCAAGTCCCTCGCCGACCTCATCGCCGAACGCGGCCGCCTCGACGCCCGCGAGCTCATGCCCATCATCGCGGCCACCGCCGAAGCCCTCCAGCAGGCGCACGAGCGCGGCATCATCCACCGCGACATCAAACCCGGCAACATCCTGGTCCGCGACAGGGACGGCCAGGCCGTCCTCACCGACTTCGGCATCGCCCGCTCCGGCGCGTCCGGGGACCTCACCGCCACCGGCTCGGTCATGGGCACCGCCTCCTACATCGCCCCCGAGCAGGCCGAAGGCACCGGCGTGCTGCCCGCCTCGGACATGTACTCGCTCGGGGTCGTCGCCTTCCACGGCCTCACCGGGCACCGGCCGTTCCAGGCCGAGAACCCGATCGAGCTCGCCCTCCACCACGTGCGCACCCCGCCCCCGCCGCTGCCGCCGGACATCCCGCCGGGCGTGCGGGCGTTCGTCGAACGCTCCCTGGTCAAGAACCCGCACCAGCGGTTCGCCAGCGCCACCGAGATGGCCGCGCTCGCGCGCGTCGCGGTCGACGCCAACCCCATGTCGACCTCGGTCATGCCGCCGGTCGGGCAGCTGCCTCGCCGCGCGGGCGTGGTCAGCATGGGCGGGCCGCCCGCGGGCGTCGCCGACCCGGTGACCGCGGCCCCGCAAATGCCCATGGGAGGCCAGGTCCCGCCCGGTTCCTCGCCTCCGGGGATCAACCTGGGAGCCGTGACGCCGCCGCCGGCGTCAAAGCCGGGCATGAACCCGAACCTGCTCAAGGTCCTCGCGGGCGTGGTAGGCCTCATCGTGGTCGGCGGTATGGTGTGGCTGATCCTCAGCTTGAACGGCGGAGGCACGCCGTCGGGCGACGGCGACAGCCAGGACCCGAGCCAGGTCGAGGAGAGCGCCGACGATTCGCCCGACGACGAGGCCGACACCACCCCTGCGGAAGAGCCCACGTCGAACGGCATGGAAATGCCCACGATGGGCGAGCGCACCTGCAACCAGCTGGCGGAGAACTGTAACTGATAGCGGGCTTTCCGGTCTGCTCGTGCCATTAGAATCAAGCCGCGATGAACGGAACACGAGGACGTAAAACGCGATGACCACAGAGCCCCGCCTGCTAGGCGGCAGATACGAGATCGGCGAGGTCGTCGGCTACGGGGGGATGGCTGAAGTCCACCGTGGCCGGGACCTGCGACTCGGCCGCGACGTGGCGGTGAAGCTGCTGCGGGCCGACCTCTCTCGCGACGAGTCCTTCCTCATCCGGTTCCAGCGCGAGGCCCAGAACTCGGCGTCGCTCAACCACCCGAACATCGTCGCCGTCTTCGACACCGGCGAGGACATGGGCATCCCCTACATGGTGATGGAGTTCGTCAACGGCCGGACCCTCAAAGAGGTCCTGCTCGCCGAGGGCCGCTTCGACGCGGCGACGGCGTGCGAGGTCGTGGCCGACATGTGCTCGGCCCTGGACTTCAGCCACAAGCACCACATCATCCACCGGGACGTCAAGCCCGGCAACGTGATGCTCTCGGACACCAACCAGGTCAAGGTCATGGACTTCGGCATCGCCCGGGCCCTGGCCAGCGGCCAGGCGACCATGACCCAGACCAGCGCGGTGATCGGCACCGCGCAGTACCTCTCCCCGGAGCAGGCGCGCGGCGAGACCGTGGACGCCCGCTCGGACGTGTACGCGGTCGGCTGCGTCCTCTACGAACTGCTCGTGGGGCACCCGCCGTTCACCGGCGACAACCCCGTCTCCGTGGCCTACCAGCACGTGCGCGAGGAGGCCCGGCCGGCTTCGGAGCTCAACCCGAACGTGCCGGACTCCGTCGACGCCGTGATCATGAAGGCGCTCGCGAAGAACCCCGAGAACCGGTACCACTCGGCCGGGGAGATGCGCGAGGACCTGATCCGCGCCGCGCGCGGGCAGGCCGTGCTGGCCCCCGCGGTGATGAGCGCGGGCGACCGGACCCAGATGCTGGCGAACGCCGACTCGACGGCCCCGATCACGCCGATCGCGACCTCCTCGAGCAAGCGCCGCCCGTGGCTGGTCGCCCTGGGGGTGATCCTCGCGCTCGTCGCGGTCACCGCGGCGTCGTGGGGGATCATGCAGATGCTCGAGACCTCCCAGGCGGTGGCGGTGCCCGATGTGGTCGGGCAGGAGCGGGCGGTCGCGGAGCAGACGCTCAAGGATGACGGTTTCACGGTGACGTTCGAGGAGGTCGCGGCGACCGATCCGAACGATCCGACCATCGACCATGTCACCGCCCAGAGTCCCGAGGGCGACGAAGAGGTCGACGAGGGTACTGAGGTGGAACTCACGGTCACGGTCGCCCCGGCGGACGTCACGGTCCCGGACGTCGTGGGCGATGACGTCCAAGAGGCGACCGACGAGCTCGAGGCGCTGAACCTCAAGGTCAAGGTGGTCCAGGAGGCGAGCGCCGAGCCGTCCGGTGAAGTGCTGTCCCAGAACCCCAAGGGCGAGAGCAAGGTCCCGCCGACCACCGAGGTCACGCTGACCGTCTCGGAGGGCGGCCGGGCCACGGTGCCCGACGTGTTCGGCATGACCGTCGACCGGGCGACCCAGACGCTCAACGATGCCGGGTTCAATGTGGAGGTCGAGTACGGCGGCGGAGGCGAGCAGGTAGGCGTCGTGTACGCGCAGGATCCGGGTGCCGACTCGAACGAGGAGGAAGACACCACGGTCACCATCACCGCTCAGGGTGTAGTGATCACCTGGGATGCCACGACCACCCCGGCCGACCTCCAGGCGACGCTGCAGGGTCTCGGGCTCACGGCCACGATCGACGGCGATCCGGCCGCGACGACCATCGAGGCGGTCACGAGCGGGGACGGCGCGATCACCAGCGGCACAGCCGTCGCGCCCGACACCGCGGTGACCATCACCGCCGCCGAAGAAGACGACGGCGGCGGGGGCGGCGACGAGACCAGTACGCCGCCTGACGACACCTGTAATCCGCTGACCGACCCGAGCTGCAACGACAACGACAACTAGCGGGGAAACGAGCGCCAAGACCAGTCGGGCTAGGGCCCCATCGCTTTGCGATGGGGCCCTAGCCTTTGTCGTCGTGCACGGCCCCGAATTCCGTGAAGGCCGCCGACGTGAAGGGATCTCCGACTCCCGCGACTGGCACGCAGCAGGGCCCCGGCTGCGCTCCTGGGAGCGCAGTGCCGGGGCCCTGCTTCTCTTGTTCGCCGCGCGTTGACCCGCCTCGGTCCTGCGCGGCTCCGGGCCGGGGTTGCAGGCCCGGTCCGAGCTTGTGTTCGGTGGCAGTGCAGGGCTCCCCGGGCGCGAGCAGGCCGCCCGGGGAGCTGGACCGCGGCCCGAGGGCCCGTCCGGGGGACCGGTATGAAGGCCGGTCCCAGGTGGGTGTTACTTCGGCTCGATGCCGCCTTCGAGGAGGCGGACCATGATCGGGTTGTCGAAGTAGACGTCGTTGAGCGCGTAGGAGCCCGGGTCGATCGCCTTGACGCGGGCGCCTTCGACGCCGTAGCTCACCCGCTGGTTCAGGAACAGCGGCAGGCGCGGCAGGGTCTCGTTGAAGACGATGCCGAGCGTCTTGTTCGCCTCGGCCTGCTCCTCCTCGGTGCCCTGCTGGGCCTTGAGGTACACGTCGTTGACGTTCACCGTGCCGAGGGTGGGCGATTCGACCGCGTCGGTCGGGATGCCCATGCCCGCGGCGTCGGCGGTGCCGGCGTTGTCGGTGAACCAGGCCATCTGCCACGAGCCGTAGGCGTAGGGCACGAACGGGTTCGCCCACTGGCGCACCGCGATGTCGTAGTCGCCCGCACCCCAGATGCCCCACGGGTTGTCCTCGGGGACGCTCTTGTAGCTGACGTCGATGCCGAACTCGGTGAGCTGGGCCGCGGCCTGCTCGCCGGAGAGCACGAAGTCGGTCCAGCCCTCGACGCCGGTGATCGCGTACTTGGCCGGGTCGCCCGCCGGGGTGTGCCAGGCGTCGCCCTCCTTCGTCCACCCGGCTTCCTCGAGCAGTGCGGCCGCCTTGGTGTGGTCGGGCGTGTAGTACTCGAGCTCGACGCCCTCGAACAGGCCCTCAGCGTGCGGGTCGGGCAGGCCCGAGTAGGTCGCCGGGATGTAGTAGCCGCCGTTGCCCTTCGCGATCTCGCCGATGGACTCGCCGTCGAGGATGTACATGAACGCCTTGCGCACCCGCGCGTCAGCGAACTCGGGGAACCGGCCCTGGTTGAGCATGAGGCCGATGCCGTCGAAGCCCGGCGTCGAGAGCTCCTTGAGCCCCTCCACCCCGGCGATGGTCTGGCGGTCGGTCGCACCCAGCACCTGCGTGCAGTAGTCGATCTCGCGCGAGAGCAGCATCTGCACCGCGGCGGCGTTGTCGCCGGCCTGGACCTCGACCTTCGCGAACTTCACCTTGTCGGCGAACAGCCCGTCCGGATGGACCTTGAAGCTGATGACGGTCTCGCCGATCTGGTCGAACATGTAAGCGCCGCTGGTGATCGGGTCCTCGTCCTTGAAGTCGACGGCCGCGATCTTCTCCGCCAGCGCCGACTGCTCCGTGCTGCCCTGGACCGCACCGGCCTCGACGAGGGCCTGGGCCTCGTCCATCCACTCGCCGTAGCGGGCGTGCGGCAGGATCTGGGCCTTCAGCGCGCCGTGCTCGACGCCGGGGAACGCCGCCGAGTACGTGACAGTGACCGTGGTGTCGTCGTCGGCCGTCGCCGAGACCAGCTGGTCCCAGCCGACCGTGCCCTGCGCGGCGTTGAGCTTCTGCAGGTAGATGGTGCCCACGACGTCCTTCGCGGTGACGGCGTTGCCGTCGGTCCACTTGACACCCGAGCGCAGCTTGATCGTCAGCGTGGTGCCGTCGAGGCTCACCGACTCGGCCAGCTGCGGGATCCACTCCAGGGTCTCCCAGTCGAGGATCGCCGGGCGGGGCAGGAACAGCTCCGCCACGGGCGCGGGGACCAGCAGCGCGGCGTTGTTGATCGCCGCGTTGTGGTGCTGGGTGGTGATGTCGAACGGGTAGACGTAGATGAAGGTGCCGCTGGCGCCTTCGCCTTCCGCGCCTTCGGCCTGGCAGGCGCCGAGGACGCCCGCGGTCGCAACGGCGCCGGCGCCGAGGCCGACCGCCTGCATGAGGTTGCGTCGGCTGAGCTCGAATCGCTGAGAGGTCATCGCCGTTTCCTTTCAATCAATGTAGAGGGCAGTGATGTGTATGTGGTTGAGCAGGGGTTACCGAGGTCAGATGGCTGATTCGGGTTCGGGCCGCCGCGAGCCGGGGACGGCGTCGAAGGTGATGGTGCGGTCGTCGAGCAGGGCCGGCGCGCGGTCGCGGGCGACCACGTGGCAGGCCACGTCCCGTCGCGACGCGAGCTGCAGCAGGGGCCGCTCGCCGTCGCACAGGCCCGGCTCGAAGGCCGGGCACCGCGGGTGGAAGGCGCATCCGGCGGGCAGGTCGTGGAGGCTCGGGATCTCCGCCGAGCGGAGCTGCTCCGCGGAGCGGTTGGTCCGCGCCAGGTCCGGGTCCGGTTCGCACACCGCGCCGATGAGGGCCTTGGTGTACGGGTGCTGGGGGTTCCCGATGACCTCCGGGGTGGGGCCGTGCTCGACGACCTTCCCCAGGTACATGACCGCGATCTCGCCGTCCCACGCGAAGTACTTCGCGACGGCCAGGTCGTGGGTGATGAACAGGAAGCCGACGTCGAGTTCGTCGCGCAGCCGCCCGAGGGTGTTGAGCAGGCTCACCCGGATCGAGACGTCCAGCATGGACGTCGACTCGTCGCAGATGAGCAGTTTCGGGTCCATGGCGAGTGAGCGCGCGACGTTGACGCGCTGGCGCTGGCCGCCCGAGAGCTGGTGCGGGTAGGCGTCCAGGTAGGACTCGGGGGGTGTGAGGTCCACGAGCCGCAGCAGTTCGGCGGCCTTGGCGCGGGCTTCGGTGCGGCCCTTGACCAGACCGTGCCGCTTGAGGCCGGCGGTGAGCGTGGAGCAGACGGTGCGGGTCGGGTTGAGCGCCGCGTACGGGTCCTGGTGGATGTACTGCACCGAGCGCCGGTACTCGGTGCGCTCGGCCGCGTTCATCGCGGTGAGCGACTTGCCGCGGAATTCGACCGAGCCTGCGGTGGGCCGGGTGATCCCGGCCGCCGCGCGGGCGGTCGTGGTCTTGCCGCAGCCGGACTCGCCGACCAGGCAGAGGACCTTGCCGGCCTTGACCTCGAGGTCGACGCCGCCGACGGCGGCCACGGGGCCCTTGCGGGTGTCGAAGACCTGCTCCAGGCCCGACAGCTTCAGCAGCGGTGTCTCAGACATCGGCGGTCTCGCTTTCGACGGTGCTGTCGACGGTGTTCGCGGGCCGTTCAGCGCTCTTGCGCTGGAAGCGGACCTGGTCGTGGTGGAGGCACGCGGCCTTGTGGCTCATGCCGAGCGGGCGCGCGGTGAGCAGGTCGAGGTCGATCCGCTCGCGCTTGCACGCGTCCGTGGCGAACGCGCACCGCGGGTGGAACGCGCAGCCGCTGGGCATCGCCTTGAGGCTCGGCGGGTAGCCGGGGATCGACTCGAGCTGGGGCCGGTCGCCCTTGACGGGCATGACCGCGTTGATGAGCCCGGCCGTGTACGGGTGCTTGGGCTCGTAGAAGATGTCGCGGGCCGAGCCGGTCTCGATGATCCGCCCGGCGTACATGGTGGCGACCCGGTCGGCGAGCTCGGCGGCGAGGCCCAGGTCGTGGGTGATGAACACCATCGTGAACCCGAACTTCTTGCGCAGCTCGTGGAGCTGCTGCACGATCGAGCGCTGCGTCAGCAGGTCCAGGGCCGTGGTCGGCTCGTCGAGGACGAGCACCTGCGGGTCGAGGGCGATCGCGAGCGCGATGAGCGCGCGCTGCTTCATGCCGCCCGACAGCTCGTGCGGGTAGGACTGGAGCACCCGGTCGGGGTCGAGCCGCACGGTCTCCAGGAGCTCCCCGGCGCGGGCGTCGACGGCGGCCTTCGTCCACTTCTTGCCGTCCGAGTGGTCCTTGAGGGTGTCGGCGAAGTGGTCGCGGATCTTGATGACCGGGTTGAAGGCGTTCATCGCGCCCTGGAAGACCATCGCGGCCTCGGCCCAGCGGAAGCGGCGCAGCTGCTCCGCCTTCATCTTCAGGAGGTCCGCTGTGGAGCCGTCCTTCAGCCGGTAGGTGAGCGAGCCGGAGGTGATCTCGCCCAGACCCGGCAGCAGCCGCAGCAGGCCGAGGCCGAGGGTGGTCTTGCCGCAGCCGGACTCGCCGACGAGCGCCAGCGACTGTCCTTCGTAGAGGTCCAGGTCGATGCCGCTGACGGCGGTCACCGACTCCTTGCGGCCGGTGCGGTACGCGATGGAGAGGTCGCGGACGCTGAGAATCGGGTCGGTCATGGTCTCACCTTTCCCTCAGGCGCGGGTTGAGGGCCTGGTCGAGGCCGCGTCCCATGGTGACGAGGCCGATCGTGAAGAGCACGATCATGAGCAGCGGCGCGAGCACGTACGGCATCGCGACCGGGAGGAGGAAGAAGTTGTTCTGCCATGACAGGTGGATCATCAGCCCCCAGTTGGGCGTGCCGGAGGGCATGAGGCCGAGGATGTAGAGGCCGACGATGGCGTAGATGGCCTGGTTCACGGCGATCACGAAGTTCACGAAGATGAACCCGGCCATGTTCGGCAGGATCTCCCGGAACACGATCCGCATCGGACCGAGGTGCTGGAGCTTCGCGGCCTCCACGAACTCGCGCTCCTTGAGGGACATGACCTGCGCCCGGATGGACCGGAACAGGAACGCCCACATGGTGGAGCCGACGACGATCGCCACGCCCCACGGCGGGATGTCCTCGAAGAAGGCGACCACTGCGATCATGAGCAGGAACTGCGGGATCGTCACCGTGACGTCCGTAAGCTGCAAGAGGATCGCGTCGATCCGGCCGCGGAAGTAGCCCGCGATCGAGCCGAGGACGACGGCCACGAACACGGCCATGATCGCCGCCAGGCCGCCGACCCAGATGGGTTCGGCCCCGGAGTTCACCAGGATCGTGAAAGTGTCCTTACCTTCGTACTGGGTGCCGAGCCAGTGCTCGCCCGAGGGCGCGGTCCAGATCTTGGTGGTGTCGGTGGGGTTGTCCTGGTCCACCACGAGCGGGCCCACGAAGGAGAACAGCACGATCCCCAGGACCAGCACGGTTCCTGCGAATCCGGCGGGGGAGCGGGTGAGGCCGGTCCAGATCTGGCCGAACGTGCTCTCCCGGAAGGTGCGGCGGGGCTTGGCCGGCGCTTCGGCAGCGCGCATGTCAACAGCGGTCATGCTCACGCCTCCTGGTTCTCGGACTTGATGCGCGGGTCGATCTTCACCAGCAGGAGGTCCACGATGAGGCTCGTGATGACGACCGAGGTGGCGAGGATGATGACCGCGGCCTGCACCACCGGGTAGTCGCGGTTGCCGATGGCCTGCATCAGCATCTGCCCGACCCCGGGGTAGTTGAGGATCTGCTCGATGACGATCGAGCCGCCCACGAGCATGCCCAGCTGGAGGGCGATCTGCGGGACCACCGGCAGGAGCGCGTTGCGGCCCACGTAGTTGCGGCTGATGCGGCCGGGCTTGAGGCCGCGGGCGCGCGCCACCGTCACGTAGTCCTCGGTGAGCACTTCGGTCGTGGCGGCCTTCATGTTGAGCATGAACGCGCCGGTGGAGGTGAACGCGAAGGCGGTGATCGGCAGGATCGCGTGGAACAGCGCGTCGCCGAAGAACACCGGGTCCAGGCCCGGCTCGATGCCGGCCGTGACGCGGCCGCGCATGTCAAGGAACGGCAGGATGCCCAGCACCGTGTAGCCGAGGACGACCACCGCGGCGATGAGGATGTAGTTCGGGACGCCCGTCAGGAACGAGCCGACCGAGGTCATGGTGTGGTCGAGGACCGAGCCGCGCCGGTAAGCCGTGGCCATGCCGACCGAGAGGCCGATGACCGCCGCCAGGACGATGCCGGCGCCGACGGCGAACAGCGTCCAGGGCAGGTACTCCATGACGTGCTCGAACACCGAGGTGCTGGGACTGGTGAGCGAGTTGCCCAGGTCCAGGGTGACCAGGCCCTTGAGGAACTCGAGGTACTGCGACCAGGCGCTGGCGTTCGGGTCGTAGGCGACGATGTTCGCGGCGGTGGCCATGGCCTGGTCGTGCGACATGCCGGAGCTGTTGAGGCGCCCGGCCATGATCTCGATCGGGTCGCCCGGCATGAGCTGCATGAGCATGAAGGTGATGGTCGCGACCAGCCAGATCACGAAGACCGACTGGAGGATGCGGCGGAAGACGTAGGAGGTCCAGACGCGCCGCACCACGCGGGCGGCGGTACGGGGCGGCGCGTCGCCCGGCGGGGGCGCGGCAGGTGCGGTCACCTCGGTGCACTCCTTCGTGCGCTAGTCGGGGACCGGTTCCCGCAAGAACCGGTGAGCCTCGGATGACGGGGGGCGAAACAAATTGGAAAGAATGTTTCTAGTTAAAGAAGCTACCTGCCGTGACCCGGGGCACGCCAGCCTTGAGACGGAATCGTTATCGCTGCGCCCGTGCTGTGACCATCGACTCCCGGGGCCGGGCGCGGGCTTCCACGGTAAAGCCAGTACGCTCGTACTGTTAGGGGCGGCAGCCTCGGCGCCCTCAGCGGCGCGGACACACCAGGCGCAGGTGAGCGCAGGAGAGGTAACGAGACTATGGCGAAGATCAAAGTGGCGAACCCGGTCGTCGAGCTCGACGGCGACGAGATGACCCGCATCATCTGGAGCAAGATCAAGGACGAGCTGATCCACCCCTACCTGGACGTGGACCTCAAGTACTACGACCTCTCCATCGAGCACCGCGACGCGACCGACGACCAGGTCACCGTGGACGCCGCCAACGCGATCAACCAGTACAACGTCGGCGTCAAGTGCGCCACCATCACCCCCGACGAGGCCCGCGTCGAGGAGTTCGGCCTCAAGAAGATGTGGCGCTCCCCGAACGGCACCATCCGCAACATCCTCGGCGGCGTCGTCTTCCGCGAGCCCATCATCATGAGCAACGTGCCCCGCCTCGTCCCGGGCTGGACCAAGCCGATCATCATCGGCCGCCACGCCCACGGCGACCAGTACAAGGCCACCGACTTCAAGGTCGACCGCCCCGGCACCCTCACCGTCACCTTCACTCCGGCCGACGGCTCCGAGCCGATCGAGATCCAGGCCGCCGAGTACCCGGAGGGCGGCGGCGTCGCCATGGCGATGTACAACTACAAGAAGTCCATCGAGGACTTCGCGCGCGCCTCGTTCCGCTACGGCCTGGCCCGCAACTACCCGGTCTACATGTCGACCAAGAACACCATCCTGAAGGCCTACGACGGCATGTTCAAGGACGTGTTCCAGGAGATCTTCGACAACGAGTTCAAGGCCGACTTCGACGCCAAGGGCCTGACCTACGAGCACCGCCTCATCGACGACATGGTCGCCGCGGCCATGAAGTGGGAGGGCGGCTACGTCTGGGCCTGCAAGAACTACGACGGCGACGTCCAGTCCGACACCGTCGCGCAGGGCTTCGGCTCGCTCGGCCTCATGACCTCCGTGCTCATGACCCCCGACGGCAAGACCGTCGAGGCCGAGGCGGCCCACGGCACCGTGACCCGCCACTACCGCGCCCACCAGCGCGGCGAGAAGACCTCGACCAACCCGATCGCCTCGATCTTCGCGTGGACCCGCGGCCTCGCCCACCGCGGCAAGCTCGACGGCACCGCCGAGGTCACCGGCTTCGCGAACCAGCTCGAGAAGGTCGTCATCGACACCGTCGAGGGCGGCAGCATGACCAAGGACCTCGCCGCGCTCGTCGGCAAGGAGCAGGCGTGGCAGACCACGGACGAGTTCCTCGACACCCTGTCGGAGAACCTGGCCAAGTCCGTCTCGTCCAAGTAGCGCTCCATCCCGGTCGGAGGCCCCGGTCCACGTGTGCAGGCGCACATGCGGCAGGGGCCTCCCCCCTTTCGGGACTTGTAAACTAGGCGGGTTACAGCCGTCGATCGGAAGGCCGCAAACTCGTGAGAGGCGTCATCCTCGCCGCCGGACAAGGGCAGCGCCTGCGCCCTGACACCGACGCGCTCCCCAAGACCCTCCTACCGGTCACCGCGACGGAGACGATCCTCGACACGATCGTGCGCGGCCTGGCCGAGGTCGGCGTCCTCGACCTCGCGATCACCGTGGGCCACGCCGCCGAGCGGATCCGCGAGCACGCCCCGGTCCTCGAAGCGCGCTACGGCGTCACCGTCGCCATCGTCGACAACGACAAGCCGCACTGGAACAACGCGTACTCGCTGTGGACCGCCCGCGAGCACTATGCGCAGGGCGCCGTGCTCGTCAACGGCGACACCGTGCACCCCACGAGCGTCGAGCGGAACCTCCTCGCCGCCGCCGCGACCGACCCGCGGCTCCTCATCGCCCTCGACGACCACAAGCAGCTCACCGACGAGGCCATGAAGGTCCGCGTGGGCGCGGGCGGCGTCGAGCTGATCCACAAGCAGCAGCCGATCGCCGCCGCCGCAGGCGAGTACATCGGCGTCAGCCTCATCCCCGCCGGCGTCGCCGAGGACCTCACCAAGGCCCTCGAGACGACCTACACGCGCGACACGACCCTCTACTACGAGGACGCCTTCCAGCTCCTCGCCGAGGCCGGCCAGATCGGCACCGTCTCCACCGGGCCCGTGGCCTGGACCGAAGTCGACGACCACGCCGACTGGGCGCTGGCAAAGACCATCGCTGAGGGCCTGTAGGTTGCCGACCTTCGCGCGCACCGTCCTGGCGCCGATCACCGTCGAAGTCTCGGCCGGGGCGCTCAAGCGCCTCCCCGAACTGCTCGCCGACTCCCGGATCTCCTCGGGCGGGCGCGTCGCCGTCGCGCTCGGGCCCGGCCTCGGCGAGAGCATCGCGGCCGAGCTCGACCACCTGCCGGACGCCACCGTCCACACCGTCACGCCCGGCAGCCTCCACAGCGCCAAGGAGCTCACCAAGAGCCTCCGCGCCGACCACCGGGTCGACGCCCTCGTGGGCATCGGCGGCGGCAAGCTCCTCGACACCGCGAAATGGGCCGCGTCCGACCTCGGCCTGCCCATGGTCTCGGTCGCGACCAGCCTCGCCCACGACGGCCTCGCGTCGCCGACCGCCTCGCTCGAGCGCGACGGCGTGTCCGTCTCCTACGGGGTCCACCCGCCGCTCGCGGTCCTCGCCGACCTCGACTTCATCCGCCAGGCGCCCGCGCACCAGCTGCAGTCCGGCATCGGCGACGCGCTCACGAACCTCTCGGCCGTCGCCGACTGGCAGCTCTCGCACGAGGTGAACGGCGAACCCGTGGACGGCCTCGCCGCCGCGATCGCCCGCACCGGGGCCGAGGCCGTGCTGCGCCACCCCGGGACCATCGCCGACGAGTCGTTCCTGGCGACCCTCGCAGACGCGCTGATCCAAGGCGGCCTCGCGTCCAGCATGGCCGGGTCGTCCCGGCCCTGCTCGGGCGGCTGCCACGAGATCGCGCACGCGCTCGAAGCGCTCCACCCCGGACTGGCCACGCACGGGGCGCAGGGCGCCGTCGGCGCGCTCGTCTGCACGTGGCTGCGGGACGACAAGGCCCTGTTCAAGGAGCTGTCGGCCGCCATGAAGCGGCACGGCCTGCCGCGCACGGCGAACGAACTCGGACTGCAAATCGCGGAGCTCGCCACAGCGGTGGCCTACGCGCCGAGGACCCGCCCAGGCCGTTATACGATTCTCGAACATCGTGAACTGGACTCGGTGGCGCTGGAGCGACACCTGACGGAGATGATGCATGAGCTCGATTAGCCCGCACCCCGAAGGAGTCTCCGGCCCAGCCGGGAACAACGACGGGAGCCCGGACAACTCCGATACGACCGCCCCTCAGGGCGGTTTCGGTACCGGGCCTTCGGCCAACCCCGCGGGGTACCCGCCGGGGTCCATGAGCTCCGGATCGGCGGCTTTCGCGAGCCCGCCCCCGTCAGCCGCTCCCGGCATCACCCCCGGACACCAGGGCAACGCCGCGGGCTCGCCGCCGCGCCCCCACGCACCGCAGCCCCCGCAGGGCTACGGTCCCGCCTACGCCGCGCCCGCCGGGCAGCCGCAGGCCTACGGCGCGCCGACGCACCACCAGGCGCCGCCCCCGCCGAACCCCGGTTACGGTGCGCCGCAAGGGCAGCAGCCCTACGGCACGCCGCCCCCGCCGCACGGTCCCGGCCAGGGGCAGGGCCAGCAGCCCTACGGGGCTCCGCAGCCCCACGGACCCGGCCAGCCCGGTCAGCCGCAGGGCCAACCGAACCCGTACGGCCAGCCGCAGGGCCAACCGCAGGGTCAGCCGAACCAGGGCGGCAGCGGCCACTTCCAGCCGCAGCAGCCCCCGCCGCCTCCCGCGACGGCGCCGGCCCCCCACGGCCAGAGCTCGCCCCCGCGCCCGACCGCTCCGGCCCCGCACACCCAGACCCCGCCGCCCCCGGCGTCGGCCCCCCAGAACCAGGGCCAGCAGCCCGGACAGCAGGCGAACCAGCAGCAGGCCGGCCAGCAGAACCCGGCCGGCCAGGTCCCGCAGGCGCCCTACGCGACCCGCAACGAGCCGAGCCGGGACATGCCGGTCGCCGGCGCGTCCCCGATCCGCCGCAACCTCGACGACACCGCCGAGCTCCCGGCCTTCCTCGACTCGGCCCGCAGCGACGAGACCGGCCCGATCACGCGCCCCGCCGAGGTCAAGCCGCTCAAGCGGAAGTTCCCGCTGACCACCGGCTTCACGGCGCTCGTGCGCCACCGCAACGCCCTGTCGGTCCTCGTCCGCCGCGACCTCGCCGTCAAGTACCAGGGGACGGTGATGGGCTACATCTGGTCGCTCATCGAACCGCTCGGCCTCACGGTCATCTACTGGTTCGTGTTCGACCTCGTCTTCGGCGGCGGCAACGCCATGCCCGAGAACGCGAACGGCGAACGCGCGGGCTACCTGCTCTTCATCGTCTCGGGCATCTTCGCCTACCAGTGGTTCAGCTCCGGGGTCAACGAGGGCGCGAAGTCCCTCGGCGGCCAGGCGGCGCTCATCACCGTGATGAAGGTCCCCAGAGAGGTCTTCCCGGTCTCCAAGGTCTTCGCGCGCTTCGCGGAGTACGTGGTCGGGTTCCCGATCCTGATCGCCGTCGCGATCTGGCAGGGCGGCACCTTCGGGCTCAACCTGCTGTGGCTGTTCCCGGCGATCCTGGTGCAGACGATGCTCCTGGCCGGCATGGTGTTCATCCTCGCCGGGCTCAACGTCCTCTACAAGGACGTCTCGCGCTTCCTGCCGCTCATCATGCGGGTGCTCTTCTACGCCTCGGCGATCATCTACCCGGTCACCAAGGTCTCCGAAGCGCCCACCATGGAGGAGAACCCCTGGCTGTACGACATCTTCTCGTCGAACCCGCTCATCGGCATCTTCTCGATGCACCGGGCGGCCTTCATCCCCGAGCTGGCGCCGACCACCTTCCAGCTGTGCGTGGCCGTGGGCGTCTCCGTGTTCCTGATGTTCTTCGGACGCTGGATCTTCTACCGCGTCGAGCCCCGAGTCCTCAAGGCGCTCTAGCAGTATGAAACGGCCCCGACCTGTGAGCAGGTCGGGGCCTTCGCATGCACGGGACGACCGCGCGGCCGTTCCCTCGGTACGATGGGGGAAAGCGAGTACTCGCCGTCCATTCCCCGGATGTGCCCCGGGCGGCGAGTCGACCAATACCGGCCGATGCAGCGGGAACGGGATGCCTAGTATGGGGCGACTCGAACGCCCCCGCCACCCCTAGACGGAGAATCCTGCACCATGACCTCGCCCCAGCCCCCCGGGCCACAGCCCCGAGCCGCAGCCGGGAACGGTGTCAACGAGGAGACGCTCCACCTGCCCACCATCACGGCCGCGACCGCGCCCCCGCGCACCGCGCCCAGCCCTTACGCGCCCCGCCCGGCGTTCCGCCCCCCGATGCCGCCGCCGCCCGCCGCCGGCACCCCGCCCCGCCCGGCCCCGGTCCCGGCCGCCCCGCCGACCGTCAAACGCTGGGAGGGCATGGGATTCCGGCCCGACATCCAGGGCCTGCGCGCCATCGCGGTCGTCCTGGTACTCCTCTCCCACGCCGGATTCGGCTTCGCCGCAGGCGGTTACGTGGGCGTGGACGTGTTCTTCGTCGTATCCGGCTTCCTCATCACCTCGCTGCTGGTGAAAGAGGTCCACGACACCGGCGGCATCTCCATCTCGGGCTTCTACGCCCGCCGCGCCCGCCGCATCCTGCCCGCCGCGAGCGTCGTCACGATCGCCACCATCATCGGCGCGTGGCTGTGGTTCCCCATCACCAGGCTCGAAGCGGTCCTCCAGGACGCCTTCACCGTGATCGTCTACGTGGTGAACTACCGCTTCATCGCGCAGGAGACCGAGTACCTCAACGCCGACCAGATGCCGTCGCCGTTCCAGCAGTTCTGGTCCCTCGCCGTCGAAGAGCAGTTCTACCTCGTCTGGCCCCTGCTCCTGGTGGGCCTGCTCATGCTCATCAAGCGCCGCCCGGACCGCTTCGTCGCGACCGCGACCGCCTTCGCGTGCGGCATCTTCGCGATCAGCCTGGTCCTGTCGGTGTACGTCACCCAGCAGTCCGAGCCCGTCGCCTACTACGGCGCGCACACCCGGGCCTGGGAGCTCGCGGGCGGCGCGCTCCTCGCGCTGTCCCTCCCCGCATTGAAGCGCACCCCGAAGTACCTGGCCTGGGGGCTCGGCATCGCGGGCCTCGCCGCGATCATCGCCGCGGGCGCCTTCTACACCGAGTCCACCTCGTTCCCCGGCTACACGGCGCTGCTGCCCGTCGCCGGCACGGCGATGGTGATCATCGCGGGCTCGGCGAAGGGCACGAACCCCGCGTCCTCACTGCTCGGCACCGGCCCGTTCCAGTTCGTCGGCAAGATCTCCTACAGCCTCTACCTGTGGCACTGGCCGATCCTCATCCTCATACCGCTCGCCGTCGGCGCCGAATCGGGCATCCTGCTCAACTCGACGCTCCTCCTCGGCGCGGTGGCGGTCGCGCAGTTCTCGTACCAGTACGTCGAAGAGCCGTTCCGCAAGGCCAAGCTGATGGCGCGACCGCTCCCCGGCATCGGCGCCGGCGTGGTCTGCTCCCTCACCGGCCTCGCGGTGCTCCTGGCGTTCACCACGGTCTACTCGAAGGTCCCCGAGGACCAGGATCCCGTGGACCTCGGCGCCGTCGAGCAGGTCGAGGACGACGACCAGGTCACGGAGCAGCTCACCGCCGCACTGGCACTGACCGAGGCCCCCGCGGACCTCACCCCGCCGCTCGCCGACATCGTGAAGGACGAGCCGGTGATCTACGCCGACGGCTGCCACGTCGGCACCGACGGCATCGACCTCCCCAGCGGCTGCGTCTACGGTGACCCCGACTCCGACACCACCGTCTACCTCTTCGGCGACTCCCATGCCGCCCAATGGTTCCCGGCCATGGAAGCCCTCGCCGTCGAGAACGGCTGGAAGCTCGTGCCGCGCACCAAGAGCGCCTGCACCCCCGTCACCGTCGCGGTCGACAACTCCTCGCTCGACCGCGAGTACACCGAATGCGCCGACTGGCGCGACAAGGTGTTCGAGGAACTGGCGACCGTCCAGCCCGCCCTGGTGCTGATCGCGGGCTCGGACGCCGCGTCGGTGATCGACGCGAGCGAAGGCGGCGGGCTCGGCCGGTGGCGCAACGGCTGGACCGACACCTTGGAGGAGATGCCCGACGCCACCAAGGTCGCCACGCTCACCGACACCCCGTGGAGCTTCGGCGACGCCGCGGCCGACTGCGTCTCGATCAACCCGCTGACGGAGTGCAACGACGACTACGGCATCGAGTTCACCGAGCGGCGCGAGACCGGCGTCGAGGTGCAGCAGGGCATGGGCGCCACGGTCATCGACTCGAGCGCCTGGTTCTGCGTCGACGACCAGTGCCCGGTCGTCGTCGGGAACCTGCTCGTGTACCGCGACAAGCACCACATGACCACGCCCTACGCCACGTCCCTTGCGGACGTGCTCGGAGCGGCCCTGCCGCAGCTCTGACGGCGCCCGCGGGCCGCTTCGCGGGCACCGGCCGCAGCGGGGGTGCTATACGATGGAACGGCCCCGAGCGACCCCCGAAGTCGGAACACACACGGAGACCTGAGTTCACAATGAAGCGATTGATCGCGCTGGCCGGAGTGCTCGCCTTTGCAGCCGGCTGCACCGCGTCGAACGATGGCGCCGGCGACGGCACCGAGACGCCCGCCGCCGAGGCGGCCCCCGAGGCGCCGTACGAACTCGAACTCGCGGCGCCCACGGGCTTTGAAGCCCTCGACGGCGCCGAGCGCCCCGCCCACGTGACTCCGGAGTACCGCGACTGGGTCTTCCAGCTCACGGGCGGCACCGAATCGGAGCTCATCATCGTCAGCTCCTACTACCTGCCCGAGGACGCCGGGACGGCCGACCGCGCCGGGCAGATCGCGCTGGTCCAGCCGCACGACGCCGAACTGGGGAACACCTCGCGGGCCGACAACTACCGTGACGCCCTGGTCCACCGCGAGCAGGGCCTGCACCGGTACTTCTACGCCGAAGACGCGGAAGGATTCCGCGAAGGGCACTACTACTACCTGTTCTCGGGCCGCCACCTCATCCAGATCTCCTGCCAGTGGGGTGCGGGCGGCGGCGGCCAGGCCGTGCAGACCGCCTGCATGTCGCTGACCGAGTCGCTGCCGGTCCCCGAGACCTGGGGCGCCTAGGGCTTACCGCAGAGCTCAACGCACGCCGCGCACCGGTTCGTCCGAGGGCGCGGCGTCGCTGTTCGCGGCGCCGCCGAGCGAGCGCATCAGCTCGTGGTGGCGCTCCTCGGCGACCAGGCGCTCGCGCTCGACGAGGGCGAGCAGCCGCTGGTCGGCGAATTCGGCGCGTTCACGCAGCGCGTCCAGGTCCTGCTCGACCCGCCCCGCGGCATCGGTGGTCTCACGGACCTGCGCGGCGAGCGCAGCGAGCTCCCCGCGCCGCACGGCGCTCCGGTCGAGGCGCATCAGGCCGGCGAGGACCAGCCCGTTCGCGACGACCAGCGCGGTCAGGGCGAGTTCGCTGCGGCCGAGCAGGGCTGCGGCGGCTCCGCCCGCGACGAGGAGGGCGGCGAGCAGTCCGGCCGTTCGACGCGCCGTCCGACCGGGGCCCTTGCGGGGCTGCGACATGGAAATCTCCTCAGAAGTCAGTGGTGCGGGGTCGGAACGAGCCGGAGGAGGCCCGCGGCGAGGTCCGCCGGGCCGTGCCGCTCGAGCGCGGCCTGCTGGGTCTTGCGGGAGTACTCCGCGAACCGCGGCGGGTCCGCGCGGAATTCGGCGACCACGTCGAGGACCTCGGCGGGCTCGCAGTACACCGGGCCTTCGCCGAACACGCCGCGCAGCCGCTCCGGCATGAGCACCACGCATCCGGCGGCGAGCGCCTCCAGCACCTCCGCGGCCGGGATCGAGGACACGTCCTCGTGCGGGAAGCAGGCGAAGAAGTCGATCTGGTGCAGGAAGCTGCGCACGGCGGCGGGGTCGAAGTCGTACCGCGTCCAGTTCGCCGGCAGCCGCGTGCGCCCGAGGCGCTCGAGCGGCACGCGGAGGTTCCCCATGAGCCGCACGTCCACGCGCGGGTCGGCCGGGTACGCGCCGAGCAGGGTCTCGGGAGTGGACGGCCAGGAGCGGTGCCCCTCGGAGTAGTCGAACCGGCCCAGCACCGGGAGGTCGCCGCGGAAGCCCGAGCGGGGCAGTACGGGGCCGTCGCGGCGCGCCACCTCCGGCAGGAGCGCGTCGGCGACGCGGTCGGCGGCGGCACCGAGGAACGGCAGCGATTCGCGGACGGACTCGTTCCGGCACACCCACACCGGGGCGAGCCCGAAGAGCCGCTCGGCGAGCGCCTCGCACCGGGACGGGTCGTAGTGGAGCTCGCCGAACGGCGCGGCGGGCGAGGAACCCGCGAGCAGTGCGAGGCGGCCGATGCGCGCCCGGCTGACCGCGTGCGGCGGGTACTGGACCGCGGAGGGGTTGCGCACGACGAGGACGCCGATGTCGACCTGGTCCTCCAAGAGCACGTGGGCGACCTTGCCGGCGTTCACGAGCGCCTGGACCGGAGCGAGCAGCGGCTGGCGGCGGATGTCGGCGAAGCGCAGCGTCGGCAGGTGCATGACGCCCACGCGCAGCCCGCTTTCGACGCAGGCCCGCAGATCGTTCAGGAACGAGAGCCGCGGCGTGCCGGTCGAGGTGAGGTCGGCGGCGAACACGACGTCGAGGGCTTCGGGGTCGGGCGGCGCCAGCCGGAACTGGCGGGGGGCGTAGAACGGGCCCCGCTCGCCGCGCGGCAGGTACGGCGAGGCGTCCTGCGCGGCGATCGCGCGGTGCCACTCCTCGTACGAGGAGCGGTAGACCGCACGGGCCGGGTGGATCCACCCGGCGCGGAAGTCGCCGCCCGACAGGGAGTCGGCCCTGGTGCGCACCAGGGTGAGGTTCTGGGGCAGGTGCACGAAGGCGTCCGCGCCGAACACCGCCCTCATGCGCCGGAAGTACTCGGTGTCGGCGGCTTTGCGCACCGCGTCCATGTAGCCGAGGCGTTCCAGCACCCGGGGGCGGCGGTACATCAGCGCCGCGGTGCACAGCGAGCGGTGGAGGCGGCCGACCCGGTTGAGTTCCAGGCGGTCGGTGGTGAAGACGCAGTCGGAGCTGGTGCCCGTGATCGCATCGTCCGCGAGCATCGGGGCGACTTGGAGCTCGAGCCGCTGCGGGTGCATCCAGTCGTCGGAGTCGTGGGTGGTGACGAAGGCGGCGCTCGTCGCGTCGAGGGCGAGGTTCCGGCAGTGGTAGGTGCCGCGGTTCTCGGGGGAGCGGATGAGCGTGACGCGGCTGTCGAGGCCGGCGCACCGCTCGAGCAGCTCCGCGTACTCGTCGCCGGAGCCGTCGTCGACGAGGAGCAGTTCGAGGTTCCGCCAGGTCTGGGCGAGGATCGAGCGGATCGCGGTCAGGATCGTCTCGTCGGGCCGGAAGCAGGTGACCATCACCGCGATCGTCGGCCCGGCGTCGACCGGCGGGAGCGGGTCGGCGGTGATGCGGTCGAACGGGGCCGCCCCGGCGTCGTCGGTGAAGCGGATCGGCGGCCCGGGGAAGAGCGCCGCGAATTCGGGCAGCCAGTCCTCGGACGGGGTGATGCCCGTCCACGGGTTGGCGAGGTCCGCGCGCACGCCGTACGCGACCTCGGGGTGCACGTCGGGGTACTGCCGCAGCAGGTCCGCGGCCCTCTCGGGCGCACCGAGCGCGGCACTGGCCTGGAGGTGGACCTCCTTGTCCCGCTTGGCGATCTTCTCCGCGGGGCAGTGCGCCAGCAGGAGGTCGTAGAGCCGCAGGCCGAGCAGCTGGTCCTCGCGGGAGGTGTTGCCGAGGAGGTGGACCCTGGCGAGCGCCGACATCCAGTTGAGGTCGATCCGGTGGCCGGTGAACGCGGCCGGGTCGTCGGCGGCGGCGGCGGCGATCGCCTCGAGCGGCAGCCGCGGGTGCACCGCGCGGAAGGCCAGGAGGTCGCGGGCCTCGCGGGAGCCCGACCTGAGGATGGAGGCGATGACGGCGCGGTTGCTGACGCCGCCGCGCCGGAACTGGCGCAGGTTGGACCGGAGCACCTCCTCACGGTCCGAGGGGTCGTCGGTGGTGGGCATGTCGTCCTTCCGAGGGAGCGTCGGCGACGGGGGCAGGGTGTCGCGATCGCGGGGTGCGGCCTTTCGAGTCTCCTCGATCGGGCGTCGATCCAGCGTACCCGGTTCGGCTGCTGCCATGCAGGCCACAATGCTCGGTCCCGGCCCGCTCGAGGCCGGCGTCACCGCCGGGGACGCCTGCCCCCGGTTCCGGTCAGAGCGGCACGCCCACCGCAGCGAACCGCGCCCGGTGGGCGGCGGTCCCGAACCGCTCGCGGACGACGGCCGGCCCTTCGCGCCGCAGCTCGGCGTACCGCGCCGGGTCGTCCGCCAATTCGAGGAGCACGTCGCGGACCCGGTCGGGCTCGGCGTACACGGCGCCCGCGCCGAAGAGCGGCTCGAAGATCGGTGGCAGCACGGTGGGAACGCCCGCGGCCATCGCCTCGGCCGGGGCCATGCCGAAGGCCTCGAGCATCGACGGGTCCGGGTAGTACACGAAGAAGTCCAGGCCGGCGAGGAACTCGCCCGGCGCGATCGCGTCGAACTGGTGCACCGTCCAGTTCTCGGGCAGCTGCCCGAGGATGCGCCGCGGCGCGACCGCACCGCCGAGGACGTGCACCTCGAAGGCGTCGTCGTCGGGGTAGCAGGCTCGCAGCAGTGCCGCCGAGGCCGGCCATTTGGTGATGTCGTCCCGCGAGTGGCGCCCGATCCGCACGGGGCGGGAGACGGGACGGCCGGTCCGCGCGGGGGCATCGCCGGTCTCGATGATCGGGTACCAGTACCAGTCCTCCAGGGCGACGTCCCGCATCGCAGCGCCGTGATGGGCCAGGAGCGCCTCCCTGACCCGCGGCCCCGCGGCGATCCACTCGTGATCGCCGATCCAGGCGCGCAGGTTCGCGTGGACGCCGGCGACGTCCCAGACGTCGGCACCGGGTTCGGCCCCGCCGTAGTGCGTCACCGGCGTCTGGTTGACGACCAGCAGCTTCCGCTTCGCCTCGATGGCGGGGAGCCCGGGCCCCAGGTTGGAGGCGAACGGCGGGAACCGCATGAGCAGCAGGCCGCAGCGGACCTTCGCCTCCGGTTCGACGAGCGACACCCCGAGGCCGTCCACGAGTTCGAGGACCTTGGGATTGATCGAGCGCGGCGGGTCGTAGTCGCGGCGCGGATGGTGGAACAGCCCGACGGTCAGCCCGCCGGCCGCGAGCAGCCGCACCTCGCTGATATTGCTGGCGGTCGTCCCTCCCGGCAGGGTGAGATCGGAGACGATCACCACGTCGAACTCCCGTTCGGCCGTGTCGTTCGGCAGGCGCTGCGCCGCATGGCGGCCCTGCTCCCGGGGCTGACTCATCATGTTCCTCTCATCAGCGCGGCGGGGTTCCGCGTGCAGGGGTGCGCGGACCGCGGTGAGGAAAGCGTATATCCGCCCCCTGGGCTCAGGCGCTGAGCGCTCCGACGCCGTGGCGGGACAGCCGCTCGGCCAGGGAGCGCGGCGAGCAGTGCTCGTCCACGAACGCCCAGGCCGCCTGCTGCCGCGACGCGTACCAGTCGGGGTCGTCCATGAGGCGCCGGGCCGTCGACGCGACGTCCTCCGGGGCGCGGTACAGCGCCGCGTCGGCGAACGTCGGCTCGAACACCTGGTCCATGATCACCGGCACGCCCGCGGCCATCGCCTCGAGCGGGGCGCGGCCGAACGCCTCGGCGCCGTCGCTCGCGATGTAGTACGAGAAGACGTCGATGCCCGCCAGGAACTCGCTGGAGGCGACCGCGCCGAACTGGTGGACGGTCCAGTTCGACGGGAGCCTGCCGAGCATCCGGCGGGGCGTCTCGGCGCCCCCGAGGACGTGGATCTCGAAGCCGTCGGCCTCCGGGTAGCACTGGCGGAGCACCGACGCGTGCTCGGGCCACTTGACCCGGTGGTCGCGGGAGTGCCTGCCGATCCGGATGCGGCCGTCGCCGGCGCGGCGCTTCTCCTGCCGCCAGTGGGCGGGGTCGATGCACTCGTTCCACGGCTCGTCGGCGAGCTCCAGCCCCGAGAACGCCTCCGCGTGATGGCGCTCGAGGATCCGCTGCACGGCCGGACCCCCTGCGTACCACGTGTGCGGGCCGAGCCAATCCCTCACGCTCGCTTCGACATCGGCGATGTTCCAGGCCTGCTCGCGGGGGCCGTCGGGCCCGTAGAACCGGTAGGGGGTCTGATTGGCGATCACTACAGTGGACCGCGCGATCACCGCGGGCCGCGACTCGAGCGGCTTCGCGAGCACCGTCGGGAGCCGCACCACCGCCAGCTCGCACTCGACTTCGTCGTGGGCGCCGAGCAGGCGCACCCGCTCACCGTCCACGAGCTGCAGCACGCGCTCGCTGATCGGTGCGTCGATCCGCCAGTCGAACACCGGGTGGTGCACGAGGCCGACGCTGAGTCCCAGCTCCAGGTACGCCTGGATGTCAGCGGTGATCGCGGAGGTGTTCCCGCCCGGCAGGCCGAAATGCGACACCACCACCACGTCCAGCCGCGACCGGCGCGGCCCCTCGCGGCGCGCCCGCTCGTCGTCGCGGTACCAGTCCAGGACCGTCCGCATCAGCTCGATGCGCCGGTCGACGGGTACGCCCGCGTCGGCGGCGGTCTCCTTGGCGATCTCGAGCGCGCTGTCGGGGAAGCCCCCGGCGAGCGCTTCGCGCGCTTTCGCGGCGCGCCGGGCGGCCGTGCCGCCGGCGAGGTCGGGTGCGGCGTCGTCGCCGATGAGCGTCTCGGCGTCGCGGTCGCGGTGCAGCCTGAGCAGCAGGCGCGTCCCCGCGACCGCCCCGGTCGCCAGCACGGCGAGCACGAGCGCGGTCAGCACCAGCCCCGCCCACGGCGGGACCAGGAGGACCAGCGCGGCGGCGGCCAGCGTCGCGAGCACGGCACCGCCGCCCGCGGCGCTCAGCCGCTTCGAGCGGCGCACGCGCCCGATCAGGGACGTCACGGAGAGGTTCACTAGGCTGCGCTCACGATCTGCTCGGTGTCGGTCGGGACTGACGGCCGGACGCCGGTGGCGCCCAGCCCCCGCACGCGGCGGATCAGGGCCGCGGGGGAGAACCGCTCTTCGATGACCCGCAGGCCCGCCTCGATGCGGGCCGCCCGGTACGCGGGGTCGTCCGCGATCCGCCTGACATGGGCCTCGACTTCCGCGGGCTCGCAGTAGACCGCACCCTCGCCGAACAGCTCCGCGAAGCTCGGCGGGAGGATGCACGGCACGCGCGCGGCCATAGCCTCCAGCGGCGAGCGGCCGAACGCCTCGATGTACTGGTGGTCGATGAAGTAGGAGTGCACGTCGATCCCGCCGAGGAACTCCACGGGCGTGATCGCGCCGAACGGGTGCGACACCCATCCGGCGGGCGGCCCGCCGACGATGCGGCGCAGCGCGTGCTCACCGCCCAGGACGTGGATCTCGATGTCGTCGCGGGCCGGGTAGGCGTCCAGGAGCTGCTTCGCCATGTTCGGGAACTTCGTCACGTGGTCGCGGCTGTGCCGCCCCACCCGCACGGGGTCGTTCGGGCCCCGCACCCGCCGGTTTGCGGGGGTCCACTCGGCGAGGTCGATCGTCTCGTACCAGAAGTCGGCCGCGAGGTCGATGTCCGCCATGTCGTGGGCGTGGTGGGTCCGCAGGACGTCGCGCACGGCGGGCCCGATCGCGTACCAGGTGTGCGGGCCGATCCATTTGGTGAGGTTCGCGTGCACGTCGCGGATGTTCCAGGACGTGCCGTATCCGCCCGCCGGACCGTACTCCTCGTGCGGGGTCTGGTTCACCAGCAGCACGGACCGGCCGGCGTCGATCTGCGGCAGCTCGTCCATGAGCCGCTCCATCGCCGTGGGGAACCTGACGATCAGCAGGTCGCACCGCACCGAGTCGTGCGGGCGCACCTCGACGACCCGTTCGTCGTCGATGAGCGAGCGGATCTTGTCGTGCACGGGCCGGTCCAGCGCCCGGTCGTACACCGGGTGGTGCACGACGCCGACGCGCAGGCCGGCGCCGCGGTAGGCGAGGATCTCGGCTTCGTTCGCGGAGGTGGTGCCGCCCAGCAGGTTCATGGCGGAGACGATCACGATGTCGAGGTCGTGGTGGCGGGGCGCCCTCGCCTCGCGGCGCCTGGCGGCGTGGTGTTCGGCGAGGGCCGTCAGCGCCCGCACCCGGTACTCGGAGTGCTCTTCCTCGTCCTCGGCGGCGCGCAGCAGCTCGGCGCCGGCGGTGATCGCCCATCCGCCGTCGAGCCGGGCCCGCCACCGGTCCAGCTCCCGCTGGCGGGGCCGCGGCAGCCTCGTGGTGCCCGTCCTGACGGCGGGGCTGAGCGTGGGGCGCGCGGTCTGCTCGCGGATGCGCCGCCCGGTGTGCCAGACGGTGAGCGCGGTGAGCGACCCGAGCGGGACGAGGCCCGCGGCGGCGATGGCGAGCATCGCCGGGGCGCCGCCGCCGAACGGCAGCACCAGCAGCGGGGCCAGCGGCAGTACCGCCGCGGCCAGCCACAGGGGCTGGCGGAGCGCCTTCTTGAACGTTCGGATCAATCTCATGATGCGCGGATTCGTGTCTTCCCAGGGGAGCGGTTCGAGTGGACGTTCACGGGCGGAGGGCGCCGGCGGTCTTCCAGGTGAGGACCGCGCATGAGGCGCCGATCCAGACGGCGGCGCCCGCGGCGACCGCCCAGGGTGTCAGGGCGGGGGCGACGGCCCAGGTCACCGCCGCTTCCGCGGCGACGGCGCCGAGGCCGAGCGCGGCGGCGGCGAGGTCGCGGCGGCGCACGGCCTCACGCAGGGGCGCCGCGCGGTCGAAGCGGGCGCGGGGGACGACGGGGTGGTCGGGGGCGGGCGCTTCGGCGTGCCCGGCGGACTGCACCAGCGCCGGGTCGGTCTCGGGGCGCTCGAACAGGTAGAGCTCCCGGTAGGCGTCGGTGGGGACGACCACCGGGGAGGTGCCGGTGTCGTCGGTGAACCGCAGGCCCTTGGCGGCGGCGGTCTCGAGCACGGCGGGGTGGATGAGGCCGCGTTCGCCGTCCACCTGCTGCCATTCTGGGCAGTGCGCCAAGCCGATCCGGAGTCCGGCGTCGGCGTCGGCCGCCGCGGCGTCGAGCAGGGCGGAGCGCGCGGTGTCGAGCCGGCACCAGTCGGCGGCGTAGACCCGGTCGTGCACGGTGCTCTTCAGCTGCGAGTTCGGGAGGGTGATGTCCTCGCACACGGGGAACGGCCGCGGCCGGGGGTAGGAGTGCAGGAACGCGGGGGCCTGCCCGCTGCGGATGCGGTGGTGCCAGTGCGTGAACCCGGAGTGGTAGGCGAGGCGGCTGGTGGTCATCCAGTACCGGCCGACCTCGCCGCTGGAGAGCGTGGTGCCGCTGTAGCGGACCAGGGTGAGCGGCTCGCCCTTCATGCGCTTCCAGGAGCGCGGGCCGAAGTGCTCCTTGACGCGCATCCGGAATTCGGAGTCGGCGGTCTTGCGCACCTCGTCGTAGAAGCCGATGTGCTCCCTGATCGCCTCGGTGCGCACCATGACGAGCGTGGAGCGGGAGGCGATGAGCGCGACCTCGGGGTCGACCATGAGCGCGAGGTCGTCGCGGACGGCGAGGCTGCGGGACTCGACCATGACGACGCGGGGGTTGTCGAGCATGGCGGCCACTTGGCGTTCGAGCCGCAGCGGGTGCGCCCAGTCGTCGGAGTCGAGGCCGGTGAGGAACTCGCCTGCGGCGACCGCCATGGCGCGGTTCCGGGCCTGGTAGGTCCCGGCGTTCTCGGGCTGGACGAGGAGCTTCACCCGCGGGTCGAGGCCTACCGCCTCGAGCAGCAGCGCCTCGTACTCGGGGCCGGAGCCGTCGTCGACGAGCAGGAGCTCCCACTGCTGCCAGCTCTGCGCGATGACGGACCGCACGGCACTGAGCAGGGCGGGGCCGGGCTTGTAGCAGGACATGACGACCGAGATGAGCGGGCCGTGCTCGACCGGTTTGACGGGAGCGGTCTGCAGCGCCTCGATGCCGAGCGGTTCGCCCTCGGGGAGGTCGAGGAGGTCCGACCAGCCGGTGAACTGCTTGAACCGGCGCAGGTACTCCTGGGGTGAGCCGCCGTGCTCGGGATGGGCCGCGAGGACGGGGAGGCCGCGGCGCAGGGGGTTGCCGACGCCGCTGAGCTCGTTCAGCAGCTCGAGCGCCCGCTCGGGCCGCCCGGCCCGATGGGCGGCGATCACGTACATGTCGTGGTGCTCGACCGGGAGGCGGCGGGGGCCGAGCCGGCGCGCGAGCTCGAAGACTTCGAGGGCCCACGCGTACTCGTCCTTGTCGCGGGCCATGAGCGTGAGGTAGGCGCCCAGGGCGGTCACGGCCCTGAGGTTGCAGCGGTCGCGGTCGATCCGGTCGGCGCCCGCGGGCAGGTCGCGGAAGACGCCGGGGTCGTCGGGGTGCGCGAGTCGCGCGAGGACGTCGACGGCCAGCTTCGACCGGTGGTAGAGGCCCCACTCGTAGATGCGCCCGATGGAGGCGGGTTTTCCTGATGCGAGCGCGCGCCGGGTCATCTCCGAGGTCGCGGCTGGGTTGTCGATGCGCATTTGACCGTTCTGCATGGGGTTCCGGGGGAGTGGCCCGGCCATTATATACGTCGGCTTCCAGGGGTTTGAGCTGCGATAACGGGCTGCTCCAGGTGATTTCGACGACTGGTCCGGGCACGGCGAAGGGCGCCGCGCGGAAGCGCGGCGCCCTTGCTCGCTCTTGCGGTCCTCGGGGTTAGACGAGGCCCTTCTTCTCCAGGGCGGAGCAGACGGTGTCGACGATCTTGCCGGTCACCAGGTAGGGGTCCATGTTCGCGTTGGGGCGACGGTCCTCCAGGTAGCCCTTCTTGTCCTTCTCGACCTGCCACGGGATGCGGATCGAGGCGCCGCGGTTGGAGACGCCGTAGGAGAACTGGGTGAAGTGGGCGGTCTCGTGGGCGCCGGTGAGGCGGTCCGCGATGCCGTCGCCGTAGACGGCGATGTGCTCGGCGGGCTTGTCGTCCTGGCCCAGGGCCTCGCACGCGGCGATGATGGGCTCGTAGTCCTCGCGCATGGCCTTGGTGGAGAAGTTGGTGTGGCAGCCGGCGCCGTTCCAGTCGCCCTTGGCGGGCTTCGGGTCGATCGTGGCGGAGACGTTCCACTCCTCGGCGGTGCGGTAGAGCAGCCAGCGGGCCAGCCACAGGGCGTCGGAGACCTCGAGCGCGGAGGCCGGGCCGACCTGGAACTCCCACTGGCCGGGCATGACCTCGGCGTTGATGCCGGAGATCGGCAGGCCGGCGGCGAGGCAGTTGTCGAGGTGCTTCTCGACGATCTCGCGGCCGAAGATCTCGTCGGCGCCGACGCCGCAGTAGTAGCCGCCCTGGGGGGCCGGGAAGCCGTTCTCGGGGAAGCCGAGCGGGCGCGAGCCCACCATGAAGGTGTACTCCTGCTCGATGCCGAACCAGGACTCCTGGCCCGCGTACTGCTCGGCGAGCTCGGCGGTCTTGGCGCGGGTGTTGGTGGGGTGGGGGGTGAAGTCGGTGTCGAGGACCTCGCACAGGACCAGGATCGAGTCGCCGCCGCGGATCGGGTCCGGGGTGACCTTGACCGGGCGCAGCACGCAGTCGGAGGAGTGGCCCTCGGCCTGGTTGGTGCTGGAGCCGTCGAAGCCCCAGATCGGGGGCTCCTGGCCCTCGTCGAGGATCTTGGTCTTGGAACGCAGCTTGGCCGTCGGCTCGGTGCCGTCGATCCAGATGTACTCGGCCTTGATAGCCATCAGGTAGGAGCCCTTCGAACGGTGACGCGGGTGCAGCTTCGCCCGAACCGCGCCGTGAAAGGTGAGCCGCGAGCCGTGAAGCTGTGCTGCCACGCTCCCAAAGGGCAATTTCTCGTTCGTTGAAGTCGTGTAAACAGTCTGTTAACCGCTGCTGTGGGTGAGCAGGGATGCGCTGTGCGTCCTGTTGTCGGCGGTAAGTGAGACCAGGCGCCATGAGTCCGACTCACCCTATTTCCGGCGATAAAATATCCTTCACCCCGTATCCCTGATCCGTCCCGTTTCGTTCTAACAGTTGCGAGCGGCGAGAACGCTCGCGCTCAGGTTCAGGACGACGGGGGAGACGATGGGACGCATCGCCGGAGGCAGCGAGGTCACTCGCCGCTTCAGCGTGGTCCGATTCCTCCTCGGCGCCGCGCTCACCGCATTCGGGTCCCTGCTCTTGGGGGCCTTCGCGTTGGCCGCATCCGCTTGGGCATCAGACGATTCCGCAGCATCGCAGGGCCTTGCCGCGATGACCGACCCCCTCTCCGCAGAGGTGTCCGACATGTCGCGCCTGGCCGCGCGACTGGTCCCGCAGAACCAGCTGGGACATCGGGCGACGGCGGGGCAGGGGGAGGTCTCGGGGCTGGTGTCGGGCCTTGACGAGCCGGTGGACTCCCTGGTGGTCGAGACGGGCGGGGCCGTACGCACTGTGTTGCAGGGCGATGCCGTGCCTGGCCTACTCGACTTGGACGACGAGTCCGTCGGAGACCGCACTGCCGAAGTAGTGGCACCGCTGGTAGGAAACCTGGTGAAGGGAACGGCCTCCATTGCGGACGGCCCGGCCTCCGCGGTGCCCGGTGTCTACGAGACTGTCGCGCCCTCGACCGAACCGGTCGATGTACTGGCGCGACTGGTGACCGATGGCCTGCGCCTCGGCGACGGGACGACGCCCGGGAGCGTCCCCGTCGGTGCCGCAGGACAACCGAGCTTCACCATGCTTACGGCGAATCAGGCCTCCAACGAGGTGGCGGCGTCGCTCCACGGAGCGAACAGCGGCCGGCCGGCCGCCGCCGCCGAGTGCTCCGCCGAACACGAGCGGGGGACGGAACGATCCACTGTCGAGGACGTGCGCGGCGTGCCGCGCACCTCGGCCAGGCCGTGGCTGTACGACGGCCCCGGACTGCCTGACCTGAAGATCATCCCCGGTGGAGCCACAGGCTCGACCGTAGGTGTCAGCGTCGACAGCGGCCACACCGCTGTCTGCGCCTCCCCGTCCGCCGCGGGGGAAGAGGTGTCACTCTCCCGCACGGTGATCGGGGAATTGGGGCGGCCGCTGGACCGCGCCGCCGAGCTGTCCGTCGCCCCAGACTAGGGCCTCCGCGCGTCGGTGCGCGGGGAACTTGAAGTCCGCCTTCAAACTCTCCCTCCGGTTGCAGTGCTTGGGGTCTCGCATCCCACGCCCTCCGGCGCTCCGACGCGCGGAAGTCACTCGCACCACCGCCCCCGAACGGGGCGGGAAGACGAACCCAAAGCCGCCCGGGCCTTCCGGGCGCACAACCTAGAAGGAAAACGCAACTCATGCGCAAGGTTCTCACTGTTGCCGCCGTCGCCGCCGGCGCCGCCGCTCTCTCCGCCGCTCCCGCCATGGCCGGTGGCAACAACTCCGGAGTCACCGCCGGGGACGTCTCCCTGGTGAACCTGGACGCCTCGAGCCTGGCCCACTGGCAGATCTGCGGCCAGAACGTCCTGACCCAGTCGTTCGGCCAGGTCTGCGACAACCGCGACCACATCGGCGAGGGCCCGCAGTCCGGCGTCGACGCCGGCGCCACCTCGCTGGTCAACGGCGACGTCTCGAGCGCGCTGCACTGGCAGATCTGCGGCCAGAACATCGCCGTCTCGCCGTCGCTGCACCAGCAGTGCCTGAACTACGACCACCTGTCGGCCGACGCCCAGTAACGGCGCGGTCGAGCAAGTCCCGTCGGGGCGGGCCAGGTCCCGCCCCGACGGTTTCGAAATACAACGATTCGGGGGAACTCCAATGCGCAAGTCCACCTACGTCATCGCCGCCGCTGCGGGCGTCGCCGCCATCGGCGCCGTCGCCTCGCCGGCCATGGCCGAGAACTCCGGCGTCACCGCCGGCGACACCAGCCTGCTGAACATCGACGCGTCGAGCGCCGCCCACTGGCAGATCTGCGGTCAGAACGTCCTCGTGCAGTCCTTCGGCCAGGTGTGCGACAACCGCGACCACATCGGCGAGGGCCCGCAGTCCGGCGTCTGGGCCGGCGACACGTCCCTGGCCAACCTGGACATCTCGGATGCGGCTCACTGGCAGATCTGCGGCCAGAACATCGGCGTCTCGCCGTCGCTGGACCAGCAGTGCCTGAACTACGACCACATGCCCAACACGGCGCAGTAGGTCGATCACGGGGCGGGCCCGACGGGCCCGCCCTTCCGAACTCGAAAGGAACACACGCAATGCGCAAGATCACCGCAACCGCCGCGTTCGCTGCAGCTGGTGTCGCCGTCCTCGGTGCCGCCGCCTCGCCCGCGATGGCCCAGAACTCGGGCGTCCACGCCGGCGACGTGAGCCTCGTCAACCTCGACGCGTCCTCGCTCGCCCACTGGCAGATCTGCGGCCAGAACGTCCTGGCCCAGTCCTACGGCCAGGTGTGCGACAACCGCGACCACATCGGCGACGGCCCGCAGTCCGGCGTCTGGGCCGGCGACGTCTCGGGCGTCAACGCGGACCTCTCGAGCGCGCTCCACTGGCAGATCTGCGGCCAGAACGTCCTGACCCAGTCCTTCGGCCAGGTCTGCGACAACACCGACCACATCGACGACGAGGACGGGTACCCGGACAAGGGCCACGACCAGGGCGACTACTAGCCCGCCGCACGCTCGGGCCAGGTCGAGAAAAGGTAGAGAACAATGGGCAACACCTCCATGGCCGCGGTCTCGGCCGCCGCTGTCGCCGCAGCGGCGCTCTCAGGAGGAGCGGCTTCGGCCTCGACTCCCGACTGGCTGACGATCGCCACGGTGGAGACCGAGCACGATTCGATGCTGCCCGTGCTGTGCGAGAGGGACCAGACCGGTCCGCTCGTGGACACGGCCTGCGCGACACTGCTCAGCGCCGACACCGCGCACGAGGCGGAGACCTACGGGTATCCGCTGCCGGAGGCCCCGTGGGACCACGGGGGCATGCCGACCGTCGTCAACGCGGACATGCGGGACTTCGCCAAGTGGCAGGTCTGCGGCATCGCGGTGGCGGCCTCGGCCGAGGCCGCCGAGTGCGACAACTCGATCCAGGGCCCGAGAACGCCGGTGGGATCCGACAGCGGGATCGCGCTGGTCAACGCGGACGCGACCGGAGCGTTCCACTGGTCGGTCTGCGGCGTCGCCGTCGGAGCGACCTTGGAGTCGTTCGACTGCTGACCGGCGGTCCGCTCTTCATACCCAAGCGGCCGGAGCCTCATGGCTCCGGCCGCTCCCCTGCGTCCCTTAGTACTTGAGGGTCAAGCTCTGGCCGCGTGACAGGCGGACCGCCTCGCCTCGGACCCGCACCACGGTGTCGCATGTGGACACCAGCGTCGCCTCGGTCACCTCGCCGCCGCTCCAGACGAGCCGCTCGACGGTGACACCGCCGCGGGCCCGCAGGCCGCGGACCTCGCCTTCGGGCCAGGCGCTCGGGAGCGCGGGCAGCAGTTCGATCACCGGAGCGCCGTCCTCGGTGCGGTGCGACTGCACGAGCATCTCCGCGATCGCCGCGGTCGTGCCGAAGTTCCCGTCGATCTGGAACGGGGGGTGCGCGCACAGCAGCGAGGCGTAGACCCCGCCGTCCGCGTACTCCGCCCCGTCGCCGCGGAAGCCCACGGGCGTGAGGAACTCGCCGAGCAGGCGGTGCGCGCGGTCGCCGTCGCGCAGGCGCGCCCACAGCGCGGTCTTCCACGCCAGGGACCAGCCGGTGCCCGCGTCGCCGCGCGCTTCGAGGCTCTTCCTGGCGGCGTCGAGCAGTTCGGGCGAGTCCGCGAAGGAGCCGCCGGGGTAGACCCCGTACAGGTGCGAGACGTGCCGGTGGTTCGGCTCGGCCTCCTCGCGCTCCTCGGCCCATTCGAGGAGGCGCCCGTCGGCGCCGATCTTCGGTCCGGCCAGGCGCGGCACGGCCGCCTTGATGCCCGCGACGAGGTGGAGGTCGTCGCCGTGGAGGGTCTCGGCGACCACGTCGGCCGCTTCGAGGACGAACGCGAAGAGCTCGCGCACGAGGGTCGCGTCCATCCCGGTGGACTCGTCGACCGCCGAGTTCCCCTGCGGGGTGACGAACTCGTTCTCGGGACTGGTGGCCGGGTTGGTGACGAGCGTGCCGTCCTTGCCCTCGGAGAGGCGGTCGAGCGCGAACCGGGCCGCGCCCAAGGCGACCGGCAGGTGCTCGGCCAGGAACTCCTCGTCGCGGCTGAAGCGCCAGCGCTCGGCGAGGTGCATCGAGAGCCATAGGCCGGCCATGGGCCAGTTCTGCCAGCACGCGCGCCCCTGCACCGGGACGGTGGTGCGCCAGTAGTCGGTGTTGTGGTGGCAGCACCAGCCGCCCGCGTCGTAGAGGCGGCGCGCGGTCTCGACGCCGGTGCGCGCGAGGTCGCCGACGAGGTCGAACAGGGGCTCGTGGAACTCGGGGAGGCCGCAGGTCTCGGCGGGCCAGTAGTTCATCTCCACGTTGATGTTCGTGGTGTAGTCGCTGTTCCACGGCGGGGTGACGTGGTGGTTCCAGATGCCCTGGAGGTTCGCGGCCTGCGTGCCGGGCCGCGAGGAGCCGACCAGGAGGTAGCGGCCGAACTGGAAGGCGAGCACGGCGAGGTCCTCGTCGCTGCCGCCGGCGGCGCGGCGGTGCAGGCGTTCGGCGGTCGTCGTCTCGGGCGCAGCGGCGTTGTCCACAGGGGTCTGTGGACGGAGGTCGAGGCTGACGCGGTCCATGATCTCGCGGTGCGCGGCGACGTGGGCGTCCTTGACTGCGGACCAGCCTTCGGCGGCGGCCCGCAGGGCCTCGCCTTGGGCGGTGTCGAGCGCGGCCCGCTCGTCGAAGTCGGAGCGGAGCGCGACGTAGACCTCGATGCTGCGGGCACCGCTGATGCGGTGGCCGCCTTCGGTTTCGGTGATCTCGCCGTCGGAGCGCAGCTGGGCGTCGAGGCCGAGCCGCCGCACGCCTTCGGTGCTGGAGTAGTCGGGGTTGCCGCCGTAGACGCTGACGGGTGCGCAGCCGGTGAAGTCGAACGCGGTCGCGGTCGAAGCGGCGGTGCCGCCTTCGTGGGGCCACTCGAAGCGCAGTTCGAGGTCGAACGGTGCTGCGGCGCTCCAGCGCAGGGCGATGACCTGGTATGCGGCGGAGGCGAAGGCCTGGTGCTCGACGCGCCCGCGCGTCACCGTGGCGACGCCGTCGCGCAGGTCGAGTTCGCGCCGCTCTGCCGATGGCCGGCTCTCCGCCGCGTCCGTCTCGGTGTCGCCGGAGTGGGTCACGACGAAGGCGCCGGCGGGCTGGTAGGCGTCGGGCTCCTTGCCCGTCATGCCGGACGCGAGCTGGTCGGCGGCGAAGTAGTCGCCGCGCCGGACCGCTTCGGCGGCTTGGGCGGCGAGGCCTTCGGCGCCTTCGGGGACGCTCCAGGAGCCGTCGCCCGCCCAGAAGCCGTCCTCGTTGAGTTCGATGCGGGGACCCCACAGCATCGCGCCGATGCGGCCCTCCCCGATGGGAAGGCCTTCATGCCAGGCGCCGGGAGCGGTGTCGTACGTGAGCTTCAATGCCACTGCCATGCCTATATCCTATAGGATATAGGCGTCGGAGGTCGATGGGCTTGTCGACCGCCGCCCTCGACCCCAATTGCGACGTTTCCTCGGCATTGCTCCGCGGCGATTGGAAATATCCACATTGAATCGGTTTCAATGACTCCCGATCGCCGCCGGAACAATTATGGTCACCGATATGACGTGGAATACAAGTAGCAAGACGGCATCAGGATTCGCGCTCGCGGTCACTGCGGCGCTGATCGGATCGATGGCGATCGGTTCGCCCGCGCTGGCCGCGGAAGTGACGATCCCTATCAACGAGGGCAACGTGCCGACGACCGCCGGAGGCGCCGGCACCATCTCCTGCGACAACATCCCTGCCGACGAGATCGGCAACGACCAGGACGGCTGGGTGTTCGTCCTGCCGGATTCCGCCGGCGTCGAAGGCAACTTCATCTCGGTGACCGCGACCTTCGAGGACGAGAACGGCGACGAGCACGTGTACACCACCGGCGCGAACGGCGGCATCGTCTCCGGATCGGGCGACAACAAGGCCTACATCATCACACCGGCGGGCTGGACCCTCATCGACGCCGAGGCCCAGGTCACGGACCCCGAGCCGGACGCGTTCTTCAACCTCACGCACGCCTGCCCCGGCAAGCCGGGAGAGGAGCCCACAACGCCGGGGGAGGAGCCCACCACGCCCGGAGAGGAGCCCACCACGCCGGGCAACGGCACCACCACGCCAGGCAACGGCACCACCTCGCCGGGAAGCTCCTCGGCGCCTGGTGAGCAGACCACCTCCGCGAACGGCCTGCCGACCACCGGCGGCTCGACCGGCATCATGCTCGGGCTCGGACTGGTCCTCGCCGCCGGCGGCGTCGTGCTGTTCATGTTCCTGCGACGCCGGGCCCAAGCCGACTCCTAGCCCGCGATACCCACTGCATTGCCCCCGCGGTCCAACCGCGGGGGCGCTTCCTCGCCGCGGGTCGCACCGCCCGAAGTCGACAGCGGATCCTCGATCCTCCGACAAATCCGTCCTATTCGGCCCGAGCCGCGTATGGAACATCTATGGTCTCCGTTATGAAATTGAAACATTTCGGCAAGACCGCATCCGCACTCGTCAGCGCCGGCGTCCTCGCCGGCTCGTTCGCGCTCGCCTCGCCCGCGCTGGCCGCGGTCGAGACGATCCCGATCAACGACGGCAACGTGCCCACGACCGCAAAGGGCTTCGAAGACCAGTCCTGCGACAACATTCCGCCGGACGACATCTCCAAGACCGAGGACGGCTGGGTGTTCGTCCTCCCCGCGTCCGCCGGAGCCGAAGGCAACTTCATCTCCGTGACCGCGACCTTCGAGAACGCGAACGGCGACGAGCGCATCCGCAACACCGACGACCACGGCGGCATCGTCTCCGGATCGGGCGACAACAAGGCCTACATCATCACGCCCCCGGGCTGGACGCTCGTGGACGCCGAAGCCGAGGTCGAAGACCCCGACGACGACGCGTTCTTCAACCTGACGCACACCTGCCCTGGCAAGCCGCGCGGCGGGATGCCTTCGCCGCGTTAGCGTCACGCGGCACCGCGAGGCCCACCACCTCAGCGGCGCCGAGCTCGGCAGCGCCCCCGCGGGGTTCCCGCGGGGGCGCTGCCGTGTCCGGGCCCGGACCCCGGTTCTTCTCCGTTACCGGATCGCGCTGCAACCGAGCACCGCCCGTGCGCGTGATGGCAGTGCCCATCACGAATCCGGCACATTCGTTTCCTTTGGCAGACGGAAAACGGAGCCTCCCCAAGTGGAACTCAAGCAATCCTTCAAACAAGCCGGCCTCCTCGGCCTCGCAGCCGCGGCGGGCCTGGCCGGCTCACTCGCCATCGCCTCGGCGGCGCAAGCTGAGGTCGTTACCATCGCCATCAACGACGGCAACATCCCCACGACCGCCGCGGGTTTCGAAAACCACAGCTGCGACCAGGTGCCCACCATGGGCGCGCACCCGAACGACGGGCTCGAGGGCTGGGTGTTCGTCCTGCCCTCGTCTGCGGGTGCAGACGGCAATTTCATCTCCGTCGAGGCGACCTTCAAGGATGCCGAAGGCAACGAGTACACCTACGAGGCCGTGGATCCCGATGGCGGAATCATCGAAGGATCGGGGAACAACAAGGCGTACATCGTTACTGGCGAGGGTTTGACTCTCGTTGCAGCGACCGCTGAAGTGGAGAACCCCAGCGAAGGTGCCTTCTTCAACTTGACGCACACCTGCCCTGAGGACCACGAAGATACCCCGTCCGGAGAGCCGTCCTCTCCCGGCGAGGAGCCCTCGTCCCCCGGCGAAGAGCCCAGCAGCCCCGGCGAGGAGTCGAGCCCGGTGTGCGAGGAGCCCAGCAGCCCTGAGGCCTCCGCGAGCGCGTCCCCGAGCACCCCGGCCGGTTCCGAGTCCCCCTGCGAGGAAGCCACTTCCCCCGCCGGGAACGGGAACCTGCCGACCACCGGCACCCCGCTGACGATCGCCCTGGTCTCGGCCGCCGCGCTCGCCGCGGGCGGCGCCGCGCTGTTCATGATCATGCGCCGCCGCCGCGAAGCCCAGGACTGGTAGTCCGACCGGCGGCCTTACGACCTCGCGCCTGCCGTTCGAGGACCGACGGCAGGCGCGCGATCCGTGAGCCCGCCAACGGGTCACGACGGGCCGGTCCCCACAGGCCGACCCGGGACAGCCCTTGACGACGCCCCCGCGACCCCCGTTGCGGGGGCGTCGTCATGCCCGCCCGAGTTCACCCCGTTTGCGCAGGTCAGCCGTTCGGCCGATCCACGATCATCCGAATGCGACGCAACGCGGCCTCCGGTATGGACGTGAATGCATTGCCCATCACCGGGCCCAGCGGTTCCCGAGTCGGCCCGCCCGGACCGGTCACTCACGAAACAACAGGCGTAATCGAAACCGGCACGTTCGATTCCTCCGGCCACCCATCACGGAGTGCAATCCCATGAAACTCACACGCCGCCACAAGATCGCGGGGGCCTCTGTCGCCGCGGGCCTGGCGGGAGCCGTCGCGCTCGCCTTCGCCGTCCCCGCGCTCGCGGGCGCGAGCACGCTCATCCCGATCAACGAAGGCAACGTGCCCACGACCGCCGCCGACTTCAAACCCCCGAGCTGCGACCAGATCCCCGCTGGCACCGCCGACTGGCTCGACGGCTGGGTCTTCGTCCTGCCCAAGTCGGCCGGCGCCGAAGGCAACTTCGAGTACATCGAGGCGGTCTTCGAGGAGGACGGCAACGTCATCCGCTATAACACCGAGGACGACGGCGGGATCGTCTCCGGCTCGGGGGACAACAAGGCGTACATCATCACCCCCGCCGGGCTGACCCTCATCGACGCCGAAGCGCGGGTGACCCTCAAGGAGGACGACGGGAAAGGCAAGGAGCCGTTCTTCAACCTGACCCACACCTGCCCCGCGACGGAGCAGCCGCCGGGCGAGGAGACCCCGACGGAGGAGCCTTCCTCGCCGACCGAGGAACCGTCGAGCCCCACGGAGGAGCCCTCGAGCCCGACCGAGGAGCCCTCCTCGCCCACGGAAGAGCCTTCGAGCCCGACTGAGGAACCGTCCAGTCCTACCGAGGAGCCTTCCTCGCCGACCGAGGAACCGTCTTCGCCCACGGAGGAGCCATCCAGTCCGACTGAGGAGCCTTCCTCGCCCACTGAGGAACCCTCCTCGCCCACCGAGGAGCCCTCCAGTCCCACCGAGGAGCCTTCGAGCCCCGCCGAGTCCAGCTCCGCGGTGCCGTCGTCCGAGGCGCCGTCCTCGCAGGCGCCGTCGTCAGGTGCGCCGTCGAGCTCCACGCCCGGCCAGGCCTCGACCTCCCCGGCCGGGAGTTCGCTGCCCACCACGGGTTCGTCCCTGACCTACGCCCTCGGCGCAGGGGCGCTCCTCGCGGCGGGCATCGCCCTGCTCGTGGTGCAGCGCCGCCGCGCCGAGAACGCCGAAGGCGCCTGACCTGGGAGTCGGTGCGGGGCCCGCGGGTTCCCGCACCGAAATCCGGCCCGTTATCGAAACGTTATGCAACCGGCCGTGTCGCCATCGCGTTTAGCAGTTGTCTCAGGACAGGACGCCCGATTCGTCGGGTAGGAGACACCGCGACTACCGCCCGCTGCTTGACGGTGCGGTCCTTGTCGGGCCCCCGGAATCCTGCCACCGGGGGCCCGACCCTGAGTCGACGCCCCGGAGCCGTCCCCCCCTTGGCTCCGGGGCGTCGCTTGTTTTCCAGCTCATATCGGGTGCGTAAAACTCACATTCGCAGGCCCCGATCCCTGTCTTCGCCGTGGCGGACCCGGTACATTACCCGCAGGTTCAGACCCGCCCCGTTACCCTGTTTCCCGAGGTGCCAGCTGCCCGGCATCGCACCACGCCTGCACAGGAGTGCCCGCCACATGGCCACCGAAGCCACAGCAGAAGAGAAGAAGGACGCGCCGGAGCCCGGCGGCGTCGACAAGTTCTTCGGCATGACCGAGAACAAGACGAACTGGAAGCGCGAGGTCCTCGCCGGGACCACGACCTTCCTCGCGATGGCGTACATCCTCGCCGTCAACCCCGGCATCCTCAGCTTCGGTCTCTCCGCAGCCGGGGTCGACGCCCCCAACCCGGGCGCGGTCTTCACCGCGACCGCGCTGGCCTCCGCGCTCGGCTGCCTCGTCATGGGCCTGTGGGCCCGCTACCCGATCGCCACCGCACCGGGCATGGGCCTGAACGCGTTCTTCGCGTTCACCGTGGTCCTCACCCTCGGCATCCCGTGGCAGACCGCGCTCACCGGCACGCTCGTCTCCGGCGTGCTCTTCTTCATCCTCGCCGTCACCGGCGCCCGCGAGGCGATCGTGAACGCGATCCCGGCGCAGCTGAAGCTCGCGGTCGGCGCGGGCATCGGCCTGTTCATCGCGTTCATCGGCCTCAAGGGCGGCGGCATCGTCGTCGACTCCCCGGCCACGCTCGTCACCATCGGCGACTTCACCTCCGGGCCCGTGCTGCTCACCGTGTTCGGCCTCATCGTGACCGCCGTGTTCATGGTCCTCGGCTGGAAGGGCGGCGTCTTCTACGGGATGCTCGCCACGCTCGGCCTCGGCATCGCCACCGGCGTCATCGACCTGGAGCTCACCGAGGGCTTCACCCCGAACCTCGACTCGTTCGGCGCGGCCTTCACCGGCTTCGAGGACGCGTTCACCGTCCACATGATCGCGGTCATCCTGACCATGCTGTTCGTGGACTTCTTCGACACCGCCGGGACGCTGTTCGCGGTGGCCGGGCAGGCCGGGCTCGTCAAGGAGGACGGGAAGCTGCCGCGCGCGGGCCGCGCCCTGGCGACCGACTCGATCGCGACCTCGGCCGGCGCGGTGCTCGGCACCTCGACCACCACGGCGTACATCGAGTCCACGGCGGGCGTCTCGGTCGGCGGCCGCACCGGCCTCACCGCCGTGACGACCGGCTTCTGGTTCCTCGTCTCGCTGGTGGCGTTCCCGGTGTTCGGCCTGGTCGCGAACAACCCCGAGGTGACGGCGCCGGCGCTCATCGTCGTCGGCGTGCTCATGGCCAAGGCGCTGGGCAAGATCGCCTGGGACGAGCTCGAGTACGCGATCCCGGCGTTCCTCATCGTCGCCGTGATGCCGCTGACCTACTCGATCTCGAACGGCATCGCCCTGGGCTTGGTGTTCTTCCCGGTCATGATGGCCGCCAAGGGCCGCTGGCGCGAGGTGCACCCGATCGCGTGGGTCCTCATGCTCGCCTCGATCGGGTACTTCCTCTTCTTGACCGAGTAAGCGCGGCAAGCGAAAAGGGCCCGGGGGTTCGCCCCCCGGGCCCTTTCGCCGTGTCAGGCTACGCCGCGCGGCGCAGCGCCTCCGTCAGTTTGAGGCGCGAGCCGGTGTACAGGACGCTGCGCTTGTACAGCTGCGCGCCGAGCGCGAGCGCCCCGGCCGCGGCGAGCACGAGGAGCCCGATCGAGAGGAGGATCTCCCAGGTCGGCACCGTCGCGATGGCCATGCGGGTGGGCATCGTGATCGCCGAGAACGGCGGCACGATCGAGAGGACCTGCGCGAACGTGCTCGTGGGCGCGTTCAGCGTGAAGATCGCGCCGATGTAGCTCAAGGTGAGCGACATGATGAGCGGGGTCAGGACCGACCCGGACTCCTCCTGGCGGGAGACGAGCGAGCCGACGCCGCCCGCGAGCGTCCCGAAGAGGACGAGGGCGATGAGCCACCAGCCGATGGTGGAGACCGCCGCGGAGGCGGTGCCCGGCGGCAGGTCGGCGAGCACGCCGGTGGCGGCGGAGACGCCGAGGCCGACCGCGACCATCGCGACCAGGTTCACCAGGGAGATCACGCCGAGGCCGATGACCTTGCCGCCCAGCAGCTGCCAGGGCTTGAGGCTGGTGAGGAGGATTTCGACGATGCGGCTGGACTTCTCCTCGACCACGCCCATGGCGATGTACTGGACGGGGGTCATGAGCATCATGAACATGATGATGGAGATGACGAGGCCGGTGAAGTAGCTGGTGACCGGGTCGCTCTCGCCCTCGGCGAGCGTGACGGTCTCCAACGGCTGCGGCGTGAGCGCGGTGGCGATCTCGGCGTCGCTGAGTCCGGCCTCGGCGAGGTTCGTCTGCACCGTGGCGGCCTGCCAGGCGGCCTCGAGCTGCGTCTGGAGGCCCTGGTCGGGGTTCTCCTCACTGTAGAGCGTGCCGTCGGCGACAGCGGTGTCGACGGTGCCGTCCTCGACGGCCTGCTCGGCCTCGCCCGCGGAGTCGTACATGGTGATGTCGAAGCCGCCCATGGCGTTGAGCTGGCTCTCCATCGCGGTCGCGTTGGTTCCGGCGAGGCCGATCTTCTCGGCTTCGTCGTCGCCGCCGCCGAGGATCGTGGGCAGCGCGGCGAGCACGCCGACGATGACGACGGTGACGATGAGGCTGACGAGGTTGGCCTTGGAGAGGCCGCGGACGCGGATCTCGCGTCCGGCCACGAGCATGAGGCCCCGCATCCGCGAGGTCTCGGGGGCCCGAGTTTCGGGAGTCTGGGCGCTCATCGGGTCACGGCCTCTCGGAAGATCTCGGCGATGGTGGGCTGGTCGTAGGCGAAGTGGGTGACGCGCCCGGCGGCGGCGGCGATGCGCAGCACCTCCTGGTCGTCGGCGTCCTCCACGAGGTAGTCGTCGCCGTCGCGGGTGACGGTGCCGGGGAGCGCACCGGTGAGGTCTTCGGCGGTCTGCACGCTCACGCGCAGCTGCTTGACCTCCTTGGCCTTCAGCTCCTCGACGGAGCCGGCCGCGATGATCCTCCCGTTGCCGATGATGACCACGGAGTCGCAGAGACGCTCGATGAGGTCGAGCTGGTGGCTCGAGAAGATCACCGGCGCGCCGTCGGCGGCGCGGTCCTTGAGGGCGGTGCCCATGACGTCGACGGCGAGCGGGTCGAGGCCGGAGAACGGCTCGTCGAGGATGAGCGCCTCGGGGTCGTGCACGAGCGAGACCGCGAGCTGGACGCGCTGCTGGTTGCCGAGCGAGAGGTCCTGCACGAAGTCGCCGGAGCGCTCGGTGAGGTTCAGCTGCTCCAGGAGCGCGGCGGCGGAGCGCTTGGCCTCGGCGCGGCTCATGCCGTGCAGCTCACCGAAGTACGCGATCTGCTCGGCGGTCTTCATCTTGGGATACAGCCCGCGTTCTGAGGGCATGTAGCCGAAGCGGCGGCGCGCCTCGACGTCGAGCGGGGCACCGTTGTAGACGATCCGGCCGGAATCAGCGGCGAGCACGCCCATGGCGATGCGCATGGTGGTGGTCTTCCCGGCACCGTTCGCGCCGACGAATCCGACCACTTCCCCGGGGGCTGCGGTGAGCGACACGCCGTCGAGGGCAACGGTGTCGCCGAACCGCTTGTGGAGGTCCTTGATTTCGAGCATGGCTTCACCCTAGGTCGCCTGTTCGGCTCGTTCATCCGCCTTGAGAGGGATACCGGCCCGCCCCTGTTCCTTCGCGAGGAGTAATCGGATCCCGGCCCGGCCGAATCCAGCGCAGCCGCAATATCTCCGATGCACCCCCTTCAGGACATATCCGTCCAAAAATCTCCAACTGGCCTCTGCCGATCACGGAGATCGAACAGAATGGAGGCCGCGCCCGGCGACACACGACGACGCGGCCACGAGCTGGCCCGGATCAAGGAGATCAATGCGGCCTGCGGATGGCGCCTCGAGTCCGGTGAACTCCCTGACCACCTGGCGGTGGTCCTTGCATTCTCGCCAGGAGACGCTGCCGCCCAAGGACTGCAGTTCCCCGCGGACCTCCGGTTCGAGCTGCTCCGCGCCGCTGTTCGCGACCGCGGCAGCGTTCACGCCGCTGTCCTCCATGCCGTGGCCGCAACCCTCGCGTCCGCCGACGAAGCCCGCCGCGAAGCCACGAGCATGGCCTCCGCCGGATCCCCGGCCGAGCGCCTAGAGCCCGACACGTTCGACGGCAGGATGCAACCCCGCATGGCGGTGTCTCAGCGGCCGACGGTCTTCCTGATGCTCCACAGACCGCCGAAGCGGGTGACGGGCTTCGCGGCGAGCTCGTTGAAGCACAGGCCGAAACAGAGCGCGGCCGGCCCGAGGAGGATCATCCACAGGACGATCAGACCGTTCACCCCCAGGTCGCCGGCGGGTTGGTAGGACTCGTCGGCACCGGACAGCGACGCGACCCAGGCCATCCCGACCGCCCACAGGAGCACGGGAACCGCGACCAGCACCCACGTGTACCCGTCGGACGTCCGCTGCAAGGGATCGAGGTGCCGCTCGGCGTAGTTCCTGCGGCGCACGCAGAGCCAGTGCACCGCCCAGCAGCAGGCCGCGATCACGAGCACGAAGGGCAGCAACGGCACCATCGGCTCCTCGAGCAGCGCCTCGGCGTCGTCGCGAGCGTGCCGCACGACGATCCCGGCGTCCAGATCCTCCGGATCGAACACGGCCCACACTTCGACCAGGGCGATGTCGACCGCAGTGTCGACCTCCTCGTCGTCGCCGAACTCGACCGGCTCGGAGTGGAACGGGTAGCGCACGCCGTCGATCGTGGCGTAACCGTCGAAGTACGCGGTCCAACCCGTCTCCGAGTGCTCTTCCCAGTCGGTCATCTCGGTCGCGACCGCCCGGTGGATCTGCGGGTCGCCGTCCGTGAACCGCTGCCAGGCCTCGTCGTCCCCCTGGACACCGGCCGCGAATGCCACTGAGGCGCAACCCAATGCGTACGAGACGAGCAGTACCAGCCGCCGGTACCGAACCTGCGCCCTGGTCGAGACCAGCTCCCGTTCCCGCTCCGACATCATCGCCCTCGCCCGGACCCACCACCACGCGAGCGCCGCGATACCCGCCCCGAACAGCGCCGACGCCGCCGGCGTCGGGAACCGGTAGTCACCAGGACCGATCGAATACCAGTACAGGCCGACCACGCCGTGCAGCGCCAGCGCGGCAAGCCACAGGGGCAGGAGGAGTCGAGAGGTTCCCATGGGGCAGCGCTTTCAGTTGTCGGGAAGGGTGCCATCGAGCTTAGCGGCCGCGCCCGGTCTCCGGAGTCCACCGAACAGCTGCTCGTCGCCACGATCGCAGTGCCACTGCGGCCCGCGGGCAGGCCTTGAGAGCATGGAGCTTTTCCACCGATGCGGTCGGGCGGTATCGACATGGCGAGTGAGGCCGAGATCCGGGAGCGGCTGCGGCACGTCTACTGGATCGGGGGCGGCAGCGGGGCCGGGAAGTCCACTGTCGCCGCGGCGCTGGCGGAACGGTACGGGCTCAGGCTGTACGGCACCGACGCGTCCATGCAGGACCACGCCCGGCGGACCACCGCCGCCGAAGCGCCGCACCTGCACGAGTTCATGGCGATGAGCATGGACGAGCGCTGGCTGCTCCGCTCGCCCGAGACCATGTTCGAGACGTTCCACTGGTTCAGGGGCGAAGGCTTCCACCTCATCATCGAGGACCTGCTGGCGATGCCGCCCGAGCAGGGGATCGTCGTCGAAGGGTTCCGGCTGCTGCCGGCGCTCGTCGCGCCGCTCCTCGCCGATCGCCGCCGGGCCGTGTGGCTGCTGCCGAGCCCGGACTTCCGCGCGTACGCGGTCGACAAGCGGGCCGAGGCCACGAACCGGCCCGGGTTCGTCCACCGGACCAGCGACCCCGAGCGCGCCATGCGCAACCTCGCCGCCCGCGAGCGGTACTTCGTCGAGCGGCTCCGCAACGAGACTCGCGACCTCGGGCTGCAGGCGCTTACCGTTGACGCGGCCCTCGATGAGGAGGCCTCGGTCCGACGCGTGAGCGAATGCCTCGGCCTCTCGTAAGCCCCCGGGGCGATTTCCAGGGGCTAGAAGCCGTGGTTCGCGCGCCAGTGGCGGCGGTGGGCGTCGATCGACCAGGCCGAGATGCGGTCGGTGTCGGGCTCGGCGGGCAGCGCCGTGGCGCCCGCTTCGAGGAGCGCGACGATGCGGGCCCGGACCGCGTCGATCTCGGCGAGCACCGTGTCGAGTTCGGGCACCCCGCCGGACTTGACGCGCAGCACCCGTTTGCGGTCGGCGTCGGGCATCGGCAGGGTGAGCCGGGCGTGCTCGGCGATCTCGAGGCCCTGCAGGCCGAGGCGGAGCGCGTGCGAGGCGTACTTGACGTCGTAGCCGTACCGCTCGACCAGTTCGGGACGGTTGGGCAGCGAGCCCTGGCGGCCCCGGCCGAGCAGGCGGTCGGTCTGGCCGTCGAGGTAGCCGACGAAGCGCTCGACCGCGCGCTGCGAGAGGAACGCGGGCGCGAGCGCGCGCAGCTCCGCGCCCAGGTCGGTGTGCACGTAGACCGACGCTTCGGGGGCGAAGAGCGGCAGCAGGATCGTGGGGTTCCCCGCGATGGCGAGCTTGAGGAACTTCCGCAGCGAGTACATGACCAGGTCGGTGTCGCCGTGCGCGGAGCGGTGGCCCTCGGGCCGGGTCCGCCACACGTAGTGGTCCATCGGGGCGCGCAGGCCGACGGCGCATTCGGGCGGTTCGATGAAGACGCCGATCTCGTCGTGGTCCTCGGTCCCGGCGATCGCGATGCCGTGCAGGCCCGAGCCGACCTCGGTGCGCAGGATCTCGCCGCTGCGGGCGATCGCGGCGTCGCCGTGCTCGGTGTGGGTCGGGTGCTCGGTCATGGGGCCAGCTTGCCAAGAACCGGTGCGGGGCGCGAGCGAGATTCGCTCGTTCGGGGGATTGCGGGCGGTGGCGGCGGGAATCCGCTGAACGGGCCCGCCTGCGCCTGAACGCGGGAGAATGGGGCCGACCCGCCGCCTATCGAGCCGGAGGCGATCGTGAGCCTCGTCGACACTTGGGGAGACGTCAATGAGTAATGCGCCGTACGTCATCGTCGGGGGCGGCCTGGCCGCCTCGAAGGCCGCGCAGACACTGCGCGATGAAGGGTTCGAGGGCGATCTCGTGGTCGTCACCGGCGAGGCCCACCGCCCCTACGAGCGGCCGCCGCTCTCCAAGGACTACCTGCGCGGGGAGGCCGACCGCTCGTCCGTGTTCACCGTCGACGAGGACTGGTACGCCCAGAACGCCGAGCTGCGCACCGGCGAGCCGGCCACCGGCCTCGACCCCGCCCGGCGGCGGCTGACCCTGGCCGACGGGTCCGTCCTCGACTACAAGAAGCTGCTCATCGCCACCGGCTCCAGCCCCCGGCCGCTGCCGATCCCCGGCGCGGACCTCCAGGGCGTGCACCTGCTGCGCACCGTCGAGCAGTCCGACCTGCTGCACGCCGCGATCAAGGACGCCGAGCGCGTCGCGATCGTCGGCGACGGCTGGATCGGCATGGAGGTCGCCGCCTCGGCGCGGCAGCTGGGCCGCGAGGTCACCGTGTTCGGGCTCGGCGCGCAGCCGCTGGAACGCGTCCTCGGCCCGGAGATGGGGCTCGTGTTCGCCCGCCTGCACACCGACCACGGGGTGGAGCTGCTGCGGCGCACGCAGGTCGCGAAGATCCTCGGCGAGGACGGTCGCGCGGTCGGTGTCGCGACCGACGACGGCCGCACGGTCGCGGCCGACGTCGTGCTCCTCGCGGTCGGGGCCACGCCCAACACCGGGCTCGCCGTCGAGGCCGGGATCAATCTGCGGCCCAAGGAGCTCGGCGGCGGGATCGCCGTGGACGGGACGCTGCGCACGAGCGGCCCGGACGTGTGGGCCGCGGGTGACGTCGCCAGCATCCCGTCCGTCCACTACGGACGGCCGATCCGGGTGGAGCACTGGCAGACCGCGCTCGAATCCGGTCCGCACGCCGCGAAGGCGATGCTCGGCGACGAGGCGCCCTACGACAAGCTGCCGTACTTCTTCACCGACCAGTACGACCTCGGCATGGAGTACCTCGGGTTCGTGGCCGGCCCGGACGCCTACGACGAGGTCGTCGTCTCCGGCTCCCTCGAGTCGCTCGAGTTCGTGGCGTTCTGGACCAAGGCCGGGCGGGTGCTCGCGGGCATGGCCGTGAACACGTGGGACCGCATGGCCGAGATCGAGGCGATCATCCGCGCGCCCGAACCGCCGACCACGGCTGACCTGCAGTCATTCCGCTGAGTCCCTGACCAGGAAGGGCCGCAGCAGGTCCGGCACGGCGGCGTCGGCGAAGTCGAGGATCTCGTGCTCGTCGGCGTCGATGACCGCGTAGTGGCCCTTGCCCGCGGCGGTGGTGGCGTCCAGCGTCATGAGGCCCATGCGCCGCTGGAACACCGACTGCTGGAGGCGCCAGCCGATGATCCCGGCGCGGTCGAGGTGGACGGTGGCGCGGCGGGTGCTGCCGCGCCGCGCCACCAGGTAGCGGGGGCCGGCGGTGTGGCCGAGGGACGCGTACGCGTCGAAGGCCGTCCAGACGGCGAACGCCGAGGTCGCGACGGCGGCCAGGACGACGGCGGCGCTGAGCAGCGCGGGCATCGACCACAGCAGGTGCGCCGCGGTCGCCAGTCCTGCGACGACCAGCACGGTCACGGCCGCCCAGCGCAGTCGCCGGTGCAGTGCGGTCTTCGGGTGCGCGGTGAGGCCGGTCGCGAGCGGGCCGACCACCGCTTCGGCGGCGGCGATCGTCTTGTCAAGGGGCGCAGCGGGAACCAGCGTGCTGAGGTCGGAGCCCTCCTGGTCGGTCTTGAGGCCGATCGCGACCACGTCGAGGCGTCCGGCGCCCGCGGTGCGCACGCCGAGCGGTTCGACGATCTCGATGCCGCGGATGCGCTCCTCTTCGAGGCTCAAGGAGCGCGCGATCATGAGGCCGCGGCGCACCCGCAGGGTGCCGCCGGGTTCGCGGTCGAGGCGGTGGTTCCACCAGGCCTCGCCTTGGAGCACGAGGCTCGCGATGGCGCCGAGGACCAGGAGCGCGGCGAGGCCGCCGCCGAGCACGGTCCACGCGCCGTACGCCCCGACCATGTCGGCGGTGACCTCGACGGGCAGGCCGCCCCTGCCGAACCAGTCGGCGACCTGGAAGACCGCGCCGACCGCGACGCCGGCGAGCATCGGGGTGAGGAACGACAGCGGCGCGTACTTGAGCCAGCCGGGCTCCCAGGTGGCGAGGCGCCCTTCGGTGTCGAGGTCGGAGGCGGCGGCGCTGCGGCGGAGGAGTTCCTGGCGGAGCCGGTCGGCCTCGGTGCGGTGGACGGAGTCGAGCGTGAGCGTCTGCTCGGTGGTGGAGCCCGATCCGCTGCCGGTCTCGCCGGTGCCGACCTTGACCTTGGTGAGCCCGAAGGCCCGCTCGAGCGGGTTGGCGGCGAGGTCGACGGAGCGGATGCGTTCGCGCGCAAGGGAGCGGCGGCGTTTGAAGAGGAGGCCGGTGTGCATCTCGACGCGGGACCCGGTGACGCGGTAGCGGGTGGTGCGCAGGCGCACGGCCTCGAACGCGACGACCGCGCCGATGACCAGCGCGGCGCCGGGCACGACCCATGCGAGGGCGATCGGCCAGGAGGTGCCCGAGGCGATGGCGAGCGCGGCGGGCGTGCCGGCGCCGACCATGACGCCGGCCATGTAGAGGGCGGTGGCTTTGAGGCCGTCGCGGTGGAGGCGCAGCCAGGGGGTCTCGGGTTCTGCGGCGGCGTTGCCGGCGCCTGCGGGGAGGTCGCTCATGTCGCGTCCCCGGGGGTGGCGTCGGTGAGCTCGGTGAGGCGTTCGGCGAGCGCGGCGGCCTGGTCCTGTTCGAGCCCTTCGAGTTTGATCGCTCCGGCGGAGGACGCGGTCGTCACGACCAGAGTGGACAGGCCGAAGGAGCGCTGGAGCGGGCCCTGCGTGGTGTCGACGGTCTGGATGCGGGACATCGGGGCGATGCGCCAGGTGCGCCAGAAGTAGCCGGTGAGGGTGTAGACGGCGGTGTCGGTGACCTCCCAGCGGTGGACGCGGTGCCACCAGACCGGCAGGGCCGCAAGGGAGGCGAGGCCGATCAGGGCGATCGCGGCGGCGGGGCCGAGGAGCCAGGGGCGGGCGGGGGCGATGAGGAGGCCGAGCACGGTGAGCGGGGCGACGAGCACGGCGGTGGCGATGGCGAGCTGGACCCGCCACCAGGGCATCACGCGGGGGTCGAACTGGTGCTGGGGCGGACGCAGCATGGTTCTTGACGTGGTCATGCCCCGAATCGTAGTTTCCCGTGACGGACCGGACTTCCGACTCGGGACGGATCTTTCACGGCCCGGGTCCTACCGGGGTACCGCAGGGCCGCCGGAACAGACGCCGTCGAACGGCGCTCGCGGCGGCCCTGCGGCCGCCGTTATCCGATGGCGTGCTCGTCGATCGCGGCGAGTTCCTCGTCGCTGAAGTCGAGGTTCCCGAGCGCGCCGATGTTGTCCTCGAGCTGCTTGACGCTGCTGGCGCCGATGATGACGCTGGTCATGCGCTCGTCGCGGAGGGCCCAGGCGAGGGCGGTCTGCGCGAGGCTCTGGCCGCGGCCGGCGGCGATGTCGTTGAGGGCGCGCACGCGCGCCATCTTGGTCTCCTCGAGCGCGTCCTCGTTGAGGAAGACGCTGGTGCGCACGCGCGAGTCCTCGGGGATGCCCTTGAGGTACCGGTCGGTGAGGAGGCCCTGGGCGAGGGGGCTGAAGACGATGCAGCCCGCGCCGACCTCCTCGAGCGCGTCCAAGAGGCCGTCGCGCTCGGTCCAGCGGTTGAACATGGAGTACGACGGCTGGTCGATCAGCAGCGGCGTGCCGAGGTCCTTGAGGATCGCGGCGGCCCGGCGCACCTGCTCGGCGTTGTAGTTGGAGACGCCGACGTAGAGCGCCTTGCCGGAGCGCACGATCGCGTCGAGCGCGCCCATGGTCTCCTCGAGGGGCGTCTCGGGGTCGGGCCGGTGGTGGTAGAAGATGTCCACATAGTCCAGTCCCATGCGGGCGAGGGACTGGTCGAGCGAGGAGACGAGGTACTTGCGCGAGCCCCAGTCGCCGTACGGGCCGTTCCACATGTGGTAGCCGGCCTTGGAGGAGATGACGAGCTCGTCGCGGTACGGGCGCAGGTCCTCGGCGAGGACGCGGCCGAAGTTCTCCTCGGCGCTGCCGGCGGGCGGGCCGTAGTTGTTGGCGAGGTCGAAGTGGGTGACACCGAGGTCGAACGCGCGGCGAATGATGGCCCGCTGAGTCTCCAGGGGCCGGGTGTGGCCGAAGTTCTGCCACAGGCCGAGGGAGATCGCGGGGAGTTTCAGGCCGCTGCGGCCGGAGCGGCGGTACTGCATGGTCTTCTCGTAGCGGTCGTCCGCGGGAAGGTAAGTCACTGGTGCAGCCTATCCATCGGTGCCGCCGACCCGCCTCGGCAATCGCATACCGAGAGGCCTATACCATATATCCTATAGGATCCGGGGCGGGGTGAACGGCGGGTGAAGCGCGCTGGGGGCCTACGCGTGGGGGTCGAACTTGTAGCCGAGGCCGCGCACGGTGACGAGGTGGCGGGGCTTGCCCGGCTCGGGCTCGATCTTGGAGCGCAGCCGCTTGACGTGCACGTCGAGGGTCTTCGTGTCGCCCACGTAGTTCGCGCCCCAGACGCGGTCGATGAGCTGGCCGCGGGTGAGCACGCGCCCGGCGTTGCGCAGCAGCATCTCCAGCAGCTCGAACTCCTTGAGCGGCAGCTGCACGTCACTGCTGTTCACGGTGACCGTGTGGCGGTCGACGTCCATGCGCACCGGGCCGGCCTCGAGCACGGTGACGATCGGGTCGTCCGGCTCGGCGGAGCGGCGCAGCACCGCGCGGATGCGGGCCACGAGCTCGCGGGAGGAGTACGGCTTGGTGATGTAGTCGTCCGCGCCCAGCTCCAGACCCACCACCTTGTCGACCTCGGAGTCGCGGGCGGTGACCATGATGATCGGCACGTTCGAGTTCGCCCGCAGCTCACGGCACACTTCGGTGCCCGACTTCTCGGGCAGCATCAGGTCGAGCAGGACCACGTCGGCCCCGGCGCGCTCGTACTCCTTGATGGCGGCGTCGCCATCGGCGGCGACGGCCACCTCGAAGCCCTCCTTGCGGAGCATGTAGGAGAGGGCATCGGAGAACGATTCCTCGTCTTCAACTACGAGCACGCGGGTCACGAGTGAACCTTTCTACAGGCCGGCTTGCTGGGATGTTCCGATTGCATCCGATTCCGGTGCCGTGGCGTCGGACGGAAGGGAACGAGCAGGCAACATCAAGGTAAACACTGATCCGGCTTCGGGCATACTGGACACTTCCACCCTACCCCCGTGGTTGACCGCCACATGCTTGACGATCGCCAGGCCGAGGCCGGTGCCGCCCGTGGAACGCGAGCGCGCCGCGTCCACGCGGTAGAAGCGTTCGAAGATGCGGTCGAGCTCCTCCGCGGGAATGCCGATCCCCTGGTCACGCACCGCGATGCACACCATCTTGACCCCCGCCAGGTGCCCCGTGGGGGAGGCGATGGAGGTGGCGACCTCGACGGCCGTGTGCTCAGGTGAATAGGAGATGGCGTTGCCCACGAGGTTCTTCACCGCGGTCACCAGTTGGGACTCCGAACCGAGCACTTCCGCGCCGCGCACCCCCGAGTACGTGAGCTCGATGCCCTTCTCCTCGGCCGCGATGCGGGTCTGGTCGAAGGCCTCGGCGATGATCCGGTCCACCTCCACCGGCTCCGGGTCGGGCAGCTTCTCCGCGCCCTGCAGCCGCGACAGCTCCAGAAGGTCGGAGACCAGGTGGTTCATCCGCTTGGACTCGGACTGGATGCGGGCGGCGAACCGCGCCGACGCGTCCGGGTCCTCCGCGGCGTCCTTCAACGCCTCGGCGAGGATCTGCATGGCCCCGACCGGGGTCTTCAGCTCGTGGCTGATGTTCGCGACGAAGTCCCGGCGCACCCGCTCGACGCGGTGCAGCTCCGAGATGTCCTGGAACTCGGCCACGGACACGCCGTCGGGCAGCGGCGTGATGCGCACGCTCACAGCGCTCGGCTCGCCCATGACCTGCTTCGGAACCTCGATCTCCGCGTCCCGGTAGCGGCCGGAGCGGCGGGCCTGGGCCAGTAGCGCGCGCAAGGTCAGCGAGACGATCTCATGGTCGTCCACCAGGCCCAGGTCGCGGGCGGCCCGGTTCGTGTAGAGGACGCGGTTGTGGTCGTCGACCAGGCACACGCCGGTGCGCAGCAGGTCGGTCGCGGCCTCCCAGGGGCGGGAGTCGGCGACGGGGGCGGTGCGGACTTCAGGGCGGGGAGTGCCGCGGTGCCGGGTGCGCAGGAGCGCGGAGGCGGCGGCGCCGAAAGCGGCTCCCGCGGCCAGACCGGTGAGGACGCGACCAGCGCTTTGGCGCAGGGCGGCGAGCGGCGGCGACGAATCATTGTGGGCCACGCCCCCCAGACTAGGACCGAAACGGCCCGGCGTCGAACGCCGGGCCGTAACCGATGTCACCCCGCGTTAACGCAGAGTGCACATTCGGGCTTAATTCTTGCCTTCCGCGGCGACCGCGGCGGCGGCAGCGGCGTCAGGTTCGGGCTTCTGGCCCTGCGAGGCGACCGCGGCGGCAGCGGCGGCGGCGGCCTCGGGGTCGAGGTACTTGCCGCCCGGGACCACGGGCTTGAGCGTGGTCTCGTCCAGCTCGTACACCAGGGGCATGCCGGTGGGGATGTTCAGCTTGACGATCTCCTCGTCGGAGACGCCGTCGAGGTGCTTGACGAGGGCGCGCAGCGAGTTGCCGTGCGCGGCGACCAGGACGGTCTTGCCGGCCCTGAGGTCGGGGACGATGCCGTCGTACCAGTAGGGGAGCATCCGCTCGAGGACGTCCTTGAGGCACTCGGTGGCCGGCACGATCTCGGGGGCGAGGTCGGCGTACCGCGGGTCGCCGTCCTGGGAGAACTCCGTGCCGGCCTCGATCGCGGGCGGCGGCGTGTCGTAGGAGCGGCGCCAGGTCATGAACTGCTCCTCGCCGAACTCGGCGAGCGTCGCGGCCTTGTCCTTGCCCTGGAGCGCGCCGTAGTGGCGCTCGTTGAGCCGCCAGTGCCGCTTGACGGGGACCCACGCGCGGTTCGCCTCGTTGAGCGCGAGCTCGGCGGAGGTGATGGCGCGGCGCAGCAGTGAGGTGTGCACGACGTCCGGCAGCAGTTCGACCTCGGCGAGCAGGCGGCCGCCCCGGCGGGCCTCGTCCTCGCCCGCCTCGGTCAGCTTGACGTCGACCCACCCGGTGAACAGGTTCTTGGCATTCCATTCGCTTTCGCCGTGGCGAAGCAGCACGAGAGTGTAGGTCATGGCCCCTATCCTGCCGTGCCGCGCCCTGCCCTGCCGCCCGGTCGGCGGACGGGTGTGGCGGGCGTCGCCGTCCGGGGGCCGGACCGCGCCCGCGGCCTCGGACGACGCCCGCCGGCCGCGTTGTGCCGGTTGATACCGGATGGTCCACGTTGTGGGACGGTGTGCCATATCGACTTCCGGGCCTTGTGGACTGTTGCAGGTGCCGATAGCGTCTGGTCAGCGCGCGGTCACAGGCGCCAACCGAGATGACCGCGCGCCGTGAATCACCCTGCACTGGAAGGAGTCCGAATGAACAGGGGACCTCGGTCCACTCTAGCCCGCGTGCTGCGCCGGATCGGAGCGGCGGCCGCCATGGCCGTCCTCGTGGCCGCCGGCGCGGCCGCACTGCCGTCACCGGCGACCGCGGGCGGCGTCAACTACACGATGACCTGCGACGACTGGTGGTCGGGCGTGTCGACCACCAACGGCGACGACTACGGCGAGACGATGCGCTGGAAATCCCGCTTCACGTCCTGCGGCGAGCACTACGCCTGGGTCAACGTCTACTACTCCAACTCCAGCGGCGCCGGCAGCACCGGCAAGAAGCGGTCCACCAGCTCGGCCACGGTGGGCAACCCGGTGACGGTGCGGTACTACCGCAACGGCGTCGACAAGGCCTGGCACTCGGGTTGCGGCTCAGGCTGCCACGCCGAGTGGACCTATGCCTGACCGCCTGCACGGCCGGGCCGCCCTCGGCGTCCCGGCCCTCCTCGCCGCGGCGCTCCTGACCGGCTGCGCCGAACCCCCCGAACCGATCGACCGCGCGACCGCCGAAGCCGTGCTCGCCGACAACATGGCCTCGGCCGACCAGGTCGAGCAGGCCCTCGAACGGGTCGCGAAGCTGTGCGTCGAGAACCTCGGCTTCACCGTGCACCCCGTCGCGGCCGAGTACGAGGAGGCCGCCGGCATCCGCGACCTGCTCGGCACCTGGGTCTACTCCGCGCCCGACCCCGCCCTGCCGCCCGAGGAGGTCTACGGCATCCGGGTCGACGACCCCGCCATCACCCTCATGTACGAGGGCCCGGACGGGGAGGGCGTGTACACCGAGCCCGACCCGTTCACCGCACTGCCGCAAGCGGACCAGGACGCCTACTTCGAGGCGTACTACGGCTCGCCGGGCATGGCGGCCGAGACCGTGCTGCTGCCCGACGTCGGCGAATCGGAGCGCGCCGCCGGCGGGTGCATGCGCGAAGCGGAGGACGCCCTCGCCGACGGCGCGTACCCCGACTACCTCAACCACGCCGGCCTCGCGGGCGCGCGCGGCGGCACCGACTGGGCGACCGACGAGCGGGTGGCCGAGGCGCTCAACGCCTGGTCCGACTGCATGGACGCACGCGGCCACGACTACGGGGAGCCGATCCATCTGCGCAGCGCCCTGTTCTCCAGGGCCGGGGACCTCAAGGCCGCGTGGCAGATCGACGGTTCGATGTCCCTTGAGGAGGCCGAGGCGGCGCTGGCGGAGGAGGTGCTGGCGACGGCCGAGGACGACGCGGCGTGCCATGCCGAGTCGCGGTTGGAGGAGGTGCAGGTCGCGGTGTTCTGGGAGTACTTGATCGCCTATGTGAGCGGCAACGAGGAGGCGTTCTACTCGTTCCATCAGCGCGCGCAGGACATGGAGGTGCGGGCGCAGGAGATCCTGGCGGCCGGGCGCCTGTAACTCGCGGGGCTTGAGGTGCTCGAAGGCCGCGAGGTTCTTCGTGGACTCGCCGCGGGCGAGGCGCCAGCGCCACTCCTCCTCGATGGAGGTGCGGAAGCCGAGTTCGAGGATGACGTTGAACGCGGTGTCGGCGGCTTCGAGGACCTGGCCGAGGACGCGGTCGAGCTCGGCGGCGGTGATCGCGGTGAACGGGAGGCGGCCGACGAGGTGGATGTCCTCCTCCTCGTCGACCGCGAACGCCACGGCGTACAGCTTCCCGTTGCGGCGCAGGAGTTCCGCCCAGACCTGCTCGTGCTGCTCCTCGGGCCTGCGGGCGACGAAGGCCTCGACGCGCAGGGCGTGGTCTTCGAGCACGAGCCCGCAGGTGATGGTGAGCTTGCGCTGCCCGGGGAGGCTGACGACGACCGAGCGGGGCGTGTCGGCGCGGTAGTCGGCGCCGATCGCCTCGAGTGCGGCGTGGAGCTGTTCGATCACCGGTTCAGGGTAATCGCCTGGGAGCGGGCGAGGAGGGCGCGGCGGTAGGCGCCGCTGAGGCCTTCGGCGGTGGACTGCCAGGAGAAGCGCGCGGCGTGGGCGCGGGCGCCGGCGGCGAGGCGTTCGCGCAGGCCGCCGTCGCCCATGAGGCGGCCGAGGGCGGCGGCCCAGTCGTCGGAGGAGTGGGAGTCGACGAGGAGCCCTGAGCGGTCGTCGCTGACGGCGGTGGTGAGGCCGCCGACTTTCGCGGCGAGAACTGGAGTGCCCGCCGCTTGGGCCTCGAGGGCGACGAGGCCGAACGACTCGTTGTAGCTGGGGACGGCGACGGCGTCGGCGGCCCGGTAGACCTGGGCGAGCGCTTCGCCGGAGCGGGGGGTGCGCCATTGGACCCGGTCGCCGAGGCCGAGCTCGCCGGCGAGTTTGGGGAGCCAGTACAGGTCGGTGTTGGAGGGCCCGCCGACGAAGACGGGCACGATGCGCTCGGCGAGCTGCGGGTCGGTCTCGCGCAGGCGGGCGAGGCCGCGCAGGAGCACGTCCGGCGCTTTCGCGGGCTGGATGCGGCCGACGAACGCGACGACGAGGGCGTCCTGGGGCAGGCCGAGGGCCTGGCGGGCGGTGTACCGGTCGCCGGGGCGGAAGACGCCGAGGTCGACGCCGGGGTGGATGACCTCGACGCGGCGCTCGTCCGCGCCGTAGTAGCGGTGCAGCTCTTCGGCTTCGGCGGCGGTGTTGGCGATGAGGAGGTCGGCCTCGGTGGTGATCTGCTCCTCGCCGACGACGCGGCCGATCGGCTCGGGGGAGTCCCCTGCGGCGAGCTGCGCGTTCTTCACTTTGGCGAGGGTGTGGAAGGTCTGGACGAGCGGCACGCCCCACCGGTCGGCGGCGACCCACGCGGCCTGGCCGGAGAGCCAGTAGTGGGCGTGGATGAGGTCGTAGTGGCCGGGCCGGTTGTGGGCCTCGGCGCGCAGGAGCCCGCCGGTGAACGCGCACAGCTGCGTCGGGAGGTCGTTCTTGGACAGGCCCTCGAAAGGCCCGGCGGGGAGGTGGTGGACGAGAACGCCGGGCGCCGCCTCCACTGTGGGGGGCTCGTCGGAGCTGGTGGCGCGGGTGAAGACCTCGACTTCGACGCCCGAGCGGGCGAGTTCGCGGGCGGTGTTGAGGACGTACACGTTCATGCCGCCCGCGTCGCCCGTGCCGGGCTGCGCGAGCGGCGAGGTGTGCACCGAGACCATCGCCACGCGACGGACGTTCTGCTTTCGGCATCGTGCCCTGAAGGCCGGCGTGCGCCGCTGCTGCATCTGGTTGTCCTCTCCTGCGCCTGCTTGTCCCCTGAAGCAACGCGCAAAACCCTCGCAATCCTTCCGTGTCCGGGTGTTCACGCACAACCGCCGCAACCGTGAGAGTGATGAACTCCGCATTTCGTCAAGCCGTTTCGCGACATGACGGTCGAGACCGCCTGATCGTCGCTCGCGGGGTGAAGTTGGAATTTCCCTCGCGACACGACCGGGAATGAGCCTCAAATCCGGGCAAGTCGTCCATGATGGGGATACTTGTCATCACAGGGGGGAGACAACACCATGAGCACTGCTACCGTGCCGGCCGCAAGGCAGCCCACGATGTCACCGGTGTCCAAGTTCGGTGCCACGCATTCGCTGCGGCGCCTGCCGGTCCAGGAGCGTTCGGCCGCGCGCGTGCGCCGGATGCTGGACGCCGCCGCGGACCTGATCGAAGAGGTCGGCTACGACCGGCTCTCGACCACCGCCATCGCCCAGCGCGCCGACGTCGCCATCGGCTCGGTCTACCAGTTCTTCGGGGACAAGCGCTCGCTTGCCGAGGCACTGAGCCAGCGCTACATCGACCTGTACTTCGAGCGCCTCGCCGCCCGCTTCGACGCCGAACCGCCCGCCGACTGGCGCGGCGGGGTCGAGGCCGCCATCGACGAGTACGTCCAGATGTACCGGACCGCGCCCGGCTTCCGCGTGCTCCACCTGGCCGACGCCATCGACCCGGGCCGGGCCGACGCCGTCACCACCGGCGGCGACGTGATCGCCGACCAGATCCTCGCCGGACTCGCCCAGCGCTTCGGCATCGGCGGCGACGACGAGCTCAACAAGACCGTCACCGTGGCCGTCGAGACCGGGCAGGCCCTGGTCCGCCTGGCCTTCCGCCGCGACCCCGAAGGCTGCTCCGCTTCGATCGCCGAAGCCGCCGACGTCGTCTGCGACTACCTCGGACGCCGCCTTCCGTAAGGAGGGTCCCAGGCCACTCAAACCACCGCGCCGGGGCATCTGACCGCACTGGGCCGACTAGTCTCGTAGTCGACCCGGTGCGGTCTCTGACTTTCGAGGAGCAGCATGGCGAACACGCTTGGCGATATCCAGACGGTGCTGCGGATCCGCCCGTTCAGACGCCTCTGGACCGTCCTCGGACTGGCCTCCTTCGGCGACTGGCTGGCCATCTTCGCCACCGCCGGATTCGCCCAGTCCCTGTTCGACGACCCCGCGGCCAAGGGCGCGGCGTTCTCGGCCACCATCGTGCTGCGGCTCCTGCCGTCCCTGGTGCTCGGCCCGGTCGCGGGCGTCTTCGCCGACCGGTTCGACCGGCGCAAGACCATGGCCGCCTGCGACACCGCCCGCTTCGTGCTCATCGCCTCCGTCCCGACGGTGTACCTCATCACCGACAACACGGCCGTCACCGTCGCCTGGCTGGCCATCGCCCAGCTGTGCATCGAGGGCGCGGTCCTCATCTGGTCGCCCGCGAAGGAGGCGGCCGTCCCGAACCTCCTCCCGCCGGAGAAGTACGAGGCCGCCAACCAGCTCAGCCTCGCCACCACGTACGGCATCGCCCCGCCGCTCGCGTTCGCCGTCCTCGCGATCCTCGAACGCGGCTCCGCGGTCTGGTCGAACCTCGGCACCTGGGCCGAGCCGATGGTCATCGCGCTCTACCTCACGGCCGCGATGTTCGCGATCCTGGCCGTCACCGTCTACTTCTTCATCCCGCAGATCTCCGGCCGCATCGGCAAGGTCGGCAGCAGCACCACCAGCGTCTGGCACGACTTCGTCGAAGGCTGGTCCTACCTGCGCACCTCCGAGCGGGTCCGCGGCCTCATCGTCGGCATGCTCGGCGCGTTCAGCGGCGCGGGCATCCTCATCGGCGTCGGCACCGTCTACGCCACCACCCTCGGCGCGGGCGAAGCCGCGTTCTACACCCTCGCGGTGTTCCTCTTCCTCGGCCTCGGCGGCGGCATCGCCTTCGGGCCCAAGCTCATCGGCGAGCTCTCGCGGCTGCGCTGGTTCGGCATGAGCATCGTCCTCGCCGGCAGCGGCCTCGCGCTCGACGCGGTCGCCCCGCACATGGTGTTCTCCGTGATCGGCTCGCTCGTCATCGGCCTCGGCGCCGGCATGGCGTTCCTCGCCGGCATCACGCTCCTCCAGCGCGAGACCGAGGACGAGATCCGCGGCCGCATGTTCGCGTTCATCGCCGTCTCCGCGCGCGTCATCCTCATGCTCTCCATGACGATCGCCGCGCCGCTCGCCGGCTGGCAGGCCGCCCGGCGGCTCGACCTCGGCTTCGCCGAAGTGCCCCTCTCGATGAGCCGCATCCTCCTGTTCGTCGCCGCCGCCCTCGTCGTCTGGCTCGGCGTCACCGCCTTCAAGTCCATGGACGACAAGCCCGGCGTGCCCGTCCTCGCCGACCTCTGGTCCTCCCTGCGCGGCCGCCCGCTCACGGCCCCCGATCCGGTCGCCGGCTCCGGCTTCTTCGTCGTCTTCGAAGGCGGCGAGGGCGCCGGCAAGTCCACGCAGTCCGTCAAGCTCGCCGCGTGGCTCAAACTCCGCGGCTACGAGGCCGTCCTCACCCGCGAGCCCGGCGCCACCGACATCGGCATGCGCATCCGCTCCCTCGTCCTGGACTCCGGGGGCGACTCCGCGCCCGCGCCCCGCGCCGAAGCGCTCCTGTTCGCTGCCGACCGCGCCCAGCACGTCGAGAAGGTCATCCGCCCCGCCCTCGAACGCGGCGCCGTCGTCGTCTCCGACCGCTACATCGACTCCTCGATCGCCTACCAGGGCTCCGGCCGCGCCCTCGGCAAGGACGAGGTCGCGTGGGTCTCCACCTGGGCCACCGGCGGCCTCAAGCCCGACCTCACCGTCCTCCTCGACGTCGACCCCGCCAGCGGCCTCCACCGCGCCAAGGCCGGCGGCGACGGCGACCGCCTCGAGCAGGAGCAGCTCGACTACCACGAGCGGGTCCGCGAGACCTTCCTCCAGCTCGCCGCGGCCGAGCCCGGCCGGTACCTCGTCATCGAAGCCGGCGGCACCCCCGACGAGATCGCCGCCCGCGTGCGCGACGCCGTCGCCGAACGCCTCGACATCCGCACCCAGACCTCCCGCACCGAGACCGGCTGGCCCGGCCTCGACACCGAACGCACCGGCCCTGAACGCACTGCGGCAGCAGGCAACGGCACCGTGCAGAACGGCACCGCCGAGCCCGAGGCCGGGCCCGCCGCCGAATCCACCAAGGACTACGGCTGGGACACCCTCACCGAGGAGGCCGGCCGCCCGTGAACGCCACCGTCGCCGGAGTCTTCCGCGAGCTCGTAGGGCAGGACGACGCCCAGCGGATCCTCGCCGACGCCGCCCGCGGCGTCGGCATGACCCACGCCTGGCTCTTCACCGGCCCGCCCGGCTCCGGCCGCTCCACCGCCGCCGTCGCGTTCGCCGCCGCACTCCAATGCGCCGACCGGGGCTGCGGCGAGTGCCACACCTGCCACACGGTCCTCGGCGGCACGCACGCCGACGTCACCAGGGTCATCCCGGAGGGCCTGACCCTCGGCGTCGACCAGGTCCGCCGCCTCATCCTCGAAGCGAGCCGCGCCCCCACGCAGGGGCGCTGGCAGGTCCTCATCGTCGAAGACGCCGACCGCCTGACCGAGGCCGCGGCGAACGCGCTGCTGAAAGCGGTCGAGGAGCCGCCGGAGCGGACCGTGTTCCTGCTGTGCGCGCCTTCGACGAACCCGGCCGAGGTCTCGGTGACGATCCGGTCCCGCTGCCGCGTCCTGGGGCTGCGCCAGCCGCCCGCCGGGGCGATCGCCGACCTCCTGGTGAGCCGCGACGGCCTCGACAGGCGCGAAGCGGAGCTGTACGCCGCCGCGGCGCAGGGCCATGTCGGCCGGGCGCGGCGGCTCGCCACCGACGCGGAGGCGCGGGCGAAACGCCACGACGTACTGCAGATCCCGCGCCGCCTGACCGGGCTCGGGGCGTGCTTCACGGCCGCGGTCGAGCTGATCGAGGCCGCCGAGGCCGAGGCCTCGGGCGTCTACACCGACCAGTCGGCGGCGGAGAAGGAAGCGCTGGAGACCGCGCTCGGCAAGGGCGGCACCGGGAAGGGCGCGTCGAAGGCCGCGCGCGGCTCGGCGTCGGCCCTGAAGGAGCTGGAGAAGCGCCAGAAGACCCGCGACACGCGGGCGCAGCGCGACTCGCTCGACCGGGCCCTGGTCGACCTCGCGGCGTTCTACCGGGACGCGCTCGCGGCCGGGTTCGGCGCGCGCGTCGACCCGATCCACATCGACATGGCGGACACGACCAGGGCGGCGGCCGCGAAGCTCAGCGCCGAGTCCCTGCTGCGCCGCATCGACGCGATCCTGGAGTGCCGCAAGGCGATCGAAGCGAACGTCCGCCCCCGGATCGCGGTCGAGGCGATGATGACGAGGCTCTGGCAGAGCTAGTCACTGCGTCCACAGGTGCTGGATGAACGCGTCCTGCGCTTTCGGGACCGTGCCGGTGCGCTGCCACCGGTACCAGGCGCGCTCCTCGACGACCCGCACGCAGAAGTCGCCGTCGAGCTCGAATGCCTCTGAGACGCAGCGGAAGTCGTCGCGGAACCCGCTGTCGGTCCAGTACCAGACCCGCTGCCCGATCAGGCCGGGCACGTCCGAGGCGGGGTACGGGCGGCGGATCGGGGGCGAGTCCGGGTCGGTGAGGCGCTCGATCAGGTAGCCCGGTCGCGGTGCGCCCGTGCCGGGTTCGGGCTTCTGCACGTACACGTCGGCGGCCGGCACGAGGCTCGCGTAGGCGTCGCCGTCGCCGTCGACCGCCCGGTAGTAGTCGGCCTCGGCGATCAAGGGCACCAGCAGCGTCCCGTCGCGCGTCACCGGGTCGTCGGCCCGCAGGTCGAACTGCCAGCCGCAGCCCGCCGCGCCCGCGATCACCCGGGAGGAGTGGAGGTCGAACGCGCGCGTCGCGGGCACCGGGACCAGGGACGGAGGCGGCTCGGGGACGTCGAAGGCATTGCCGGACAGGCCCAATGGGAACTCCAGACATGGTGTGACGTGCGGGTGCCAGGGGGACCGGAGGAAAGCATAGGGGGTTGGCACACTCTGGGGATTCACGGCCCTCGCGGGGATCGTAGAGTTCTCTTCACAAGCACGGAACACTTCTCGAACTAAGGATGGAAGAGCTATGAGCGAGTACGAAGACGCCACGGTCGAAGAAGACGTCGCCGCCGAGGACTACACCGCCGAGGAGGAGACCTACACCGACGAGGCCACCACCGACTACACCGCCGAGGAAGACCTCTACGCCGAGGACGACACCTCCGTCTCCACGGTCACCGAGACCTTCGACGTCGACGGCGACGGCATCGCCGACGAGACCATCACCACCGACGGCGTGACGCTGATCGACACCGACGGCGACGGCGACGCCGAGGGCATGGCCGTGGACTACGACGGCGACGGCATCTCCGACGAGCTGTCGGTGGACGCCGACGGCGACGGCACCATCGAGTCCTTCGCCTCGGACACCAACGAGGACGGCATGCTCGACACCTTCGAGTCGGACACCGACGGCGACGGCGTCACCGACCAGGTCTCGGTCGACTCCAACTCGGACGGCTACATCGACTCGGTCGCCACCGACTCGAACAACGACGGCTACGCCGACACCGTGATCACCGACTACAACGCCGACGGCCTTGTGGACGAGGTCTCGATCGACTCGGACGCGGACGGCGTCGCCGACACCGTGCTCAGCGACAGCAACGAGGACGGCTTCCTCGACACCGCCTACACCGAGGCCGTGCCGGAGGGCGACTCCTTCCAGTCGCAGACCGGTCAGGTCATCTAACAACCGAGCGTTCCGATGCCTGGACACCCCTAGGCTCGCTCGCCTCATAGCGAAGGCCGGATGCAGCGCATCCGGCCTCTTCGCATGTCCGGGCGCGGCGCTCCGGTCGCCCTGTCAGTGGGTGCCGCGCAGGAGCGCCATCGCCTCGGCGCGGGTGCGCGCGTCGGACTGCATGAGGCCGCGCACCGCCGACGTGATGGTCCTTGAGCCCTGCTTCCTGATGCCGCGCATGGACATGCAGGTGTGCTCGCATTCGACGACGACGATGACGCCGCTCGCTTCGAGGGAGTCGTACAGCTGGTCGGCGATCTGGCTGGTGAACCGCTCCTGCACCTGCGGGCGGCGGGCGTACACCTCGACGAGCCGGGCGAGTTTGGAGAGGCCGACGATCTTCCCGGCCGGGCCGGGGATGTAGCCGACGTGGGCGACGCCGGTGAACGGCAGCAGGTGGTGCTCGCAGAAGGACTGGACGTCGATGTCGCGCACGAGCACCAGTTCGTTGTGGTTCTCGTCGAAGGAGGTCTTGAGGACCTCGGCGGGGTCGACGCGCAGCCCGGCGAAGAGTTCGGCGTAGGCGCGGGCGACGCGGCGAGGGGTCTCCTGGAGGCCGGGGCGGTCGGGGTCGTCGCCGATGGCCGTCAGGATCTCCCTGACGGCGGCTTCGATCCGGCCCAGGTCCACCGCGCCTTCGACGGGGCTGCCGTTGATGCGGCCGTCGATGAGTCGGGCGGCCAGGTTGTCGAGTTCAGCCATCGCACAAGCTTACGGCTTCCCCCTGACACGCCCAGTGTGCTCCGCCACCACGTGACCCTTCCGCGGACGCGAAACGGGCCTCCCCACCAGCAGGTGGGAAGGCCCGTGAAATGTTTCACGTCCGCTTACGGCTGCGGCGACTGCCCTTCGGTGGCGGGGCCGATCTCGATGCCCTCTTCGGGTCCCTCGGCGGGCCTGGAGCCGTTCGGGGTGGAGACGGGCGGCTCGCCGAGTCGGCGGGAGGCGGTGCCGTTGAACGGGGCCATCGGCGCGCGCTTGACCACGCGGGTCGCGATGCGGGCGAGGTCCTCCTGATTCAGGGTCTCCTTCTCCAGCAGCTCGGTGACCATCTGGTCGAGCACGTCGCGGTACTCGGTGACGATCGCGTACGCCTCGTCGTGGGCGATCTCGATGAGCGCCCGGATCTCGGCGTCGACCAGCGCGGCGACCTCGTCGGAGTAGTCCTTCTGGTGGCCGTACTCGCGGCCGAGGAACGGCTCGGAGCCGCCCGAGCCGTACTTGATGGCGCCGAGCTTGGCGGACATGCCGTACTCGGTGACCATCGCGCGGGCGACCTTGGTGGCCTTCTCGATGTCGTTCGAGGCGCCGGTGGTCGGGTCGTGGTAGACCAGCTCCTCGGCGGCGCGGCCGCCGAGCGCGTACGCGAGCGTGTCGATCATCTCCGAGCGCGTCTGCGTGTACTTGTCCTCGGTGGGGAGTACGAGCGTGTGGCCGAGCGAGCGGCCGCGCGGGAGGATCGTGAGCTTGTGGACGGGCGCGGCGTGCGGCAGCGCGTGGGCGACGAGCGCGTGGCCGGCCTCGTGGTAGGCGGTCATCTTCTTCTCGGCGTCGCCCATGACGCGGCCCTTGCGCTCCGGTCCGGCGATGACGCGGTCGATGGCCTCTTCGAGGGCGTCGGCCGAGATCGCCTTCTGGTTGTGGCGGGCGGTCAGGAGCGCGGCCTCGTTGATGACGTTCTCGAGGTCGGCGCCGGAGAAGCCCGGCGTGCGGCGCGCGATGGTCTCGAACTCGACGTTCGGGACGAACGGCTTGCCTTTCGCGTGGACCGAGAGGATCGCCTGGCGCCCTTCCTTGTCGGGGGCGTCGACGGGGATCTGGCGGTCGAAGCGGCCGGGCCGCAGCAGGGCCGGGTCGAGGATGTCGGGGCGGTTCGTCGCGGCGATGAGGATGACGCCGCCGCGGGTGTCGAAGCCGTCCATCTCGACGAGCAGCTGGTTGAGGGTCTGCTCGCGCTCGTCGTGGCCGCCGCCCATGCCGGCGCCGCGGTGGCGGCCGACGGCGTCGATCTCGTCGACGAACACGATGGCGGGGGCGTTCTCCTTGGCCTGGGTGAACAGGTCGCGGACGCGGCTGGCGCCGACGCCGACGAACATCTCCACGAAGTCCGAGCCGGAGATCGAGTAGAACGGGACCCCGGCCTCGCCGGCGACGGCGCGCGCGAGGAGGGTCTTGCCGGTGCCGGGAGGGCCGAACAGGAGGACGCCCTTGGGGATCTTCGCGCCCAGCTCCTGGTACTTCTTCGGGTCCTCGAGGAAGTCCTTGATCTCGCGGAGCTCCTCGACGGCCTCGTCAGCGCCGGCCACGTCGTCGAACGTGGTCTTCGGGGTGTCCTTGGACACCATCTTGGCCTTGGACTTGCCGAAGTTGAGGACCCGCGAGCCGCCGCCCTGCATCTGCGACATGAAGAACAGCAGCAGGAGGACGATGAGCACGATCGGCAGGAGGCTCAGCAGGAACGAGACGAACACGGAGGTCTCGTTGACCTCGGTGTCGAACTCGACGCCGGCCGTCTCCAGCTCGGTGGCCAGCGGCTCCATCATCCCGGTCGGGACGAAGGCCTGGACCTGGTCGCCGTTGTCCTTGGTGATCTGGACCTGCTGCTCCTTGTCGAGCAGGATCGCCGATTCGACGTTGCCGTCGTTGATGTCCTTGAGGACTTCGGAGGTCTTCGCGTCGTCATAGTCGGAGCCGCCGGACCAGAAGCTGCCGATCAGGACCGCGATGAGGGCGATGAGCACGATCCAGACGAGCGGCCTGCGGAAGAACCGCTTCCGCTCAGGTGTGGGTCTCCCGGCGTCGACCACTCGTTTCCTCCTGCGTAATTCGCGTTTCGAGAGCGATGCTGTCCTTGTCGCGGCGATGTGGTTCGCCGTGGCCCCACAGGGTTTCCTGGGCTGCAGGGCGAAGACAACTCGAACGTACACGGTGCGGAGGTTCGACGACCCGCAGCGTCAGCACCCCTGGCCCTACGCGACGGATACCGCCCTTACCCCGCCCGCTGATAGACCGTAATTAGTACCACGGGCGGGTTGAGTTCGCCCACCCAAGCCAGCGCCGCCGGCGATCGGGTGGCACCCTTGTTACATGACGTCGGAGCTAGCCAGCCCACCTTCAGTCCCGTCCGCTGCAGCGCGGGACGCGGTGTTCGATCCTGATTCGTGGTACGCCGAGGAGATCGAGCGCACCATCATCACCGAAGACGAGATCCGGGCGAAGGTCGCCGAGCTCGGTGCGCGCGTCTCGGCCGACTACGCCGACGGCGTGCTCGGCAGCGGCGACGAGCTGCTGCTCGTGGGCGTGTTCAAGGGGGCGGTCATGTTCATGGCCGACTTCGCGAGAGCGCTGAGCGTGCCGGTGAAGATGGAGTTCATGGCGCTCTCCTCGTACGGGAGCTCCACGACCTCCTCGGGGACCGTGCGCATCCTCAAGGACATCGACTCCGATGTCGCCGGGAAGCACATCCTGGTCGTGGAGGACATCATCGACTCCGGTCTCACCCTGGACTGGCTGCTGAAGTACCTCGAGGGCCTGCACCCGGCCTCGGTCGCGGTGGTCTCGATGCTCCGCAAGCCGGGCGTGCAGCGGGTGGACATCCCGGTCAAGTACCTGGGCTTCGACATCCCCAACGAGTTCGTGGTCGGCTACGGCCTCGACTACGCCGAGCGCTACCGGGAGCTGCCGTTCATCGGTGTGCTCAACCCGGCGGTCTACCAGAAATAAGCACCCGGGACCCCGAGTCCCGAACCCCCGTCCCCGACGGCCCGCGCCGATGCGCGGGCCGTCTTCGTCGCCGTGCGGGGCGTCCCGGGCGGCGTTCTTCGCCGCCTCGCGCACCAGTTTCAGGACGTCGTTTTCGGTACCCCGCCCCTTGTTCCACGGCTGAGTTCCTCCGCCCAGCACCTCGTTCCAGGCCGAGTTCTGCGCGCATCACACCTTGTTTATTTCGCTACAAGCGGAACGGCATCGCCAGGGCCCGTGGATTGTCGGACCCGTCGGTCAGGGTTCGATCCGGGGGCGCCGAGAACGCGGGCGCCTGAGGCTCAGTGATGCCCGCGATCCGGCCTCCCGGGCCCGGCCCGATCGGCGGCCGTGACCCGCATCAAACCACCCGCGCGCTGAGCACGTCACCGATGCCGCCGCGGCGCCCGGTTCAGCGATGGCCGCGATCCGCTCATCTCGGGCAGCGGTCCGAGCGGCGGCCCGCGACCCTCACCGGAGCGGACCGCGCCCCACCGCTACTGCGACGGTGTTCGCGGCACGTGGTCCTCGCGACCGATCTGTGGGCCGGATCCGACCAATTTGCCGCGCCGAAGCCACCTCGACTCGAGCGCCGACCGTGGCCCCCGCGGCTTCCGCGACTCCCGTTGCGTACCAGCACAGCCGAAAGCGGCAGGCCGACCCGCCGATGCCGCTGCGGCGGGCCGCAGGTTCGCCCGGATCGGGAGCGTCCCAGACCTGTCGGAGCCGCACGGGGACCGGGAGCGCCGGGCGCTGGCTGCCGGCCCCCGTTCAAGCCGCGCCGTGACCGACCGCGCCCCGCTGGGGCTGTCATCCTTGCGGTGCTTGCGCTTCGCGGGAGCCGGTCGAGCCGTCGCCGGGCCGCGCGGTGAGCCGCCCTACCGTTCCGCCGTCGTTCGATTCCTTCTGAGAGGAGCGAGTTCGGGGCCTGGCCGCGCCGTGACCGACCGTGCCGCCGCTTAGCTCTGCAGTGGTTGCGCTTCGGGGGAGCCGGTCGAGCCGTCGCCGGGCCGCGCCGTGAGCCGACCACCGCTCCGCCGCACTTCGATCCCGCCGGGCAGAAATGTCGGACCTTGGCCATGCCAGTGCGCGACGAGCGCGTCCACCGCGTCGAGGTGCCGGTGGTTCAGCTCCGCGCCCTCGACTCCGGCCTCGAGCACCCACGCGCGCAGCACCCGCTGCCGCACCGGCCCGGCCAGCGCCGCCACCCGCTTCGCGTCCAGTGCGCCGAGACCGGTCGCCTTGCCGCCGTCCGCGATCGCCCCGGCAACCGCACCGCCGCCGGCATCGGCCCCGTCGATCGCGGTTCCGGCCGCTGCGCCGTCGCCGACCGCGCCGTCAGCGACCGTCCCACTCCCGGCCCGGCACGCTTCCAGCGCCTCGCCCGCCAGGCCGTCCAGGTAGTCCGTGTCCGCCCCGACCAGTGCCGCCGTCTGCGCGAGGTTCGCGACCACGTCCTCGCCGAGGGTCGCGACCAGCACGTCCATCGCCGGGCGCAGCGCTGAGCGCAGGAACCGGGGGTCGGTGTTGTGCGGGTCGGTCCAGGGCTTCAGGCCGCGCTCGGCGCAGGCCGCGTGCGTGTCGGTCCGTGCGATGCCGAGCAGCGGACGCCGGTAGATCCCGCGCGCCGCGCGCATCCCGGCGACGCCGCGCGGCCCGCCGCCGCGGGCGAGCGCGAGCAGGACCGTCTCGGCCTGGTCGTCCCTGGTGTGCCCCAGGAGGATCGCGCTGGCACCGTGGTGCTGCGCGGCGTCGTCGAGGGCCTGGTACCGGGCGGTCCGGGCGGCCGCTTCGGGTCCGCCGGCCGCGCCGACCGCGACCACGATTGACAGCGCGGGTTCGAGTCCCGCGCTCCTGGCCCACGCCACGACCTCGGCCGCGCGTTCGTGCGAACCCGCTTGCAGTCCGTGATCGACCGTGATGAGGCCGGCGCGCAGCCCCATCCGGGGGGCGCAGAACGCGAGGGTGTCGGCCAGTGCGAGCGAGTCGGGTCCACCGGAGCACGCGGCGAGTGCGAGCGATCCGGTGGGGAGGTCGGCGAGGGCGTCGCGGACGGCGACGCGCAGGCGCGCCACCGACGGCGGCAGCTTCGCCATGCCGGTCAGCCGCGTCCGGCGCCGAGCCGCTGCGGCGCGAGGTCCTGGCCTCGCAGCACGCGGGCGATCCACTGCTCCGGGCGGTCGATCTCGGCTTCGGTGGGCAGGTGCTCGGGGCGTTCCCAGACGCGGTTGAAGCCGGTGACGCCGTGCTCGGCGACGACCTGGTCGACGAAGCGGCGGCCGGCGGCGTACTGGCGCATCTTCGCGTCGAGGCCGAGGAGCTGGCGCAGGAAGCGCTGCAGCGTCGTCGGGTTGGCGCGGCGGCGGTCGAAGCGGCGGCGCAGGAGCGCGACGTGGTTGATGGCGGTGCGGCCGACGCCGTCCATGACGGCTTCGGCGTGGCCCTCCAGGAGGGTCATGAGCGCTTGGATCTGCGAGATCGCTTCGCGCTGTTCAGGACTGGTGACCGCGGACATGACGTCGGTGCCGGGGATCTCCTCGCGCGGGCCGCCGTGCTGCTCCTCCTCGCGGGCGGTGGCGAGGGCGCGGCGCACGGCGCGGGCGAGGCCGGAGGCGGTCGACCGGTCGGGTTCGGCGGCGTCGAAGAACGCGTGGATGAGGTGATGGAAGTGCCCGCGCATCCACGGGACGGCGGTGAACTGGGTGAGGTGGGCGGCTTCGTGGACGGCGATCCAGAGGCGGAACTCGCGCGAGGGCAGGCGCAGGCGGCGTTCGACCTCGACGATGTTGGGAGCGACGAAGAGGAGCCGGCCGGCGTCGGTGGAGAACGTCTCGAACTGGCCGAGCACGCGGGAGGAGAGGAACGCGAGGACCGCGCCGGTCTGGACGCCGGTGAGCTTGGCGGCGGCGGAGACGGGGGCGGTCGGCGCCGGGTCCTCGGCGCCGAGTTCGACGAGGAGGCGGCGGAACCCGGCGATGTTGATCCGGCTCCAGCGGATGCGGTCGACCACGTCGACGGAGACGGTCGTGGCGGGCACGAGGCCGGTGTAGTCGGTGACCAGGTCGATCGCGGTGCGGGCGTGGCGGTGGAGGTCGGCGACGACGTCGAGGGCGCCTTCGGGGCTCATGCGGGGGCCGCCGCGGCTGAAGGCCCGGGAGCAGGAGGCGGCGGTCTGCCAGTCGACTGACGGCAGCATCGGGTTTCCTGCGGGCGGCGCCATCGGCCAAGCCTATCCATAGCGCTACGGCCGCGCCACTGTCCCGCGCAAGTGGGGCGAACCGCCGCGTACCGGACCTGGGGTTTCCGGAGGGGCGCGCGCGTTTGCCGCGTTGCCGGGCACCGCGTGGGCGGTGCGGTTCACCGGATCGGTTTGCGGCGGTTCGCCCGCACCGCGGCGCACGCCGCGTAACCGTATGAATTCAAATATCGAGCATCTTGAAATTATCGGACCGCCGATGCTACGTTCTTCTCAAGTCCGCAACATCTTGCAGCATTTGCGGGCAGAAATTGCAAAGGAAGCAACGATGCCTCACCACCTCCGCCGCCGCGCACTGCCCGCCCTCGGCGCCACCGCCCTCGCGGCCCTCATCGCCGCCGCTGTCCCCACCGCCCAAGCCGACGACCACCCCGCACCCCTGGAAGCAGCACCCGCCGCCGCCCTCACCGGCGGCGACGCCATCCTCAACATGTTCGAATGGAACTGGAACTCCATCGCCGCCGAATGCGAAGGCCCCCTCGCCGACTCCGGCTACACCTACGTCCAGACCTCCCCGCCCAACGAGCACATCCGCGGCGACGACACCACCCCCGGCGAAGCAGACGCCTGGTACATCCACTACCAGCCCGTCAGCTACAAGATCGAATCCCGCCTCGGCACCCGCGCCGAATACCAGCACATGATCGCCACCTGCCAGGCCAACGGCATCGGCGTCATCGCCGACGTCGTCATCAACCACATGGCCGCCGGCTCCGCCACCGAAGCACGCACCGGCTGGGCCGGCAGCAGCTACCGCCAATTCGACTACCCCGCCGCCGGATACGACGCCTCCGACTTCCACAACACCGGCAGCGCCTACTGCGAGATCGACGACTACCAGGACCGCAACGAAGTCCAGAACTGCCACCTCGTCGGCCTCAACGACCTCGACACCTCCCAAGCCGACGTCCGCGAGACCATCGCCGCCTACCTCCGCGACCTCCAGAGCCTCGGCGTCGCCGGCTTCCGCGTCGACGCCGCGAAACACATGGCCGCCACGGACCTCGCCGCCATCATGGACCTCGTCGACGGCGACCCCTACATCGTCCAAGAAGTCATCGGCGCCCCCGGCGAACCCATCACCGAAGCCGAGTACACCGGCATCGGCGACGTCCAGGAGTTCAGCTACGCCTACGACCTCAAGAACCACATCAACGGCGGCGCCGAAGCCCGCCACCTCACCACCATCGGCACCGGCTGGGGCTACACCGCACCCGCAGGCGTCTTCGTCGCCAACCACGACACCGAACGCGGCACCCAGACCATGAACTACCAGTACGGCCAGGACTACCTCCTCGCCGAGGCGTTCATGCTCGCCCACCCCTTCGGCACCCCCGCCTCCTACACCGGCTACGAGTTCACCAGCAACCACGCCGCCCCGCCGCTCAACCCGGACGGCACCGTCGCCGACGCCGTCTGCGGCCCCGGCGCCTTCACGTGCCTCCACCGCTCCCCGTACCTGAGCGGCATGGCCGGCTTCCGCGCCGCCACCGCCGGCGACGCCGTCGTCAACACCTGGGGCTCGGGCGACGCGCTCGCCTTCGGCCGCGGCGACACCGGCCACGTCGTCGTGAACGCCGGCGCGTCCGCCATCACCCGGACCTTCACCACCGCACTGCCGAACGGCTCGTACACGGACGTCATCTCCGGCAGCACCGTCACCGTCTCCGGCGGCGCCTTCACTGCCACGGTCGCAGCGAAGACCGCGCTGGCGATCTACGTCGGCAACGGTTCGGGCGGCGGCAACGGCGGGACGAAGGACTGCGTCACCGTGAACGCGACGGTGACCGGGACGAACGTGGGGGACGAGGTGTACGTCGTCGGTTCGATCCCGCAGCTGGGCAACTGGACGGCCGTCAGTTCGGCGCACCTGTCGGGGGCGTCGTACCCGGTGTGGAAGGGCACGATCAGCGTCCCCGCCGGCACCACTTTCCAGTACAAGTACGTGATCGTGCGGGCCTCCGGCGCTTACACGTGGGAGTCCATCGGCAACCGGACGGCCACGGTGCCCGCCACCGGCTGCCTGGACCTCACGCAGACCTGGAACACCGCCTGATCCCAAGCGGCGCAAAGGGCCCCGGGCTGATGCCCGGGGCCCTGTTCACGTCTCCCGCAGCGTTCCCGCTCCGCTTCCTGAAGTCGTCTTCAGGCGGCTTCAGCGTGGCTTCAGGTTCACCGGTGCATCATCGGAACCAGCCGAATGCAACGGCGGAGAGGAGCCCCATTGCACCGAACGATCAGCAGCCGCACAGCGACACGGCCGTGGTGACCTCGTCCATCGCCGTCTCCACCGCCTCAGGACCTGTCGTGTGGCCGTTGCTGATGAGCGAGAAGATCAGCTGCCTGCCGGCCGCTGTGGTGAGCGTGCCGGTCAGGGAGATGACTCCCGTGGGCTGTGTGAGGGTCCCGGTCTTTCCCCGGACCACGCCCTCGCCTTCCTCGGCGGTGCCGAAGCGGTCTTCGAGCGTCCCGGAGTAGCCGGCCACGGGCAGGGATTCGAACACCGACGACGCCTGCGTCCCGGTCGCGCCGAGCAGCATCTGCGTGAACGCCTCCGCGGTCATGCGGTCGTCCGGCGAGAGCCCCGAACCGTCGTGGAACACCAGCCCGGCCGTGTCCACACCGAGGCCCTCCAGCGTCGAGGCGTGCACAGTGGACATCGCGGCCCAGGTCATCGCGCCCTCGACGACCAGCGCCGTCTGGAGCGCGACCGCGTCTGAAAGGAGGTTGTCCGAGGTCAGGATGAACGAGTCCACGAGCGCGGACATCGGGGCCGAGTGGACCACGGCCAGTTCGGCCGCGCCGTCCCCGGCGGTGCCCGCCTCGACCGTGGTCGCACCGAGGAGGTTCGCGAACTCCTTCGCGGCGACCATGGCCGGGTCGGGGTAGTGGTCGGCGTACTTCTCGGTGTTGTCCATGCGGCCGCCGTCGACCATGATCGGCGCCATCGGCCCGGTCGAGGTGACGAGTTCGGCCGCCGTCACGCCCGTGGCGCTGACGGTGTCGGTGAACACGCTCGTGTCGAGGTAGACGGTGGACGGGGCGGTGCCGCCGCGCGCCTCCAGGACGAGGTCGGCGAGCTCTTTGAGGCTCGCGCCGGCCGCGTAGGGGGTGTAGTAGCCCTCGCCGTCGATCGTCAGCGTGGGGTCGCCGCCCGCGACGAGCACGACGCTGTCCTCGGTCGGTCCCTCGACCACAGTGGTGGGGATCCGGTATTCGGGGCCGAGGTGCTCGAACGCGGCCACGGCAGTGACCACTTTCATGGAGGAGGCCGGCGCGAGCGGGGTGGTGGACTCCTGCTCGAAGATGACTTCCCCGGTCAGGGCGTCGGCGAAGGACGCCGAGAGGCTGCCGTTGAGCCGCGGGTCGGCGAGCAGTCCCGGCATGACCGTGGCGAGGTCGGGGAGCGGCGCGTCGGCGTCGGACCCGGCCAGTACCGGGGCGGGCGCGGCCGGGGGATAGGCCTCAGGGGCGGTGAGCGTCCCGGTCCGAGGGCTGGTGACGGCGGTGATCTGCCACACCAGGCCCCCTGCTGCGGCTACGGTGACCACGATGGCGAGGGCCGCGAGGACCCGCGTGAGCGCCCGGCGACGGCGCACCCGGGCCTGCTGCGGGGCGGGGGCGGCATGTGGCGTACTACTCGCGACCTTGGGGTCGGCGTTGTCGCTGAGGGACATGCACAGAGACTAAGCCATCAAGAGCACTGCATTTGAGCCTGGAGGAGGTCGGCCGATGGAGTTCGACGTGACCGTGGAGATCCCGAAAGGGAGCGCCAACAAGTACGAGATCGACCACGAGACCGGACGTATCCGTCTGGACCGGACGCTGTTCACCGCGACGGTGTACCCGGCCGACTACGGCTTCATCGACGACACGCTCGGCCAGGACGGCGACCCGCTGGACGCTCTGGTCCTGGTGGAGCCGACGTTCCCCGGTTGCGTGATCCGCGCGCGTGCCATCGGCATGTTCCGGATGCGCGACGAGAAGGGCGTGGACGACAAGGTGCTGTGCGTTCCGGCCGAGGACCCCCGCAAGGACCGGTTCAAGGACATCAACGACGTGCCCGAGTTCGACCGCCTGGAGATTCAGCACTTCTTCACGGTCTACAAGGACCTGGAGCCCGGCAAGAGCGTCGAGGGCGCGACCTGGACGGGCCGGGCCGAAGCCGAGGAAGAGGTGCGCCGCTCATTCGAGCGCGCCAAGACCAACGGCTACCACTCGAAGCACTAGCGACACGCAGGAAGGGCCCGGACGCACCGCGTCCGGGCCCTTCCTTTCGCTGTGCCTGCCAACCGCTTCAGCTCCCCTTCAGGTTCGGCGAGGCAGGGTTGTTGCCGGGGGTGCTCGGAACGAAACGCGCGGGTAGCTTTCGATCGTCTTCAGCTCGCCTTCAGGTACCACCGGGCAGGGTTGTTGCCGGGGGCGCTCGCTACTGCACGCGAGGGTAGCTTTCCTCAGGCGCTCACGATGTCGAGCTGCCAGGCCTTGGAGCGGGTGGCCGGCTCGCTGAGCTCGACCTTCCAGCCCTGGCCGGCGAGGAAGTCGGCGAGGTCCGCCGCGGACTCGGGCCGGGCGCCGCCGGCGAGGAGCGCGCGGGCGACCTCGCCCCGGGTCGCCTTGGCCATGTGGGTGATGACGGTGCGCACCCCGTCGGCGTCCTCTTTGAACACGCGCACGGTGACGCCGCGGTCCTTCGGTCCCCACACCTGGGCGTACGTGCCCGAGCGCAGGTCCACGATGAGTTCGTTGCGGGCGCCGAGCACCTCGGTGACGGCCGGGCGCCACAGCTTCGCCAGCGTGTCGAGTCCGGGGAAGCGGGTGCTCATCGGCATCCGGTACGGCGGCACGCGATCGGAGGGCCGCAGGAGCCCCCACAGCGGGGACGCGATGAAGACCTGCTCGCCGTCGGGAAGGTCGCCGAGCCCGAGCCGGTCGTAGAGGACGCCGTTGTACAGCTCCCAGGCCGCGAGGGTCGGGGCGGTGCGGAGTGCGCGGCCGGCCTGGACGTAATGGCGCGCGCTCGCGGGGAGCTTGAGCGCCTTCACAGCGGCCTCCTCATCGGCGCACAGCTCGACCAGGCGGTCGACGAGGAGCTCGCGGACAGGGTTCAGCGCGGGTGAGGAGAGTCGGCCGAGGTCCAAGGGAGGACCGTCGCCTTGACCGGCCTTTCCTTCTGACGGCGGCAGCAGTATGAGCACAGCAGGCGAGTCTACCTGCTCGTCCGCCTGATGCCGCCGGGGCCGTGCCGGGCGGCGAGCGCGTTCCTCAGATCCGTTGGGAATTCACCCGACCGGGGGTGTGCGGGCTCGACGCGATGGTTTATAGTACATATGTTCGATCAAGCGGGAGCGGGTCCGACCCCACCGAGGACTGCGTGTGACGCGGATCGAATAGGCGCGGCGGCGGTGCTCCGCGACTGCCGCCGCGCCGTCCACCCGCGGCGGTGCGAAGCCCACACCGCCCGCCGCAGGCTCCACCGCCACCGGCCCGGCGGTGGAGTCCGTCCTGAAACAGCCCCGCGCCAGCGCCGCATCGTCGCTGCCCGCCGTCCACAGGCTGTGGACGAACGCGCCTCTGGCGACTATCGCACCCGCCACCGACAATCCGAGTGCCGCAGGCCATCCGGGCCCCGCCATCGACAATCCGAGTGCCGCAGGCCATCCGGGCCCCGCCACCCGCACCGGTGCCGCTCCGATGCGGTAATCTCCCCGTTGGGTCTATAGCTCAATTGGCAGAGCTGCGGACTTTTAATCCGTAGGTTGTGGGTTCGAGTCCCACTGGACCCACCAAAAGCCCAGCTCCGCAGGCATGCGAGAACCGGGCGAGTCCCGAAGGACCCGCCCGGTGGAGTAGCCGCCCTGTGCGTCCCGATCCCCGCAGCGCCCTATGTTCTCGGCTGTGCGCGGTCGGGATCATGCTTCCTTGGACGTCAGTGCGCGGGGTGGTGCCGGCTCTGGGCGATGCCTTCGGCGACGCCGATGAGCAGGATCGCGGCGATCACGGCCATCACGAAGCCGAGGACGTTCAGCTCCCAGATGTCGCCGGTGCCGAGCAGGTTGGCGATGGTGCCGCCGATGATCGAGCCGACGAGGCCCAGGATGAGGGTCGCGAGGATGCCGAGCCGCTGCTTGCCCGGCTTGATGAGGCGGGCGAGCGCGCCGATGACGAGTCCGGCGACGATGAATCCGATCATGAGGTCCTCCTGTGTCGTTCAGATCCGGCCGAGGGGATGACCCGGCCGGTGGTGCTTCTGGCGCTGCTGCGAGTCCTAGTGCGCCGCAGCGGAGCTCGAGCGCCCGGTCCGGCGCTGCACGACCTTCCGCACCGCGTACTGCAGCACGGCCATGGCCGCGGCCAGAGCCACGTTTCTTACGAGCCAGCGCATACCGGTCTCCTCTCCGATGGGCGGTCCGAATGTCCTCGGTGCCGCCGGCGGCGCCTCCTGTCAGGACTCCGGGTACCCAGACAGGCGCCAATTGATGTACGGCTATCCGCTTTGCCGTCCGCGCACGTGCTGCAACGCTGCTGAAGGCCGGTTCAGTCGAGGCCCAAGCGGTGCCGTTCGGCGGCGACGGCGCGGTGCTCCATGGGGACCGCGTCGTCGTCGAGGACTTCGGGGCCGGACTCCCCGCGGGCGTACTGGTCGAAGAGGAGCTGCTTGCCCTCTTGGATCTCGCGGATGCGCTCGTCGATGGAGTCCTTGGCGAGGAGGCGGTGGATCTGCACGCGGCGGGCCTGGCCCATGCGGTGGATCCGGGCGATGGCCTGCTCCTCGGTGCTCGGTTTCCACTGCGGTTCGCAGATGACCACGACCGAGGCGGCCTGGATGTTCATGCCGACGCCGCCCGCTTCGATCTGGGCGAGGAGGACGGCCGGCCCCTCCGACGCGGCGAAGCGCTCGATGAGGCGCTGCCTGACGTTGGGCGGGACCTGGCCTTCGATAGTGCCGTGGACGAGTGGCCCGAGTTTGCCGGCGACGGCTTCGAGGTCTTCCAGGAAGTAGGTGAAGACGACGACCTTGCGGCCGTCGCCGGTGGCTTCGTCCACTATCTCGGCGAGGCGTTCGAGCTTTTCGGAGCCGGCCGTCGCGGAGGCGGCGAGCCGCATGCCCATGAGGTTGCCGTCCTTCACTTCGGCGCGGTAGCGGGCGGTCTCGCCGAGCTGGACCCAGGTCTCGATCTCGATGCGCTCGGGGAGTTCCGCGAGGACGTCTTCCTGGTTGCGGCGCAGGTAGACCGGGGAGACGAGGCGGCGGAAGACCTCGACGCCGGCGATGACGCCGCCCGCTTCGATGCGGTCGGCCAGATCGGGCCGGAGGTAGGCGATGAGGCTCTTGAACTCCTCGACCCGGTTCTCCATGGGCGTGCCGGTGAGGTAGAGCGTCAGCCGGGCGCGGTCGCCGAGCTCGGTGACCGCGGTCGAGCGTTTGGCCTGCGGGTTCTTGATGAAGTGGGCTTCGTCGACGATGAGGGCGGCGAGCTCGGCGCGGGGTGCCCGGTCGAGGCATTCCAGCCGGGGGAGGGTGCCGTAGGTGGTGACGGCGATGCCGCCGTCGCGCAGCCATGCCTCGCCGGTGTCGTCGCGGGAGGGCCCGTGGAGGCTGAACGCCCGCAGGCTCGTGTGGTGCCGGATCTCGCGCAGCCAGTTGGTGTGGACGCTGGCGGGGCAGACCACGAGGAAGTGCCGGCGGCCGGTGGCGGCGAGGTGGCCGCAGACGGCGAGCGCCTGGATCGTCTTGCCCAGGCCCATCTCGTCGCCGAGGATCGCCCGGCGCTGGTGGAGCGCGTATTTGGCGCCGAACGCCTGGTATCGGCGCAGCGGCGTGCGCAGGTGGGTGAGGTCGAGTGGCAGCGCTTCGATGCGGCGGCGCTCCTCGGTGTCGACGAAGTCCTCGAGGGCCTGGAGGTCGGCGACGTCGGTGCCGGTGATGTTGGCGAGGGCGGTCGTGTAGTACGCGGCGTCGGAGGCGAACTCGCGCCAGACCGTGTCGGGGTCGTAGGCGTCGAGGTCGACGGCGTGTTCGCCTGCTTCGATGGCGTTGACGAGGTCGCGGGCGCCGACGCCGTCGACGGTGGACTCGACGGCGAGGTAGGCGCGCATGACGCGTTCGCGGCGGTGCCGTCGGGTCCAGAACATGCGCCAGCGGCTGGCGGCGCGTTCGGCGGCGGGCAGGTCGGCGTCGAGCGCTTCGCCGTAGCGGCCGAGGGGCTCGCGGATCGCTGCTGCGGCGCGGCGGCCGGCGCGTTCGGCGACGAGGGCGGTGAGCAGCGCGGTCTCGGCCTCCGAATGCTCTTCGGGGTCGAGTTCGAGGCGGGTCGCGGCCGTGATCTCGTCAGTGAGGTTCGCGATGGCCTTGCGGACTTCCTGCACGGTGCGGTGGGCGACGCCGGGGACGTCCAGCAGCTGCTCGTCGGTGGCGGCCTCGAGGTCGGCGACCGTGTCGTATCCGGCCGCTTCGAGGGCGGGGATGCCCGTGCCGGGCACGGTGAGCTTGCTGAGTTCGGTGATCGGGATGCCGCGCAGCCGGGATTCGACCTGTGCGCCGGTGAGGTCGGCGGCCCGTTCTTGGACGGTCTTGGCGAGTCTGGCGGAGGCGGCGAGCAGTGCCGAGCCGCGGCGGGAGACCTCGCGCGCCCGTTCGATGGTGCGCTGGGCGCGGTCGCCGATCGTCCGCTTCGCGATGCTCGCGGGCTCGAGGGTCACCGTCGCCTCCCTCCTGGAACGGCCGCAGGTGACCTCAGGTTCCCAGAAAGTCGAGGGCCGCTCCGCCGGTTTGGGACTTCCGGGAGCAAGCCGGGCGGTCCGCGACGGGGGCCGCAGCGGTCGGCGTGACGCCGGGCGGGTCGGCGATGGCGGGCAGAGCAGTGCGCCCGCAGTCCGAATGTTCGGAGCTGCGGACGCTGAACGTTCGCGGTCAGCCGTTGAGCCGCTGCGCCAGCAGGGCCTTGCCTTCCTCGGCGCCCTTGCGGCTCGCGCCTTGCGCGCGCTTGAAGAACTCCACGAGCTCGGTGTCGTTCGCCCGCTCGGCGTCGGCGATGTAGGTCTCCAGCCGCAGTGCGTTGCTCAGGCACGCCTCGACGAACCAGATGATGTTGTAGTCCTTGTCCGGTGTGCCTGTCACGCCACCGGTTTCTTCGCTGGCCATGCGCGTGCTCCCTTCGATCGCCGTGCGCTGCTTGCTGCACGGGTACCCGTCAGCGCCGCGCTGACACGTCGGCGCCCGGCCGTCCGGCCTCAACCGCGGCGCTGCGGCGCGGTGTACCGCTCGCGGCGCGCCCCCGGCCGCTTGCCCTTGATCGTGGTCTGCCGCAGGGCGTCGATCACCTCGTCGGCGGCGGCCTCGGGGACCTCCACGAGCGAGAAGCGGTCGGCGATCTCGATCGCGCCGATGTCGCGCCCGCTGAGCCGCGACTCCCCGGCGATCGCGCCGACCAGGTCCTGGGGCCGGACTCCGGCGTCGCGCCCGACGCTGAGGAACAGCCGGGTCATCGATGCGTCGTCGCGCGGGCGCCGGTCCGGACGCCGGTCGTCCTCGCGGCCCGAGCGGCGCTCATGGTCGCGGCGCGGCCGGCGTTCGCCGGGCTCGGCGACCGGCGGGATCTCGCGCTCGTCGACGTCGCGCCCGGTCGCCTCGTGCGCCAGCTGCACTGCCGCGAGCGCCACGTCCATGACGTCGAACTCGTCGGCGAGCGCCTCCACCACCACTCGGTACCGGTCGAGGCCGCCCACGACGAGGGCCTCGCGCAACGCGGCCTGGGTGATCTCCAGGCGGCGGGCGCGCAGGTCGGTGACCGTGGGGACCTGCTCGATGCTGATGCGCCGCTTCGTCAGCCGCTCGATGGCCTTGATCATCCGGTGCTCGCGCGGCTCGGTGAGCGTGATCGCGACGCCCTCGCGTCCGGCGCGCCCGACCCGGCCGATGCGGTGCACGTACGCCTCCGGGGCGGACGGCACGTTGTAGTTGATCACGTGGGTGAGGTGCTCGATGTCGAGTCCCCGGGCGGCGACGTCGGTGGCGATGAGCAGGTCGGCGGTGCCGCCGCGCAGGCGTTTCATCACACGGTCGCGCTGGTCCTGGCTCATGCCGCCGTGCAGCGCCTCGGCCCGGTGGCCGCGCCCCGCGAGGGTCTCGGTGAGCTGTTCGACCTCGGCTCTGGTGCGGCAGAACACGATCGCCGCATCGGGGGACTCGAGGTCGAGGAGCCGTCCGAGCGCGTCGGCCTTGTGGGCGCGTGTGACCAGGTACCCGGTCTGGCGGACCAGCGGCGCCTCGCGCGCGGTGGAGTCCTCGCGTCCCAGCGCGACGCGGACGGGGTCGCGCAGCTGCCGGCGGGCGATGCGTTCGAGGTGGGCGGGCATGGTGGCCGAGAACAGCATGGTCTGGCGGTCCTCGCGGGTGTGGGCGAGGATCGCCTCGAGGTCTTCGGCGAAGCCCATGTCGAGCATCTCGTCCGCTTCGTCGAGCACCACCGTCGAGACCTCGCCGAGGCGCAGGGTGCCGCGCTCGATGTGGTCGAGGGCCCGTCCGGGGGTGGCGACGACGACGTCGACGCCCCGCCGCAGCACCTGCAGCTGGCGTCCGATCGGCTGGCCGCCGTAGATGGGCACGACCCGGACGCCCAGTTCGCGGCCGTAGCGGTGGAACGCCTGCGACACCTGGATCGCGAGTTCCCGGGTGGGCACCAGCACCAGCGCCCGCGGGTCGATGCCTTCGCCGGGGGTTTCGCGCGTGAGCACGGGGAGGGCGAACGCGGCGGTCTTGCCCGTCCCGGTCGCCGCCTGCCCGAGCAGGTCGCGGCCGGCGAGCAGGGGCGGGATGGCCTCGCGCTGGATCGGCGTCGGTTCCTCGTAGCCCAGGTCCGCGAGGACGCGGACGAGTTCGGGCCCCAGGCCGAGACCCGCGAAGTCCAGGCCTGTCTCCTCGGGGTCCATGGGTGCTGCGGCCGCCTCGTCTGCGGCGTCTCCCGCTGCCTTCGCGTCGTCCATGGGTGCCTCCGGCTCTTTCGGCCGCGGTCAGGCGCCCCGCCCGGCCGCCGGTGGCGGCGCGGGGCGGCCCTGATCCTCGGCCCGTCTAGTTCGGTTCTACCTGGGAGGCCTGCTTGCCGCGTTCGCCTTCGGTGATGTCGAAGCGAACGTGCTGGCCCTCCTCCAAGTTTCGGTACCCGCTGTCGGCGATGGCGCTGAAGTGGACGAAATAGTCGCCGCTGCCGTCGTCGGCCTCGATGAACCCGTAGCCCTTCTCCGGACTGAACCACTTGACCGTTCCGGTGGCCATGATCTTTCACCGCCTTACTCAGGCGCGCACTGCGTGCGCGTACACCCCGGATACCCCCGGGCCGCCGCGTTCACTCCTCGCCGGGCCGCGGGACGGGGCCGGGGCGCCTGCGTGCTCGGCTCGTCGGCGCGTCCGGCCGGGTCCGCGTTCGGGCGTCCCTGCCGTGCAACGGGTGTGACCTGGGGCATGATCGGCACCCTGGTGTTCATAGGACTTGTCCGAGGGTTTCCTGAGGCGTAATGAGCCGGAGACAAGGGCCGGTCAGAGTAGTGGCGAGGCCCCGGAACCGACCGCGGCACCGGGAATCCACCCGGCGCACCCATACGCGGGGCGGGCCTCACCGCCGCACCGGCGCGGCACGCATCTCGCATCACCGCCCGGAAGGAACACCCGATGGACGCTTACGCACTCCTGACAATCCAGATGGTCGCCTCTGAGGCTCGCTCGGCGCTGCCCGACGCGCCCGTGGTCCCCGACCGGCCTTCGCTGCTCGGCCGGATCGCCGGCGGCTTCACCGCCGCCCGGCGCGGCCTCATCGCCCGCGACCTGCGGGTCGCCTCCGAGGCTGCGCTCCCGACCCGGGCCGAGGTCCGGCGGGCCGCCTGAGCCGCGTCCGATCGTCCGGGGCGGCGGACCAGCCCCCACAGCGCCGCCGCCCCGGGCCAACGCCCTGATGAGCCGGCGGTGTCGTACCTCGGTGCGACTCTTGATGCCGGGGGTCCAGCCGTGCCCGTTTTGCAGGCCGAAGCCCGAAATGCGGGCCTTAAGCGACCTGCTCGCCGTCGATGTAGGCCCGTTCCACCTTCGAGTAGATGTCGAGCGGGTCGCCCGACCAGATGCAGAAGTCGGCGTCCTTGCCCGCCTCGAGGGAGCCGAGGCGGTCGTCGACGCCCATGATCGTCGCCGGGTTGATCGTCACCGACCGCAGCGCCGTCTCGCGGTCGAGCCCGGCCTTGACCGCCAGCATCACCTGGATGATCAGGTGCTCGATCGGGACCACCGGATGGTCGGTGGTGATCGCGAGCTGGACGCCCGCCGCGGCGAGCTTCGCCGCGTTCTCGGGCCAGCGGTTCACCGTCTCCACCTTGGAACGCGAGCACAGCAGCGGCCCGAAGATCACCGGGATCCCCCGCTCGGCGATCACATCCGCGAGCAGGTGTGCCTCGGTCCCGTGGTCGAGCACCAGGTCGTACCCGAACTCCTCGGCCACGCGCAGCGCGGTCGCGATGTCGTCGGCGCGGTGGCAGTGCTGGCGCCACGGAATCTCACGCTCGAGCACTTTCACCAGCACCTCGAGCTTGAGGTCGCGGTCGGGGCCGTCCGCGCCGCGGTAGTTCTCGGCCTCCACGAACGCCTGCCGCAGCACGCCCGCCGTGCCGAGCCGCGTCGACGGCGTCTTCTTCTGCTCGCCGTACACCCGCTTCGGGTTCTCGCCGAGCGCCGACTTCACGCCCGACGGCGATCGCAGCACCATCTCGTCCACATAGCGGCCCACGGTCTTGATCGCCACGGTCTCGCCGCCGATCACGTTGCCCGAACCCGGGTTCACGTTCACCGCCAGCACGCCGCCCTCCAGCGCCTCGGCGAAACCCCGCTCGGCGGGGTTGATGCCGTCCAGCGCCCGCACGTACGCGGTGTTCGGGTCGGTCATCTCGTTGCTGTCGTTCCCGGCCCAGCCCTCGGCGACCTCGTGCACGCCCAGGTGCGTGTGCGCGTCGATCAGGCCCGGCACGATCCACTTGCCCGTCGCGTCCTCGGTGGGGATGCCTTCGGGAACAGGGAGGTCCGCGCCGCCGACGGCGCTGATGCGCCCGTTCTCGACGAGGATGACGCCTTGCTCGATGGGTGCTGAGGTGATGGGGACGATCGTCGCGCCGCGCAGCGCGAATTTGGCCTCGGACATTGACCCGCCTTCCAGGTGGCTCGTCGGGTGGTCGATGGGGCGCGGTGGCCCCGCCCCATCCTGCACGACGCGCTAGCCGGTCGGCTAGCCGCGCTGGTGGATATCGTCAGCGGTCGGATTTGCCGTACGGTGTACATTGTGCGGTGTATGTCGTACTGCGCACAATGTACTCAGCACGCTGTGCTGGGTACGCTGTACTAACCACAATGTACTCAGGGCGCTGTACTAAGTACGCTGTACTGGGTACGCTGCGCCGCAAGGGCATACGCAGTACCGTGTACGAGATACGGCGTACGGAGTCAGCTCGCCCAGCGGATGATCTCCTTCGTGATCGTCTCCGGGGCCTCCTGCTGCGGGAAGTGCCCGATGCCGTCGAGGAGCTTCCACTCGTAGCGGCCGTGCACGTACCGGCCCGAGCCCTGCGCGGTGCGGGGGAGGACGCAGGAGTCGAGCGCGCCGTGCAGTTGGAGCGTCGGCACCGGCGTCGGCCGTTGGAGGAGCTTCACGAACCGTCGCCCGGCCAGGCCCATCGCGGTGCGGAACGGCCACCGGAACGCCTCCAGGGCGCAGAACGCCGCTTGCGGGATCTGGATGACGTCGCGGCAGGCGCGCACGTACTCCTGGAAGTCGCGGCTGCCCCGCCAGCCCGGGCCGGACCAGGCGTACATGAGGTCGGCGACTTTCCTTGCGTCCCAGTCGGTCAGCTTGTGCTCGTAGCGGGGCATCTGGAACGCGAACAGGTGTCGGGACGCCGCCATCTGCCCCTTCGGGTCGACGGCGAGCGCGGCGCGCTGGCGCAGCGGGTGGGCCGCGCCGATGACGACCAGGGACCTGAACTGGCGGGGGTGGAACGCGGCGGCGGCGAAACCGAGGATGCCGCCGAGGTCGTGGCCGACGACGGTGGCTTCGCGTTCGCCGAGGGCGCGCACGAGGCCGACGACGTCGGCGGCCATCGTGTAGGCGTCGTAGCCGCGCGGGGGCTTGTCGGAGGCGCCGTAGCCGCGCAGGTCGATGGCCACGACGCGGAAGCCGGCGTCGGCGAGGGCCGGGATCTGGTGCCGCCAGGCCCACCAGAACTCGGGAAAGCCGTGCAGCAGCAGGATGAGCGGGCCCTCGCCTGCTTCCACCACGTGGAAGCGCGAGCCGTTGGCGTCGATGTGCCGGTGGGTCCAGGGGCCTTGCTTGATGGCGGCGCTGTCGGCGAAGGTCTTGCGGGTCACGCGCTCAGCGTACGAGGTCACCGCCCGCGGGGCGAGGCCCGGAGGGCGGTGAGGACGCGGCCGGTCACGTGAGGCGGGGTGGCGGGGCGCGCGGGGGACGGCGGCGGCATCCGGTGCCGGGTGCCCCGACGGCGAGGCCGGGGACCGGGCGTAGGGCATGCCCCTTCCCACCCGCATCCGCCTCCGACCAACCGAAAAGGACCACTCTCCCACACGGGTCCGACATGCCGGCGTTTCTGCAGGTAGGGGCGTGGTGTCGGGATTGCGGGCCGGCTTTGGGGAGAGCAGGGGCGGCGGGTTTGCGATTCGCGGCGATGCAGGACCGGGTGCGGGAAACGCGAAGGGCCGAGGCGGTCGATCGACCGCCTCGGCCCTTCACGTCGTTCTCAGTCTTCCTTGCCGCTCTGCAGGCCGACCTTGATGCGGCTCATCACCGCACTGTCGGCGAGCGTGGTCACGTCGCCGATCTCGCGGTCCTCGGCGATGTCGCGCAGCAGCCGGCGCATGATCTTGCCCGAGCGCGTCTTCGGCAGCTCGGCGACCACGATCACCTGCCGCGGCTTCGCGATGGGCCCCAACGTGTTCGCGACGTGCTTGCGCAGCTCCGAGAGGTGCTCGGGGCTCGAGTCCCGTCCGCCGCGCAGGATCACGAACGCGACGATGCCCTGGCCCGTCACCGGGTCCGAAGCCCCGACGACCGCCGCCTCGGCCACGCTCTCGTGGCTCACCAGCGCGCTCTCGACCTCCGTGGTGGAGATGTTGTGCCCGCTCACGAGCATGATGTCGTCGACGCGGCCGAGCAGCCACAGGTCGCCGCCGTCGTCCTTCTTCGCGCCGTCGCCGGCGAAGTACATCTTGTCGAAGTGCGCCCAGTACGTGTCGAGGAACCGCTGGTCGTCGCCCCAGATCGTGCGCAGCATCGACGGCCACGGCTCGCGGATCACCAGGAAACCGCCGCCGCCGTCGGGCACCGACTCGCCCTGCTCGTCCACGACGTCGACCGTGATCCCCGGCAGCGGCCGCTGGGCCGAGCCGGGCTTGGTCGAGGTGACGCCGGGCAGCGGCGAGACCATGATCGCGCCGGTCTCGGTCTGCCACCACGTGTCCACGATCGGGCACCTGCCGCCGCCGATGTGCTCGCGGTACCACATCCACGCCTCGGGGTTGATCGGCTCGCCGACCGACCCGAGCAGGCGCAGGCTCGACAGGTCGTACCGGGCCGGGACGTCGTCGCCCCACTTCATGAACGTGCGGATCGCGGTCGGCGCGGTGTAGAGCGTCGTGACCTTGTACTTCTCGACGATCTCCCACAGCCGCCCGGTGTGCGGCGTGTCCGGGGTGCCCTCGTACATGACCTGCGTGGCGCCGTTCGACATGGGCCCGTAGACGATGTACGAGTGCCCGGTGACCCAGCCGATGTCGGCGGTGCACCAGTACACGTCGGTCTCCGGTTTGAGGTCGAACACCGCGTGGTGCGTGTACGACGCCTGCGTCAGGTACCCGCCCGAGGTGTGCAGGATGCCCTTCGGCTTGCCGGTCGTCCCGGACGTGTACAGGATGAACAGCGGGTGCTCGGCGTCGAACGCCTGCGCCTCATGCTCATTGGAGGCCTTCCCGACGGTCTCCTCCCAGCGGACGTCCTTGTCGGTCCACTCGACCTCCTGGCCGGTGCGGGTGACGACCAGGACCTTCTCCACCGAGGGGCACCGCTCGAGCGAGGCGTCCACGGTCGGCTTGAGCGCCAGCGGCTTGCCCTTGCGGAAGCCGCCGTCGGCGCAGATGACGAGCTTCGCGCCGGCGTCGTCGATGCGGCTCGACAGCGCGTCGACGCTGAAGCCGCCGAACACCACCGAGTGCGGGGCGCCGATGCGCGCGCACGCCAGCATCGCCACCGCGGCCTCGGGGATCATCGGCATGTAGATGACGACCCGGTCGCCCGCGCCCACACCGAGGTCGGTGAGGGTGTTCGCGGCGCGCTTGACCTCGTCGAGGAGCTCGGCGTACGTGACGGCGCGGCTGTCGCCGGGTTCGCCTTCGAAGTGGATCGCGACCCGGTCGCCGAGTCCGGCGTCCACGTGCCGGTCGAGGCAGTTCGCCGCGACGTTGAGCTCGCCCCCGGTGAACCACTTCGCGAACGGGGGGTTGTCCCAGTCCAGGACCCGGTCCCAGTCCTTCGCCCAGTCGAGCCGGCGCGCCTGGCGCTCCCAGAAGGCGAGGCGGTCGGCCCCGGCCTCCTCGTAAGCGGCCGCGGTGACGTTCGCCTGCGCGGCGAACTCGGGGGACGGCGGGAACGTCCGCTCCTCCGAGAGCAGATTGGCAAGCGTCTCTTGCGGTGGGGTTGATGCCACGGGTATTTCGCTCCTTACAGATCTACGCGCCAATGCGCGACTGTGAGGCGGGTCTATGTCCGGCAACACTAGCGCGATGAACCCGACACGAATACGGCCGGGCGCTGCGGCTCCGGCATCTGGGACCGCCTCTCGCCGAACGGCCCGCGGGCGGTCGGCGGGCGGTCCGCGAAGGGTCCGGGAGCCGCAACGGGGGCCTTGCGGCGCCGATTCGGGAGGTATCGTCGGACCGGTGCACGATCCCGGACGCCGCACCGTCCTGTGACTGCCCTCTAGCCCGCCCAGTGCGCCGTTTGCGCGCTCCGCCCAAAAGGTAAGGTTCCGCCCGTGGATCCTCTCGCGCCTCTCCTCGAACTCTCCGAGGTCGCCGACGCCCTTGAGAACGCCAGAGCCAACGTGGACCGGATGCTGTGGCACGAGGCCCTCCGAGGCGGCGACGAGCTCGTAGCGACCGAAGTGGCCCTGCACAGCGCGTCCGCGACGCTGGCCCTCGACGGGTACGACTGCGACGTGGAGCGCCTGCGCGACCGGGACTTCGACGACCCCGCCGTCATCGGCGTCATGCGCGTCGTGGAGGCCCTGCCCGGCCTCGCCTCCATGTGGCCGGTCTCGCCCCGCTACGTGCTCGCGAAGCTGCACACGCTCGCCACGAAGGGGTTCCCCGACGCCGGCGTCGAGTTCGAGCCGGGCCGCATCGAGGTGGACGAGTCGGGGATGCACCGCATCAACGCCCTGTGCGCGCTGGTCACCAACCCCACCAAGGAGATCCCGGCCGCGATGGCCGCCGCGGTCGTGCACGGCGAGCTGCTCGCGGTGCGCCCGTTCCCGGTGGCGAACAACGTGGTCGCCCGCGCCGCCGCGCGCCTCGCGCTGGCGAGCAAGGGGCTCGACCCGAACCTGCTCATCACGGTGGACGCCGGGCACCTGGAGCGCGCGCCGGAGTACGTGGGGGCGCAGCGCGCCTGGTCCACGGGCACGCCGGACGGCGTGCGGTCATGGCTGAAGCACTACGGCAAGGCCCTCACCGCGGGTGCGGGGGAGACCCTGCAGATCTGCACGGAGCTGATGAAGGACGCCGGCTAGGCGTCGTCGCCCGCGAGCTCGGCGCGCAGGCGCCGCTTCTCCTCCTGGCGGCGCTTCGCGCCCGCGTCGATGTGGTCGATCATGGCCATCTGCTGGCGCCGCAGCACGGTGAACCCGATGACCATCGACACGAGCAGGCCGATCGCGAGCGCGTTCAGCACGTTGAAGAAGAACATGAGCGGGATGGCGACGACCGCGAAGATGGCCGCGCGGCTCAGGAAGTACTTGGCGATCGGGTTCATGCGACCCGCTCCTCTCCGAACGTCTTGATGCCCGCGAACCACAGCGGGCCGTACACGAGTGCGGCGGCGAGGCCGCCCAGGCCGCCGGTGAGCATCGGCGGCCACGCGACGGGCGCGATGATCGCGACGGCGAACCCGGCGGCGAGCCCCAGGAGGACGCCGACGAGCATGAGGCCCCAGCGGGCCGCGCCCGCGTAGCGCCGGAACTGCTCGGTGTACACCCACACCGTGGGCAGGGCCGCGATCCAGCCCGAGGTCTGGCCGAAGCCGCGCCCGGTCGGGAGGACGAACACGAGGTCGATGACGACCAGGACGACCGCGCCCATCACGAAGTACGCCAGGGCCGTGCCCAGGAGCTGCCCGAGGGTCTCGACCTTCGGGCGCTCCTGTTCGGGCTGCTTGCCTTGCGCCACTAGAACTTCACCGACTGCGGTTCGGCCCGCCGCTCGCCGATCGTCTGCGGCCCTTCGTATTCGCGCACGACCTCGTAGCGGGTGTTGCGCTCGACCGGCTGGAACCCGGCGTCGCGGATGAGCTCGAGGAGGTCCTCGCGGCCCATCTTGTCCGGGGTGCCGTACTCGTCGGCGTCGTGCGTGATCTTGTACTCCACGACCGAGCCGTCGAGGTCGTCGGCGCCGAACGACAGCGACAGCTGCGCGACGTCGAGGCCGTGCATGACCCAGAAGCACTTCACGTGGTCGAAGTTGTCGAGCAGCAGCCGCGAGACCGCGAAGACCTTCAGCGACTCGGCCGGGCTCGCCATCGTGGTGCGCGCCTGCAGCTTGTTGCGGATCTTCCCGTCCTTGGAGTCGTGGAAGTCGTGCTGGTAGCGCAGCGGGATGAACACGGCGAAGCCGCCGGTCTCGTCCTGGAGCTCGCGCAGGCGCAGCACGTGGTCGACGCGGTGGCGGGGCTCCTCGATGTGGCCGTACAGCATCGTGGCCGGGGTGCGCAGGCCCTTCTGGTGGGCGAGGCGGTGGATGCGCGACCAGTCCTCCCAGTGGCAGGCGTGGTCGACGATGTGCTGGCGGATCTCCCAGTCGAAGATCTCCGCGCCGCCGCCGGTGAGCGACTCGAGGCCGGCCTCGATGAGCTCGTCGAGGATCTCGCTCGCGCCGAGGCCGGAGATCTTCTCGAACCACTGCACTTCCGTTGCGGTGAAGGCCTTCAGGTTCACCTGCGGCAGGGTCTCCTTGAGCGCCTTGAGGACCCGCGGGTAGTACCGCCACGGGAGCGTCGGGTGGAGGCCGTTGACGATGTGCAGCTCGGTGGGCGCGTCGCCCTTCATCTGCTCGGCGAGGGCCACGGCCTGCTCGACGCGCATCGTGTACGCGTCGGTCTCGCCGGGCTTGCGCTGGAACGAGCAGTACGCGCAGGAGGCGGAGCACACGTTGGTGAGGTTGAGGTGCCGGTTGACGTTGAACATGGTCCGGTCGCCGTTCTTGGCGGTGCGGACGCCGTGCGCGAGGCGCCCGAGCCAGGCGAGGTCGTCGGTCTCGTAGAGGCCCACGCCGTCCTCGAAGGTCAGCCGCTCGCCGGCCGCGAGCTTCTCCTCGATGCCGGCCTTGAACTCGGCGTTGTCGTCCATGGCGCTCCCAACGTTGTGGCGTTTCCGCCAGGGTAGCCCCGCCGGAGCGCAGGTCTGGGATCGCACGTTGCGGGATGTGAGGCCGTGAACGCGAACGCGGCGGCCGCCGAAACGGGTCCTGGGGCGCGGATCGCTCGGCACGAGGTGTTCATCGACACGACACCCGAGTGGCGGGCAACCGCAGATGCGAGCCTTGCGTGTCTTCGGTACAGTATTCGTGGCCTCCCCCACAGAAGGACACCTCACATGCGCGTTACACGGTTCGGTGCCCGAGTGATCGCCGCCGCCGGAGCGGCCGCCGTCGTCTTCGGTGGCGCCATGCCGGGATTCGCCGAACCCGGTGTCACGGTCCCCGACGACGGCAACCGGCCCGCCGGCAGTGCCACCGACGACGCCCCCGTCACCAACCCCGCGGCCGGCGGCGGGCCTCTCAGCGCGCAGATCCTCACGGCCGAGGCCGACGTCGCGCAGCTCGCCGAGCAGACCACCGCCGCCCAGGAGGAATGGCTGCAGCGCGAGACCCGCCTCGTCGACGCGCAGGCCGACTGGGCCGCCACGCTCGCCGAACTCGAGACCGCCCAGGCCGCCCTCGACTACGCCGCTGGCGAGGCCTACGCCGACACCGCGGGCCTGCCCGACACCGAGCTCCCGGACCTCACCGGCCTCACCCCGCTCGGCGGCGAATGGGACCTCCCGAGCCTCAACGCCGACTTCGAGGACGCCGCCACCGCCGAGTCCGTCGCCCGCGCGTCCCTCGACGCCGCGACCCTCTCCGCCGACCGCTCCGAGGACCGCTACATCGTCCTCGACGCCGAGTTCGACCGCGCCCAGGCCGCCCTCGACGAGCTCATCGCCGACAACCGCGAGGAACTCGATGAGATCGAGGACGCCCGCGACGCCGCCGCCGCCCAGCACTCGCACGACTTCTCGTCCGAAGTGGACGGCTGGGACGCCGCCCCCGCAGCGAAGAAGGCCGTCGAGTACGCGCTGGCCCAGCTCGGCGACCCGTACGTGTGGGGCGCCGAGGGCCCCGACTCGTTCGACTGCTCCGGCCTCGTCCAGGCCGCGTACGCCTACGCGGGCGTCTCCCTGCCGCGCGTGGCCGCCGACCAGTACAACGCGACCCGCGACAAGCCGGTCGACACCGAGAAGCTCCTCCCCGGCGACCTCCTCTACTGGTGGGACGACCCGGGCAACTGGCGGTCCGTCTACCACACCGGCATGTACCTCGGCGACGGCAAGATGGTCGTCGCCCCGCGCACCGGCGACGTCGTCAAGATCAGCTCCATCTGGTTCGAGAACTTCGCTGGCGCGCACCGCGTGGTCGACGCCGTCAAGACCGACCCGGACGCCGAGGACCCCACGCAGACGCCCACGGACAAGCCGACCACCCCCAGCCCGCGTCCCCCGACGTCTCCCCCTGACGACGAGACCGAGTCGCCCGACCCGGAGCCCACCGACAGCGAGTCGCCCTCGCAGTCGCCCTCCCCGAGCGAGTCGCCGAGCCCGTCCCCCAGCCAGGAGACGCCGTCCGACGACGGCCAGGAGACGCCCGATCCGCCCGCGTCCGACTCCGATGCCGCGGTCACGACGCGCGATCCCGATGCATAGGGGTATTGCACGGTAGTGGGAAGGCGCGCACGGGACGCCACCGGTTGATGGCACGATGGTTGTTGAGTTGCCCGAACGACGCTCCAGCCCCGAGGAGGCTCCGTGGACGGAAACAGCTGTAGCTCCTGCGGCCAGCGACTGACGTCCGGGCAGCGCCGCTGCCCGCAATGCGGAGCGCCGCTGCCGCCGCCGCTCGGCGGCTTCCCGGCCGAATCCGGACCCTACGGCGCCTCCGGCTCATACGGGGCCGCACCCGCTTACGGCGCGGCGGCGGTGCCGCAGTACCCGCCGCCGGCCGAACCGTCCTACGCCCCGCCCGGGGCGCCCCAGGGCTACCCGCCCCCGCAGGGCCAGGCCTACGGCTCCGCGGCCGTCCCCGAACCCCAGTACGCGCCCCCGGGCGTCTACCAGCCGACCGCCGACCCCTACGCGAACCAGGGCCACGCCGCCCCGCAGTACGGCCAGCCCGGCCAGCCGGGCGCGAACCCGCCGCCCGCCCAGAACTACGCCGCGCCCGGAAGCTGGGCCCCGCAGGCCGCGCCCCCGGGCATGCCGCCGCAGAACGCCGCACCGGCACACGGTTCCGCCGCAGTGCCGCAGTACGGCGCGCCCGTCCCCGGCCACCAGGCACCGCACTCCGGCTCGGCCCAGGTGCCCGCCTACCCGCAGCAGGGCATGGCGCCCGGCCCCGCCTCCGGCTCGGCCGCAGTGCCGCCGTACCCGCAGCAGCAGTACCCGGCGCACCCGTCCGCCCCGCCGCCGTACCAGCAGCCGCAGTCGTTCCAGTCAGCACAGGCGTTCCAGTCCGCGCCGCCGTTCCAGTCGGCGCAGTCGCTGCCGCCGGTGGCGGCCGCCCCGCCGACCTCCGCACCCTTCTCGCCACCCGTCCCGGAAGCCTTCGCAGCGCCGCCGGTCCCCGAACCGCAGTTCACGGCCCCGCCCGCACCGGCCGCCTCGTTCGCCGAGCCGCCCGCGTCCTCGCCGGTCACCGGCGCGCCGTTCGCAGTGCCGACCGCGAACAGCGCGTTCAGCCTGCCCTCGGCCGAGTCCGGCGCGTTCGGCGCCACCGCCGCCGACCAGCCCGCCGTGCCCGAACCCATGCCCGACGGCACCCAGATCCTGCGCATCAGGCCGAACGCGGCGGCACCAGCCCCGTTCGCGGACCCGGAACCGCCCGCGGCCGCGCCGGAAGCGGCCGGTTTCAGCGTGCCGTCCGCCGAGAACGTCCCCGGCGCGGCCTACTCGGCGCCGGTCCCCGCCCCCGCGGCGGAGGTCCCGGTCCAAGCGGCACCCGCCGATTCGGCGCCGGTCGACGAGGACCAGCCGCTGGAAGAGGCGCACGAGAGCGCCGACGAGACGCCTGCGGCACCGGCCATGACCTTCAGCGTCCCCGAGGTCGAAGCCCCCGCCGCCGCTGCGCCGGGCGGCGGCCCCACGGTCGTCGAGGCCGTCGAGGAGGAGGACGGCGCCTGGGAGGACCTGCCGGACCCCGATGACGACGACGAGGACGCCGAACTCTCCGAAGAGGCGGAAGCCTCGCTGGCGGGCCTGGGCGACGACGTGCCCGGCGAGTCCCTGCCGCCCGCACCGGCCGACGCCCCCGGTGTCGGGTCCGATGAGGACGATGCGCCCATCGCGCCCGCGCTGGATGCGGCCCTCGCTGAGGCGGCGGTCGTGGAAGCACCGAGCCCGGGTGCGGACCTGGCCGAGTCGCCCGAGGACGCCCCCGATGCCGCCCGAGCGGTCGGCATCGAGGTGCCGGAAGTGGACGACGCGCCGGAGCCCGTCGCTGCGACTCCGCCTGCGCCCCAGCCTGTCGAGGAACCCGAAGCGTTCGGCGCGCCGGGCGGCGGCCCCACGGTCGTTGAGGCCGTCGAGGAGGACGACGACGGCGCGCTGGACGACCTGCCCGATCCCGAACCGGAGGACGGGGACGTCGAGCTCTCCGCCGCGGAAGAGGCTTCCCTGGCGGGCCTGGGCGACGACGTGCCCGGCGAGTCCCTGCCGCCCGCACCGGCCGACGCCCCCGGTGTCGGGTCCGATGAGGACGATGCGCCCATCGCGCCCGCCCTCGACGCGGCCCTCGCGGAAGCGGCGGTCGTGGAAGCGCCGACCCCTGGGGCGGATCTCGCCGAGTCGCCCGAAGACGCCCCCGATGCCGCCCGAGCCGTCGGGATCGAGGTCCCGGAACCCGAAGCAGACGAAGCGTCCACTTTCGAGTCCGAGCCGCCGATCCTGACCGATTCGCAGCCGACGCCGCCCGGGCCGCTGCCCGACCCGCTGCCCGGTCCGGCCCCGACGCCGCCGCAGCCGGAACCGCCGCGCCCCGATCCGGTGCCGCATCCCGAGCCCACACCGCCTGCGCCGCAGCCTGAACCGGTGCCGAACCCGGAACCGACGCCGCCGCGTCCCGAGCCGACCCCGCCGCAGCCGGAGCCGCTGCCGCCCAATCCTGAGCCGGGCCCGCCGATGCCGCGCCCCGAGCCTTCGCCGGTGCCGACGCCCGAGCCGCTGCCGCCGAACCCCGAGCCGGGGCCGCCCATGCCGCCGATGCCGCGCGTGAACGACAGCCCGTTCTCGGACGCGGCCCCGATCGACTACGAGCCGGAGCCTGCTGCGCCCGAGCCCGAGCCCGAGCCGGAGGAAGAGTCGAAGTCGGCGGTCGAGGCGGCGCGCAAGAAGATCGTGAACGCGCCGGACATCAGCCTGTTCGAGGAGCCTTCGACCAAGACGGGCGCACACCAGCTGCCGACGGCGAAGCCCATCGTGGATGAGGCGGACGGGTTCCGGCCGGGCCGCGCCCGGGTCGCGAACCTGCTCGACCGCTCTGAACTGCCCGATCACATCCCGCTCCCGCGCCCCACGGTCTACGGCGCCAAGCCGGAAGAGGACGAGGGCTAGGAGCGCGGCGTTCGGTTCTGGGAACGACCCGGAACGCCGGCGAACGCCGAGTGCCCCACTTTCCGCGGCATTCGCCGAAAACGCGTCCGCCGTCCCCGGCCGCAGTTCATCCTGGTGCTGACGGGCCGCTCGACGCGGCCCTCAGACTTCGCGGGAAGGGCCGTCGCCGGCCCGCCGCCCGCGTGATCGGGGAGGGTGAGCCACATGGCGGAACGCCGTGTCACAGTGACCACGGAGGTCGGCATCCAGGCGCGGCCCGCGACGGTCTTCGTCGGGACCGCCGCCGAGTCCCGCGCCGACGTGGCGATCGCGAAACCGGGCGGGGAACCGCACGACGCCAAGTCGATCCTGCAGGTGCTGACCCTCGACGTGCGGCCCGGTGACGAGATCGTCCTGTCCGGCGAGGAGGAAGCGGTCCTCGACCGGCTCGTCGCCCTCGTCAGCGGCGCCGCCGACACGGGCGCCGCCGACATCGGCGACATCGACGAGGCCTGAGCACCAGCGCCGAGCGCCGCCCGGACCGAACGCCCGGCCGACGTCAGACTCGAGCGTTCGAGCACCGCCGGCACCGAACACATGCACCGCCGGACCGGGCGATCCCACCATCCGGTCCGGTTCGCCGCTCGCGGTGATGTCCGCGACGCCGCAACCGCTCACGTACCTCCTAGCCGCGCGACCGGCTACGGTCGAAACCGTGAACATCGCACGGCGCCCCAGGGTCGGCCATATCGCGTTCCTGAACTGCCTCCCCATCTACTGGGGACTGGCACGGACCGGCGCGCTCCTCGACATCGACCTCCACCGGGCCGCGCCGGACGAGCTCAGCCGCCGCCTCGTCGCCGGCGACCTCGACATCGGCCCGATCACCCTGGTCGAATACCTGCGCCACGCCGACGACCTCCTCCTGATCCCGGACCCGGCCGTGGCCGCTGACGGCCCGGTCCTCAGCGTCAACCTCGTCACCAGGACCCCCCTCGCCGACCTCCCGGCCGTCCCGCGCGTCTCGCTCGCTTCGACCTCCCGCACCGGCGTCCTCCTCGGACAGATGCTCCTGGAGGACCGCTACGGCCGCAAGCCCGAATACACCGTGACCGCGCCCGACCTCGAGTCCGCGCTCGGCAGCGCCGCCGCGAACCGAGCCGACGCCGCCGTCCTCATCGGCGACGAGGCCCTCCGCGTCTTCCACGAGCACCGGCAGCACGGCCCGGACGGGCTGCACGTGCTCGACCTCGCCGCCGAGTGGAAGGACTGGACCGGACTGCCGATGGTCTTCGCCGTCTGGGCGGTCCGCCGCGACTACGCCGAGGCCCACCCCGGCCTCGTCAAGGACGTCCACCTGGCCTTCCGCGACTCGGTGCAGCGCAGCCGCGAGGAGATCGACGAGGTCGTGGCCTCCGCCGCCCGCTGGGAGCCGTTCCCGCCCGCCGCGCTCGCGGAGTACTTCGAGCGCCTCCAGTTCGGCCTCAGTGAGCGGCACCTCGCCGGGCTGCGGGAATTCGCGTCCCGTGCGTCCCGTTATGCCGATATGGCCCCCCTCCGGGGCGACGGGCCCGAGTTCTTCGCGACCGAACCGGTGACCCGGTTCTCAGACCCCGAGACGGACGACGAAGGGACCCTGCTGTGGCCGTCGAGTTGAAGAAGCCCCGCAAGAACCGCCCCGCCTGGCACAAGCTCACGGTGAGCCGCGTCCGGCCGCTCACCGAGGACGCCGTCGAGGTCACCCTCGCCGTGCCCGAGGAGCTCCGCGCGGCCTTCGACTTCAAGCCCGGCCAGCACCTCACCTTCCAGCGCGTGGAGGCCGACGGCGCCGAAGTGCGCCGCTCCTACTCGCTCGCCTCCACCCCGCGCGAGCTCGCCGAGCACGGCACCCTGCGCCTGGGCATCCGCTCGATCCCCAAGGGCACCTTCTCCGGGTACGCGAACCGGCAGCTCCTGCCGGGCGACGTCCTCGAAGTCCTCCCGCCGCTGGGCCACTTCTGGACCGAGATCCGCCCCGACCGCCACTACGGCTCCGTCGTCGCGGGCTCGGGGATCACCCCGATCATCGCCATCGCGACCGCCGCGCTCGAGGCGGGCGCCACCGTGACGCTCCTGTACTCCAACCGCACCGAGGCGTCCACGATGTTCGCCGCCGAGCTGTGCGAGCTGCAGCGCGAGCACGGCCCGCGGCTGCGGCTCCACCTCGTGCGCACCCGCGCCGAGGGGGACACCCCGCTGCTCACGGGGCGGCTCACGCCCGAGCGGCTCGGCGAGGTCATCGACGCCGGGCTCGTGGACCCGCACGAGGTCGACGAGTGGTTCCTCTGCGGCCCCTACGAGATGGTGCTGGGCGTCAAGGACGTCCTCGAAGCGGCCGGGGCGCAGCGGATCCACACCGAGCTGTACACGGTCTGAGGCGAGACGCACGAGTCACTGCGCGCGGGCGCACTGTCCCGGGCGCCGCTGCGGCGATACGCTTCGTGCATGGCCGAGATTGACGATGTCCTCGCCCGCGCCGCCGACGGCGGCGCCATCAGCGCCGAGGAAGCCCTGCTGCTCTACACCGAAGCGCCCTTCCACCCCCTCGCCGAGGCCGCGGACGCGGCCCGTCGGCGCGTCATCGGCGACAACATCGTCACCTACCTCATCGACCGCAACATCAACTACACGAACGTGTGCGTCACCGCGTGCAAGTTCTGCGCCTTCTACCGCGCCCCCAAGCACGACGAGGGCTGGGCGCACCCGATGGAGGAGGTCCTGCGCCGCTGCGGCGAGGCCGTGGGCCTCGGTGCGACGCAGGTGATGCTGCAGGGCGGGCACCACCCCGACTTCGGGGTCGAGTACTACGAGGAGCTGTTCTCCTCGGTCAAGCGCGAATACCCCGAGCTGGTGATCCACTCGATCGGGCCGTCGGAGATCGCGCACATGTCGAAGGTCTCCGGCGTCGAGATCGACGAGGCCATCCGCCGCATCAAGGCCGCCGGGCTCGACTCGATCGCGGGGGCCGGGGCCGAGATGCTGCCGGCGCGCCCGCGCACGGCGCTCGCGCCGCTGAAGGAGTCGGGGGAGCGCTGGCTGGAGATCATGGAGGCCGCGCACCTGCATGGCCTGGAGTCGACGGCGACCATGATGATGGGCACCGGTGAGACCGCGGCCGAGCGGATCGAGCACCTCCGGATGATCCGCGACGTGCAGGACCGCACGGGCGGGTTCCGGTCGTTCATCCCGTGGACGTACCAGCCGGAGAACAACCACCTGAAGGGCCGGACGCAGGCGACGACCCTCGAATACCTGCGGCTCCTGGCGACCGCGCGGCTGTTCTTCCACAATGTCAAGCACCTGCAGTCGTCGTGGCTCACGACCGGGAAGGCCTCGGGTCAGCTGAGCATGCACCTCGGCGTCGACGACCTCGGTTCGATCATGCTGGAGGAGAACGTGATCTCCTCGGCGGGCGCGCGCCACCGGTCGCGCCTCTCGGAGCTCATCGACCTGATCCGCACGGCCGACCGCATCCCGGCCCAGCGCAACACGCTCTACGAGCGGCTGTCGATCCACTGGACCCCCGAGGACGACCCCCAGGATGATCGCATCCGCTCGCACTTCTCGACCATCGTGACCGAACTCCAGATCCAAGCGAAGTAAACATCGCTGAAAGGCCCCGGCCGCAAGGCCGGGGCCTTTCCGATGCCCGGATCCTCAACCGTCGCAATCGGTCTGGAGCCGGCCGGCGACTGCTTTCAGGCCTCGGCATGGTCGAGCGGCCCTCGGCATCGCGGCCGTCCTCACGATCCTCATCGTCGACTGTGCGAGCCTCCGTTCGATCCCAATGGCCCGCTTCAACTTTCGCGGACCTGGCCTTTGGCGCGAACCGCTTACACTGAGCCATGCCAGTGCCCGGTCGGCGCATCGAAACGCTTGGTGACGACGTCCATTTTCAAGCGATTCTCAACCAGTACCACCTCGGAAACCGCCCCCGCTCCCAACACGGAAGGACCCCCTCGAATGGCAGACCCCAACGCTGAGCAGCATGGCTCCGACATCACGCATTATTCAGAGGTCGCAGAAACTCAGGGAGGCTCCAGTGTGACGGCTCTGCCGTTCGCTGGACGCGGATTCGGCATTGCAACAGCGATCTTCAACGACACGGATGGTGACACCAGTGTCCAAGACGCTGCAGGCGACATCGGAACGCAAGTCGCCCTGCTCGGCGTCGACGCGACACTGTCGCTCCTCGACCCGATCGGCGCCCTGGCCAGCGCGGGGGTGACAATCGTCCTCGACCTCGTTCAGCCTCTTGATGACCTGCTGCTCTGGGTGACCGGTGACAACGGCGAGATGCAGCGCCAGATCGATGTGCTGGCGCAGGTGCAGACCGCGCTTGAAGCGATGAACCAGGAAGTCCAGGATGCCATTGACAGCAACCTGACCGCGTGGGAAGGGCAAGCCGCTACTGCGGCGATCGACGAGATCGGCGGGGTCTCGGCTGCGGCACATGCGATCGGAAAGGGCGCAGGCGACCTTGCACAACTACTCGACTGGGCCAGGCTGATTGCAGTCGCCATTTACAGCATCATAAAGGGGATTCTGAGCGAACTAGTCGCATGGCTCATCACCAGAGGGGTCGCCGCCTTGGCAGCGAGCATCGTGAGTGCGGGGGCCTCGGTGGCGGCGTTCTTGGTGAGCGCAGCCGTCAAAGCTATCCGGAACCTGCTCAAGGCCACTCGGAAGTTCGCGATCGCCCAGAATATCTTTCGAAAACTGATCGTAGTCCTCCGCAAGATCAAGGTCGCCGATCGAGCGAGCATGACGATGTGGAAGGAGCTGCTGAAGAAGGTCGGCACCAGCCTGATCCCGGCGGCGCTCACGAACATCCCTACACTCATCAGCCCACTGACAGGGGCTGCCACCCCGAATACGGGCTTTCTGCATGAGGGCGTCGGCTCGTCCGGCTCGCTGCAGGTCGAAGTCGATGAGCTCGCGGCACTGGCATCAGCCCTTGACGCCCTTGCCCCGAACGCCGATGCCATCGGAGGCGTTGCAGCTGAGGCCGGTGCGGCTGAGATGACGTGGGGAGTCACCGGGCTGTTCTTCGAGCAGCCGTACCTTGACGGCTGCGCGGCTCTGGTCGAATCGGTATCCGACCTTGCCGCTGCCCTGCGGAACGAAGCCGAAAACCTTCGGTCATGCGCCGACAGCTATTCCCAAGCCGACGAAGAGATCGCCGCTGAGCTTGAGCAACTCGTTGCGGAGCTCAATGCTTGACAGGAGTTGACCTTGAACGAATATCGTGCTTTCGTCCCGGAGCGAGACGCGAATCCGCTGCTGCAGAGCCGGTACCTTGCGGCCGGCGAGCGGATCTCGTGGATCTCCCTTGAGGGTGTCCAGCACTATCTTGTAACTGGGCGTGAGCCCAAGGGCGGCGCTCGGCCGAAGAGGGAGAGCACATGGTGGCTGCTTCTCAAGATCATGCTGGTCCCGATCTGGTGGCCCCTGCGGTGGGCTTTCTGGGTATTTGCGGAGAACGGTGATCGGCTCTTCCCGCCTTGGACTGCCCGGCCGAAACCGCCGAGGTCCATCGCCTTCGGTTCTCAGCTCGACTGCATGGCGGTGAGAGCCTTGCGGGACCGCACTTGGGCGAAGGGCGCAGGAGTCTGGCTGCTTACCGATCGCCGTTTCGCGAGACTGACATTCGACCGTGACCCGAAACTGGGAGGCCAAGTGTTCTCACGCGGAGAAGCGAGAACCGCCACGCTCCCGAGGGAGCCGGTCAACCTGACAGTGGATCTCGAGATCCCCGCGTCGCAGGTCCGGTTTGAGCCGAATCTCGAACGCCGCCTGCCTAAGGATTTCGACCCGCGTGCCGCGGTGTACCACCGCATCACGTTGCCGGACGGCTCGGGATTCGACATCTGCGCGGACCCTGTCGAATCAGGTTGAATGCCATCGTCGAACCCGGGGCCGTCGAACCGCGGCGCGTTGGCGCTCTGCTTCACAAGGGAGGCTCATCCACCGCATGAGTGACGTAGCCGATGAGCACGAAGCGATCGCCCGTGTGCGGGCGTATGCGCAGGAGCGGCTTCCGGACTACCCGACTCAGGAGCTGGTCGCAGTTCGGTTCGCGATCGGCTGGACTGTCTTTCCTTGGAGCGGTCCTCAGGACATCACCACTCTCCGATGCGGGCAGATGATCTTCCTCATTGGTGATTCGGGGCAGATCATGGAGGGATCGGGAAGCCGCCCGCCCGGCGAGCGGCAAGCCGAGTTCATACGGCGATATGGCGGGGAATCTCGTGAGTGAGCAGGGGTCCGGACTTTCGGGTGGGCGGCGTGAGTCTCGTTGTCCGCACGATGGGGTACTCATGCCGTTCTCGCCTAGGTATCCGAAAGCGCTGTGCGTCGGCTGCGTCGGGCGGGCGACCGATCTGGAAGGGCGGCGGGTCGCCCTGGGGAACACCAGCCTCGGCGGCGGTTTCCAGGCGGTTCATGCCGACGACGGCTCGGTGTGCGAGCAGGTGACCGATGACGGAATCGTATTGGTCGACGGCGTTCGGTACCGGGCCGGCGAAGCTCGTTTCGGCGGGGCGGTGGTCCAGCCGGAATCCTGAATCTGCGAACAGCGGGGCCGGCCCCGCTGTTCGCAGATGCAGACCGTCAGATGAGGTGGCCGATTTCCTTTTGGATGAGCTGGACGTTGACGCCGGAGTTGGGGCAGCCGCCGAAGTGGTGGAGGGCGATGACCTCGTGGGTCTCGCGGGAGAGGACCGGGGAGCCGGAGGAGCCGAATTCGGTGTCGCAGTAGTAGGAGATGTCGCTGTTGGCGACGTATCCGTCGTAGGTCTCGTGCTTGACGACGCAGTTGCCGCCGTCTACTGAGGACTCGATGGCGATCTCGGTGGGCCGCCCGGCGGGGTGCTGCGGGATGTAGATCGCCTCGCCGCTGCGGGCCGCGCGGTCGGAGAGTTGCAGGAAGCCGAAGGGCTCGATCCGCTCGAAGTCGTCGACGGTGAACAGCGTGTAGTCCAAGGACTTCGAGGTCGCGAGCACCTCGGCGCCGCGCACCTTCACGGGGGCGTTCGTGATGTCGGTGCCGCACGCCACGCAGTCGTACCCGAACCACACCTCGGTGTTCTGCGCCTCCTGCGTCTCGGTGAAGCAGTGGTGGTTGGTCAGCAGCCGGTTCTCCTCGCCCACCCGGAACGCCGTACACAGTACGGTTCCGTCGATGAGCAGGCGCGCCACCGGTTCGGCGTGGTCCACGATGGTCGGATGGGACGTGCGGTAGCAGACCGAGGAGCGCTTCTCGTCGCCCTCGCAGATGCTCTCCTCCGGGCGCGCGTTGTCGGCGCGCTCCTGCGCGATGGCGTCCACCTCGTCCTCGGTGAACCCGTACGCGGCCTTGTCGATCAGCACGCCGAGCGCCGACGAGCCGCCGCCGGACTCGCGGTGCAGCTCGACGATCGCGGTGTCGCCGGTGATCGAGGTCGCCCACTGGTCGATGAGCGACTCCTCGTACCGGTACGACTCGGCGCCGTCGGGGCTGGAGACGGTCACGAAGTCGCCCGTGTTGAGCAGCAGCCGTTCAAAGTGGACCTTGACGTACCCGGCGTCGGGGCCCGTGACCTTCAGGACGTCGGCGTCGTCGGCGTAGGTCAGCGACTCGGTCAGCTCGGTGACCTCGCCGACGTCGACCAGGCCGAGCAGTTCGTCGTCCACCGGCAGGAGCTCGACGGTGTCGCCCAGCGCGTCGTCGAGCACCGTCGTCACCGGGTCGTCCTCGGCGAACGCGCTCGGCACCACGACCGCGGCTCCGCCCAGCGCGATCGATCCGGCCGCCGCCGCCATGACGAGTTTGCGCCGCTTGCGTTCGGCCCCGCTCTGCCCGGTTGGTGGATTCCGCACGCTTGCCGCCACGGTCGGCCCCTTTCGTGAGAGATGTGTCGACCGTTCAACGAGCGAGGCGGGCGGAAGTTGCGCCGCCGGAGGGTGTGAAGGCGTGGGTCACATGCGAACGCGGCGTCCGGGACCGCGCCGGGGAGCGCCCCGAACTGGTCCCGTCCCGCGCCGGGCCGGGCGTCCGGTACCGGCGACCGTCGACCTGCGCCCGTCCCGCGTCCTGGACCGCTCACCCGCCGCCCTCGCCGCCCCGCAGCGGCCCCGGCACCGCGCCGGGGTCTACCAGTCCGCCCCTCCCGGGCGGCAGCGCTCCAGGATGTCGTTGAGGCCCTTGCGCGTCGCGACCACCAGGAGCGTGTCGCCGCTGCCGACCCGGAACGCCGCGTCGGGGTTCCAGCTGATCGTCCCGCCCGCGCGCTTGACGGCGAGGAGCCGGTGCGAGCCCACCTTCGTCGCCCGGTGCGCCGCCGCGTCGTCCATGTCCGAGCCCTCGCCGACCTCGAACGCCTCGATGTACGCGATGTGCCCGCGCACCGGGATCGTCACGAGCACCTTGTCATCGGTCAGCGCCTGCGCGAAACTCGCCGAGGCCACCTCGGGCGCACTGTAGGACGCGTGCGGCGGCGCCTCCTGCACCGGCGTCGCCCGGTTCAGGTTCTGCCGGATCAGCGCCGCGAACTCCGGGTTGTAGATCCGCATGACCGTGCGCAGGCCCGGGTTGCACTCCAGGCCCGAGAGCGCCGCCTCCAGGTTCGACTCGTCCTGCTTCGCCATCGCCACCAGCGAACGGCAGTGCTTGATGTTCGCCTCCGCCAGGAGCTCCTGGTTCGACCCGTCGCCGAACAGCACCTGCGCGCCCTTCGCCCGCGCGGCCCGCACGCCCATCGCGTTGCGGTTCTTCTCGATCGCGATCACCGGGATCTTCCGGTCCCGCAGCTGCTCCACGACCCGGGTCCCCATGTTGCCCAAGCCGACCACGATCACGTGCTCGCGCACCTGCCGGGTGCGGCGGCCCTCCGACAGCGCGTACCGCCGGTCCACGACGGCCTGCACGATCGCACCGGTCGCGAACGGGATCAGGAGCGAACCGGTCAGCACGACCACCGCCTGCGTGGCCTTCAGCAGGCGGCTGGCCTCCATGTCCGGGTCGATGCCGCCGCCCGCCATGAGCGCGAGCAGGTAGAACACCTCCCCGGTGCCGTCGGCCGAGTTCGCGCCGCTGGGCCGGAAGTGCAGCACCAGGAACCCGAACGTGAACACCGCGAACAGCACGAGCGCGAGCACCACGAGGCTCTTCGTGAGCATGCCCCGCAGCGCGCTCAGCGCCTCCTTGACCGCGAGCGTCGCGTTCGTCAACTTCGGACGGAGCTGCCCGGGCTTCTTGTCCGGCGAGAGCCACAGGTACCGCAGCGCCTCGTTCTCGTCCTCGGGGATGAGCTCGACCCCCGCCTGGTTCCCGCCCGCGACCACCCACTGCGCCTCGGCGCGCTCCTCGCGCTGCCGCGACAGGTAGAGCCGCCGCCCCCAGATGTCGATCTCGCCCGGCGGCAGCTGCTGGAGCGCCGCGAGCGCGTACGTGTCCGCGACCATGTCGGCGTCCGACTGGACGTACACGCCGTCCTCGTCGTCGCCGAGGAGCTTCTGGATGTTCGCCCGCAGCCCGCTGTTGTACATGCGGATGACCAGCCGCGGCAGCGACTCGTCGCCGAGGTAGTGCGACATCTCGCGGATCTTCAGCGCCATGTGGAGGTTGCCCACGTCGTTCTGGTCCATGAGGGCCACCGCGTAGGCGTCGGTGAGCCCGGCCCGGCGCACCGTCTCGGCGGTGACCACGGGCTGGCTGAACACCTGCAGTTTGCGGTTGACCTCGGCCTCGCGGCGGATCTCCTCGCGCTGGCCGCCGGGGCCCTCGGCGAAGACCGCGGTGACGTGGAACGCGTAGCGTTCGATGAGGTGCTTGATGAAGCGGAGCGTCAGGCCGTTGTCGCCCACCACGATGACTCGGCGCTCGTGGCCGTCGTCGGCGTAGCGGGTCTGCCGGGGGTGCATGGATGAATTCTACGGACAGTTCGCAAACGATTGCGGCCCAAGTAACTTGGGATTTTCAGTGCTTGCGGGAGAGGCGGGCGAGGAGTTTGTCCACGTCGGCCTCGTAGTCGTACCAGTCGACGTCGTGCACGAAGCCGAGTTCGGCGTTGATCCAGCGCACGTCGTCGGCGGTCTCGAGGGTCCAGGTCTGGACGTCGACGAGCTGCGGTTCGGCGCGGCGCAGCTCCGTGAGCAGCCGGGCCTTCATGGTCATCGCGAGCCCGTAGGAGCGGTGCTGGGGGGCGACGACGGTGTCGTACTGGTCGGCGCGGGTGGGCCGCTGCGCGGAGACGACGAGCTCGGTGAGGCCCACGACGTGCCCGAACGGCTCGGCGAGGGCGACGGCGATGTGCGAGCGCATGCCGCGCCGGGCGAGGGTCTGGAAGGAGTCGCGCAGGGCCGGCGCGTAGGCCGAGCCGCGCCACTCGGGCACGAACGCGACGTTCCCGGGGCTGGACCGCAGGTTCGCCTTGACGTCCGCGTAGGAGTCCATGAGGCGGTCGGGGACGCCCCCGGCGTGGTACTCGAGGCGGTACCCGGCGGCGAGGCGCCCGGCCGCGTGCTCGATCTTCTCCCAGTCGATGTCGGCCCAGCGCAGGAGGTGCCGCTGCTCGACCACGTTGCGCGAGAAGCCGTGCCGGTCGTAGAAGCCGACTGCGGGGGTGGTCGCGATGACCTCGACGGCGAGGGTCCGGCAGCCGTTCGCCTTCGCGCACTCGGCGACGGCCCGCAGCAGGCGCGAGCCGACCCCCTTGCCGCGCGCGGACGGCCGGGTGGACATCTCCACGACCCCGGTCCCGCCCCGCTCGCCCCCGCCGCTGCCCCCGAAGAGGATGAGGCTCGCATGGCCCACGAGGTCGCCGTCCGCGTCGCGGTCCATGAACAGGAACCGGCGGTCGTCCGGGAGCGACCCGGTGAGGTAGTCGCTGAGGCGGTCGGTGCGCCAGCGCGGCTCGCCCGGCATGTCGGCGGCGGTCATGTCGTTGAGCACCGAGCACCAGTCGCGGAGGTCGTCGGCGGTCATCTCGCCGGGAGCGAGCTGCTTCAGGGGCATCTCTTATCCTTACCCGAAATCGTCACCGAACGGAACCCCCTCCTCACAGCATGCAGCGATTCGGGGGTGCTGTCAGGCGGTGCTCATCCTGCCGTACTCGTCGGCGCGGTCGAAGACCTTCTTGACGTAGTCCTCACGCGGGTTGTAGCTGTACACGGCGGCGTACCAGCCGTCGGGCGTGCTCATGTCGCGGTCGCCGTGGCAGAGGTAGTTGGCGGCCGCGGTGACGGCGTCGTCGATGTCGTGCGGGTTGGACCTGCCGTCGCCGTCGCCGTCGGCCTTCCAGCTCTCCCATGTGCTGGGGAGGAACTGCATGGGGCCCATCTCGTCGTACCCGGAGCCGATGATCTCGGTCAGGGTGGTGCCGTCGGCCTGGATCTGGTTGCCGTTGGTGGTGCCGTGGGTGGTCTCGGTGGCGCCGATGCCCGCGAGGGTGGTCCAGGAGAGGTTGCAGCCGGGGTTCTGGGCGGCGGAGACGAGCTCGCCGCGGCCGTAGGCGACGAGGGCGCGCTGGGGGATGCCGAGCGAGCTGAGGCTCGCGGCCCACGTGTCGAGGCCGGCGGGACCGGCGGGGGTGGTGGCGGCGCTGGTCGGGGATTCGGTCGTGGCGTTCTCGGTGGGGGCGAGGATGTCGCCGACGGGCGTGGACTCGGCGGGCAGGCCCGCCGCGGGGGCCTCGGCGACGGCCCCTTCCGGGGAGAGCGCGAGCGGCGTCTCGGAGGCCTCGGGGGTCGGCTCGGTGCCGAAGGACCAGGCGGGGCCGGCGCCGGGGACGACGAACCAGCCGGCGGCGAGCGCGCCCGCCAGTGCGAGCGTGGTGACGACGACCTGGACGCTGAGGCGCCCGGCCGGGGCGCGCAGCCCCCGGTAGGCGGTGCGCACGCCCCTGCCGGTGGCCTTGGTGCCGCGCCAGATTCCCTTGACGCCGAGCCACAGCGCCCGCGGGCTCGCTTTGACGGCGCGCCACAGCACCCGCGGGCCGGCCTTGACGGCCCGCCACAGCAGTCTCGGGCTGCGGCGCAGCGCGCGGAGGGCGAGCCGGGGGAGGGCGGCGATGCGGCGGAGGAGGGTCGCGAACCACACGGGAGGGGGTCGTCCTTTCTGTTCTCGGTCGAGGCGCTGCTGGTCGGGGCGTTGCTCGGATGTTCCTGGTCGGGCGCTGCTCGGCATTGCCCGACGCCGCCGCGGGATGCTGCGTGCAGCAGCGCCGCCTGCGGCAGTGCCGGCGAGTCGGCCGGCGCCGGTGCCGCGGTGCCGGAGGGCGCCCGGGCCCCGGCGGACCGCCGTGTGGCGGCGTTGCGGGGCGCGTTCGCGAGGGACCGGACTGAAAGCGAGTATTCCCTAGTTTCGTCCCCGCGGGCAACGCCTGAGCGCCAATAATTCCGAAATCGGCCGCGACCGGTTGGCGTGCGACTCGTTCTCCAAACGGACACGGTGGTTGCCACGAGCAAACCCGCGGCGAGAGCGTCTCATGTTCACGTCTGCGCTGGAAACGGCGTTCAGACCGAGTGCCAGTTCCCATCACGGCAGGTAACCGACTGAGATGGGGGTGACACTGTGAGGCCGCTGGGCATTGTGCCCGCGCACCAGCGCGCCACAGCCCGGCATACGGGGGCTGAACGAAAGTTGATCGACACGTGGATACGACAACGGCATCGCACACCGCACTGACAGCCATTGCCCCTCCCCTCGGGGACAACGGATCGGAGTACCGGAACGCGTCCAATGCGAATGGCGGCTGCAACGGCGCGGCCAGTGCCGGAAGCAACACTGTGGACCGTGGCAGCGCCGCCCGGCCCGCCCCGCTGCCCTCCGGCGACGTCACGTTCATGTTCACCGACATCGAGGGTTCGACCCGCCTCGCCTCCGGCCTCGGCGCCGAGCGCTACCGGGTCGTGCTCCACCGCCACCGCGCGCTCGTCAGAGAGGTCCTGCGCGCCACCGGCGGCACCGAGATCGACACCGAGGGCGATTCGTTCTTCGTGGCCTTCCACGACGCCGCGGACGCCTGCGCCGCCGCCATCGGCATACAGACCGCGCTGCGCGGCGCGGAGTGGCCCGAGCACGACGGCCACAGCCTCCGCCCCAAAGTCCGCATAGGACTCCACACCGGCGAGGCCTGGCCCTCCGCGGGCGGCTACGCCACTCCCGAAGTCCACCGCACCGCCCGCATCTGCTCCGCCGCACACGGCGACCAGATCCTCGCGTCGGCCGAGTGCGCCGCCGCCGCCGGACTCCCGCCCGCCGCCGTCCACCGCCTCGGCGACTTCGAACTGCGCGGCCTGCCCGGCGCCACCGAACTCGTCCAGCTCGCCGCACCCGGACTCCCCACCGCGTTCCCGCCGCCGCCCGTGCGGCCCCTCACCCATCACCTGCCCGCCGACCTCAAGACGCCCGTCCCGCGGCCCTGGGAGTACCGCGAACTCGACCGCGCATTCACCACCCACCGCCTGGTCAGCCTCACCGGCCTCGGCGGCTGCGGCAAGACCACCGTCGCCAAGGCCTGGGCCAGGCGCCGCCTCGCGTTCCACGAGCACGGCGTCTGGTACTGCCGGGCCGGCGCCGACCTCGGCACCGCCCTCCTCCGCGCGCTCGGCCGCAGACCCGAGCTCTTCCGACCGGCCCTCGACACGGCCGCCGACCGCCTCCGGGAGTCCGACGCGCTCCTCGTCCTCGACGACCTCGACCGCACCCACGCCGCCGACATCGCACAACTGCTCCACGACTGCCCCCGCGTCGCGGTCCTCGCCGTCGGCGCCCGCCCCCTCGAACTCCCCGGCGAGGCCAAACGGGCCCTCGGACCCGCGCCCGACGACGTGAGCGCCGCGATCCTCGCCGGATACTGCGAAGAGCGCGGCGCCCCGTGGACCGCCGCGGACTGCCGGCCCCTCGCGGCCGCCGTCGAAGGCTTCGTCCCCGCACTCACCGCACTCGCCGAGGTGACCGCCCTCGGCTCGCCCGGCGTCGCACTCCGGTACCTCAGCGACGACCCGGTCGGGGCCCTCGACGGCGGCGGCCGCTTCCGGGCCGCGGTCGACGAAGCGGTCGCGGCCATCTCCGGCCCGGCGCGCGCGGTGCTGCTCGAACTCGCGGCGCGCTCGGGCGGCGCCACCGTCGACGCGGTCCTCGACCTGTGCCGGCAGCGCGACGGGAGCCTCGAAGCGCTCGTCGAACTCGTGGACGTCGCCCTCGTGGTGATCGAACGGCCCGCCATGGACCAGGCCGTCTACCGCGTCCCCGCGCCGCTGCGGTGGCTCCTCACCGGCACGGCCCCGGCGCTGGCCGAGGCGCCCGCTGAGCGGACGCGGCCCGCGGTCGCCGCGAGCCTCGCGGACCGGCTCGTGCACCCGGTGAACCTCGACGGCGCGCGCCTGCGGGCGGTCGCCTAGCGCGCACCAGGGGCCAGCGGCCGGCGGGCACCTCGCCCGCCGGCCCGGCCGACCCCGGCCGCCGGAGACCTCTTTCGAGGGACAGTTCGGCTTCCGGGCCCGTTTTCGGCCCTGTTCTTGTCGGACCCGCGCGGGAGGATCGAGCGTGCGCTGATCTTTCCCCTCTCGTGGTGGGTGGGGGGTTGTGGACGGCCTTTCGCCGAAGCGACCGCGAACCGCCGCACACTCCCGCATACCGCCCGGCCCCGCACGCGCGCCGCGGATGGCCCGCGCGATAGCAGTGCGGGCCGATCCGGGCCGGCCCGCGCCGCGTGTGCGATGCTGAGCCCGTGACTGACAGGCAACCGCAGGCCGCTCGAACCCACACCGCCTCCGCCGCCGCCATCGCGCGCGCCGCCCAGGTCATCCCCGGCGGCGTCAACTCGCCCGTCCGCGCCTTCCGCGGCGTGGGCGGCGACCCCGTGTTCATCCGCGAGGCCTCCGGCGCCCGCATCACGGACGTCGACGGCAACGTCTACATCGACCTCGTCGGCTCCTGGGGCCCGCTCATCCTCGGCCACGCCCACCCCGGCGTCGTCGCGGCGCTCACCGAGGCCGCGTCCCGCGGCACCTCCTACGGCGCCCCCACCGTCGGCGAGATCGAGCTGGCCGAGCTCATCGTCGAACGCACCCCCTGCGAGATGGTCCGCCTCGTCTCCTCCGGCACCGAGGCCACCATGAGCGCCGTGCGCCTGGCCCGCGCCGCCACCGGCCGCGACAAGATCATCAAGTTCGCCGGCTGCTACCACGGCCACGCCGACTACTTCCTCGCCGAAGCCGGCTCCGGCGTCGCCACCCTCGGCCACCCCGACTCACCGGGCGTCCCGGCCTCCGCCGCCGCCGACACCATCGTCGTCCCCTACAACGACATCAACGCCGTCGAAGCGGCCTTCGCCAAGCACCCCGGCCAGATCGCCGCGATCATCACCGAGGCCGTCCCCGGCAACATGGGCGCGATCGCACCGCTCGACGGCTTCAACGAGAAGCTCTACGCCGCGGCCCGCGCCCGCGGCGCGCTCCTCATCTCCGACGAGGTCATGACCGGCTTCCGCGTCGCCCCCGGCGGCCTCGCCGCCCCCGCCGACCTCTACACGTACGGCAAGGTCATGGGCGGGGGCCTGCCCGCCGCCGCGTTCGGCGGCCGCGCCGACCTGATGTCGCAGGTCAGCCCCGCCGGGCCGGTCTACCAGGCCGGGACCCTCTCGGGGAACCCGCTCGCGGTCGCCGCCGGCCTCGCGACGCTGCGCGCCTGCGACGACGCCGTCTACCGCACGCTCGACGCCACCGCCGCCGAACTGCAGCGCATGGCGACCGAAGCGCTCACCAAAGCCGGTGTCCCGCACTACGTCTCGGCCCCCTCGAACCTCTTCAGCGTCTTCTTCGCCGAAGGGCCGGTCCGGAACTTCAGCGAGGCCAAAGCGCAGGACACCGAGGCGTACGGCGCGTTCTTCCACGCGATGCTCGAGAACGGCGTCTACCTGCCGCCGAGCGCCTTCGAATGCTGGTTCACCTCGGCCGCAGTGGACGAGGAAGCCCTGTCACACATCGAACAGGCCATGCACACAGCGGCCGAAGCCGCGGCTAAGGTGCGCTCATGAGCGGCTCCACGACCATCGTCCACCTGCTGCGCCACGGCGAGGTCCACAACCCCGACGGCATCCTCTACGGGCGCATCCCCGGCTTCGGCCTGTCCGAGCTGGGACGCGAGATGGCCGTGGCCGCCGCCGAGCGCCTCGCCGGACGCGACGTCGTCCACGTCGGCGCCTCCCCGCTCCAGCGCGCGCAGGAGACCGCCGAACCGGTGGCCGCCTCGTACCGCATGGACGTCACCACCTACGACGGCCTCATCGAGGCCGGGAACTCCTTCGAGGGCCTGCGGGTCGGCGTCGGCGACGGCGCCCTGCGCCACCCGCGCTACTGGTGGCGCGTGCGCGACCCCTTCCGCCCCTCCTGGGGCGAGGCGTACCTCGACATCGCGCGCCGCATGATGGACGCCGTCGAGCAGGCCCGCCTCGCCGCCGAAGGGTCCGAGGCCGTCCTCGTCAGCCACCAGCTGCCGATCTGGACCGCCCGCCGCTTCGCCGAGCGCAAGCGCCTGTGGCACGACCCCCGCAAGCGCGAATGCGCGCTCGCCTCGATCACGAGCTTCGTCTACGAAGGCGCCAAGCTCGCCCGCATCGAGTACGCCGAGCCCGCCGCCCACCTGGTCCTCAAGTCCGAGTCCGCTCGGAAGGCCAAGGGCGCCTAGCGATGGGCCTGCGGCGGAGGACGATGCTGGCGGCTGTGCCGCTGCTGGCCCTCGCCGCCTGCTCCGAGCAAGGCGGCGAGAACGCGAACCGCGTCAACGAGATCAACCGCGACCGGTTCGTCTCGGGCGACGGCTCCAACTACCGCTGGGAGGAGCCCTCCGAGCGCTTCGCTGCGCCCCGCCTCACCGGCGACGACCTCGACGGCAACCCGATCGACACCGACGACTGGGCCGGATCGGTCCTCGTCGTCAACTTCTGGGGCTCCTGGTGCCCGCCCTGCGTGGCCGAGGCCCCCTACCTCGTCGAGGCCGCCGCCGAGCTCGAGGCCGAGGACGTGCAGTTCCTCGGCGTGGACATCCGCGACACCCTGGACCCCGCGAAGGCCTTCGAACGCCGCTGGGCCGTCCCGTACCCGTCGATCAACGACGAGCCGGGCCGTATCGCCGACCAGTTCGTCGACTACGGGCTCTCCCCGAACGACATCCCCGCCACCATCGTGATCGACGCCGAGCACCGGGTCTTCTCCATCTGGCGCGGCGCGCTCGACGACGCCGAGACCCTGATCGCCGACGTCCGCAAAGCCCTGGAGCCGTCATGAGCACGCCGCCAGCCCCGCAGAACGCCCTCCGCAAGGCCGCCAAAGGCGCCGTGATGGCCGGGACCGCCGCACTCGCCGCCGTCGCGGTCGGCACGCTCGTCAAGCGCCGCCTCGGCGGCACCGCGCAGTCCGGCCCCGCCGCCACTGCTGACCCCTTGCCGCGCAAGGAGTCCGAGTGACCCCCGCCGCGGGAGCGGAGGCCGCATGAACCCCGCCGAGACCGCCGCCTCCGGGCCGCTGCTCCTCGCCTTCGGCGTGGCCGCGCTCGCCGGACTCGTCTCCTTCGCCTCCCCGTGCACGCTTCCGCTCATGCCCGGGTACGTGTCCTATGTGACCGGCATGAGCGGCCAGGAGCTCGCAAAGGACCGCCGCGTCGGCCGCGTCCTGGTCGGCGCGCTCCTGTTCGTCGCCGGGTTCACCGCCGTCTACACCACCGTCGTCTTCGCGCTCCAGAGCGCCGGACGCGCCCTCCTCACCAACTCCTCCACTTTGGAGACCGTGGCCGGGGTCGTCATGATCGCCATGGGGCTCATGTTCATCGGCCTCATCCCCACCCGCGGCGGCTTCGCCCCCAAGTGGCGCCCCGCCATCGGCCTCGCCGGCGCCCCGCTCTTCGGCGCGGTCTTCGCGCTCTCCTGGATCCCCTGCACCTCACCGGTGCTCGCCGCCATCACCAGTCTCGCGGTGATCCAGGACGGCACCGGCCGCGGCATCGGCCTCATGATCGCCTACTGCGCCGGACTCGGCGCGCCCTTCGTGCTCTTCGCCGTCGGCATGCACCGCCTCGCCGGAGCCCTCGACTTCCTCAAACGCCACGGCCGCGCCATCTCCATCGCCGGCGGCGTCATGCTCTGCCTCGTCGGCGCCGCCCTCGTCACCGGCGCCTGGACCGAGTTCACGAACTGGCTGCGCGCCACCGTGGGAGCCGGGGTGAGCGTCCTGTGACCGCCACCTTGACACCCCCGCCCCGCTCCAAGCCCAGGACCGCCAAGCGCTTCCGCTCCTTCGCGCGCCGCTGGTGGCACCAGCTCACCGCCATGCGCACCGCGCTGCTGCTGCTCCTCGCGCTCGCGCTCGCCGCGATCCCCGGCTCGACCTTCCCCCAGCGCTCCATCAGCGCCGTCGACGTCGCCGCCTACTACGACCAGCATCCCGACCTCGCGCCCTGGCTCGACCGGGTGTGGGCCTTCGACGTCTACACCTCGCCGTGGTTCTCCGCGATCTACCTGCTGCTCATGATCAGCCTTGTCGGCTGCATCCTGCCGCGCCTGGCCGTCCACTGGAAGGCCCTGCGCGCCAAGGTCCCCGACGCACCCCGGCGCATGTCGATCCTCCCGTACCACCGCACGCTCGCGGTCGACGCCAACCAGTCGCTCGCCCGCGCCGTGCTCAAGCAGCGCCGCTGGCGCACCACCGTGCGCGAAGCCGACGACGGCACCGTCACGATCAGCGCCGAGAAGGGCCAGCTGCGCGAGACCGGGAACCTCCTGTTCCACAGCAGCGTCATCTTCATGCTCGTCGGCGTCGCCCTCGGCAGCCTCATGAGCTGGTACGGCAACCGCATCCTCTCCGAGGACAAGGCCTACTGCAACAACCTGCAGCAGTACGACGAGTACGGCCTGGGCGCGTGGGTCGACGAGACGAGCCTCCCGCAGTTCTGCCTGACCCTCGACGACTTCGACGCCGAGTTCACCAACGGCGGCCCCACCGCCTACGACGCCGCCCTCTCCTACGAGACGGGCGGGGAGGAGGGCGAGTACGCCCTCGAGGTCAACCACCCGTTGAACATCGACGGCACCAACGTCTTCCTCATCGGCCACGGCTACACGCCCGTCGTCACCTACACCGACCGCTACGGCCAGACCCAGACCCTCCACCAGGAGTTCCTGGCCATGGACGCCGCGATGAACTCCGAGGGCGCGTTCAAGTTCCCCGACGTGAACGTCGACCCCGAGACGGGCACCGTCGACGAGGACGCCGAGGTCGGCTTCGACGCGATCCTCGTGCCCACCTTCGACGACTCGACCGCGATGCTCCTGGGCACCGATCCCGAGCTCGGCAACCCGGTGCTCGCCCTCACCGCGTACACCGGCGACCTCGGCCTCGCCGACGGGCAGCCCGAATCGGTGTACGCGATCAACGAGGCCCAGATCGCCTCGGGGAACCTCGAGCAGGTCAACGACGAGATCGAGGTCATCGGCGTCGGCGATGCGATGACGCTGCCCGACGGCTCCACCCTCACCTTCGACGGCGTCGAGCAGTACGCCGTCCTGCAGGTGCGCCACGACCCGGGCGGCCCCGTCGTCCTCGCGGGCGCGATTCTGCTCCTCGGCGGCCTGCTGCCCGCGCTCGCGGTGCGCCGCAGGCGCTTCTGGATCCGGTGGAACCCCGACGGCACCGTCGAGACCGCCGGGCTCAACCGCAACGACTACGACGGCCTCGACGAGGAGTGCGACGAGCTCACCGCTGCCATCGCACCCGGCCACGAGCCGCCGCCAGCATCCTCATCCGACGACTCGATCGGGAGCCAGCAATGACCGGGGCCGAAGTCGCGAACGCGCTGTTCGTCGCCACCATCCTCATCTACGCGGGGGCCATGTTCGCCTACGCCGTGGAGTACGCCTTCGACAAGCGCGCCCCCAAGCGCGCCAAGCAGGTCGCGGCCGTCGGCGCCGCCGGGGCCGACGCCCGGGACGACGACGCCGGCGAAGCCCCGATCAGCCCCGCCGCCGCGCGCGGTGCGGGCCGGCTCGGGCTGATCCTCACCTTCCTCGGCACGGCGGCGCTCGCGACGAGCATCGTCACCCGCGTCATCCACACTGGACGGTGGCCGTGGGGCAACATGTTCGAGTACACGGTGGGCGTGGCGCTCGCGGGCATGGTCACCTGGCTGATCCTCGTCTCCCGCGGCAGCGTGCCGCGCCGCCTCGGCCTCTTCGCCACCTTCGCGGTGACGATGGTGCTCGGCACCTCCGTACGCGTCTACACCGAGGCGGGGCCGCTGGTCCCGGCCCTGGACTCGTACTGGATCGTCATCCACGTGACGGCCGCGATCGCCGCCTCGGGCATCCTGCTCATCGGCTGCGTCTTCGCGATCCTGCACCTGCTCAAGCGCCGCTACGACCGCCAGGTCTCCGACGGCAAGCCGGTCCGGTTCCCGCTCAACGTGGCCGAGCGCCTGCCCGACGCGACCGCGTTGGAGCGCATGACGTTCAAGATCCACGTGTTCGCGTTCCCGCTCCTTACCTTCGGCATCATCGCCGGCTCGGTGTGGGCGCACCTGGCGTGGGGCCGCTACTGGGCCTGGGACCCGAAGGAAGTGTGGGCGTTCATCGCGTGGGTGGTCTACGCCGCGTACCTGCACGCGCGCGTGTCGGGCCGGAGCGCGAAGGCGAACGCGCCGTGGATCGCGATCCTCGGCTACGCCGTGATGCTCTTCAACCTCACCGCCGTGAACCTGGTCTTCGACGGTCTCCACTCCTACGCGGGGGTCTGATGCAGGCACCGTCCGCGGCCTGAACGGCGGCTGAGGCAGTGGCTCGGGGCCGGTAACGGCCCGAACGTGAACGGAGCGCCTGGGGCAAATCGGACATCGATGGGCCCCCGTCTCTACCCTGACCTGTCGGTACGACACCCCTCGTCGTCCTTACCTCTCGAACGGACCTTTCATGACCCCTGAACACGTCCGCGACGCCGCCGGTCTGGCGGCCGTCTTCGGTTTCTTCGCGATGGCCTGGTTCGGCTGGGCCCAGGAGGGCCCGCCGCGACCATGGGTCAAGTTCCTTGCGGCGGGCTCGATCCTGAGCATCCTGACGGCCGCCGCCGGCGGCCTCCTGCTGTGGCGGCACTGGTCCGACGGAACGGTCTTCGACGACGCCACCGGCCGTGCTTTCGGGATCATCGTCGGCATCGAGTTCGCCGCCGCCGGGCTCGGCGCGGCGCTCCTCGCGTGGCGCGGCCGTGCCGAGCACATTTCGGCGTGGATCGCGTTCGTCGTCGGCGTGCACCTCTTCCCGGTCGCGGTAGTCCTGGAGATCCCCGCCGTGCACATCCCGGCGGCGCTGATCACCGTCGCCGCGATCGGCGCGGTGCCGCTGGCCAAGGCCAAGGCGCTCAAGACCAGTGCGGTCATCGGCCCGCTCGCGGGAGGCGTCCTCCTCGTCACCGCCTTGATGTCCCTAGTGGACACCGTCGCGCGCTGAGCAGCACGGTCCCGCCGAGCGGCGCTGCCGCGCGGAGGGGCGCTGTCCCGCTGAGAGGCACCGACGTCGCCGCGAGCCCCGCGCCTCCCGCGGCTCAGCCGGCGCGGAGCTGGGGGAGGACCCGTTCGCCGAAGGCGTCGATGAACCGCTCCTGGTCGGGGCCGACCTGGTGGAGGTAGAGCCGGGAGAACCCGAGTGCGGCGTAGGCGGCCAAGACGGCGGCATGCCGGTCGAGGTCCGCGCCGATGTGGACGCCGGGTTCGAGGGCTTCCACGGGGACATGGGCGCACGCGGCGTCGAACTGCTCCGGCAGCTCCAGTTCCTGGTTGAGCCCCGGCGGCAGCGCCACGAACCGCCACTGCCGCAGCGCCTGCTCGCGGGCCGCCTCCTCATCGGCGTCCCACGACAAGTGGACCTGCAGGTGCAGCGGCTTGTGCTCGCCGCCGCCCTCCCGGAAGGCGTCGATGATCGCCCGCAACCGGTCCTCAGGGGCGTTTACCGTGATGAGCCCGTCCGCCCAAGCGGCGACCTCGCGCGCCGTTTCGGGCGAGAGCGCGGCGGCGAACAGCGGCGGCGGGGTCGCCGGCCGGGTGTACAGCCGGGCGGCCCGCACGGTGACCGGCTCGTCGCGGTCGACGGTCTCACCGTCGAGGAGCCGCCGGATGACGTCGGCGCACGCCGCCAAGCGGGCGTTGCGCGCCGGTTTGCGCGGCCAGACCGTGCCGGTGACGTGCTCGTTCAGGGCCTGCCCGCTGCCGAGCGCAGGCGTGAACCGGCCCGGGAACAGCTCCTCCACCGTGGCGATCGCCTGCGCGGTGATCGCCGGGTGGTACCGGTCGCCGGGCGCGGTGACCACCCCGAACGGCAGCCGCGTCCGGGCCATCGCGGCCCCGAGCCAGGTCCAGGCGTACCCGGACTCGTCCTGGTCGGCGCTCCAGGGCGCGAAGTGGTCGGAGGAGAGCACCGCGTCGAAACCGGCGGTCTCGGCGGCGACCGCGGCCGCCGCCAGGCGCGAGGGCGGGAACTGCTCGTGCGACGCGTGATATCCGATTTCCACCATGAGCTCCCGGTTCACTTGAAGACGTGACTGCGCGGCCGCAGCCACCGGTACCCGTGCCCGGCGAGCCGCAGCACCGGCCCGTCGTCCTCCTCCGGCGGGTACTCGCGGTCGGTGAGCACGTCGACGAGGTCGTCCAGTTCCTCGTCGCGAAGGCGCACCTCGACGTCGTCGCCGGAAAGGTTCACCAGGGTGACGACCCTCCCGTCGCGCTCGTCCTCGTGGATCAGGGAGACCACGGACGGGCTGCCGGTGTCCAGCACCCGGTGCGTGCCGAAACCGATCTCGGTCAACCCGAGTCGGGTTCTGACCATGTCGCCGATCTTCGCCAACAGGCTCCCGGGCCGCCGCTGCTGGTCGTAGACGTTGATCTCCCGGTACCCGAACGGACCGTCCGCGACGGGCTTCGCGACGAGGTGCTCCGCGGGGGCCGAAGAGAACCCGCCGTGCTCGTCGGCGGTCCACTGCATGGGGATGCGCACGCTCAAGCGCTCGCGCCGCCCCAGGTCGTCGCCCATGCCGAACTCGTCCCCGTACTGGAGCACCGGCGTGCCCGGCAGCGAGAGCAGCAGCGCATGGGCCGCCGCGATGCGGCGGTGGTCGCCGCCGAGCATCGGGGCGACGCGGCGGCGGATCCCGCGGCCGTACGCCCGCATGTCCTCGTCGGGCGCGAACACCGCCATGACCTCCTCGCGCTCGGCCGCGCTGAGCCGTTCCAGGTCGAGTTCGTCATGGTTGCGCAGCCAGTTCGCGAACTGGCTGCGGCGCGGCGGCACCGGCAGCCGACCCAGCGCCTCGTGCACCGGGGCGGCCTCGCCGCGCGCCAAGGCGAGGAACATGTGGTTGTTGAGCCAGAAGTTCAGGAGCATCGTGAGGCCGTCGCCCTCGAGGAAGTAGTCGTCGTACTCCTCGGCCGGGACGTCGACCTCGCCGATGAGCACCGCCTCCGGATGGCGCAGCGCCACGAACTCGCGCAGCTCCCGCAGCAGGTCCGTGCCGCTCTTGTACTCCTCGACCTCCTCCGCGGCGCTGACCATGTACGGCACCGCGTCCACCCGGAACCCGGAGACGCCCAGGCGCAGCCAGAACGCCATGATCCGCCGGATCTCCGCCCGCACCTGCGGATTCGCCAGGTTCAGGTCGGGCTCGTGGGCGTAGAACATGTGCCGGTAGTACTGCCCGGCCTCCTCGTCCCAGGTCCAGACGCCGTCCTCCACGGTGGGGAAGACCGGTTCGAGCCCGTCCTCCACCGGCTCGTCGGACCACAGGTAGTAGTCGCGGTACGGGGATTCGGGGTTGCTGCGGGCCGCCTGGAACCACGGGTGCTTGTCGGAGGTGTGCTGCACGACGAGGTCGAACAGGACGCGGATGCCCGCCTCCTCGGCCTGCTCCAGGAGCGCCACGACATCGGGGATCGTCCCCAGCCGCGGGTCGACCGACAGGTGGTCGGTGATGTCGTACCCGCCGTCCTTGAACGGCGAGGGGTAGAACGGCAGCAGCCACACGCAGGTCGCGCCGAGACCGCGCAGGTGCTCGAGCCGGTTCGTCAGGCCCCGCAGATCGCCCCACCCGTCGCCGTCGGAGTCGCGGAACATCGCCGGATCGACCGCGTAGATGACGGCGTTCCGGTACCACAATGGCAGCATCGCGTCCCTTTCCCTCTCGTCTTTCAGGTCACGTCGAATGCCCGCGGCGGCCCCCGGCGAAACCCGGCCGAGCCGCCGCCGAGGGATGCGCGGCGCGGGGGAGCTGGATTAGGCTGGAGCCCACCGGGCACTGCCCGGCCGGGACGGCGGCGACGCGGCCGATCCGGTTGCGGCGCTTGGTGCGTCCCCGAAAACCTGGACAGGAAGGCGGTGCCCCATGGCGAGCATCGACGAGGCGCTCAACCTGATCAACGCGAACATCGAGGCGGTGAACGAGCTTCAAGGGCAGGTCGAGGCCACCAAGGCCCAGACCGAGGAGCTGCTGGGCCAGGTCCAGGCCCTCGGCATCGAGGCCGCCTCCAACGCGCTGAACGTCGGCAAGGAGCAGCTCGAGGAGGGCAGCGCCATGGCCGCCGCGCTCCGCACCAAGCTCGAAGAGGCACGCAGCGCCGTCGAAGTCGCCAAGCAGTCCTAGACACGGCGAAGCCGTGCGCCGCTTGCAGACTCGCCCGCGACCGCGCCAGGACTGCGGTGCGTGACGGGCCCTATATATAAGGCATAGAACGGGAACGGGCGACCTCCTTGCGGAGGTCGCCCGTTCCCGCTGCTTGCGGGTGCGAGGGTCTTAGCGCCGCGGCGTCTGCCGCGGCGTGATGTCGAAGTGCTCGGCCGTCCGCTCCAGATCCGCCTGCTGGAACGAGCGCTGCCCGTGCAGACCGGGGCGGTCGGGCACGATGAGCGGCCCGTCATGGCTGCCCACCGGCGCCTGGATCGGCGCGGTCCGCTGGTCGGGGACCGCGTGGCCCTGGCGCTCGCTCTTGTTGCGCACCCGCCCGGTCCGGGCCGGCCCCTGCCGGTTCGGCCGCGGCTGCGGGCCGCGGAGCTTGTCCACCGGGATCGCGCCCGTCGACGACGGAGGCGCCTCCTCGTCGGCGAGCTCGATGCCGAGCTGGTCGCGCTTGGTGACCATCTTCGGCTGCGTCCCCATGAGCGCGAACAGCAGCACGATGATGCCGATGGTCGCGACCCCGAGGATCGGCAGGATGAGCATGATCGGGTCGATGCCCGCCACCGAGTCGCGGCCGCCGTCAGTGAGGGTCACCCGCACCCCGGCCATGCCGGTGAAGTGCATGGAGCAGATCGCGATCGCCATGATGACCGCCGCGCCCGACTGCCAGCGCCAGCCGTCGAGGTACATGCCGCAGAACAGGGCCGCCGTGGCGGCCACGACCGCGATCACGACCGAGGCGATGAAGTAGTTGCGCTCGTGCGTGATGTGGCCCGAGACGTTGATCGCCGCCATGCCCGAGTAGTGCATGATGACGACGCCGATGCCGGTGATCGGCCCGGCCATGAGGATCTTCGCGACCGTGTTGCGCCGGCCCGTGCCGGCCACCAGCAGGCCGAAGAACACGGCGGCGATGGAGGCGACGAGGCTGAGGAAGGTCTGCAGCGGGTCGTAGCCGATGTCGGAGTCGACGACCTTGAAGCCGATCATGGCGGTGAAGTGCATCATCCAGATCGCGGTGCCGCCCAAGGCGAAGGCCGCCAGTGCGATCCACCGGACCCGCTTGCGGGACGACTTCACCGTGCCGTCCTGGCGGCGGGCCTGCGTCATGCACATGAGCGCCAGGATCGAACCCGCGAACGCGAATCCGAAGGCCATGATGGGGTTGATCCAGCCGTACGTGAAGTGACTGACGTGTTCCATCCGTGGTCTTCCTCCCCGGGCTCGGCCCGTATCCGGAATGTCGCGCTGGCGTGCAGCGCGATGTGAAACTTATACGACTACTGTCCGGCGGCGTCCGCAAGACGGACAGTTGCACTAGGACGGTCATTTCGGTCGCCCGGGGGGATCGCATCCAGTGCGGGCGAGGCCAGCACGCCGAACACCATGCCGACGATGGCGATCATCGCGAGGATGAGGATCGGCAGGAGCAGCACGAGCGGGCTGATGCCCGCGACGTCCGCGCGCGGCGGGCCCTGGACCTGGACCGCGGCCATCCCGGTGTAGTGCATGCCGACGACCGCGACGCTCATGACGGCGGAGGCCAGGGCCATGCTGCCGCGCCGGTCGACGACGGCGGTGAAGCGCAGTGCCACCGTCGAGGCGACGACCGCGACGACGATCGAGGCCGCGACCAGCAGCGGGTCGTAGTGGACGCGGCCGCCCGTGGCGACCGCGGCCATCCCCGTGTAGTGCATCCCGACCACGCCCGCGCCGCACACCAGCCCGCCGAGGATCAAGCGCGGCCAGCCCGCGCGCTTGCCGCCGGACACGAACAGCCCGATGCCGACCGCCGCGACCGCGAGTGCGAACGAGGCGGCGGTGAGCTCGGGGTCGTAGGCGATGTCGGCGCCGGTGACGGTGAAGCCGACCATCGCGATGAAGTGCATCATCCAGATGCCGACCCCGCCGATGGCCAAGGCGGCCAACAGGGTCCAGCGGAGTCGCCCACCGGGGGAGGTGGCGGCGCGGGCGTAGCGGGAGGCCGACAGGCCGAGGAAGGAACCGGCCGCGGCGAAGGCGAGGCCCATCACGGGGTTGAGCCAGCCGTAGGTGAAGTGGTGGTGCTCGAGCGTGGAGGCGAGCACGTCGTTCAGTGGCACTGCCATGGGGTTGCCTCCTGGAAGGTCGTGGGTCAACCGTGCCTAATGGAGGGCGAAGTGTGTCGCACAGACTGTGCGAGTCGCGCGCGGACCTGGGGGCGCTATGTCAGATCTGTCCCCCGTTCGTGTTCGGGGGAGCGCGTTCGGTGAATGGACTAAGGTGGCGAAACGGTCAACACGAACGGTGCTCATGCGGCTGCGGCGTGTATCGGACTCGCGGGTAAGGTCCATTGGGCGGGAGTCGTCCGAGCGGGGCCCTGGTTGTCGTCCGAACAGGCCTTCTTCTCGACCGAACGGCCGAATACCGCATAGGCATGTGTCCAAAAGATCAGTGTATCTTGGGATTCGCCCCGCTACACGGTGCCATACGAGGGGCGCTTCAGTACTCCAGTACGCCCCTGGATTTCGCCGCCGGCATTCGTCATGATGGAATCTGCTGGGCTTCACATGCCGCCCCCGCCTCCCCGGCGGGCCGGCGGCAGCCGACTCGACACGTCGGCCCGAGACCGATCCGCCCGGCCCGGGCCCTTCGGTCTGACACAGAGGACCACCCCAGGAGGCTAGACAAGGTGAGCAAGCGCAGCTCGAACCGTGCGGGTTCAGCGGCTCGACGAGGACCGCTCGGCCTGCCCCGCATCGCCGACATGCGAATCCGGTCCAAGCTGGGAATGATCCTCCTGGTGCCGCTCGTAGTCCTGGTGGCCGTCGCCGGCCTCCGCCTCTACGACCTCTCCGACCGCGTGTTCGAGTCGAACGACATGGTGGACCTCGTCGAGTTCAACACCTACGTCGCCGACCTCCGGTACGAGCTCCAGAAGGAGCGGTCCCTCCTCGTCACCCACCTGCGCCTCGACAACGACCACGTCGCCGGCATCGACCCGGCGCTGTACGACGACTCGGACGTCGCCACCCAGCAGGGCGACACCGACGACGCGTTCGAGCAGTTCAACGAGAAGGCCGGCGAGCTCCCCGACCTCTCCGAGGACATCACCAACCGCATCAGCGCGGTCCAGACGCAGTACGAGAGCCTCCTGCAGATCCGCGAGCGGGCCGACGAAGACGCCCAGCAGGCCTCGATCGACGCCACCTCCCGCGTCTACCAGCGGCTCGTCGCCGAACTGGTGACCATCACCGACATCTCCTCGCGCATCGTCAACGACCCCGACATCGCCCGGAACCTCCAGGCCATCGCCGCCGCCACCACCATCCTCGAGACCCTCGAGGAAGAGCGCGCGATCGCCATCAGCGTCGGCAACGGCCGCAAGTTCATCAACGCCGGCCGCTGGCAGACCTTCATCTCCTACGCCTCGCTGCGGGAGACCGCCGAGGCCCAGTTCAAGACCGTCGCCAACCGGGAAGAGCAGCTCGCGTTCTTCTTCAGCACAGGCGGCCTGAACACCCAGGAGGCCCAGGCGGCCCTCGAGTTCGAGAACGACGCGGTCACCGCCAGCACCGACCGGAACCTGGAAGTCAACGCCGAGGTCATCGCCTCCTACGACGCGATCCTCGACAACGGCCTCGCCTACATCAACAGCGAGTCGGACGAGGTCCTCGCCGACGCCAGCTCCGACCGCGACGCGCAGATCTTCCAGCTGCTACTCGAAGCCGTGCTCATCCTCGCGGCCTTCGTGGTCGCGACCGTGATCGCCCTGCTCATCGCCCGCAACATGGCGACCGGCCTGCGCCGGCTCCGCGAGGGCGCGCTCGACGTCGCCCACGTCAGCCTCCCGCAGGCGGTGGCGCAGATGCGCGACGCCGAGACCATCGGCAACCGCACGCCCGACGAGGTCGCGGCCGAGACCGGCGCGGTGATCGACATCGACCAGCGCGACGAGATCGGCAACGTGGCGCACTCGTTCAACATCGTCCACACCGAGGCGATCCGCATCGCGGCCGAGCAGGCCGCCCTGCGCGCCAACGTCTCCCAGATGTTCATCAACCTCGCCCGCCGCTCCCAGAACCTCGTCGACCGGCTCATCGGCCACCTCGACCACCTGGAGCGCGGCGAGGAGAACCCGGACCGCCTGGCCGAGCTGTTCCAGCTCGACCACCTCGCGACCCGCATGCGCCGCAACGACGAGAACCTCCTGGTGCTCGCCGGCGCGGACTCGACCCGCCAGGAGCGCTACCCCGCGCCCGTGGGCGACATCCTGCAGGCCGCGCAGTCCGAAGTCGAGCAGTACACCCGCATCGAGTTCGGGAACCTCGAGGCCGAGCGGGAGATCCGCCCGGCCGCGGTCAACGACCTCGTGCACCTCATCGCCGAGCTCATGGACAACGCGACCGCGTTCTCCCCGCCGGAGTCCCCGGTGCTCGTCGAGGCCGAGCAGATGCGCACCGCCGAGAGCCCGCAGGGCGCGATCCGCGTGCGCATCAACGACATCGGCATCGGCATGCCCCCCGGCCAGATCGAGGACATCAACCGCCAGCTCTCCGAGTCGGGCGAGGCCATCGACCTCGCGTCCTCGCGCATGATGGGCCTGGTCGTGGTCGCCCGCCTCGCCAAGCGGCACGACGTCCGCGTCGAGCTGCGCCCCGGCGAGCAGCGCGGCACCGTCGCCGAGGTCATCCTGGGCGAAGCGGTCCTCACCGACCCGAAGCTGCCCGAGCGCGGCCTGCGCAGCGGCGTCCCGCTCGACGGCACCGGCTACGACAACGCCTACGACAGCGGCGACAACACGTTCTCCCTGCAAGGCCGCGACGACGGCCCGCGCGGTGCGCTCGGCATGAACTCCGGGGCGCTCCCGCAGGTCCCCGAGAGCCCCGCGGGACTGTTCGACACCGTCGCCCAGCCCGGCCCGCAGTCGCCGCCCCCGCCGCAGCCGCAGCCGATGTGGCAGCCCAGCGCGCCGCAGCAGCCGTCCCGCCCGCCGGTCCCGCCGCAGCCCGCCGAGCCGCTCACCGGCGAGCACGCGCTGCACCGCAACCAGGGCCGGCCGACCCAGCCGTTCCCGCCGGCGACCGAAGAGGAGCCGGGCTTCATGTTCCGGCCCGGCGGCCTCGCCGAGGAGCGCCGCCCCGGCGGCAAGGTCATGGAAGTGACCGGCGAGATCGTCTCCTCCGAGCACGTGGCGCTGCCGAAGATCCAGCTCGAGGCGTTCACGCCCGAGCCGGAGCCGGTGCCGCCGTCGTGGCCGGACGCGGCCGCCGCGCCCTCGGGCACGGAGGCCCCGCGCGCCGCCAAGAACGACCGCGTGTCCGCTCTGGACGCCACGACCGAGCTCCCGATCTTCCGCGAGGTCGAATCGGCCTGGTTCAAGGCCGTCACCCCCGCCCCCAAGAAGGTCGAGGACGACGCGCCGGCGCTCGGCGCCGCCGCCGAGGCGCCCGTCCAGGAGGGCGACACGTCGTCCTTCCGTACGACGGAGGCACCGTCCGCAGAGGTGGCGCAGGCTTCCCCGCCGCGCTACGCTGACCAGTCAGAAGCGGCCGAGTCCCCCGCCCCGGCTTGGGAGGCGGCACCGCCCGCCCCTCCGCAGCCCACGGAAGGCTCGACGCCCATGCAGAGCAAGCCCGCCGACGAGCACTCGTCACCCCCGGGCCTGGAACGACGCCGCCTCACCTCCCCCGAAGCCGAGTCGGGCTCCTACGCCTGGCGCACGGCCGCCGACGACGGCTGGTCGCGGGTGGACAACGCCTTCGCCGAGACCGTCTCCGCCGAGACGACCTCGGTGGGACTTCCCAAGCGCCGCCCCATGGAACGCCTGGTTCCCGGTGCCGTGGAGGAATCACAGGAGACCGTCAGCGCGCAGAAGCGCAACCCGGAGGGCATTCGGGGCCTGCTGTCGGCCTATCACCGTGGGGTGCAGCGAGGACGTGGCAATGACGGTAACTGAGTCGCTGAACCGCAACACGGAAGACGCTACTAAGGAGCGCAAACGATGAGCACTGGTGGAACCTCGGTCCAGGACCTGGGCTGGCTGCTGGCCGGCTTCGCCGAACGCGTGCCGGGCGTGGCCCACGCCGTCGCGGTCAGCGCCGACGGTCTGCTGCTGGCCTCCTCGCGGGACCTGCCGCGGGACCGGGCCGACCAGCTGTCGGCCGTGACCTCGGGTCTGGTGAGCCTCACCCAGGGCGCCTCCCGCTGCTTCGAAGGCGGCGCCGTCCTCCAGACGGTGGTCGAGATGGACCGCGGCTTCCTGTTCCTCATGTCCATCAGCGACGGCTCCTCGTTCGCGGTCCTGGCCTCGAAGAACTGCGACGTCGGCCAGGTCGGCTACGAGATGGCGCTCCTGGTGGACCGGGTCGGCCAGGCACTGACCCCGTCGGCCCGCAGTTGACGTGCCTGCCAGTACCGGCACGATTGGCGAATGCACGTGCGGCACGGTAGGCTCCTCTCGAGCGGAAGCCACGGCGGCCGCTTGCGGAGCCGTACATGTGCGCCAGCACGAGTGGGACGAACTGAACAATCGAACCCCTCCGTCGCATCCCCAGGCGACGGGCCGGTGCCTCCCCTGGCACGCGGTACACGGATAACTGACATGACTGCGGCACAAGGATTGTGGGATCCGCGCGCCGCGGTTGGAGGTAGTAATGGTCCTCGGTGGTGATGAGCCGACCGGCTCACTCGTCAGACCGTACGCGGTCACTCGCGGCCGCACGCGGCCCCAATTGGAGATCGCCCTGGAAGCGCTGGTGGAGACCACCGCGCGCGGCCGGTCCGGGCAGTTCCTCGGCGGCCGGGAGCAGAAGGTGATCGTCGACCTGTGCGGCGGGCGCCTCCAGTCCCTCGCCGAGATCGCCGCGCGCATGGAGGTGCCCCTGGGCGTCGCGCGCGTACTGGTCGCCGACATGGCGGCCGATGGATTGCTGGCAGTGCACGAACCCACCGGATTCGACGCGGACGGCGGCGACGGATCGGTCGGAACCGAGCTCCTTGAGCGTGTCCTCAGTGGACTCAGGAGGCTATAGACCCACATGAACTCATCCGCAGACACCTCTCGTGTGACCTCTGCCAAGATCGTCATCGCCGGCGGCTTCGGCGTCGGCAAGACGACCTTGGTCGGATCGGTCTCCGAGATCACTCCGTTGACGACCGAGGCGATCATGACCTCCGCCTCGGAGGGCGTCGACGACAACAACCTGGTGCCCGACAAGCAGACCACCACGGTGGCGATGGACTTCGGCCGTATCACCATCGACCAGGACCTCATCCTGTACCTCTTCGGCACGCCCGGCCAGACCCGCTTCTGGTTCATGTGGGACGAACTCGTGCGCGGCGCTATCGGCGCCATCGTCCTGGTCGACACCCGCCGCCTCGCCGACTGCTTCTCGGTCATCGACTTCTTCGAGCACCGCAAGCTGCCCTACCTGGTCGCCGTGAACTGCTTCGACGGCAAGCAGCTCCACGACCTCAACGACATCCGCGACGCCCTGCAGATCTCGCACGACGTCCCCGTGATGTACACGGACGCCCGCAACCGGGAGTCCACCAAGCAGGTGCTCATCAAGCTCGTCGAGTATGTCCTCTCGATGCGCCGCACCCGCACTGTCGGCGTCCACTAGCCGCCCACAGGCGGACGTTCGGCACCTGTCTAGGCTGACCCATCACCCTGGACCATGCTTCGAAGGGGCCCAAGGCTTAACCGCCTTGGGCCCCTTCGTTTTGCCTTGATGGGGATCGGTTGGTCGGTGAAGCAGAGGAGCAAGGTCGGTTGGAAAGTATTGCGCCCCAAACTTTCTAGTCTTTACCCACTTCCCGAGACCTATGTGACCAGGGGTACCGTTTCGTTACCGAGAGTGCCCACCACCAGCTCCTGGAGGCATTGATGCCGATCGCCCGCATCGCGGAATGGTTCGTCCCGGTTGAATTGAATGCGCTGAAGCGGCAATCGCAGCTGACGATTCAGCAGCTCGCCACGAAGCTCGGCGTGAGCCCGCGGACCATCACCAACTACTTGACGGGCGAGACGCGACCCAAGGCGGGCATGGCGGCCTCGTATGCGCGGGTGTGCGGCGCGAGCGAGAAGCGAATGGACTTCCTCTCACATGTCATCACGCAGCTGGACAACGGCGCCATCGTGTCGGAGCTCAGCGACCGCAACATCTTCATCGTCGAACTCGCCGAGGCCACTTCGGGGGAAATCTGGAAGTGGGAGCCCTGGTATATCCCGGGGCCGCTCCAGGTCGAGCTCTACCACACCCAGATGCTCCCGGAGAAGGAGCCGAACCCGATGCAGCATCACCAGCGCAAGTTGCGGCGTTTCCTGACGCTGGTCGGGCGCCGACCCGCCCCGATGCTCCGCTACCTGATCAGCGGCAGCGCCATGCGGATGCTCGACGGCTGGGAATGGCGCGACAAGCAGATCGCCAGACTGCTCGAGGCAGACAATCACCCCAACTCCGAAGTCAGAGTTCTCGAGGGGCTCCACTACGGGATCGAACATGCCTTCGACATCTACCTGCCGGATGGCCGGCCCGATGCGGCCCCGCCGTTTATCTATGTTGAGACCATCGACCAGAGCCGACACATCGAGGATGCCGCCAAAATCGAGTTGTACCATGGCCGAGTCAGGGAGATGTGGTCTTCGGGGACTCGTATCGGAAGGTGGCTCGATGACAGAAGTCAGTAACTGGCGCAAGAGCACTCGCAGCGGCGGCGGCGCCGACAGCAACTGTGTCGAGTGCCGCGTGACCTGGCGGAAGAGCACCCGTAGCAACGGTGGCGCCAACAGCAATTGCGTCGAGGCCCGCCAGCGCGCCGAGGGCTTCCAGGTCCGCGACTCCAAGCTCGGCCACGACTCGCCGGTCTTCGCACTGGAATCGGCCGACTTCGCGGGTCTGCTCCAGGCTGCCGCCCGCGCTTAGCGCTTGTCCCAACAGGTACTTGTGAGGTCGGGCGCGCGCGTCTGCGCACCCGGCCTTTTTTCTGTGCCGCCCAATGGGCAAGCCGGTGCTCGTGTACGGGATATCGCTTTGACGTCGCCGTTAGCCTAAGGCCGTGCCGAACCTTGAAGCGATCGCCGAAATAGCCCGACGACATGGGGTCGATCCTGCAGCCGTCACCGCTGTGCCGTTCCAGGGCGTTGCGAACCTCGCCTATTTCCTCGGCGACGACCTGGTGCTGCGGATCGCGCGCCCCGAGAGTGCTGAGGATCTGCGCAAAGAAGCCAGCGTGATCCCGGCGGCCGTTCGAGCCGGGGTCCGCACCCCCGAGATCGTCGACTTCGACCATGGTGATCTGCTGCAGGTTCCGTACATGGTCCTCAGGCGCGCCACGGGCTTCGTTCCGGACCTCCCTGCCGACCTCACCGACGAGCGGTGGCTTCCGGTGTACCGGGAGCTCGGCGCTGAACTTGCGGTACTGCACCAGGGCGTCGACGCGATGCCGGAAGTCCCCGTGGATCACGCCGGTGATCCGAGGGCTGACATCGCGTCTCTGGTCAGCAACGGATACCTCAGCGCCGACCTCGGCGACTGGCTTGCCGGCTGGTTCGACCGGCTCGCAACCCGCCTTCCCACCGCGCAGCCGTATCGGCTAATCCACGGCGACGCCCACCCACAGAACCTGCTCATCGATCCGAACACCAAGCGGCTCAATGCGATCTTGGACTGGGGTGACGCAGCCTGGGCCGATCCGGCGACCGAGTTCGCCAAACTTCCGCTCCGCGCGGTCCCAGCCTTCCTGGAGGGCTACACAGACGGAGACGATGTGACCTGGGCCGCCCGAATTCTCTGGCACCATCTCCATTGGGCGATCGGCCGCTTCCCGTCTCCGCCCGAATCACGGGCCGGTCACTGGAGCGCCCAACCCGCCAATCGGGTCCTGGAGATCATGCGATTCTTCCTCGCCGACCCGCCGCACCCGTGGACTGATCTGCGGTAGGAGGAGCGGTAGGAGCGGTAGAAGGCGAAGCAATGCCCTGGCCCGATTGGTCCCTGGTTCAAGCGGGCGGCGACAACGAGGTAGGAGGAACCGGGCCGGGCGCTTTGGCTTCCCGGTCTCGATGGGCTGCGGTTCAACCCGGCAGCGACAACGAGGCGGGGGATAACCTGGTCGGTCTCTGGAGTCTTGGCGCGACCGGGGTTGCGGTTCATGCAGGCAGCGACAACGAGGTCTGGTCGCGGTGAGGGTGGTTCGTCGGCAGCCGGGTCGGGGATGCCTTGAGGTTCAGGCGGGCAGCGACGAAGAGGTGAGCGTGGTCCGGGGCCGGATGGCGGCCCCCGGATCGATTGGTCCCCGGTTCGAGCGGGCGGCGACAAGGAAGGTCTGGACTTTCCCGGGTTGCACTGCGGCTGGCGGGTGGGGCTTCCCGAGGGGCGTCTCAAGGCCCTTCCGGCCCTGGGCATGGTGAGGGGCCCGACCCCGGTCTTGGGGTTCGGGCTGAGCTGCGTGGTGTGGCGGCGCTTCCCCCAGCAGTCGCCTGCTGGGGCAGCCTAAGACGGGCACTGGAACCGGTGGTGGTGTCCCGAACTTCTCTCG